>JAZKDH010000015.1:0-77314 GCA_040387665.1 Pseudomonadota bacterium | reverse complement strand
TGTCTTCGGGAGGCAGGGGCCGGAGGTTCGAATCCTCTCTCCCCGACCAAATTCTAACACAAACAGCATGTTAAGCATTGGCGCGGACAATCCAGGCGAGGACCTGGCACAGTTCCTGTGCTCACGCGATCATCGCCACGTCGTGTCAATTATTCCAGTTCCGCCGTGCAGGCACCTTAAACTGCACCCAGTTGGCATCCGCCGCTCGGGAACAACTTCGCTATGACTGCGTAATCCAACAATCACGCGGCCAAACCGCACCAAGCCGGACGCATAAGCATTCAGCCTGTTAGAGCCACGACTAACCTTATCCGGGTTGACTTGCCTTGCCGTCCAAATGAAAACCGCACCGGGAGGGTGAGGTTGCATGGCAGCGCAGGGCCTGCTGGCGCACTGTTACGTTGGTTTTACTCAGCAGGAGTAAAAGAATAAATATGACGGTAGCGGTACTGCTGGCAGGTGGCCTGGGAACCCGCCTTGGGGAAGAAACGTCGGTTCGGCCTAAGCCGATGGTTGAAGTGGGCGGAATGCCGATCTTGTGGCACATCATGAAGATCTATTCGTCTCACGGCGTGAATGATTTTATCATCTGCCTCGGTTATAAAGGCTACATGATTAAGGAGTTCTTTGCGAACTACTTCCTGCACACATCCGACGTGACGTTGGACCTTGCCAACAATGGCATGCATGTGCACCAGAACTGGGGCGAGCCATGGAAGATCACTCTGGTCGAAACCGGCGCAGAAACCATGACCGGGGGCCGGATCAAGGCGATCCGCCGTTACCTTCCGTCGGACGAACCGTTTTGCCTGACGTATGGGGACGGCGTCGCGAACATCGACATCACCGCGCAGTTGGCCTTTCACGCCGGCCACGGCTGCAGGGCGACGATCACCGCGGTAGCCCCGCCCGGCCGCTTCGGCGCGCTGGAGTTCGAGGGCGAACGGGTTCGCAGCTTCGCCGAGAAGCCGGCAGGCGACGGCGGCCTGATTAACGGCGGCTTCTTCGTCGCCCATCCTTCGGTGCTCGACCTGATCGAGGGGCCGGAGACGTTGTGGGAGCGCGAACCACTCGAACACCTTGCCCGCGAAGGCGAGCTCGTCGCTTTCCACCACCATGGCTTCTGGCAGCCGATGGATACGCTGCGCGACAAGCTGCACCTGGAAGAACTTTGGGCGAACGGGGCTCCGTGGAAAACGTGGTGAACGAGCGCACCTGGCAAGGCCGCCGGGTACTGATCACTGGGCACACCGGCTTCAAGGGCAGCTGGCTGGCGCTGTGGCTTTCCCGGATGGGCGCGCAGGTCACCGGCCTTGCCCTGCCAGCGGACGAGGTCAGCCTGTTCCGGCAGGCCCGGATCGGCGAGCTCGTCCAACACGTCGAGGGCGACATCCGCGACGTTGCCACGGTCGAACGCGCGGTGGCCGCCGCACAGCCAGAAGTCGTGTTCCACATGGCTGCCCAGCCGCTCGTGCGGCTTTCCTTTGCCGAGCCCGTCGAGACCTTTGCCACCAATGTCCAGGGCACCGTCCACGTGCTTGATGCCTGTCGCCGTATCCCCGGACTCAAGGCCATCGTCTGCGTAACCAGCGACAAATGTTATGAAAACCGGGAATGGATCTGGCCCTATCGCGAATGCGATCCCATGGGCGGCCACGATCCCTACAGTGCCAGCAAGGGCGCGGCCGAGCTGGTTGCCGCCGCGTGGCGCCGCTCGTTTTTTGACGAGCCCGGGACGGCGTTGCTGGCGACGGCGCGCGCCGGGAACGTGATCGGCGGCGGCGACTGGGCGCAGGACCGATTGGTGCCGGACATCATTCGCGCACTGATCGCAGGAACCGAGGTAGATATCCGCTCGCCCGGATCAGTGCGCCCGTGGCAGCACGTGCTGGATGCGCTGGGCGGCTATGTTATACTGGCCGGGCGGCTGCTGGCGAATTTCGAGACTGGCGAACGGCGTCTGGCCGAGGGCTGGAACTTTGGCCCGGCCGATAGCGATGCGCAACCGGTGGGTTGGATCGTCGAGCGGATGCTTGCAGCCTGGGGGAACGATCGCGGTGGCTGGCGGCTCGACCACGGCTCGCGCGTGCATGAAGCCCGCTTGCTGCGGCTTGATTGCAGCAAGGCCCGAGACGAACTGGCCTGGCGGCCGGTGTGGCCGCTTGAAACCTCCCTCGAAAAGATCGTCGCATGGCATCAAGCGGTTGAAAAAGGGGAAGATGCACGCGCCGTCAGCCACGAACAACTCACCAATTTTCGCGCGACTTACGGCGCCGCGCTGCAAGGATAGAAGCTAAAATGACCGTTGAAAACGTGATGGCGACTCTGGGGCAAGATTGCGACGAAGCGGCCCTGCGCGCGTTGATTGTAGACCTGACCGGCGAATATGCCCGTCGCTTCCATGCGCCGAAGCCCTTTGTACCGGGCGAGAGCGCTGTTCCGGTATCCGGCAAGGTCTACGGCGCCAGTGACATGCAGCTGCTGGTCGAATCCTCGCTCGACTTCTGGCTGACTACGGGGCGCTTCAACACCGCCTTCGAGGAAAGGCTGGCGAAGCGGATCGGCGTCGCCCACGCGCTCACCACCAATTCGGGCTCGTCCGCCAACCTGCTCGCACTCTCGACGCTAACGTCGCACTACTTCCGCGGCGACGCAATCAAGCCGGGCGACGAGGTCATCACGGTGGCGACGGGCTTTCCCACCACAGTCAATCCGTCGCTCCAGTACGGGCTGACGCCGGTGTTCGTCGATGTCGACATCCCCACCTACAACATCAAGCCGGAAATGATCGAGGCGGCGGTATCAGACCAGACCCGTGCGATCATGATCGCGCACACCTTGGGCAATCCGTTTGACTTGGCCGAGGTGATGCGGGTCGCGGAAAAGTACAACCTGTGGGTGATCGAAGACTGCTGCGACGCGCTGGGCGCAACCTACAACGGACAGAACGTCGGCACCTTCGGCCACATCGGCACGCTCAGCTTCTATCCGGCCCACCACATCACCATGGGCGAGGGCGGCGCGGTGTTCACCAACAAACCGCGGCTGAAGCGGGTGATCGAATCCATGCGCGACTGGGGCCGAGACTGCTGGTGTGCGCCAGGCCAGGACAACACCTGCGGCAAGCGTTTCGCCCGCAAGCTGGGCCAGCTGCCGGAAGGTTACGATCACAAGTACACCTACGGTCACGCCGGCTACAACCTGAAGATCACCGACATGCAAGCGGCAGTCGGCCTTGCCCAGCTCGACCGGTTGGATGGCTTCATCGCCGCCCGCCAGCGCAACTTCGACCTCCTCACCGCGACCTTCCGCGAATTCGAAGACATCTTCATCCTGCCGGAAGCAACACCCAATTCCCAGCCGAGCTGGTTCGGGTTCCCGCTGACCCTGCGCGACAATGCCCCGTTCGTGCGCGAGGACCTGCTCCGCCATCTCGATGCAGCCAAGATCGGCACCCGCCTGCTGTTCGGCGGCAACTTGCTGCGCCAGCCCTACATGAAGGGCCGCAACGTGAGGGTGGTCGGCGATCTGACCAATGCCGACATCGTTACCGACCGGACCTTCTGGGTCGGTGTCTATCCGGGCCTGGGCGAGGAGCACTTTGCCTATGTCGCGAAGACGGTGCGCGGCTTTCTTGCCAACCGCGTCCGCTGACCAGTGATGCATACCAGGAAAACAGTGGACCCGATGGATCTATCCCGCATCATCTCTCTCAAAGGCGAATTCGAGGCAGAGGGACTGACGCGTGAAACGATCGCGGCGGAAGCGGCCTTTGCCGCCCGCAACGGGCTGCCTTATCTCGTCAAGATTGGCGGGTGCGAGGCCAAATCGGACCTGCGCTTCCTGATGCAGCAAGGCATCCGCTCCGTCGTCGCTCCGATGATCGAGAGCGCATTTGCCATGCGCAAGTACATGGAAATGGTGCCGGACCGGGCCTTCGATCATGTCGGCGTAACCATCGAGACGATCGACGCGGTCCGCAACATCGAGGCGATCCTCGACGCCGGGATCAAACTGAAGGAGGTGACGGTCGGCCGCACCGACCTCACCGCCAGCTATGGCGGAGCCCACGTCGATTGCGACGAGACCATCGCCATGGTGAAGGCGGTCGGCAAGGCCGCTCATGACCGTGGGTTGGGACTGACCATGGGCGGCTCGATCAACGCCAAGACCGTGGCTCTGCTCAAGGTCGATGAGGAACTGCGCGCGCTGGTGGCCTCCGTCGAAACGCGCAAATGCGTGATGCCTGTAGCGCGATTCCTGGAAGATGGTGCGCTGGCTGACGCCTTTGCGATCGAAGAGGCGCTGCTCGGCCTGCAGCTGGATTTCCATGGCGCCATCGCCGACGCGGCCCGCGCCCGGGTGGATGCGCTGCGCGCGAGGCTTTGATGGAGGTCAAGTTCGTTCTCGACTTCGACGGCGTGCTGTTCAACAGCGCCTTCGAAGCTTTTTCGGTCGCCAATCTTGCGACCAGTGGGCTGGCTGGCTACCGCCAGGACATCACCTACGAGGAGTTCCTCGTCTATCGCGGCGTTGTCACCGACGCCTGGCATTACAACCGACTCTATAGCTTGACCGATCATGTGCCGGCCTCTGTCCTGCACGACGTGCAGCCCGAAACGCCCGATTGGGAATTCGCGCGGCTGTTCTTCGAAGCACGCAAGACGATGATGGCTGATCCCGATTGGCCCAAAGTCATGCCGCCTTATGACTTTTTCCTGCTGATAAAGTCGCTGCTGCTGAAATTCCCGGAACGCTTTGCGATCCTGTCCACCCGCAACGTTGCCTCGATCCGCGAAACGCTGGCATTCCACGGCGCCGACGTGCTGCCGGTGTTCGGGCAGGAGGACATCCGTCGGCTCGGTTCAAAGCTTGCGGTCGCGCAGGATCAGCACTGGCTGGACCATGGCAAGTGGCTGATCGTATATATAGATGACATGAACAATCATCTGGAACCGTTCGAAGGACAGATTCATCTGCCCCTTCACGCCGACTGGGGGTATGACCGCGAAACGCCGGGCAGCCTTTCGGCCCAGCAGATCATGACAATCATCACCTCGCTTTTGTCGCTAGTCGAAGGGTCCTGCCGATGAAATACAGCGATCAGATCGGCGCCTGGCTGAAGGCCGCCGGCTACACCCACTACTTCTACGTCGGCGGGGGCAACATCATGCACCTCACCGAAAGCCTCGATCGTTATCTCAAGGGCGTGCCGGTGGTCCACGAGGTTGCCGCCGGCATTGCGGCGGAATACTTCAACGAGATCGGCGCTCCGGCCAAGGCGCTGGCGTTGGTCACCGCGGGCCCAGGCCTCACCAATATCGTTACTGCGATCAGCGGCGCTTGGCTGGAAAGCCGCGAACTGCTGGTGATCGGCGGCCAGGTAAAGACCGCCGACCTTGCCCGCCAGCAGATCCGTTCGCGCGGGATCCAGGAAATCGACGGTGTCGAACTTGTGCGATCGACCACGAAGGTTGCTTACCGGTTTGAAACACCAATCGGGGCTCAAGAGTTCCTGTCGCTGATTTCGGAAAGTTGGACGCCGCGCAAGGGGCCAGTGTTCCTCGAGATGCCGCTTGACGTGCAGGCCCACGATGTGTCGGAACAGGCACTGCCCGCTCTTGTCGCTCCGGTCCTGGCGGTGGCCACCGAAGACGAAGTTTCGCAAGTGGCTGCCATGTGGCGCGATGCCGAACGGCCGGTGTTGCTGGTCGGGGGCGGTATAGAGTACGCCGTGGCGAACGAACTGCGCGAACGCGTCGAACAGCTCGGCATGCCGGTGATGACCACCTACAACGGCGCCGACCGGTTCGACGGTGACGCGCCGAACTATCTTGGCCGGCCGAACACCTGGGGCCAGCGCAGCAGCAACATTATCATCAACCAAGCCGACCTGATTGTTGCCGTTGGAACGCGGCTCGGGATGCAGCAGACCGGTTTCAACTGGCAGGAATTCGGCCGTAACGCGAAGATCGTGCAGGTAGAGATCGATCCGGGCGAGCTGGCCAAGGGGCACCCTCGCGTTGATTTCCCCGTGCGTGCCGACGCCAATGACTTCCTGCGCCGGCTGATCGCCCGCGAACTTACCATGCGGCCGAACTGGCTGGAGCATGGCCGCCGCATCCGCGCTGCGGTGCCGCGGGTGGAGGACGTCAACACGACGGGACCAGGCTTCCTTTCGCCCTATGAGTTCATCGTCCGGCTGGAAGGCCTGACCACCCCCGACGACCTTATTATCCCCTGTTCGAGCGGCAGCGCCTTCACCCTGTCGATGCAGATTTACAAACAGAAGCTGGGACAGCGGGTGCTGACCGACAAGTCGCTTGCGGCAATGGGCTATGGCCTGTCAGGTGCGATAGGTGCCGCAATCGCCGGTTCGCCGCGTCGCACCATCCTGATCGAGGGCGACGGCGGCTTCGCTCAGAACATGCAGGAACTGGGTACCGCGGCGATCAACAACCTGAACCTGAAGATCTTCATCTTCGATGACCAGGGCCATGCGTCGATCCGGATGACTCAGCGTTCGTATTTCAACGGCAAGTATCTTGGCTGCGACCGCACCTCGGGCCTTGGCCTGCCGCAGTGGGAGAAACTGTTCGCCGCCTGGGACTTGCCGGTGATGCGATTGCCGCTGGATTTCACGGACAATGCAGAGGTTTGCGCACGGATGCAAGCACCTGGGCTGTGCGGCTTCATCGTGCCGATCGATCCGCAGCAGACCTATTTTCCCAAGATCACCAGCCGGATCACGGCGACGGGCTCGATGGAATCAAACCCGATCGACCGGATGAGCCCAGAGATCGACTATCTATCGGCTCTCAACGAAATTGCCTGAACCGGCTGCGGCCACTGCAGTTGAAAGCGGCCGCGCGCGCGCGGCCGCAGCCGTGCGCCTTGCGGGCCCGATTGCCGCGACGCTCAGCGATGACGTGCGGCGGATCGTGGTGGTCGGAGCAGGCGGCTGGGTCGGTCGCAGCGTCACGCAAATGCTTTACGTGGCACTCGGTGCCGAAGGGTTTGCCCGGCGCGTCGTCTGCTTCGGATCGCGCGCGCGTGCGCTGACGCTGGCCGATGGCACGCGCTTCGCTCAGTTCGCGCTTGATGATCTGGCCGGGCTGCGCTGCCAGCCGACACTGCTGATGCACCTGGCCTTCCTGACCAAAGACAAGGTCGCAGGGATGACAGAGGCTGACTACGTTACTGCGAACCGGCACATTTCCGATGCGGTGGCATCTGCATTGGACCGAATAGGAACGGACCGCCTGTTCGTTGCCAGTTCGGGCGCCGCCGCGTTCACGGATGACCCTGCCGCTGCACACGACCTACGGCTCTATGGGGGGCTAAAGCGTGACGACGAAGAGCGGTTTGCCGCGTGGGCCGGCGCTGCTCCGGCCCGGCGGGCGGCAATCGGCCGGCTCTATGCCGTATCGGGCCCCTTTATCAACAAGCCGGAAGCATATGCGCTGGCCGACTTCATCCTGTCCGCACTTGATGGCCAGCCGGTGACGGTCCACGCATCGCAGCCGGTGTACCGTTCCTACGTCGCGCTGCGTGAACTGCTGTCGCTGGTCTTCGCCATCCTGCTGGCCCCGCGCGGGCCTGCCGTAACGCGCTTCGACACAGGCGGCGAGGCGCTCGAGCTTGGCGAGCTGGCAAGCAAGGTCGCACAGGTTGTTGGGGGGCGCGCTGACCGGGCGGAAATCGTCCGGCTGGAAGCGAACCGCTATGTCGGCGCGCATGATCGCTGGGTGGCGCTCCTTGCCGAACACGGGCTTTGCCACGCGCCAGTTGAAGAACAGATCGCCGAGACCGCCGCATGGTTGAGAGTGGTTGGCCGCAGTGCCGCTCCGTGATACGAGCGACGCGCCGTCGGAGGCTAGGCGTAGTGGCGATGCGATTTCGGGTACGCAAAGGAAACGAAACTTGATTCCGACGAAAATTATTCGGTTCGTGCGCAGCGGCGCCGTGCTGGCGGCTATCGGCCTTGCCGCCTCGACAGGCGCGCAGATCAATAACTCGCAGTCCCCGCTAGACCCACCTTCGACCAATTCCGGCAACAACAGCAACAACAACAATTCGAATAATCAACGCAGGGATTCCGTCCAGCCCGACAACCCTTATGTCGGCCAGGAGACGATCCGTCCGTTCGATGCCAACGATCAGACCAACAGTCCCCTGTCCCGGAGGCAATCGCGCGAAGACGGAGTGGGCTCGGGCGAGACACTGACCCGCGTGCCTTCCGAACCCGGCGAATACGAGCTGTACATCGAGCGCGTCCTGGGCCGAAGGCTTCCGCGTTTCGGTGAAAAGCTGGTACTGCCAGCGCTGCGCGACTTCGCAGCCCCAGCCACGGCGACCGTTCCGCCTGAATACATCGTCCAGCCGGGCGATTCGCTCGTCATCTCGTTGTCGGGATCGATGGAGGGCAGCGTTGCCCGCTTCGTCGATAACAACGGCGCAATCTTCCTTCCGGGCGTCGGGTCGGTCAAGGTGGCCGGAGTGCGCCATTCGGACCTGCGCGAAACCTTGGCGGCCGCGATCGGCACCCAGTTCCGCGGCTTCACCATCTCGGTCAACATTGCCGAACTGCGCGGCATCAGGGTCTACGTAACGGGCCTTGCCAACAATCCCGGCGCCTTCACCGTCGGCAGCCTGTCAACCATCGCCAACGCCGTGTTCCAGGCCGGCGGTCCATCCGCAGGCGGCAGCTGGCGCACGATCAAGGTTTATCGCAACGGACAGGAAGTCGGGGATTTTGACCTGTACCAGCTGATGCGCGGCGGCAACCGGGTGAAGGACGTGCAGCTGCAGAACGAGGACGTCCTGTTCATCCCGCCGGCCGGCCCACAGGTTGCAGTGTTCGGATCGGTTCAGGAAGAGGCGATCTACGAGGCGAAGCCGGGCGAGAGCGTAGCCGACATGCTGGCAGCAGCCGGCGGCCCCAACACGGTGGCTGACCGTTCGCGCCTGATCGTCTATAGCATGAGCCAGGGCAGCACCCCCGGCCCGCAGGAATTCAACCTGCAGCAAGCAAGATTGCTGAAGATCCAGCCGGGCGACATCGTGCAACTGCTCTCTGCCGGGACGCTGGCGATGCCGGTCGACCGCCAGTCGGTACTGGTACGGATCGAAGGCGAGGTCGCGCAGCCGGGGACGTATTACTTCCCGCCTAACACGCCGTTTTCGCAAGTGATCGCCAAAGCCGGTGGGATGACAGGACAGGCATTCCCCTATGGGATTCGTTTTATCCGCCAGTCGGTAAAGCTCCAGCAGCAGCAGAGCTTCCGCGAGGGCCTTCAGCAGCTTGAAGTGACTGTGGCAGCCGCGCCGCTGACGTCCAGTTCCTCGGTCAGCGATTCACAGCGCAACGCGCAGATTGCCGGAGCGCAGAGCGTCATCGAAAAGCTTCGCAACGTGCAGCCCGATGGCCGGGTGGTGCTGAACGTGGCGCCGGACGGCAGCGGTCTGCCAGACCGGATCGCGCTGGAAAATAACGACACGATCTATATTCCGCCGCGCCCGAGCACGATCGGCGTGTTCGGCGCGGTCTACCGCCCGGCGTCGTTCCTGATCGGCGGCGGCAAGCCGATGCCGGTCCTTCATTACCTTGAACAGGCGGGCGGGACCTTGCGGATTGCAGACGTGGGCGGCACCTTCCTGGTTCGCGCCAATGGCGAGGTGGTATCGACCAAGCGTGGAGCCCTGCGCGCGCGGGTCCTGCCGGGCGATGTCGTGTTCGTGCCAATCAAGACCCAAAGCGGAACCTTTTGGGCCAAATTCAAGGACATCACTCAAACGTTGTTCCAGCTTGGCCTGAGCGCCGCGACAGTCGTGGCGGTGACTAAGTGACGCCGGTGCGATCGTTGACCGGTACGATGGCGGCGTCCCGGCCGATGTCCACGCTGGCGCGCCGCGCGCTGGTGTTCGTGCCGCTTATCCTGCTCTTCGCGTTGCTGTCGGTGTTTCCTCAGCGTTACCGCGCCGCCGCGACCCTCAGTCCGACGGATCCATCGAGCCTAGGGCTGAGCGGGACACTTGGCCAGCTTGGCGCAATCAACAGCGTTTTCGGAAATCAGGCCGCGATCGAGGTTGCGCTGAAGGTCGGTAATGGGATCGCGGTTAGAAATCTCGTCATCACCCGTGTTGGCCTTGAACGCCGCTTGGGCAAGTCGCGCGTTGAAGCGCATCGCTGGCTGGAGGACGAGGTTACGGTTCGCTCGCTGCGGGGCGGGATTATCGTCATCGAGATGAAATTGCGCGACGGCGAACTCGCGAAAACCATAGTCGAAGCCTATACAAGTTCCACCCAGGAACAACTCGGTCAGATCAGCCGCCGGCAAACCTCCTATAAGCGCAACATCCTGGTCCAGCTTGCCAACGAAACTTCGGACAATCTCGCGCGGGCGCAAGCGAATTACGACGCGTTCAGATTGCGCAACCTCGCACCCAACCCGATGACCGAAGTAGATGTCGTAACTCAGCGCATCGCTCAGCTGCAGGGAGCAATCAAGGCGAGGCAGGTGGCGATGAACGCGGCCCTGCAGATTTACACACCAACGAACCCTAACATCAAGCAGATGCAGGCTGAAATCAATGCATTGAATAGCCAGTTGGCGCAAATTAAGGTCGTGAATTCGCAAAATGATTTCACGGTAGGCCGCGCGGTTTCAACTTCCAGTGCGCTTTTCAAATTCGAACGAGAGTTGATGATCCAGCGCACGCTTTACGACAGCTATTTGAAATTCCTTCAGGGCACTGCGGTAGAGGATTTGACTTCAAGCGCGAACGTGCGCGTACTTGAACCACCGTACCTCGACACGGAGCGACAGTACTGGTGGCCCGGCGTAGCCGTACTGCTTGGGTTGGTGCTTATATGGGGCGCGATTGAGTTTTACCGTATGCGTCCTCCGGTAGGCGCGGCAGCCTTCCGAAGGGAGGGCTCAAGTGCACCGGCCTGATACGATTTGCCACGCAATGCCAGAGATCAGTGTGGTGCTCGCCTGCCGTAACGAGCAAGCGAATGCCGAAGCGATCGCTGTCGCAGTAATCGCTGAACTCGAGACGGTGTCAGATGCGTTCGAACTGATCTTCATCGACAACGATTCGACTGACCGCACGGTCGAGATCGTCAAAAGCATGTGTGCCCGTGACCCTCGCATCAAGCTGATCGTCAATACGCGCAACTTCGGACAGATGCGGTCACCAACGTACGGGATCTACCAGGCATCCGGGCGGGCAATAATCTCGATGTGCTCGGACTTCCAGGATTCGCCTGCCCTGCTTCCGGAATTCGTCCGGCGGTGGCGAGAAGGATGCGAAATCGTGCTCGGCGTCCGCGAGGCGGAACGGTCGGGCCCCCTCCTCACGTTCTTTCGCACCCTGTCGTACCGGGCCCAGGCGGCCATCGGCGACTATGCAATCATCCCGAACGCCACCGGCTTTGGGTTGTATGATCGGCGTGTGGTCGAGGCGATCCGCTTGCTGAACGAGCCCGAGCCGTTCTTCCGCGGCCTCCTCGTTGAGACCGGTTTCGCGATCGAGCAGATACTTTACCGGCGTCCGGAGCGTGCAGGCGGCAGGTCCAACAATAACTTTTCCACCCTGCTCGATTTTGCGCTGAACGGTCTTGCCGGCTCGTCCAAAAAATTGCTGCGCGCGCCGCTATACGTCGCGTTCTTCAGTGGTCTGCTCACCGCGATCTGCCTGCTCGGCGGGGTCGTGGCGGCCTTTACGGGCGGGTCGGTGCAACTGTGGCTGTTCGCGGCCATGCTGGAGGGGCAGTTCTTCCTCCTGTTTCTGTTCCTCGGCCTGCTTGGCGTGCAAACCGCACTCGTTTCCGAACGCACGCGCAACCAACCGCTGGTGGTGGAGCGCGAGCGGATAAATTTCACCGTGGAGAACGAGGCCGGTGTTTGACTTCAGGTCCGTGGCCGAATGGAACCGAATTTGGCGCTATTATCAGGCGGGAATAGTCAACACGGTGTTCGGCTATGGCCTGTTCGTCGGGTTCGTCTGGCTGGGGCTTAATCTCTACCTTGCGCAAATCGTTTCACACGTCCTGGGGGTGATGTTCAACTACTTCACTTACAGTCGCTACGCCTTCGCCGACCATCAAGCTTCGAAGCGGCGCTTCGCGGCGTCATATGCCGGGAATTACCTTCTCGGCCTTGCCGCGCTTGCTGCGGCGGCAAGCGTGGTGGGATCGCCTTACGTGGCCGGCCTCATCAGCACTGTGTTCGTATCGTTGGTCAATTACTTCGTGCTTAAGCGATTGGTCTTCAGCCCCAAGCCCGCCGGCTGAAGCGTAGAGGAAACCAATGTACAGCTCGCCGTTTAGCAAGCCGGGGTTCCTGCGTCGGATCACCCGGGCCATTCCGGTCACTGAAACGATACTGGCCGGCATCGTGGCAGGCGGCGTCCTGTATTGTCTGTGGCACGTCGCGGTATACCACTACCTCCCGCAGCCGTTTTTCTACGAGCCCGATGATCTGTTCGCAGACTGGTTCAACACGGCCTACTGGTCTCGTGATCCGGGCACGTACGATGCTTGGAAAACGCTTTACCCTCCAATATCGTTCGTCTTCCTGCGCCTATTTGGTATCGCCTCCTGCTATCCCAGCCGGCGCTCGTTCAACGGCTCAGACCTTAGTTTCGGCCTCCCCGCACGCGAATGCGACTGGCTGGGCATGGCTACCATGTTCGGGGTTTTCTTTCTTAACCTCGTTCTGATCTATTTGATTTTTCGAAAGTGGAACAAGCCGACCGCCCTGCAACGGACGATCTGCCTCGGCTTGGGCCTGCCGATGCTTGATGGGCTGGAACGAGGCAATCTTGTACTGGTGTCGTTCAACCTGCTGCTGCTTGCCTTCGGACCGCTGATCCGCTCCGCCCGTTTGCGTTGGCTCTGCGCCGGACTGGCCGTGAATTTCAAAGTCTACCTCATCGCGCCCATCTTGGCGCTCTTGATCAAACGCAAATGGCGCTGGGTAGAGTCCGCCCTGATAGCAACCGTGCTGGTCTACCTGGCGTCTTACGCTCTCTTGGGACGCGGTACGCCAAAGGAGCTGTACGATAACATCGTATTCTTTGCCAACCTTCCAGCGATGCAGATTCTTGATTTCTGGTATTCGACCACTTACGAGGCGTTACTATCATTGATGCGGGGAGACTTTTTCCCGTTTATACTGCTGATTGGGTCTCGCAACCTTAGTTTGGCGCTGTTTGTCATCCCCCTGTTGCAGCACGTCACGCAAGCGCTGATCGTCCTGGCCGCGGCGGCGGCCTGGTTGCGTCCGGAATGCGCTACAAGCTACAGAGTGATCAATCTGTCGATTTTGCTGGTTCTTGTGACAACAGAGCCAGGGGGATACACGCAAACCTACTTCATGCTGTTCACTCTGCTGGAACCATGGAAGGGTGGGTTGCAAAAAGCAGCAATCGTCGGGTGTTATCTACTCGCCATTCCGCTGGACTATCCGATCGACCACGCCGCAGACGTGGTACGCGACACCTACTTCGGGCATTCGACTCAGATAATCGCTTTCAAAGTAATGCTCGGACCCTTTATCCGCCCGCTCATCATTATGCTCATCGCCCAATGCCTGGCAGTGCAAACCATACGCGATGTGACACGTGACGTGTGGGAAGACGGCTGGGCAAGTCGCTGGCGTTTCCGGCACGATGCTCCCTTGTTGCCGATGGTCGAAAGGCCGCGGCGCGATGCGCGTTAAAAACTTGGCCAGCCGAAGCAGACCATTGTGGGGCGCAGGCTGCCCGCGTTCGATCAACCTGCTTGATGTGGCGCCGCTTGCCCTGCTGCTTGTCATCCTCGTCGGGGCTGCCCTGCGGTTCAACGGGCTGACGTTCGGCCTGCCTGCGGTCAACGAATCCGACGAGCTGATGTTCGAGCTGGGCGCGATGAAGATGCTGGCGGGCAAGACGCTCAACCCCGGCTGGTTCGGCCATCCGGCAACCACCACCATGTACCTGCTGGCCGTGCTCGATGTTGTGGTCTTCGCGGCAGGATGGCTGGTCGGGGCCTGGGCAGATGTCCCCGCCTTTGTCGCGGCGATGTACCATGATCCGGGGATTTTCATGCTGCCGCACCGCGTCGCCATGGTTCTGGTCGGGCTTGGCACGATCCTTCTTACCGCCCGCATCGCGCGGCGAATATGGCATGCAGACGGCGACGCAGGCGCCCACGCGGGATCCCTTGCAGCGCTGGGAGCGGCTGCGCTGCTTGCGGTAAATCCGGTTCACGCGGCCTGGTCCCAGATCATCCGCTCCGACGGTTTGGCCTGCATGTTTCTGCTACTCTGCATCAATGCGTGTTTGGACGTGGCGCAGCACGGCAGGCGTCGCGACTGGCTGCGCGCAGCCGCCTGGCTGGCGCTTGCGATCGCCACGAAATGGCCATTCGCTCTCGGCGCGCTGGCCATCGGGGGCGGCGCGGTGCTGCAGCTGCGCGCCGGGGCGCCGATCCGGACGACGTTCATCAGGTTCGCGTTGACCATGGGCATGACGTTGCTGTTACTGGTTGCCGTTTCGCCGTATTTGTTGCTCGACTACCGGACCGTGCTGGCCAACCTTGCCGGGGAAGCGCAGCCGCATCACGTCGGGGCGACAGGCGGCACCCCGCTAGAGAATCTGCTTTGGTATCTTCGTGGTCCGCTGTGGTCGGGGCTTGGCGCGGGCGGCGCGATCCTGGCGCTCGCGGGGCTGTGGGCCGCGCGCAGGAACGGGCCGGTGCTGTGCATCGTACTTCCGGTCGCTGCCGGGTTCGTTGCCGCGTTCATGCTGCAGAACATAGTCTGGGAACGCTGGACCCTGCCCATAATGCCACTGCTGGCGGTACTGGCCGGCGGAGGTCTTGTGATGCTTGGCCGCGTGCTGGACGGACTGCTTGTGCGCGAGCGAGCAGCCGTTGTGGTTACGGCGGTGCTGCTGCTGGCCTGCGCACCGCTGTGGTGGAACAGTTGGGGCCGCGGGCAAGAGCGGCTGAACGATACGCGCCAGCAGTCCGTTCGCTGGGCCCATGCTCACATCCCCGATGGCGATAGCGTGCTAATCGAACACTTCGCCTTTGACATGCTCGACCGCGACTGGCCCGCGCTGTTCCCGCTGGGTGACCGGGGCTGCGTCGATGCCCAGGCGTTGCTTGCCGGACGGATCAAGTACGATACGGTGGACAAGGGTCGGGGCACGCGCTCGAACATCGACTACGGCACGCTCAATCCCGCGATGCGGCCGACTTGCGGGGCCGACTGGGCAATCCTGTCGCAGGCAGACCGCTATGCTTCCGAGGCCGCGCGGTTTCCGGCGGAACACGCCGCCTACCGGGCGCTGATCAGTTCCGGCGAAATTGTGGCCTCATTTTATCCGGAACCTCGCCGAGCGTCGGGCCCGATCATCCGGATAATCCGCTTTCGCCGCTGACCTGCACATCTGGAGACGGTCTGTGGGCCACTCAGATGGATTGCTGTGACGGGTCAGCGTCTTCGGGATGGCGGAGCCGGAGTTTTTGGACCCTCTACCCGCCCAGCTACCGCGCCGTTGCTACGGACGCGAAGTCTGGCGGCTCACGTTTGTCGGGCGAAGGCGGATCAGGCTGGTGTTGGCCGTCCTGAATATCACGGCTGCGCCCGGTGGCAGGGCGGCGGGCTGCCGGTCCCCGAAATACCACAGGTAATCGGCGCCGCTCGCAGGGGCGAACTGCGACAGGTCTGGGCGGATGCCGGGGGCCTGCTCGACCATCTGCGACGGATCGCTGAACGCGCCCGGCTGGCGCAGGCGGATCATATGCAGGCCGGGAATGGCGAAATCCGCGTTTGTGGCCGCGTCGCGCCTGACGGTGGCATAGCAGGCCATGTGCGACCATGCCTGCGGCTTCCATCCGGCAGCGGGCCACGCCACCGCCGCAGCGACATGCACACCGCGCGGGATGTGTGACAACGCGGCAAGCGCCTGTTCGGTCTCCACCGAGCGCTGGTGCCAATCCGCTGCGATGCTGCCGGTGCGCAGCAGGAATGGTGTCGAGCAAAGAAGCAATCCGACCCGCGTCAGGGGCCAGTCGATCGCCAGGCAGCCTGTCATCAGCGCGACTGCGGTCAGCCGATAATCGGCAAAATCGCCGCCGCCAAGATGGCGCGGCATCGCAAACGACAGCAGTGCCAGCAGCAGCGCCGCCCAGCCAATCCGCGGGTCGATCCGGCGGGTGACGGCGGCGAGCATGATCGCTCCGCCAAGCAGTGCGGTCAGCAGCAAATCCGGGACTACCCCCTCTACCGCCAACGCGAGCAGCCAGTTGGTCAACTTCCACTGTAGCGGATCAGCGCCATAACCAATCGCGCCCGCCATGCCGCCGCCAAGCATCGCCACCAGCGCTAACGGCGGCCATAGCGGCCACGTTGCCAGCGCCGCAGCCCACAGCCGGCGTTGGACGGCCAATTCATACCCGAACACCAGAACGCCCAGCACGCCCCAGCCGGACTGGTGACACAGGTATACCACCACTCCGATCGCCACGAACACTGGCGCGCGCCACCGCCGGCTGGACGTCGCAATCCACAATGCAACGGCCAGCAGCGCCAGTGCCAGCGACAGCGTGTAGTTGAGGAACCCCAGCACCAGCGACGGTGACCACACCGCCGCCAGCGCCAGCAGCGCGCCGCCACCGATCTGTCGCCGCAGCACCCATTCAACCAGCAGGATGGCCAGAGCGGTCAGCGCGGGAATGGCGCCGGCAACAAGCCTGCCTGCTCGCTCCACGCCCAGGCCCGGCCCGAGCGCATTCATCACCAGATCGACGCCGACGTTGCCGCTCCAAGCCCAAGCAAAGGCGTAATGGCGCGCAAGGTCAAGATTTTTCGCCAGATCGAGCATGACGTGATAGCGCGCAAGATGAGCCGCGTAATCGGTCATCTGGGGATAGCGTGCGACCATCACCGGCAGCGCAGCGGCAGCGATCAGCAGCACGGCGAACACGAGCAGCATGCCGTTCTGCCCGCCGCGACGCACGCTTGCTTGCCTATACCCCACGATTTCTCCCAACCCGGTCAGTCGCACGCATCGATGAACCGGGGCCAAATGGCAGGCCCGTGCAGCGCCCGCCGGTCACGGTAAGGAACCTTCGCGCCGCTCGCGCCTTGATGGTGCGAAGCGCGTGATCGCCAGAACAGCAGGAGCATGTCCATGCAAACCGAAACCTATAAAGACGCCATTGCCCTTCTGAAGGCGGACCATCGCAAGGTGGAAGCTCTGTTCGAACAATTCGAAAGCGCCAGTTCTAAATCCAAGCAGAAAGTAGCGCTGCAGATCTGCAACGAGCTCAAGATTCATACCATGATCGAGGAAGAGATCTTCTATCCCGCGCTAAAGGGAAAGATCGAGGAAGACACCTGGACAGAAGCCTATGTCGAGCATGACGGCGCCAAAGTGCTGGTTAATGACATCATGAGCAGCTCCGCCGACGACGAGTTCTACGATGCGAAGGTCCACGTGCTGTCCGAAGAGATCAAGCACCACGTCGCAGAAGAGGAACAGCGCCAGGAAGGCATGTTTGCTCAGGCAAAAAAGGCCGGGGTGGATCTAAAAGCGCTGTGCGAGCAGATGTTGCAGCGCAAGGAAGAATTGACGGCGATGGTCAAGAACGGCGGGCTGCCGCCGGCCGAAATCAAGGTAGTCAACCTGACGCACTGACAACTCACGGGGTTCAGCCGCCGCGCAGCAGTTGTACCCCGTAGTCGCGCTCAAACAGGTAGAGCAGCAACCGCGCGGCCTCACCCCGTTCCCCGGTGAGGCCGCCGTCGCGTTCCATCAACAATCGCGCATCGTCGTGCGCGATCGGCAGCAGTTCGGTAATCTGTTCGAGCGACGCCACCTTGAACGGCGTGTCGCCGGATTGCCGGGTGCCAAGCAACTCGCCGCCACCCCGTAGACGCAAGTCCTCTTCCGCCAAACGGAATCCGTCCTGCGTTTCACGCATCAATGCCAATCGATCGCGCGCCGTTTCAGACAGGGCGGTTCCGCGCAGCAGCAGGCAGGTGGACTTGTCCGCCCCCCGCCCGACCCGGCCGCGCAACTGGTGGAGCTGGGCCAGTCCGAACCGCTCGGCCTGCTCTATCACCATCAGCGTCGCGCTGGGCACGTCGACGCCTACCTCGATTACGGTGGTCGCCACCAGCAGCCGCGCCTGGCCCGAGGCGAACCTCTCCATCGCGGCGTCCTTGACCTCCGGCCTGAGCTGTCCGTGCACCAGCACTGCATCGGCCCCGAACCGCAGCTGCATCTCTGCAAAGCGGGCTTCGGCCGCCGCAAGGTCAATGGTCTCGTTCTCGCGTACCATCGGGCACACCCAATAGGCCTGCTGACCAGTCTCGAGATGCCGGGCTAGCGCCTCCACCACGTCACCCATCCGCTCGATCGCCACCACGCGCGTGTCGATCGGCTGGCGCCCCGGCGGCATCTCGTCCAGCCGCGAAACGTCCATCTCGCCGTACTGCGCCAGCGTCAGCGTGCGCGGGATCGGGGTGGCGGTCATCGCCAGGCAATGCGGCGTGCGGCGGCCCTTTTGCTTCAGCATCAGCCGCTGGCCGACGCCAAAGCGGTGCTGCTCGTCAATTACCACCAGCGTGAGGTCGCGGTAGGTGACAGTATCCTGAAAGATCGCATGCGTGCCGACGCAGATGTGGATCGAGCCGTCCATCAATCCCATCAGCACGGATTCGCGCGCGCGTCCCTTGTCACGTCCGGTCAGCAGGGCGATGGTCACGCCGGTCCCGGCAGCCATCCGGGTCAGCGTCGCATGGTGCTGGCGAGCGAGGATTTCAGTCGGCGCGAGCAGCGCGGCCTGCGTGCCAGCCTCGACCGCGATCAGCATGGCTTCCAGCGCGACGATTGTCTTGCCAGACCCGACGTCACCCTGGAGCAGCCTCAACATCGGTGCTCCCTGGGCCACGTCGCCCTCAATTTCGGCAATCGCGCGCTGCTGCGCCCCGGTCAGCGCGAAGGGCAGCGCCAATCTGGCCCGCAACGCGCCGTCTCCGCGCAGAGGCGTCCCGGCCCGCGCGCGGTTGGCATTGCGCACCAGCATCAAGGCAAGGCTGTTGGCAAGCAGCTCGTCATATGCGAGCCGGTCCCGCGCGGGTTTGTGTTCGCCCTTGTGCGCCTCGCGCATCGCCTCTTGCCACGCGGGCCAGCCGGTTTTGGCCAGCAGGCCGGGCTCGATCCATTCGGGCAGATCGATCAGGTGGCCAAGCGCCTGCTGAACCAGCGCGCCCACTTTGCCCTGCGTCAACCCCTCGGACAGCGGATAGACCGGCTCGCACAGGGTGCCGAGCGCAGCCGCGCCCACTTCCGCGACATGATCGGGGTGGACCATCTGGAGCATTTGGCCGAACTGGTCGAGCCGGCCGGACACCCAGCGCGGCTCGCCCAGCGGCAACTGCTTGCGGGCCCACCCAGCATTGCGGCCGAAATAGGTCAGCGCACAAACGTTGCCGGCCGCGTCTTCCGCCTCGATCCGAAATGGCGCGCGGGCGGACCCGCCGGCACGGTAGTTGCGCGGGGTCAGCTGGACGACAACCTGTTCGCCCACGCCGGCCTCGTCCAGGTTGGCGACGGCGCGGCGTTGCACGAACCGGTCCGGCAGATGGTACAACACGTCGCGCACGCGCGTCAGACCCAGCCGCTCGAGCGGGCGACTGAGCCCCGGCCCTACCCCTTTCAGGGTTCCGGTTTCGGCAAACAGGGAATTGAGCCGCTCGGGACGCATGATTGCGGTTCATAGCTTGCGCCGGCGATTTCACCAGCCCGGCTGCAGCCGGTCAGTCACGCATTCGCACATGTTCCCTAGCGCGAGAAAATGCGTTAGCGCGGCGGCATGGAAAACGCCCGTCTCAAACGCCTGCACTTCCGCGCCTGGCACCGCGGCACGCGCGAGGCTGATTATATAATCGGCTGCTTTTTCGACCGCTTTCATCACGAGTGGGGCGAGCCTGAACTGACCTTGTTCGAAGCCCTGATCGAGGAAGAAGACGTCGATATCCTGGGCTGGGCACTGGGAACGCTGAGCGTGCCCGACGAATATGCCGGGCCGTTGATCGAACGGATGAAGCGGCTGGACTACGTCGACATTCCGCGCTGACGTGCGGGTGCGGCGCTCGCCGCTTGCTGGCGATTGGGCTGCTGTAATCACGGGCAGGATCGAGATGCGCCTTCGCGGCTTCTCTTTATTCCGCTTAGCCGCTAGTTCGCCCGCTTCATGCCCGATCATTCCCGCATCCTCACCGCCCGGAACCCGCTGACACTGGCCTCGATCGCGCGGGGCGCGCAGCCGCTTGTGCTGGCCGATCTTGCCCGCGCCGCGGCCATCAGCGGAAACCGCACGGTATTCATCGCGCCCGACGAAGCGGCGATGCGGGGGATTGCCGAATCGGCTGCATTCTTCGCGCCCGAGTTGAGCGTGATCGATTTCCCGGCTTGGGACTGCCTTCCCTATGACCGTGCCAGCCCGGCATTGTCAGTTAGCGCGCGGCGCCTGTCTGCACTGCACCGGCTGCAGCAGAAGGCGGCGGGTCCGCAATTGCTGGTGACTACGATCAACGCCGCGCTGCAGCGCGTGCTGACGCCGTTCCGCATCCGCGAGTCCGTACGGCTGCTCAAGCCGGGGATGGAGATCGGGCGGGAAAGCCTGGTCACGCTGCTTCAGCGCCAAGGCTATTCGCGCACCGACACGGTAGTTGACGCGGGCGAGTACGCGGTGCGCGGATCTCTGTTCGACATTTTTCCTTCCGGCCTTGAGCAGGGACTGCGGCTGGACTTTTTCGGCGACGAGCTGGAAACGCTTCGCCTGTTCGGTCCGAACACCCAGCGTTCCACGGGCACCGTTGATGAACACCTGCTGCTGCCCGCGAGCGAGGCGCTGCTCGACGATGCGACGACCAAGCGCTTCCGCGCACGCTATCGCGAGAACTTCGGCGCCAACTCCACAACCGATCCGCTGTATCAGGCAGTGTCGGACGGGCGGCGGCTGGCCGGGATGGAACATTGGCTGCCGCTGTTCGAGGATCGGCTGGAAACGCTGTTCGATCACCTGCGCAAAGGCGACCTGGTGCTGATCGATGGCGCCGCACTTGGCGCCGAAGAAGAGCGGCTGGCCGACATCGCCGATTACCACAGCGCGCGGGTGCAAAGCAGCCTGAAGGCTCCGGGAGCCTATCGGCCGCTCGATCCCGCGCAGCTTTACCTCACGCGCGACGAATTCGCCGGGCAGCTGCAAGCGTGGCCAATCCACAAGGCGGACATCTTTGCGCAGCCCGAAGGCGCGGGAGTGATCGATTTCGGATTCGCTTCCGCGCGGGACTTCGCGCCCGAGCGCGCCCGGGGCGACAACGTGTACGAAGCCGCCGCGACCTACCTTACCGGGCATGCGGCGCGGGGCCGCAAGGCGATCATCGCCGCCTATACCGCGGGCAGCCGCGCGCGGCTTGCCTCTATCCTGGGTGAAGCTGCGCGGCCGGTTCCGGTATTCGCCGACACCTGGCAGGAAGCGCTGGGCGTGGCGGCAAAAGGTGCGCCGGTCGCGCTGGTGCTGCCGCTAGAATCGGGTTTTGCCAACGCGGAACTTGAAGTCGTTACCGAGCAGGACATCCTGGGTGACCGGCTGGTCCGGCGCAAGAAGCGCAAGAAAAGCGCCGATGCGTTTCTTGCCGAACTGGCCGCTCTTACGCCCGGTGACCTGGTCGTCCATATGGACCACGGCATCGGCCGCTATGAAGGGTTGCAATCGGTCCCGGTCGGCGAAAGCCCGCATGACTGCGTGATGCTGATCTATTCCGGGGGCGACAAGCTTTACATCCCGGTCGAGAACATCGACGTCCTCTCGCGCTATGGCAGCGACAGCGAACTGGTCGCGCTCGACAAGCTGGGCGGCGAGGCCTGGCAGAAACGCCGGGCCAAGCTGAAGGACCGCATCCGCGAGATCGCCGGCGAACTGTTGAAGGTGGCGGCGCAGCGGGCGCTGAAGCAGGCACCGGTGGTGGTGCCGGACGAGCATAGCTACGGCCCGTTCGTGGACCGCTTCCCGTGGGACGAAACCGAGGATCAGGACCGGGCGATCGACGACGTGCTGGAAGACCTTGGCGCGGGCCGGCCGATGGACCGGCTGGTCTGCGGCGATGTCGGCTTTGGCAAGACCGAGGTGGCGCTGCGCGCGGCCTTCGTCACTGCGATGGCCGGCCAGCAGGTCACCCTTGTGGCGCCGACCACACTGCTGGCGCGCCAGCACTACACCAATTTCAAGGAACGGTTTGCCGGGTTCCCGCTGGAGGTAGGGCGCCTGTCGCGGCTGGTATCGGACAAGGAGGCGAAGGCGACGCGCGAGGGGCTGGGGGCCGGTACGGTCGATATCGTGATCGGCACTCACGCGATCCTGTCCAAGACAGTGCGCTTCAAGCAGCTGGGGCTGGTGATCGTGGACGAGGAGCAGCGCTTTGGTGTCACCCACAAGGAACGGCTGAAACAACTGCGCGCCGATGTCCACGTGCTGACGCTAACCGCGACGCCGATCCCGCGCACGCTGCAGATGGCGATGTCGGGCCTGCGCGAACTGTCCACCATCCAGACCCCTCCGGTCGACCGGCTGGCGGTGCGCACTTATGTGATGGAATGGGACGACATGGTGATGCGCGAGGCGCTGCTGCGCGAGCATCACCGCGGCGGGCAGAGCTTCATCATCGTGCCGCGCATCGCCGACATGCCCGAAGTCGAGCAATGGCTGCAGCGCACCGTCCCGGAAATCCGATTTGTCACCGCGCACGGCCAGATGAGCCCCACCGAAGTGGAAGAGCGGATGAGCGCCTTCTACGAAAAAAAGTACGAAGTGCTGCTGTCGACCACCATCGTGGAGAGCGGGCTGGATATCCCATCGGCCAACACGATCATCATCCACCGTGCCGACCGGTTCGGCCTGGCTCAGCTCTATCAGCTGCGCGGCCGGGTCGGCCGGGCCAAGCTGCGCGCCTATGCCTATCTGACCACGCCCGCGGGCTCACAGCTTTCGGACGTGGCCGAAAAGCGGCTCAAGGTGCTGGGCGATCTCGACAGCCTGGGCGCAGGCTTCCAGCTCGCCAGCCACGACCTTGACATTCGCGGTGCCGGAAACCTGCTGGGCGACGAGCAGTCGGGCCATATCCGCGAGGTGGGGTTCGAACTCTACCAGGCGATGCTGGAAGACGCGATCCTGGCGGCGAAAGCCGGCGAAATCGGGCTGGAGCGCGAGCGCTCGGCGCTTTCGCCGCAGATCACGGTCGATGCACCGATCATGATCCCCGAAGAGTATGTGCCCGATCTGGCTGTGCGAATGGCGTTGTACCGCCGCCTCAACGATGCCGAGGACGCGCGCGAGATTGACGGACTTTCGGCGGAGATGATCGACCGCTTCGGCCCGCTGCCAACGCCGACCGCGAACCTGATCAAGCTGATCGAGATCAAGCGGCAGGCGATCGACGCCAACATCGCCAAGATCGACGTAGGGGCGAAGGGCACGCTGGTCAGCTTCCACAAAGACGAGTTTCCCGATCCGGCGGGGCTGGTTGCCTATGCGCAGCGGCTGGAAGGCACGGTCAAGCTGCGGCCCGACAACAAGCTGGTGGTCACCCGCGCGTGGACTGAGCCGAAGGCGCGGCTGCACGGGCTGTTCCAGCTGACCAAGGGACTTTCAGCGATCGCGCGCAAGGCGAGGTAGAGAGGTTCAACACGTGAAAGCGCGGTCCGTGATCATCACCGGCGCCGACGGCGGCCTTGGCCGCGACATGGCGGCGCACCTGGCGCACCTCGGGTGGTCGCTGATCCTGGTCGACCGGACAGAAACCATCCACGATCTTCCCGCGACCATCGGCTGCGGCCGTCCGGCGATCACGCGGCGCTGCGATCTGGCCGATCGCGATGCGCTGGCGGCGCTGTGCGACGAAATCGCTTCGGGCGGGCTCGCCTGCGATGCGCTGGTCAACAACGCCGGAATATCCTCGTACAGCCCGGACGGTCAGCGACTGGCCTTGGAAGCCATCGACCGCGAGGCGCTGGAGCAAGTGCTGGCGGTCAACCTGATCGCGCCGTTCCTGCTGTCGCGCGCGGTTCTCCCCGGAATGCGCCGGCAGCGGTGGGGCCGCGTGGTCCATATGGCGTCGCGCGGCGGACGGACCTTTTCCGACGTTTTCCCCGCGAACTTCAGCGCCTCCAAGGCCGGCCTGATTGCGCTCAGCCGCAGCATCGCCGGTGAGGCTGGGGCGGACGGCGTGACATCCAACGTGATTGCGCCCGGCGTGATCGTCACCCCGCAAAGCGCCAAAGTCGATCCCGCCTTGCTGCGCAGTGCGAAAATCCCGGCAGGCCGGTTCGGCGAACCGCACGAGATCAGCGTCGCCGTCGCCTACCTGCTGTCGGATGTGGCCGCCTTCACCAACGGTGCGGTGCTCGACATCAACGGCGGCGCGTTCATGCCGTCGTGAACTCACCCGCCCGGGTGGTAAAAATCGTACACCGTCTGCGCGACTGTCGCGCTCACGCCGGGCGCGCGCTGCAGGTCTTCGAGGCTGGCGGCGCGGACCTTTCCGGCAGTGCCGAAATGCAGCAGCAGCGCCCGCTTGCGCGCGGGGCCGATGCCGGGGACCTCGTCCAGCGGGCTGGCGGTGATCGCGCGGCTGCGCTTGTCGCGGTGGGCGCCGATGGCGAAGCGGTGAACCTCGTCGCGCAGGCGCTGGAGGTAGAACAGCACCGGCGAATTGACCGGCAGGGTCTTTTCGCGGCCGTCCGGAAAATGGAACACCTCGCGCCCCTCGCGGCCGTGATGCGGGCCCTTGGCGATGGCGATCAGCGGCAAGTCCTCGATCCCGAGTTCCTCGACCACGGCTTTTACCGCGCTCATCTGGCCCTTGCCGCCGTCGATCAGGACCAGGTCGGGCCACATGCCCTGATCGCGGTCGGGATCGTCGGCCAGCACGCGGCCGAAACGGCGGGCCATCACCTCGCGCATCATCGCGAAATCGTCGCCCGGGGCAGTTTCGGGGCGCTTTATGTTGAACTTGCGGTACTGGTTCTTCAGGAAACCTTCGGGCCCGGCAACGACCATCGCACCAAGCGCGTTGGTGCCCTGGATGTGGCTGTTGTCATAAACTTCGATCCGCTGCGGCACTTCGGGCAGTTCAAAAAATTCCGCCACCTCGCGCAGCGTGCGGGCCTTGGTTCCGCTTTCGGCCAGCCGCCGATCGAGCGCTTCGACCGCGTTGCGGCAGGCCTGCTCCATCAGTCGGCGACGGTCGCCGCGCCGGGGTAATGAAATCTCCACCTTGCCCCCCGCCCCATCGCGGAAGGCCTCGGCCAGCAGTTCCGCCTCGGGCAGCTCCCGATCGACCAAGATGCAGCGCGGCGGCGGAACATCCTCGTAAAACTGGGCCAGGAACGCGGTGAGCACTTCGCTCTCGGGCAGGTCTTCGGTGTGCGTCGGGAAAAAGGCGCGGTGACCCCAGTTCTGGCCGCCCCGGATGAAAAATGCCTGGATGCCGACCTGACCGCCCTTCACCGCCATCGCGAAGATATCGGCGTTGCCCAGTCCTTCGGCATTGATCGCCTGCGAACCCTGGATGAAAGTGGCGGCGCGCAGGCGGTCGCGCAGCATTGCTGCGCGTTCGTAGTCAAGGGCAATAGCCGCGCCGTGCATCTGCTCCTCGATCTTGCGCTGCACCGCGCCGGATTTGCCGCCCAGGAAGTCTTTCGCCTCTTGCACCAGTTCGCGATAGGCAGGCTGGTCGATCCGCCCGACGCACGGGGCCGAACAACGCTTGATCTGGTACAGCAGGCAGGGACGGTCGCGGCGCGCGAAGAAGCTGTCCGAGCACGACCGCAGCAAAAACAGCTTCTGCAGCGCATTGATCGTGGTGTTGACCGAACCGGCGCTGGCGAACGGGCCATAGTAGTTGCCCTTGGCTCGACGCGCGCCGCGATGCTTTGTAATGCGCGGAAATTCGTGATCGGCGCGCAGCAGGATGAACGGGAAGCTTTTGTCGTCGCGCAGCAACACGTTGTACGCCGGGCGATAGCGCTTGATCAGCTGCGCTTCCAGCAGCAGCGCCTCGGCCTCGCTGTTGGTGGTGACAATGGTCATCTCACGCGTCTGGCTCACCATCCGCTTGAGCCGCAGCGGCAGCCGATCGACCTGCAGATAGTTCGCGACGCGGTTCTTCAGCGCCCGCGCCTTGCCCACATAAAGCACATCCCCACGCGCGTCGAGCATCCGGTAGACGCCGGGCGTCGACGGCAGGGTACGCATGGTCTGGCGGATCGCGGCCATCCCCTGCTCCAGATCGGGCTGATCGCTGCCGCGCACGGCATATGTCGCGCGTTCTTCATGGAAGCGCTCGGCGCCGTCAGGCGAGTCAGGAGTTCCGGCGGGGGTGCGGGCCATGCGGTGCAGATAGGCAATCGCGCGGCGCTTGGGGAGTGGGCTTGGGACAAGTCCCGCAACTGGCCAGGCTGCGCTAGAACTGCTTGCGGAATTCCAGTCCGAAAACACGGCCTTGCGGATCGATCAGGTCCTGCTGATAGCTGATCGGGACCACGCCGTTGCGGTCCGACACGCGTTGCCGGGTGTCCAGCAGGTTGTCGACTGTGAACGACAGGCGCGATCCCTTGAAGAATGGCACCGCCTCGGTCAGCTTTTTCTGCTGGCCCAGATCGGCAAACATGCGTGCCTTGATCCGGGTCAGCGCACCGAACCGAAGATCATCATCGGCGACTGCGCCCCTGATCCGGGTGGGTGCCGTCCACGTGCCGTTCAGCCGCAGGCCGAAGCCGCGGTAAAATGCGCCGCCTTCGAATTCGAGGCCGTGGCGCGCCTCTCCGCCGCCTGTCAACGCGTCGCCGCCAAGTAGATCCAGCACAGGACCACCCGGCGCGACCGTGACCCGGTTCTCGAATTGCACGGTGTGATACACCGACAGGTTCCACCGCCCCTGCCCATTGCCGCCGCGTCCGCGCCCGCCGTATCGACCGCCAAAACCGCGCCCGCCGGCCAACGCCGCAGCCCCGTGGTCGCCGGCCCCCGCGGCCAGTCGGCCCCGGCCGAACCTCCGCCCCGTCGGTTCCTGTCCCGTCTCCGATCGCGCACCCGGACGGGGTTTGCCGAGGGCGCCCGCCAGGTTCAAGCCCCAGCGCAGGCGCGAACTGGCTTCATTCGCGAAGGTCACCGGGCGCTGGTCGATCGCAATCAGTCTTCCGGCTGCGTCCCGGCTGACGCGGCCCGGGAACGCGGCCTCGATTCCGGGGGTAAGCAGCGGAAACGACGCGGTTACGTTGTTCGAATTGTTGCGGAAATATTCGACGATCAGGTTGGAGTTCTTCAACACCGGCAGTTCCCAGTTCACCGCCAGCTTGACATCGCGCTGGGTCTGCCGGGCCAGACCGAGATTGCCGCCGCTGGTCAACGTCACCAGCACGCTTTCGCCGCGGGTGAAATCATAGACCGGCACGTTGTAAGTCAACACTTGCGGGTTGCCCAGATCAGCCAGCGACGGTGCGGCCTGGTTCACGATATAGCTGGCCTGGAACCCGAGCTTTTCAGTTACTCCCCATGTCAGCCCGGCGCTCCAATCTGTCAGCCAGCCGAAATCGGACAGGTGGTTGGCACCAGCGCTCAGGTTGAGCGAAAGATCGCCGATGCCGCTGAGCACGTCGTTGCGGCGGCTGGCAACAGGAATGCCCAGGTTCACGCCACCCGAAACGTCTCCGCGCCTCAGCCGCACCTCGCCAAGCTGGGTGCGCGTGTCGCTGCTGACGATGCCGGTCCAGGCAAACCCGGTCCGCAGCGTCGCGGTAACGTCGCCCGCCGGAAGCGACAGCGGACGGCCGATGGCAGTTACCAGGCTTTGTACCGAATCGTTCACCGTGCGCGCGCGGTCTACGGGGCCAGGGAGCAGCGGCGGGAGCGGACCAACGATGTCCAGCGTGCCCGCCTCCGCCGCTGCGACCAGCCCCGCAGTGTCTACCCGGCGCGTTATATACGAGTTTGCTACGGCATGGCCGGCATCCACAGTGCCAGTCAGCTGCCAATCGCCCAACCCCTTGGCAAGGGTGATGCCGCCCTCGGCGGTATCCGTGCGAGTCCGGCGGGCCAACGGGTCGCCAAATGTGCGCGTGGCGGTGGCGCGGTCGGGCGCGGTCAGTGTCACGAGGTTCAGGCCCGAAAGGCTGATCCGGTCTGCACGGGTAAACGCGCCATTGAGCGAGACCGAGCCGTCCAGCCCTTTTTCGCCAAGGCCGCGCGTCCAGGTTCCGTTGATCCCGATCTGGCGGCTGTCCGCCACCAGCGACCGGGCCGCAGCCGGATCCGGATCGCCCGAGACGGTGGGCAGGCCGCGGGGCGATTGCACCACGCCGCGCTCTGCCTCGGTCAGCGGGGTGGTGTCCTGCGCGGAGACCGTCAGGTTAAGGCGGCCGGGGCCGGTGACCCGGAACAGCGATGCCTCGACATTGCTGGTGGAGGTGCCGCCCCGCCCCGGCCGGGCAAATTCGACCTCGACCGTTTTTGCCGAATAATTATCCTTGAGTAGGAAATTGATGACCCGCTGATTGGGCGCATAGCCATAGCGGAGCGCCACCTCCTCGGGCAGCACTTCCAGTCGCCGGATCGCTTCCGGAGGAATATTGCGCATTTCGCGAAAACTGGCGACGCGCTGGCCGTTAATCAGGACGACCGGCGATCCGCCCCCCCGGCCGCGCCCGGAACCGGTCTGAGGGCTAAGTTCGGCGATCAGATCCGAAATCGACGCCGCGCCGTACGCAGCAATGTCTTCCTCGTTCAGCGTGATTACCGGCGGCTGCGGCGCATCCACCTGGCCCTTCAGCCGGGTCGCGATGACCAGGATCTCCCCGCCGATCGGCGTCATCTCCGCGTCGCCTGGACCCGCCCCCCCCAGATCCGCGCCCGCATCACTGCTGCCGGGCTGATCTGCGACGGCCGCAGCGCGCGCGGTCCCGGTCGCCGCCGTCAGCACCAGCAACGGCACGACGAGACCGGGCAGCACGAGCAATGAAGAAAGCGGAATTGGTGAACGCAACACGAAACCTCTTCTCTGGCGGACGCCCTTCCTGTGCATAAACTGGCCGCTGCACCCGTTACGGACAAGGCGCCGCCGGGTAACAAATTGTCCCCACGCCGTTACGTCCGAGGCAAATACATTGGCGCGGCGCCGGGTTCCTGCGTCAAAGGCTTCCCTTTTGGCGGCCCCCCGCGTATGGCGCGCGGCTATTGCAGGATCAGAACGGATAAATATCGCGGATGGCGAAAGAAGAACTGCTCGAAATGCGCGGCACGGTCGTCGAACTGCTGCCCAACGCGATGTTCCGCGTGCGGCTGGAGAACGATCACGAAATCCTTGGCCACACGGCAGGCAAGATGCGCAAGAACCGCATCAGAGTGCTCGTTGGTGATGAAGTGCTGGTTGAACTCACCCCCTATGACCTGACCAAGGGCAGGATTACGTATCGCTTCATGCCCGGTCGCGGCGGACCGGGTTCCTACTGAGCGCGCGGCGCCGATGACCGCGCAGGCGCAGGGCGTTCAATCCGGCTCTGCGCCGGCGCTGATCCTTGCATCCGCATCGCCGCGTCGCCTTGAACTGCTGGCCCGGCTCGGCATCGAACCGCTGAGAACTGCGGCGGCGGATATTGATGAAACGCCCGGCAAAACGGAGCTCCCGCGCGATTACGCCCGGCGCATGGCCCGTGAAAAAGCGCTGGCGATCCCCGCTCAGGGCGACCACGTGCTCGCGGGCGATACCGTGGTCGCGGCCGGCCGCCGCATATTGCCCAAGGCGGAAGACGAAAGCACGGCCCGCCGCTGTCTCGAACTGCTGTCCGGGCGTCGGCACCGGGTGCTGTCGGCCGTGGCGCTGTGCTTGCCCGACGGAACCCTGCGCGAGAAGCTGAGCGAAACGATTGTCCGCTTCAAGGTGCTGAGCGAGCCGGAGATCGGCGCCTATCTCGCCGGGGGCGAATGGCATGGCAAGGCCGGCGGCTATGCGATCCAGGGCAGCGCCGAAGGCCTGATCGCGTGGATCGGCGGGAGCCATTCAGGCGTAGTGGGGCTGCCGCTGTTCGAAACGCGCGCGCTGCTGCGGGCGGCGGGGTTCCCCGTTGCCTGACGGCTGGCTGGTGGAGGAAGGGATCGCCGAACACCGTGCGATCCTGCTGAAGAACGGCAGCGTGATCGCAGCCAGATTGGAATGGCCCGGTGCGCTCGCTGCCGGAGCGGTCGCCGATGCCGTGCTCACCGCGCGCGCGGCAGGAGCAAAACGCGGGACCGCGCGGTTTCCCTGCGGCACCGAAGTGCTGGTCGATGGCTTGCCGCGTGATGCGGCTGAAGGCGCGCCGATCCGCCTGCGCGTCACCCGCGCTGCGCTGGCCGAACAGGGGCGGCTGAAGCGCGCTCTGGCCCGTCCGACTTCCCTGCCGCCTGGCCCCGCCCCGTCCATGGCCGCGCGGCTGGGTGCGGAAGGCCTCCCGGTCAAGACCGTGCGCCTGTTCCCCGGGCAGGAGTGGGACGAGCTGTACGCCGATGCATGGGCCGGAGAGGTCGTTTTTTCCGGGGGGTCGCTGATCGTATCGCCGACGCCCGGTATGACGGTGATCGACGTCGACGGCACCCTGCCCGCGCCGGAACTTGCGCGCGCGGCAGCAGCCGCAGCAGGGTGCGCCATTCGCAGGTTTGACCTTGCAGGCTCGATCGGCATCGATTTTCCGGCGCTGGCTGACAAGGCTGACCGCCGGGTGGTGGATGAACTGCTGGCAGAGGCGCTGGCTCACTGGCCGCACGAGCGCACCGCGATGAACGGCTTCGGGCTGGTCCAGGTGGTCGCCCGGCTGGAGCGCCCCTCCCTCGTCAGCATGCTGGCGCGCGACCGTGCGGGGGCGGGTGCGCGTCTGCTGCTCCGCCGGGCCGAAGCGGTCACCGATCCGGGCCAGCTGCTGCTGGTAGGCCATCCATCCGTACGTGCGGCGTGCCGACCCGAATGGGACGCCGCGTTGGCCCGACGAACCGGGCGCGTCGCGCGGTGGCAGACTGACTCCGCACTTGCGCTCGACGGCGGCTTCGCCCAGGCACTTCCTGCATGAGCGCCGCCATTCGCAAATGCCCGATCTGCCGCCAGCCGCGCAGCCCCGAACATACGCCGTTCTGCTCCAAACGGTGCAAGGACCGTGATCTGCTGCAGTGGCTGCAGGATGGCTACGCGCTGCCGGGTCGGCCGGCAGAACTCCAGTCGGACAACGGAGACGGCAGCGAAAACGAAGCGTAACCGCACGCGTTTTCGTCTTGCCAACCGCGCCCACCTTCGCCATAGGCGCGCTTCCAATCGCCCGCCGGTCCCCGCGGACCGCCGCAGCAGCGATGCCCGGGTAGCTCAGTTGGTAGAGCACATGACTGAAAATCATGGTGTCGGCGGTTCGATTCCGTCCCCGGGCACCACCTACCTTGTTGCGCGCTCGGGCAATTTCCGCCTGCAAAAGCTCCGAAATCTGCCATTTCGCCCATGCGCAACCGGCCGTACTCTGGCGCACCGAACGAAGCTGACGGTATTTTAGACGGTATTTCCAAACCTTCATAAGGCAAATACCGTAACGGCGATGCCGCGGATACGGCATTCACCCCAAACGAGCTTCATGCATCCATACGAGTCCGAACTCACGTTTCGCAAGTCCGTAGCGGGTTCGTTGCCTCACCAGGACATCTTCGCCAAGGTGTTCAATAACACCGATTTGCACCGCCAGAACAATGTCGCCAGCGAACTCTACAAGCTGGAGGAAAAGCTGTTTGGCTACGGCGAAAAGCAGAAGCTGCTGCGCGCGCTGCAGCCTATCACACCGGGACCAGCAAGACCGCCCGGTGCCGGATGCAAGGCGGCATGGGCAGCAGCCCCGCCTGAGGGGAGCCAGAACGCCTGGAAGCACGGCGCGGGCTCTGTGGCTGCGGAAGAGGCCAGGGCGCAGGTGCGGGCGCTCCGCCGGACGATCTAGGATACCGAGGCGGGACTGGAGCCGACAGCTCTTCGGTACAGGAAGGGGAGATCGGCACTCGCGGAAACGACAACCAAGCTGCCATGCACCGGCAGCCATCACCGCCAAATTCCCATATTTGATGGCCCGGTCCCACGCCAGTGGCAATCAGTCATTCACATACTAAATTAGGTAGACGTAAGATGTTGTCAATTTAGATATTTTGAATATCTTGATTATATGTTCATTTTTAAGGATCTTTACATATTATTAATCGTTATTCATCGCGTAAATATTGATAGCTCCATACGGAGTTGTTCGTGCGCAATTCTGTTTTTGAGGGATACCATGCGCACCATCATCATGATCGGCCTTGCGGCCATTTCACTATCTGCCTGCGCTACAACCAAGCGCGAGGAAGTGCGCAACGACATCAAGTCACTCGAACAGAGCCGGGACGACCTGCAATCGGCCGAGCGCGACGGTTCGATCAAGGATGTCCAGGAGGCTCGCGAGGACGTCCGCCATGCCGACCGCGACCTGCGGACCCACCAGAGCGAACTATACCGCCCCGGTGCCGAGGGCAGCGCCATCGTCAGCATGAAGGTGGGTCAGTCCGACCCCGGCAATCTTCGTTTGCTCCCCGACGAGTACCGCCTGCAGTACCCCGATGATGGATTGAGCTATTATCGATATGACGGCGGTCAGATCTATCGGTTCAGGGCGGCCGACCGGATCATCACCGACGTCTATCCGGTTTCCCGTCGATGATGGTCCCCCGCGACAAGCCGGACTACTTTGGTGTGCTCATCCCGCAATTCGCACTGATCGTGCTGATCTGGTGGATGCTCAGCCACTAATCAGCTGCGGCCCGTGCAAGGGCCGACTGCCACGACTTCGTTCGCAAGTTCGGGCATCCTCCAAGGTCTCACAACTCAGCCGAACGGGCGTTTTCCGAGTGCGTCCACTTACTCCAACATATTCGGACGTTCAGGCCTGCGCCCGCGCCTGTCAAATCCCGACTTTAGCTTCAGCGGGCGCAAGTTTTCACAACGGTGTTGTTTGGATCGGATTTGCGCGGCACCTTGGCTGGCAGAACATCTGACGTGCGCGATTCGAAGCACGCCGCGGCTGGGAGTAGGCAATGCTGGATCCGGAAAATGAAGTCGTCATCGATGCTGTTGCTCATGCCTACAACCTTTCGCCAAGCAACTACGCGGACCCGGCCTCGTCCCATCAGATAACAGAACTGACGTACCAGATCGGCGGCAAAGGCTCTCCCCAGCGGGGATGCGACGTTCCGCACGACGTCTATCTCGATGATTGGCAGCCTGAGCACATTGCCAACGTGCTGTTCAAGGAAACTGCCACAGGCAGGGCGGTCGCGCATTCGCTGCCGCTGTATTGCTTCAAGGACGTGTGCGAAATGATCGGCTATGTGCGCAGCGAGGCGCTGGCCAGGGTTGTTGCGCTGCCGGGCGTTAGGGAAGTGCGCGTCACGCCTGACAGCGGGCTGGACTGGGACCACGACATGATCGCGCCACAGGCCCAGGCCCGCCGGAAGCGGAGACTGACCGCCCTGCGCGCTTCGCAAGAAACGCACGCCATTCTTGCAGCCGAAACAAGGTAATACACCGTGCCCGATCTGTTCAGCCCCTTGACCATCAAGGGCATCACCTTGCGCAACCGCACCGCGATGTCACCCATGACCATGTACCGTTCGGTTAATGGGAAGGTCGGCGATTACCACCTGATGCTGGCCGGGGCCCGCGCCGCGGGCGGCTTCGGCCTTGTCTTCCTCGAGCAGTTGGCAATCACCCCGGATGGACGGACCAGCGTTTCGTGCGCTGGCATTTATGACGATGCGCAGATCGAGGGTCTGCGCCGCGTCACCGCGCTGATCAAGGACATGGGTGCGGTGCCGGCGGTCCAGCTTGGCCACACCGGACGCAAGGGCAGCGAGGTGAAGCCTTGGGAAGGCGGCGAGCAGCTGCCGGCAGATCACCCCCACGGCTGGCAGGTGCGCGGGCCGTCGGCGGTCGCTTATGGAGGCAAGTACACGCAGCCGGTGCACGCGCTGACACAGCCGGAGATCAAGGAAATCCACCAAGCCTACGCCGATGCGGCGAGGCGGGCGTATGAGGCCGGGTTTGAGTGGCTCGAAATGCATTTCGCGCACGGCTACCTTGGCGCGAGCTTCTTCTCCCCGATCGCCAACAAGCGGAACGACGAATACGGCGGCGGGCTGGAAAACCGGCTGCGCTTTCACTTGGAGGCGCTTGATGCGGTGCGCGCGGTATGGCCGGACCACCTGCCACTCACGGTACGTCTGGGCTCCGACGATCTCAACACCGAAGGGGTCCAGTTCGAGGAATCGATCCACGCGGTCCGCCGCATGAAAGAACATGGGATCGACCTTGCGGACCTCAGTCTGGGGTTCAATACCGATGACATGAACGAACTGCCGTTCTCCATCCTTGGCTTCATGACCCAGCGCAGCGAACACATGCGGCGCGAAGCGGAGCTGCCCATTGGCATAAGCTGGAATCTGGGTCTGCCGTCCGAGGCAGATCGGGTGATCCGTCAAGAAATCGCGGACCTGGTCTTGCTGGGCCGCCCTGCCCTTTCCAATCCGCACTGGCCGTTGTGGGCCGCGCGTGAGCTTGGCCATCCCGATCCGTTCGATTTATTGCCACAGGATTCCAGTTACTGGCTGCGCAACTTCAGGGCCCACGACGCGTGCATCGGCTGGCCCGACGCTGCCAAGGCCGGTTAAGCGCTGATTCGCGGCTTCGGATTCGCGAACGCCGGCTGCTCCTAAAGCGAGGCAGATGCCGACCATGCCGGGCAGCTGAAACGGGAAAACGCGATGCGGCGGCGGGTTGCCTGATCCGGGCAAAACGCGCAGACAGGCTTAAGCAGAGACGGGGAACGGGATGGCTGACCGCCGGGTTGCGACGATCACAGGCGGGGCCACAGGAGTGGGCGCGGCATGTGCGGAATGGTTCGCACGCCGTTTTTGCAACATCGTAATCGCCTACCGCGCCAGCGCGGACGCTGCCGCCGCCGTGGCGCGGCGGTGCGAGGAACTGGGCTCCGAGGTCGAGCTCATCCAAGCCAATGTTGCCCACGATGCCGATTGTCGCAAGGTGGCCCAGGCAGCCGCGGCGCGTTGGGGACGGATCGATTTTCTGGTGAACAGCGCCGGGACGACTGTCTTTCGGCCCATGGCTGACCTTGCCGCGCTTGAAAGCGGTGACTTTCTGGATGTCTATGCGGTGAACGTCGTCGGCCCGTACCAGATGGTCCGCGCGGCGGCGCCGCATATGCCGCCGGGCAGCGCGATCATTAACGTTTCGTCGATCGCCGGGACGAACGGAACCGGCAGCTCCTATGCCTATGCCGCATCGAAGGGGGCACTCAACACGCTTACGCTGGCACTGGCGCGCAACCTTGCGCCGGATATCCGCGTCAACGCCGTGCTGCCCGGGATGATCGAGGGGCGGTGGCTGCGCGATGGGATCGGAGAAGAGGCCTACCACCGGGTCCGCGAAGACTTTGCGGGCGCGGCCGCGCTGGGCCGCGTTGCCACGCCCGCAGACATTGCCGAAACGGTCGGATGGCTGGCGCTATCGGCGATGCTCATGACGGGGCAATTGATAACCGCCGATGCCGGCCTGCTTCTCGGTAAGCCGCCCAAGATTTCGAAGTGATGAAGCGGCCGTATATCCGTATCCGCCCTTCCTGGCATTGACAGGAGATACGCGACGATACAGCAGCAAAGCCGCATCAGATCATCTCAGCCTAGCGCTGAATGACTGATCGATACCAACCGCACGCCCGACGTTTCGATCGGCCGGCGGCGGAGAGGGAGAATACGAGATGACAAACCCCGCCACGAACGGACGGCCGCGCCGGCTGCTGGGCATCGTGCTGGGCATCATTGGTTTGGCGCTCATCGTGGGCGGCGCGCAGTTGGCGCTGCTGGGCGGGTCGCTGTACTACGTGATCGCCGGCATTGCCGTCGCGGGATCGGCGTGGCTGGTGATTCGCGGCAGTCCGCAGGGCATCATGCTATACCTGGCCATGCTGGCAGGAACGACCCTATGGGCGTTGTGGGAAGGCGGGCTGAACCCATGGCGGCTGCAAAGCCGGCTGGTGGCGCCGCTGATCCTGGGCATTTGGGTTTGCTGGCCGTGGCTGCGCCGCCGCCGCGCAGCTTTCCTGGGCGCGCTGGCCGTGGCCGCGATCGCGTTCGCCGGCTGGCTCTATGCAATCAACCGGCCCCAATCGGCCCCCCTGCTCGCAGCGCAAGGCGCGGACGGTTCGGGCGAATGGACAAGCTATGGCAACACCGCCGCCGGCTCGCGGTATTCCCCGCTTACCCAGATCAACCAGTCGAACGTGGCCGAACTCAAGCCGGCCTGGACCGTCCGCACGGGCGTGATGTCGAACACCGGGCTCGGCTTCCAGGCAACCCCGCTGATGGTGGGGGATACGGTGTACCTGTGCACCCCCAACAACATCATACTTGCGCTCGATCCGGAAACCGGCGCGCGGCGGTGGACGCATGATCCCAAGGTCAACGCCCCGCCGGCCGGTACATGCCGCGGCGTTTCCTACTACGAGGTGCCTGGCGCCGCCGGGGCCTGCTCAAGCCGGATCATATTCGGCACCACCGATGCCCGGCTAATCGCGATCGATGCCAAGGATGGCCGCCCATGCGCGGACTTCGGCACGGCCGGCGCCGTGGACCTGAAGAAGGGTTTGGGCGACGTCATCAGCGGGTACTACTACATCAGTTCCCCACCGGCGATCGTGCGCGGGAAGGCCGTGGTCGGCGGCTGGGTGGCCGACGGCCAGTTCGTCGGCGAGCCTTCCGGAGTGATCCGCGCGTTCGATGCGGTGACGGGCAAGTTCGCCTGGGCCTGGGATATGGATCGCCCGGACCAGCATGGGGAGCCCGCGCCGGGTCAGACATATTCGCGCGGCACCGCCAACAGCTGGGGCGCGATGAGCAGTGATGAGCAACTGGGCCTGGTCTATGTGCCCACCGGCAATTCCACGCCAGATTACTGGGGCGCGCATCGCTCCCCGGGGACGGAAAAGTACTCTACCGCGGTTGTCGCGATCGACGCCGAAACCGGCGCGGCGCGCTGGTCGTTCCAGATCGTCCATCACGACGTGTGGGACTATGACGTGGGGACCCAGCCCACGCTGATCGACATGCCGGTGAACGGACAGATTGTTCCGGCACTGCTGCAGACGTCCAAGAGCGGGCAATTCTTCATGCTTGATCGCCGCACCGGGCAACCGCTGCGCAAGGTGGTCGAACGGCCCGTGCCGCAAGGCCCCGCTCCGGGCGACTGGCTGTCCCCGACTCAGCCATTCTCGCCCGAGTTGCCTGCATTCGACAATCACCGCCTCACCGCGCGCGACATGTGGGGGCTGACCCCGCTTGATCAGCTGTGGTGCCGGATCAAATTCGGCCAGGCCCGGTATGAAGGTCCGTTCACGCCCCCGGGTTATCCCCGCGCATCGATCACATATCCCAGCTACCTCGGCGGCGTGAACTGGGGCGGGATTTCCATAGACCCGCTGCGCAAGCTGGCGGTCGTCAACTGGAGCCGCATGGCCAACTACACATCGATGGTCGACCGCACCGACGCGCAACGAATGAAGCTCAAGCGGTCCGACGATGGCGTGGCGCATGTCGGCCTGCCGGTGCCGCAGGAAGGCACGCCGTTTGCCTTGCTGACCGGTCCGTTCCTGTCCCCGCTCGGTGTGCCGTGCACCCAGCCGCCGTTTGGCAAGATAGGCGTGATCGATCTCGTCACGGGCAAGATGAAGTGGGAGCGCCCGCTGGGGACCGCTGCCGACAGCGGCCCGTTCGACATTCGCAGCGGGCTCCCGTTGCCGATGGGTGTGCCCAATACCGGCGGCGCCGTGACAACGCGGGCGGGACTGACGTTCATTGCCGCCACGCAGGAACGGGCGATCCGGGCGTTCGACGTGAACACGGGAAAAATGGTATGGCGGGCGCCGCTGCCCGCGGGCGGGCATGCCACCCCGATGACCTATATCAGTCCCAGAACCGGCCGGCAGTTCATCGTGATCGCGGCCGGGGGGAATGCCTCGCTGCATTCCGGATCGGGCGATTACGTGATGGCTTTCGCGCTGCCGAAGAAATAGACGACTGGTTATGACCGAACGCAGATTTGTCCGGACAATTGCCGGCGGCGCGGGCTTTGCGGGGGACCGGATCGACCCGGCAGTGCGGCTGGCAGCATCGGGCCGGGTCAATGCGATTGGCCTTGAATGCCTGGCCGAACGGACGCTGGTGCCGGGGCTGCGGGCGCGGCGCCTTGATCCGTCGCGGGGCGCCGATCCACGGATCGCCCGGCGGATGACGCCGTTGCTCGGCCCCGCCGTCGCCAACCGCTGCCGGATCATCACGAACTTCGGCGCGGCCAACCCGGCAGCGGCGGCGGCGCAGGTGGCTGCGCTGGCAAGAAGCCAGGGTCTGCAACGCGTGCGGGTGGCGGCGGTTACCGGGGACGATGTGCTGCATCTGACACGGCAGATACGGTGGGATGGGTCGGTCGACGGCGACCTGATTGGTGCCCATGCCTATATTGGAACGGACGCGATTGCCGCAGCGGCGCAAGAAGGTGCGGACGTAATCGTGACCGGCCGCGCAGCCGATTCCGCGCTGTTCGCAGGCGATCTGCTGCCGCATCTTGATGGCAGCGACGATGCCTTGGCCGGCGCGATCATGCTTGGTCACCTGCTTGAATGTTCGGGCCAGCTGACCGGCGGCAACTTCGAGGCTCCCGGACCCGGCGCGCTGACCGCCGCCGATTACGCGTGCCTTGGCTTCCCCGTGGCTGACGTCATGCGCGATGGCACGGCCGAGATCGGCGTGCTGGATGGCAGTCCCGGACGGATCGACCGGCTGACCACCACGCTGCAACTGCTTTACGAAGTGCACAATCCGGGTGCCTATATCACCCCGGATCTGATCGTCGATTTCAGCAACGTATTGATCGAGGAGATCGGACCGCAGCGGGTGCGCGTCTCGGGCGCACGCCCGGCGGGTCGCCCGGCGGACTTCAAGGTTTCGGGTTTCGTGGATCGGCCGGGCGCGGTGGCGGACGTGGAATTCGGCTTCGTCGGGATTGGCGCGCTGGACCGCGCACGGATCGCGGCCGACACGATCCGGCTGCGGCTGTCGGACATTGCGGACGAGGACATCCGGGTTGACCTGGTCGGGGTAAATTCGGTGCTGGGCCCGCTCTCCGCGCCGGGTTCCGATCGGATCGCCGAAGTACGGGTCCACGTCTCCGCGCGTTTCGACGATGCGGCAAATGCCGGCGTGGTCGAGGATGAGGCGTTCGGCCTCTCGCTCTCGGGTCCGGCCGCAGCGTGCAGCTTTCGCAGCGAGACACGCCCGCGGCTGGAAATCGTCAACGGGTTCGTCGCGCGCGAGCTCGTGGAAACCACCGTGGAGTGGCAGTTGTCATGACACTGGTGCGCGACATTGCCTGCGGTCGCTCGGGCGACAAGGCCGATACGCTTGATCTGACGCTGGTGGCGATTGGAGAAGACGAATACCGGCTGCTGGCACAAGTGCTGACGGCGGAGCGGGTGCGGGACCGGCTGGCGGGGATGATCCCGGCCAAGGACGTCGAGGTCTATCCACTGCCAGCGCTGCGCGCGCTCAAATTCGTGATCCGGGGTGCATTGCCGGGCGGCGTCTATGCCAGCCTACGTCCGGGGCTGCATTGGCAGAAGGCCGCAACGTACGCGCTGCTCGACATGCCGGTCGCCCAATAGCGGACCGAGCTCGTGCTGCGGCACGAGCCCGGTCGCCACGATCACTGCGACGTAACGTCGGCCTTGAAGTGTGCCAGGATGTCGGGCGAGAGCGCCGACTTGTCCTTTTCCTTCGCATACTGTTCCAGCTTGGCGCGCACGGCGGAATCAAGTTCGCCGCGGAACTTCGCATGGTTTTCGCGCAGGAATGTTTCCGAGCGTTCGCGATACTGGTTGAGCTTGTTGATCTTTGGCATCGCAAAACGCCCGATCAGCTCGTACGACCGCTTCGTTTCGGACCAGTCGGCCCAGTGGTTGTCGAGGTTGAGGAACGTGCCGAACCCGCCGGATTGTTCATCCAACCGCGTCATCTGCGCAACAAAGTCATCAGGGGTGCCGATTACGCCAAACCCGGTTTCGATCATGTAGTCGATCGGATCGACGCCTGCCGGCGGCGCCAGCGGCAGCGCGGCCACCGTGGACATGTAGTTCAGCCATGCCTCAATTCCGTAGCGCACGTTCTCACGCGCCTTTTCACGGGTTTCAGCGATATGCACCGGGCCGACCAGCCGCCACTTGTCGCGGTCCATCACGTTTCCGTGTTCGGCGGCTGTTTGCTCGGCGATCTGCCAGTTCTTGGCGAGCGCATTGAACCCACCGGCCGACGTGGCACCGATCGACACCATTGACAGGCCGTGCTTGCCGGCGGCGACCGAGCCGGTCGGCGAGACCTGACTGGCGACAGCCAGTTCCACGCCATCCTCGCTGTAGGCGTCAAGCTGGAGCGAGGCTTCCTGAAGGTTGAACCAGCTGGTCTGCTCGGTCACGACTTCACCGCGCAGCAGCCGCGCGATCGGTTCGATGGCCTGCTCCATCCGGTCGCGCGCCTCGGATGTGGGCACGCCGATCATGTAGGCGTCGGAAGGGAGCGATCCAGGGCCCATGCCCAGAATCACCCGGCCCTTGGTGATGTGGTCCAGCTGGCGAATGCGGTCAGCCACCATGAACGGGTTGTGATAGGGCAGCGAAACCACGCCCATGCCCAGCTTGATCCGGCTGGTGCGCTGCGAAACCGCTGCCGCGAACAGTTCCGGGCTGCCATTGATTTCCCAGCCGCTGGAGTGATGCTCCCCGATCCAGGCTTCATCGAAGCCCATTTTCTCCATCCAGACGACGCGGTCCATATCCTCTTCGATGGCCAGCGTCGGGTGCTCGTTTGACGGAAAATGCGGCGCGATGAACGCGCCGAACCGCATACGCTTCTTGGCCATGGCAACTCCTCTCAGAAAGTTTCGGTGTACCGATCACAAGTCGGGCTACCGATAGCGGCTTGGCCGTACGTTGACTTCGGTCAAACGGTCAACATATGGCCTTATTATACCGGCGATAACGCCGCCCGGCTATGCCATATCTGCGGTTGAACGCTTCGTTGAAACCGGCTTACCCGGCTCCTCGTGCAGCCACGCGGCATGGCGCGGCGCGCGCCGGGTGCGGCTCCACTCATCCAGCATAAGCGGGGCCAACCGCGCCAGCTCGGCGTATTGCTCGGCGGTGCCGGTGTTGCAGGCCAATTCGACGCGGTTGCCATTCGGGTCGAACAGATAAAGCGAGCGGAACACGCCGTGGTGCACCGGGCCGAGCACGTCGACGCCCTGCCTCTCGATGTGCGCCTTGGCCGCCAACAGTGCCGCCTCGTCGGCCACTTCGAACGCGATATGCTGCACCCACGCCGGGGTGTTCGGATCACGGCCCATTGCCGGGCGGCCAGGCAGCTCGAAGAACGCCAGCACGTTGCCTCCGCCGCAGTCCAGGAACACGTGCATGTAGGGATCGTCCTCCCCTGTGGATGGCACCTTGTCCTCGGCAAATGCGGTGGTGAAGCGCATGCCAAGCACCCTGGTGTACCACTCGACCGTTTCGGCGGCGTCACGGCAGCGATAGGCAACGTGATGGATACGCTCCAGCTTTGGGGGGGCGGTCATGACGGCGTTCCTTTCGCTTGAAGCACGCCTCGGCGCACCTGGTCGCGCTCGATACTCTCGAACAGCGCGGTAAAGTTGCCTTCGCCAAAGCCTTCGTCGCGCTTGCGCTGAATGAACTCGAAGAACACCGGCCCGATCATCGGATCGGAGAATATCTGGAGCAGCAGGCGCGCATCGCCCCCCTGGGTCGACCCATCCAGCAATATGCCGCGCTTCTGCAACCCTGCCACCGGTTCGCCGTGCCCGGGCAGCCGTTCATCGAGCATTTCGTAATAGGTTGCCGGCGGGGGCGCCATGAACGGTGTGCCGCACGCCTCCAGGCGGTCCCAGGATTCGATAAGATCGTCGCAGGAGAAAGCGATGTGCTGGATCCCCTCGCCGTTATAACGGCGCAGGAACTCGTCAACCTGCCCGCCGCCGCGCACGCCCTCCTCGTTCAGCGGAATGCGGATCTTGCCGTCGGGAGCCATCATCGCCTTGCTGGTCAGACCGGTATGCTCGCCCTCGATGTCGAAGAACCGGATCTCGCGAAAGCCGAACAGGCGCTCATAGAAAGCCGCCCAGTGGGTCATCCGTCCGCCGTAGACGTTGTGCGTCAGATGATCGATCGTACGCAGACCCGCGCCAACGGGGTGCCTTTGCACACCTGGCACAGGCGTGAAGTCGATGTCATAGACGGACAATTCGTCGCCGTACCGGTCGATCAGGTAAATGATCGAACCGCCGATTCCGCGAATGGCCGGCAGGCGCAACTCCATCGGCCCAGTGCGCATTTCCACCGGTTCGGCACCGCGCTCCAGTGCTGCGGCGTAGGCCGCTCCCGCATCACGCACGCGCCAGCCCATGCCGCAGGCGGACGGACCGTGTTCCGCCGCAAACCAGGCCGCAGGGCTCCGCGGTTCATAGTTGGCAACAAGGTTGATGTCGCCCTGCCGCCACAGCTGGACATCCTTTGACCGGTGGTTGCCGGCGTGAACAAAGCCAAGTGCGGTAAACCGTTGTTCGAGAAGGCCTTTCTGCGGGTCCGAAAACTCGACGAAATCAAAGCCGTCCAGTCCGAGCGGATTGTCCCAGAGGTCCGTCATGATGGTTGTCCCACCGCGTGCCACGATGTCTCACCCGGCAGCAGCGTGCCTGGCGACACCGGCGGCACCGACCGCCAGCGTTCATAAAGTGGGCCAAGGTCAAGCTGCAGCAGTTCGCGCATCAACTGGTCGACGCTTTCAAGTACGAAGTAGCAATCCTGAAACGCATCGATGCGGTAATCGGTTCGCATGACCCGCAGCGGATTGAACGGCAGGCGCGGCACAGTTTTATCAGTCACCGCGAAAACCAGTTCGCCCGCGGAGGATACGATGCCCGCGCCAAACGCCTTCAGGTGGCCCTCCTCGAACACCAGCCCGAACTCGATCGTGTACCAATAGAGACGCGCCAGCAGATCAAGCGCCCCAGCCTGGACCGCACGCTCGCCCGCGTGGCCATACGCTTCAAGGAAATCGGCAATGGCCGGGTCGAACAGCATCGGAACGTGGCCGAACACGTCGTGGAACACGTCGGGCTCGGCCAGATAATCCAGTTCGCTCTCCTCCCTCAGCCAGCGCGTCACCGGGAATCGCCGTGCCGCCAGATGGGCGAAGAACGCATCGTCGGGAATAAATCCGGGGACTGCCACGAGCTGCCACCCGGTCGTGTCGCCAAGTGCGCGATCGGCGTCGGCGAAGCGCGGGATTGCCTCCGCGCAGTCCAGCCGGGCCAAGCCGCTTAGAAACCGCTGCGAAGCGAACTGGCCGGCAAGTTCCGCTTGTCGTCCATATAGCCGGCGCCAGCGTGCATTCTGCTCCGCCGTATACTCATTCCACCGCTGGGGCACGGTATAGTCCGCTGCAGCCCTGGCGTAATCGCCCCGCAGCCCGCTTTCGCTGTGCGCCGAACCTGGCCGTTCCATGATGACAGCATACCACAGCTGCCAACCGGTTACATCTAAAACCAGTAGTCGGCACTGCTTCGGCCCTCGATGTAGTGCCCCTGCCGATCATTGCATTTTCCCGGCGACGCCTATATGGGCAGTGGTTGCCCCGGCCGTTCGCGTTGTAGCCCAGCTCATCGCATCGCCGGGGCTTGTTGTTTGCGGGCGTGATGCCGCCGCCGTGCATCGCGTCTAACTCAAGCGGGCGAAAGCCCACAAGTCGTAAGGAAGTGCCCCGTGTCCCGTCGCCGTCAGATCTACGAAGGCAAGGCCAAGATCCTGTACGAAGGGCCCGAGCCTGGCACGCTGATCCAGTACTTCAAGGACGACGCGACCGCGTTCAACGCGCAGAAGCGCGGGACGATCAACGGCAAGGGCGTAATCAACAATCGCATCAGCGAGTACGTGTTCACGCGGCTCTCGCACATCGGCATTCCGACGCATTTCATCCGCCGCCTGAACATGCGCGAGCAACTGGTCCGCCAAGTTGAAATCATCCCGATAGAGGTCGTGGTGCGTAACGTCGCGGCCGGTTCGATTTCGAAGCGGCTGGGGATCGCGGAAGGGGAGCCTCTGCCGCACACCCTGATCGAATACTATTACAAGGACGATGCGCTGGGCGATCCGATGATCGCGGAAGAACATATTGCCTGTTTCGGCTGGGCAACCAACGAAGAGATGCAGGATATTTCTTCCATGGCGATCCGAGTTAACGATTTCATGGTCGGCATGTTTTCAGCTATCAACATTCGTCTTGTGGATTTCAAGCTCGAGTTTGGCCGGATCTGGGATGGAGACTACAGCCGCGTCATTCTGGCTGACGAAATCAGCCCGGACGGCTGCCGCCTGTGGGACATGCAGACCGGCGAAAAGCTCGACAAGGATCGTTTTCGGCGCGACTTGGGCGGCGAGGAAGAGGCATATCAGGAAGTCGCCCGCCGCCTCGGCCTGCTGGAAAACGATGCCGGCGCGAGCGAGGTGCTGGATTTGTCCAAGCACCGGAAGCTGCGCGGCAAGTAGGGAACGGTTGTCTCGGGCCAGCGCAGGGTTCTTGCTGCGGGCGCAACTTAATTGCACGGTCAAGACATGATCCGCCGCTTGATTCTTGGCGCGACGCTGGCGCTTGCCGCCTGCGCGCCGCACGTCCCGCCGATTGCCTCCGCGCCGCTCGAATCGCCGCGCCCGCGTCCGATATGGGCGATGGAGCGAAGCGACGTGCCGCTCGATCCCGCGTTCCGAACCAGCCGTCTGGCCAACGGCATGCGCTTCATTATCCGGCGGAACGGCACGCCAGCAGGAACCGCGATGGTTCGCCTGGAAATAGAGGCTGGATCGCTCGACGAGACGGAGGCGGAACGCGGCTATGCTCACTTCGTGGAGCACATGGCGTTCAACGGCAGCACGCGGGTGCCCGAAGGCGAAATGATCCGCCTGCTGGAACGCAACGGGCTCGCGTTCGGGGCGGATACTAACGCGCAGACGAACTTTCATTACACGCTGTACACGCTTGATCTGCCGCGAACCGACCCGAAACTGCTCGATACCGCGCTGATGTTGATGCGCGAAACCGCAAGCGAGCTGACGATCTCGCCCGAGGCGGTCGCGCGCGAACGCGGGGTCGTGCTGGCAGAGATGCGCGACCGCAATTCCTGGGCCTTTCGCAACGCGGTTGACCAGATGGCGTTCACCAACCCCGGGGCTCGCTACACCCGCCGCATGCCGATCGGCACCGCCGAGACGCTGAATGCCGCGACCGCCGAAAGCCTCCGGGGCTTCTGGTCCCGCGAATACGTGCCAGCAAAGACCACTGTAATCGTGATCGGCGACATCGATCCGGATCAGGCAGAGGGCGTGATCCGCCGCCATTTCGAAAACTGGCAGCCAAAACCTGCCGATCCGCAGCCCGACGCGGGGCCGGTGATGACCGGCGACGGTGGGCGCACCGCGATCTACCTCGATCCCGCGCTCTCCGAGCGGATCATCGCCTCACGTCACGGGCGCTACCTGGAAGAGCCCGACAGCATGGCGCAGCGGCGTGAAAACCTGCTGCGTGAAATTGGCTATGATATCATAAACCGCCGCCTGCAAAGCCTGACTCGCCGGCCGAACGCGCCGTTCCGCGCGGCTAATCTCGGGACGGGCGAAGTGTTCCGGGCGGGACGCACCACCAGCCTGACCGTCGATACGATCGACGGCAAGTGGCAGCGCGGGCTGACCGCTGCCGCGCTGGAATACCGACGCGCGCTGGAATACGGGTTCACTAAGACCGAAGTGGCTGAACAGGTCGCTATTATCCGGACCGCTCACCGGAACGCTGTAGGGGCATCGGCCACGCGCTCCAACGCCGCGCTGGTGCACGCGGCGCTCACTCTGGTGCGCGACGACGAGGTTCCGGCCACGCCCCAAAGCTCGCTTGCACGGCTGGAAGCATTCGTGCCGCAGATTACGCCCGACGCCGTGCGCGCCGCCCTGACCCGCGAGGCGGTGCCGCTGGACAATCCGCTGTTGCGCTTTTCCGGGCGGAATGATCCCGCCGGCGGGGTCGAAGCGATCCGGGCAGCGTGGGACGCGGCGATGAAAGACAAGATTGCCCCCACCCACGGCGGCACCGCCGCAAATTTCGCTTATTCCTCGTTCGGCCAACCGGGCACCCTGGTCAGCGACGTGCGCGAAGCAGCCTTGGGAATTCGCCAGGTGCGGTTCGCCAACGGGGTAAGGCTGAACCTGAAGCAGACGACACTGGAGCAGGACCGTGTGCTGGTTCAGGTCAGCGTCGACGGGGGCGACATGCTGGCCACAAGCGCGAACCCGCTTGCAACGGAAATGGTCTCGACTTTGGCCGCGGGCGGCCTCGGCAAGCACAGCCAAGACGAATTGCAGACGATTCTGGCCGGCCGCACGGTCGGGATGGATCTGTCATCCACGCCCGAAACCTTCACCGCCCTTGCCCAGACAACCCCCGGCGACGTCGAACTGCAACTGCAACTGATGGCCGCATATATCACGGACCCGGGTTACCGCCCGGAAGGCGAGGCGCTGTATCGGCAGACAATCAACAATTTCTTCGCGCAAAAGGATGCGACACCGGTGTCGGCGCTGGTGAACGCCTTGGGCGGGATCCTGTCGGACAACGATCCGCGCTTTAGCCTGCAGAAGCAGGGGGATTATCGCGCGCTGACGTTCGCCAAATTGCGGGAGGACCTTGCCGAACGGCTGAGTCGCGGCGCGATCGAGATCGGCATCGTCGGAGACCTTCCCGAAGAACAGGCCATTGCACTGGTTGCCCGGATTTTCGGCGCACTTGGACAGCGTGAAGAGAACTTCCGCTCCTATGACGATCAGCGAAGCCGCCCGTTCACCGCCGACCGGTCGATCCGGACCATCTATCACAGCGGCCCCGCCGACCAGGCAATAATCCGCCTGACGTGGTTGACGCGCGACGGCGAGGACGCCGTCGAAGCTTTAAAGCTGGAACTGCTGGAAAAGATCGTGAGGATCGAACTGACCGAGACGCTGCGCGAACGGCTGGGCAAAGCCTACTCGCCCGCTGCGTCGAGCGACGCATCGCGCACGTGGCGAGGTTACGGCACATTCGGGTTGGCGGCGTCGATCGATGCCACGGATCTCGGTGCCACCCGCGCCGCCATCGAGCACACCTTGCAGGACTTGCGGGACCGGCCGGTGAGCCCGGATCTCGTGCAGCGTGCACGGCAGCCGATGGTGGAAGCGCTGGACAACGCCCTTAAGACCAATCGCGGCTGGCTGATGCTGGTCGACCGCGCGCAGACCGAGCCTGATCGGATCGGCCGCCTGCTGGGCGCCGCCGAAACCCTCAAAACACTGACCGCGCTCGATATACAGGATGCGGCGCAGCGGTACCTGGTGCCCGAACGCGAAGTAGAGGTTCACGTCCTGCCCACGGTGGCTGCCGCACGGTAGCCTGCGGCCCGGCACCTAGTTCCCTTCGGGCAGGCGCAGCGGGATTTTCAGGTAATGCGTGCCGTTGGCTTCGGCGGGCGGCAGCCGGCCCGCACGGATGTTGACCTGCACCGAGGGCAGCAGCAATCGGGGCGAGGGCAGCCCGGCGTCGCGCGCGGTCCGGGCAGCGACGAACGCGTCCTCGCTGATGCCGTCGTGCACGTGTATGTTTCGGGCCCGCTGATCGGCGACGGTCGTTTCCCAGGCATAGTGGTCACGACCGGGTGCCTTGTAGTCGTGACACAGGAACAGCCGCGTCTCGGGCGGTAATTCGAAAATCCGCCGTATCGACCGATACAACGCTCGCGCATCGCCTCCGGGAAAGTCGGTACGCGCCGACCCGTAATCCGGCATGAATATCGTGTCGCCCACAAACACGGCATCACCGACGCGATAAGCCACGCACGCTGCGGTGTGGCCAGGCACGTGCATGACCTCGATGGCCAAATCACCCAGCGGCAGCGCGTCTCCATCGTGCAGCAACAGATCGAAATCCGACCCATCGGTTCGTAGATCGTGGATACCGAACACCCGGGCAAACACGGCCTGGACCTCGGTCACCGCTGCGCCGATCCCGATAGCCGCGGCGGTTTTTTCCTTGATGTACGCCGCCGCCGAAAGATGATCGGCATGCGCATGGGTTTCCAGCACGAGCCCCACCGACCAGCCCCCGCCACGCGCCGCATCCAGCACCGCATCTGCAGAACGCGTGCTGATCCTGCCCGAGGCCGGGTCGAAATCGAGCACGGGATCGATCACCGCCGCCTGCCGGGTTGCCGGATCTCCGACAAGGTAGGTGACGGTGAAAGTGGCGTCGTCGAAGAAGGAACTCACGAACGGCTCAGACATGACGCGCTCCGATGCGACTGGATCAGGACGGCTTGACTTATATTAGATATTGTTTATTTAGAAAACCGTAATACGACATCCTCTTTTCGTAGCAAGGATTTTCTGGTGACGCTTGCTCCAATCTCCGCCGAAGCCGCACAGCGGCTGATGGCCGAAGGCGCGGTACTGGTTGACGTTCGCGATCCCGACGAACGTGCCCGTGCGCATATTCCCGGTTCCCGCAGCATGCCCCTGACCCGCCTTGAGCGACTCGAAAATGCACCAGCGGTAATCTGGCACTGCCGTTCTGGCATGCGCACGCAAACGAATGCGGACATCCTCGCGCAGAACGCCGACTGCCCGGGCTACTATGTCGAAGGCGGGCTTGAAGGATGGCAGACCGCGGGGTTGCCGGTGTTGCACAACCGGTCCGCCCCATTGGAACTCATGCGGCAGGTCCAGATCGCCGCGGGGTCGCTGGTCATGGCCGGCGTCATTCTTGGTTTCGCGGTTGCGCCGGCCTTCTTCGGGCTCTCGGCCGCAATCGGCGCGGGCATGGCATTTGCGGGGATCAGCGGATGGTGCGGCATGGCGCGGCTGCTGGCGGCCATGCCGTGGAACCGGCGCGCCGGGGCGTGAGCGGTTGCTGCTGATCCCTGCCCTGTTCGCCGGAGCCATCATCGGGATGGTGCTGGGCCTGGTCGGCGGCGGCGGTTCTATTCTGGCGGTTCCGCTGCTGATCTATCTCGTCGGGGTACGGTCACCGCACGCGGCCATCGGTACCGCGGCAGTCGCCGTGGCGATCAATGCGCTGGCGGGATTGCTTGGCCATGCCCGCGCGAACAACGTCAAATGGCCATGCGCGCTGGTGTTCGCTGCATCGGGAGCGGCCGGCGCAGCTTTGGGCGCCGTAGGCGGCCGGGCCACGGATGGTCAGCGCCTGCTCACGCTGTTCGGGGTTCTCATGATCGGCGTCGGCGCGGCGATGGCCCGGCGCCGCCAAGGCGAAGGCGAACCGCTCGTGCACCTGGACCGCGATTCGGCCGCGCGGCTTTTGCCGCGCCTGATCCCGGTCGGGTTCGCGGTGGGCCTGCTGGCCGGCTTTTTCGGAATCGGCGGCGGCTTCCTGATCGTACCGGGGCTGATGCTGGCCACCGCCATGCCGCTGCGCGTCGCCATCGGCACTTCGCTGGTCGCGGTTACGGCACTGGGCGCGACCACTGCCATATCCTATGCGCTTGCTGGCCAGGTGGACTGGTGGCTTGTGGCTGAACTGATCGCAGGCGGCGCACTGGGTTCCATATTCGGGGTGGCGATTGGTAAACGGATGTCCGGGCACCGGCGCGTGATGGAACTGGGGTTCGCCGCAATAGTGGTCGCGGTGGGACTTTACGTCACGCGACGCGGACTGCCCTGATATGCCCTAAAAGCATGGAACGAGATGCTTGAAGCGTCCCGTTCCATGCAGGTCATATGCTTGACGATGGATCAGAAGTTGACCGTCGCCTCCAAGCCGAAGGTGCGCGGCGCGTTGTAGTTTACGTAATCGCCCAGCGTCGATCGGTTAGCGTTGCTGCGACGATAGATGTGCTCTTCGTTGAGCAGATTGCGCGCCCATACCGCCAGCGACAGCCGCGGCCCGTTGTCTCTCATCGGGATGTCCACCAGCGACACGCGGGCGTTCACGATGAAGCTCTTTTCGGACATCACCGGTTCGCTCGCAAATGTGTGTACCGGGTCGCTGTAGGCGGCATCGGCGTGGAATCGCAGCGCGGTACCGTTAGACGCCACCGGCAGTTCATAATCGAACGACCCCGAAAGAGCGTGCTTCGGCGTGTAGAGGATGTACACGGTCTCGAACACCGGGGTCGTGATCGGCGTCGGCAGTGTGAGATTTAGCGCTTCCTGCACGGTGTTCCGCGCCCGCGGGACATTGGTGTAGGTATAGGCGTAGGACAGCCCGAGCGACAGCCCGTCGAGCGGGCGTACGGTCAGATCGGCCTCGATCCCGCGAATCTTGGTGGTGCCCTCGGCGTTGACCGTTTCAAGCGTGTTGCGAACCGTCCCATCGGACTGCGGAATGAAGTAATTGAAATCGACCTGCGTGTCCTGCCGCTCCATGATGTAACCCGCAACGTTGAAGCGGACGCGCCGGTCGAAGAATTCCGATTTCAGGCCAACCTCATAGGACTTGACCTCTTCCGGACCGAACGAGCGGTAGGTGAGCGAACGCGAGCTGGCCCCGCCGGCCCGGTATCCGGTGGCGTACTTCGCATAGACGTTGATCGTTGGCGTCACTTCGTACGCGATCACCGCCAGCGGGTCGAACCGGCTGTTGTCCTGATCGAAAGTGAAGCCGGTCGCGGCGCCGTTGACCGTGAACAGGCGGCCATTCTTCTCGTCTTTCGTATAGCGCCCGCCCACCGTGATGCGCAGGGCGTCGGTCGCCGACCAGGTCAGCTGGCCGTACGCGGCATAGCTTTTGGCATAGGCGATGCTGGCGCGGGAGACTGACGCGGTGGCGTAACCGGCCGGGTCGTTGATCGTGACCCCGGTCACCGTGCCGTCGCTGGCGTTCACCCACTTGTTCGTATTGGGCGTGCGCGCGCTATCGTTGGCGCGTTCGTTGAAGTAATATAACCCCGCCACGTAGTCAAAGTCGCCGATACTGCCGACGGCCTGCAGTTCCTGGCTGAACTGGCGCTGGTCCAGCGTTGCCAGGCTGTAGCGGCTGAAGTTGCCGTTGGGAGTATAAACCGGGGTGCGGTGCGCGCCGCCCGAGTTGTCCCACTGGTTGTCGCTGACAGTGCGCCACGCCGTGATCGAGCGCAGTTCCAGTTCGGGCGTGACCCGATACGACAGCGCCGCGTGAAAGCCCTGCGCCTTGTCGACGGTTACCTGCTGCGGCACGCCTATGTCGGTTTGCTCCATGCGACCATAACCGTACTGCACTTGTGGCGGCAACGGAGCGATGCCTTTGGTGGTCAGGGTGGATTCGGTGAACCACGCCTTCGCGCCGGTGCTGGAGCCCGGATCGGTCGCGTAAACCGTCCCGATCGGCCGGTTGTTGGGGTTGTGGTTGAGCAGTTGGCTGTAGAATGGCGTGTTCTCATCGTGGCTGCGGTCGTACGACAGGTCGACCGTCAGGTCGTCGATCGGACGCCAGCGCGCGGCAACCCGGCCGCCGATGCGGTGATACTGGTTGAACCCCGCCTGCCCGGCCAGAGTGTTGCGCACGGTCGGGTTCTGGTGCTGGAGCACGCCGTCTAGCTTGATTGCGACGTTCTGGACCTCCGGTAGGTCGATGTGCGCCTGGGCGTTATATGACCCGAAGTTACCGACACCCCCGACAAGGCGGCCGCCCAGTTCACCGGTGGGCTTTTTCAGCACCATCGAAAGCGCACCACCTTCGGTGTTGCGGCCGAACAGCGTCCCCTGCGGGCCCTTGAGCACCTCGACCCGCTCCACGTCGAACAGGCTGGCGTTCAGGCCATGCTGGCGCCCCAGGTACACACCGTCGAGATAGACGCCCACGCCTTGCTCGCGCGCCGGCTGGTTGGCGTCGTCCGGTACGATGCCGCGGATGCCGATCGTCAGCGCCGACTGGCGAGATTCGAAAGTGGAGATTCGCAGCGACGGGATCGATCCATCCCCCAGGTCGGACAGGCTCTGGACGTGACGGTCCTTGAGCGCGGCCGTGCTCAGCACCGACATCGAGATCGGTGTCTGCTGCAGGTTGGTCTCACGCTTGGTCGCCGTAACCACGATCTCGGCCAGCCCCCGCGATCCGTCGTCAGATGATGCGGCGTCCGCGGGAGCGAGGTCCACAGGCTCGGCCGCGAAGGCTGCGGAAGAAATTTGAGCAATGGCGAGCGCCGCGAACGAGGCGGTCAGCTTGACTGTAATATTCATGTAATATTCCCTTTCGGGGTTGCTTTATCTATGCCGGGAAAAGACCCCCATTCGCCAAGTCATTGGCGTGGCACCCCGGCAACGCGGAAATAATCCGCTTACGTTGCACTTTTGCGACTAATTTACGTCATTCGTATAATACGAAAATATGGTTTTTTAGCTCGGTTGCGGCAGCTTAATGTCATCATCTTGTCATTTTTGAACGATGGCCCGGCCGAATCATCACCCGCTTGAAACGAAGTCACGCCGGCATTTGCAGCGCAGAGCGCAACGTCCGGCCAAGCCACCGGCGCGCAGCGTATCCGCAACCCGCACTCGCGGCAGGCCGCAGCCACCTTACGCTTGCCCCCGCAGCGGCTTGACGGCATAGGCCGGGGCGATTCCAAGCCCGCTGGAAAGGCAGTTTCGATGAAAGTCCGCGTCCACGTCAGCCTCAAGAACGGGGTGCTCGATCCCCAGGGCCGCGCCATTCACCATGCCATCGAAGGACTGGGGTTTTCGGGGATCAAAGACGTCCGCGCCGGTCGCCTGTTCGAACTCGACGTCGACGAGAGCGTCAGCGATGCAGCGCTTGAAGAAATGGCCAGCAGGCTGCTCGCCAACATGGTGATCGAGAACTACCGCATTGAACGGGTGGACGCCTGACATGGCCTTCCGCTCAGCCGTCATCACCTTTCCCGGATCGAACTGTGACCGGGACATGGCCGACGCCCTGAAAGAAGTTTCCGGAACCCCGCCCTTGCGCGTGTGGCACGGCGATGCCGCCTTGCCTGAAGGGCTGGATTTCATCGGTCTGCCGGGCGGTTTTTCGTACGGCGATTATCTTCGCTCCGGCGCGATGGCGGCACGGTCCCCGATCATGCAGGCAGTGACCGCAGCCGCCGCGCGCGGGGTGCCAGTGCTCGGCGTATGCAACGGCTTTCAGGTCCTGACGGAGGCCGGCCTGCTGCCCGGTGCCCTGATGCGCAACGCGGGGATCCGTTTCGTCTGCCGCGAAGTGCTGTTGACCGTGGAAAATGACCGGTCGCTGTTCACCTCTGCTTACCGCGCCGGGCAGCAGGTGCGCTTTCCCGTCGCACACCACGATGGCAATTACTTTGCCGACCCAGCAACGCTGGAACGCCTGGAAGGTGAAGGCCGCATCGCGTTTCGTTATGCCGAACCGGTGAACGGGTCTGCCCACGATATTGCCGGTATCCTGAACGATGCCGGCAACGTGCTGGGCATGATGCCCCACCCGGAACGCGCGATCGAAATGGCGCATGGCGGCGTCGATGGCCGGGCGCTTTTCGAATCGGCAGTGGCTGGTCTAGTGAACGCGTGACACCCGGGCCGGGCGACCGGCTTCGATGCTGCGTCTCGTCGAGGTGTCAGGCCGCCTTACCGGCGGTTTGCCGTACAGTGCGGGGCACGAACAATGCGCGCGCTTCAGTCGCCGGCATGGGCCGACCGAAATAATACCCTTGAATCTTGTTGCAGCCCAGCTGTCTGACCATCCCCAGCTCGGCCTCGGTCTCCACGCCCTCGGCAGTCGTCGTTACCCCAAGGCTTTCTGCCATCGCAACAACGGCGCGGATGATCGCCAGGCTTTCCGGATTCTTCTGCGCGGCCCCTTGCACGAAACTGCGATCGACCTTGATCGTCGAAAACCGCAGCTGCCGCAGATAGCCAAGCGATGAATAACCGGTCCCGAAATCGTCGAGCGCGACCGAGCAGCCCAGGCCCATGATCTGCTCCAGCGTGTTGCGGGCGGCGTTGGCGTCACGCAGGAAGATGCTCTCCGTGACCTCGATCTCGAGCCGGGAAGCGGGGAGCCCGGTGACGGCAAGCGCCGACACCACGGTCGAAGCGAACTGCGGGTCAAGCAACTGCTCGCCCGAGACATTGACCGCCACCTTGATGTGCGCGGGCCAGTTTAATGCCTCGCGGCAGGCATCGCGCAGCACCCATTCGCCGATCGGCACGATTAGGCGGGTGTCTTCTGCGAGCGGGATGAACTTCGCCGGGCTGACCGAGCCGTGCTCGGCGCTCTGCCAGCGCAGCAGCGCCTCGAAGCTGACCACCTGCTCGCTCGTCGCATCGACGACCGGCTGATAGTGCAACAGCAGTTCATCGCGTTCGAGCGCGCGCCGCAGCGAAAATTCAAGCTTGCGCCGCTCTTCGGCATGCGCATGAAGGGCGGGCTCGTAAGTGAAATACTTGCCGCCGCCCGCATCCTTCGAACGATAAAGGGCAAGGTCGGCATTACGCATGAGCGTTTCCACGGTCGATCCGTCGCGCGGCCCCAACGCCGACCCCACGCTCGCTCCGACGTACAGCGTATGGTGATCGACTTCATAGGGTTGCGACAACCGATCGATCACGGCGTTCGCCACGTGTTCGACGCGCGAAATGTCCGACGCGTCGCGGATCACGATTGCGAACTCGTCGCCGCCCAGCCGGCCGCACAGCTCGTTCTCGGTCATAAGTTCCTTCAGCCGCCCGGAAACACGGGCAAGCAACTGGTCGCCCACGATGTGACCCAGCGTATCGTTGACCGATTTGAACCGGTCGAGATCGATCATCAGAAAGGCGCAGCGCGTACGCCATTGCTCGGCATAGCGCATGGCCTCTGCCATGGCTTCAGTCAGCATCAGCCGGTTGGGCAGCCCGGTCAGGGTGTCGTATCGCGCCAGCTTGGCAATCTTGTCGGCGCTCTCGCGCTGTTCGGTCACGTCCGAGCCAACGCCGCGAAAACCCTCGTACACGCCGTTCTCGTCAAGCTTGGGCGTGCCCGACAGTTCCCACCACCGCTGACGTCCCTTTGCCGTCACGCGCACCAGCAGGTTCGAGAAACTCTCGCGCCGCTTTATCCGTTCGGCAAGGTCATGCAGGCTTGACGGGAACTGACCGGTTTCCCATGCATCACCGGCAATCAGCTGGATCAGCGACTTGCCGTCGATATCCTCCGGATCCAGCCCCAGTGCGAACGCGAAGCGAGGACTGATTGCGCGGACGCGGCGCGAAGTATCGATCTGCCACAGCCAGTCTGCCTCGCCCTCCTCGAACTCGCGCAGCAACAACGACACCACTTCGGATTTTTCGGTCATGCCGGCTTCCGCCACGCGCGATGCAAGATAGGTGCGCGCCCCTTCTATCGTGCCCACCGTGATGATGATGATGAAGGTGATCGCAAGGATTGCCATCTGCGGCATCCCGCACCATGCGAATTCAAGCGCCGCCACGCCTCCAACGATTCCGGTGAACAGGATCGTGGCAAGCGGCACGGCCGGCACTACCACGGCTGAAGCAGTCATCAGCATCGCCAAAATCGTCCACAGCTCCAGCCGGCCGACGCTGCCGGTAAGTGGGGCGAAGAACAGCATTGGCACCGCCCATACGACCGCGACAATCACCGAACTGACGGTCTGCGCGTTCATCTCGTCGCGGCTCATGCGCCGGCGGTCGGTATCTCCCAGCGAACGGTCGAACCGCGCTCCGTAGTAGATCGCCCCGCACAGCGCGATGAACCAGCCGATCAGCGCCGCCAGCATGATCTGCCCCACGAACAGCTGGACGGTTGCCAGCGCGGCAATGGCATGCGTGATAATGCGGGCGATGGTTACTCGCGCCAGGCTGGAATACTGCAACCCACGCAGCCGCGCCCAATCGCCGTCGGGCGGGTCCACCAACCCAAGCACGGCCAGGACCGGAAGGTCGCGGGGCAATGTGGCAAAATCCTGGGTGCTGCGCTTCACAGCTTCCAGCTAGCCAGATAATCCTTATCACTGCGTAAACTCCGCAGTAAAAATAGCTTGTTGTGCTTAGATACCTGTAGAAGAAAACTTAGGTGACTACAGACGCGAACCTTATTCCACGGTCACGCTCTTGGCGAGGTTGCGGGGCTGGTCCACATCGGTGCCTTTCACGCAGGCCACGTGATAGGCCAGCAGTTGCACGGGCACCGCATAGACAAGGGGTGCGATCAGTGGGTGCACTTTCGGCATCTCGATCGTGGCAATGCACCCCTCACCCGCTTCGGCAATGCCAGCACCATCGGAAATCAGCACGATCTTGCCGCCCCGCGCGCGAACTTCCTGCATATTGCTGACCGTTTTTTCAAACAATGGGCCGGACGGCGCCAGCACGATGACCGGCACCGCTTCGTCGATCAGCGCAATCGGTCCATGCTTCATCTCGCCCGCCGCATATCCTTCGGCGTGGATGTAGCTTATTTCTTTCAGCTTGAGCGCCCCTTCCAGCGCCAGCGGGAAATCCTGTCCGCGGCCAAGATACAGCACGTCGCGTGCAGGGGCGATCAGGTGGGCCATGGCCGCGATCTCGTCGTCATGACCCAGCGCGGCGTTGAGCTGAGCGGGCGTTTCCAGCAGCTGCGCGACCAGATCACACTCTTCTGCCCGTCCCATCCTCCCGCGGACCACGGCAAGGTGCGCCGCCAGCGCGGCCAGGACGGCCAGCTGGCAGGTAAAGGCCTTGGTTGAAGCAACGCCGATTTCGGGACCGGCATGGGTCGGCAACAGCAGGTCCGCCTCGCGGGCCATTGAACTGGTAGGCACGTTCACCACAACCGCGATGGTCTGGCCAGCCGCCTTGCAATGCCGCAGCGCCGCCAGCGTGTCGGCGGTCTCACCAGATTGCGAGATGAACAGTGCAAGCCCCCCCGGTTCGAGGACGGGATCGCGATATCGGAACTCCGACGCCACATCGATATCAACGGGCAGCCGCGCAAATTGCTCGAACCAGTATTTGGCCACCAGCCCGGCGTAATAGCTGGTACCACAGGCGACGATTGTGATCCGGCTGATCCCCGAAAGGTCAAAGTCGAACTGTGGCAATGCCACGCTCTGATCGACCTGGCGGATATAGCTGCGCAAGGTCTGCGCCACCACCGTCGGCTGCTCGAAGATCTCCTTCTGCATGAAATGGCGATAATTGCCCTTTTCGATCGCAGCCGCCGAAGCGCCCGATGTCACGACGGCACGGGTCACCGGTCGGTTCTCCCGGTCAAACACCTGCGCGCCGTCACGCGTGATGATCACCCAGTCACCTTCGTCGAGGTACGAAACGCGCTGGGTCAGCGGCGCCAGCGCAAGCGCGTCCGAACCCAGAAAAGTCTCGCCGTCGCCATAGCCGATCACCAGCGGCGAGCCGAGCCGGGCCCCGATCAGCATGTCAGGAAATTCGCGAAAAGCGATCGCCAGCGCGAAAGCGCCGCGCAGTTGCGGCAGCGCGGCCTGCACCGCGTCCTGAGGCGACAGACCCGCCTCGACCTGCTCCGACACCAAGTGGGCAACCACTTCGCTATCGGTGTCGCTCTCGAACTTTCGGCCCCGCGCCGTCAGCGCGTCACGCAAGTGCCGGAAATTTTCGATGATGCCGTTATGGACCAGCGCCAACTGCGCCGTCGCGTGCGGATGCGCGTTGGCAGCGGTCGGAGCGCCGTGGGTGGCCCATCTCGTGTGGGCGATCCCGGTTGTCCCGGCAGCGGGATCACGGGTGAGTTCCAGCACAAGATTGGAGAGCTTCCCCGGTGCCCTGCGGCGGACCAGCCTGTTCTCGTTTACGGTGCAGATGCCGGCGCTGTCGTACCCGCGGTATTCCATGCGGCGCAGGCCTTCGACCAGCCGGTCTGCCACCTGATCCTTGCCCACGATGCCGATAATGCCGCACATTCAGGATAAACCCTTTTTAAGATCAGCTATAGGGGACGTGTATTCCGGGCATGTGCGCCGGAAAGTCCGAAGCATTGCGCGTAATCAGGACGGCGCCGTGTTCTTGCGCCGAAGCCAGCACCAGCGCGGCCGGCAGGCTCAGATCGGGGCGTTCCGCTTGAAGATTCGCGGCGCGGCGGGCGATTTCAGCACTCACTTCCCGGATTGCGAAGTTTGCCAGGAAGCGTTCGGTTTCATCGCGCGCGTCGGCAGGCACCTTTGCCATGATTTCCAGCCAGGTGATCCGGCTCATCCAGGGCCGGTTGACCTTGCGCAACTCCGCCATCGCCTGATGATGTCCGGACAGCGTATCGACGATCACCCCGGCATCGAAGCACGTGTCGGTCATCCCTGGGCCGTCCGATCACCGTCGCCGGGAACGTCTTGCGGGCGAACCCAGTGCGCGCGGACCTCGGCCTCGAACGCCCCGCCGTCAATGCCCTTGCCATAGCGCGTCCACAATCCGAAGCCGTGTTCCAGCCAATCGCGCTCGGCGTCGCGGAATGCCCGCACTGCCCGGCGCAGCAGGGCCGCGCGGGACGTGCCCAGTTCAGCGGCGCGCTGATCGAGCCATGTGATGTCCGTCTCCGGAAGGTCAGCCAAAATCCGCATGAACCGCTGATATGAAGATCTGATATCGCGCGCAACACACGATCACTCCGCCGCGGACCTTCTACTGGACGGCGCGCCTTCGGGCTGAATTCAGCCTTGCGCCTTTCGGTCCGCCTTCTTCTTCTTCATCGCATCGTGAAACCGGTCGGCCCAGCCCGGCTTGACCAGCTGCTCGGCGCGCACCATGCGCAGTTCGCCGTCGCCCACGTCCCGGCTCACCGCGCTTCCGGCCGCGACGATCGCGTCGGCCCCAATTTTTACGGGGGCGATCAGCGCGCTGTTCGATCCGATGAACGCACGTGGACCGATCACCGTCGTGTGCTTGAAATAGCCGTCGTAATTACAGGTGATCGTGCCGGCCCCGATGTTGGCGCCCGCGCCGACGTCGGCATCGCCAAGATATGTCAGGTGGTTCGCCTTGGCCCCCGCACCCAGCACCGCGTTCTTCACTTCCACGAAGTTGCCGATCTTCACGCCGGCGTGAAGCACCGCGCCGGGGCGCAGGCGGGCGTAGGGGCCGATTTCCACTCCGCTGTCCAAAGTCGCCCCCTCCAGATGCGAAAACGCGCGGATCGTGACGTTATCGGCCACTGCCACGCCGGGTCCGAAAAACACGTTGGGCTCGATTGTCACGTCGCGCCCAATCCGCGTATCCCACGCGAACCACACAGTTTCGGGCGCGGTCATGCTGGCGCCCGCTGCCATCGCCTCGACCCGGCGGCGGGCCTGCCAGCGGCCTTCCGCCTCGGCCAGTTCAGCGCGGCTGTTGATGCCTGCCACCACATCGGGATCAGCCGTCACGATCACCGCGCAATGGCGGCCGTCGGCGTTGGCGATGTTCACGATATCGACCAGATAATATTCGCCCTGCGCGTTCGCATTGCCCACGCGGGCAAGAAGCCCGAACAGTTCGTCGGCGCGCACCGCCATCAGGCCCGAATTGCACAGCCGGCAGGCACGTTCATCGGCGGTTGCATCCTTGTGCTCCACCATCTTTGCGATGCGCCCGTCGCGGGCGATGACCCGGCCGTATTGCAGCGGATCGTCGGGCTCGAACCCCAGTACAACCACTGCCGGCCGGTCTGCGCCGCGAAGCCGCTCCAGCATGGCTTCCAACGTCTCGACGCTCACGAAGGGAACGTCCCCGTACAGGATCAGCACATCGCCCGAAAAGCCGACCAACGCAGCCTGCGCTTGCTGAACTGCGTGGCCGGTACCCAGCTGCGGCTGCTGCACGGCAATGGCGGCCCTGCTCCCAAGCTGCCGTTCAAGCTGTTCCCGGTCGCTCCCGACCACCACCACCTGCCGCTCCGGCCGAAGGCTGGCCACGCTGTCCAGCAGGTGCTCAAGCATGGGCCGGCCCGCGATCGGATGCAGCACCTTGTGCAACGCGCTCTTCATCCGGGTGCCCTTGCCTGCTGCAAGTACGATCGCCGCAAGCGGTGGCGGCGCTGCCTTGGGTGCATCATCTTCAGGATTCGGGTCGGTCATGCAGCATCACTTGCCATCAAACGGTTGCAGTTTCCACCGCGCCGCGCCATCGCCCGCTGATGACGAAGTTCCCATTCCCGATCGTCGGCTTTGACCTCGACGGGACGCTGATCGATACGCACGCCGATCTCGGCGCGGCGCTGAACCACGCGCTGGTGGCGGCGGGCCGGCCGGCCGTGCCGGTGGATCAGGTGAGCGACCTTATCGGCGGCGGGGCCATGCAGATGCTGAACCGCGCGCTGACGCTGACCGGCGGACTGCCGCCTAAAGGCGAATTGCAATCGTTGCACCGCGAGCTGATCGCGTATTACCGGGCCAACATCGCGGTCCACAGCCGCCTGTTTCCGGGCGGCGCTGAAATGCTGGACGATCTGGATCGGCACGGCACAAAAATCGCCGTCGTCACCAACAAGCTCGAATCGCTGGCGGTAGAACTGCTGGCGAAACTTGGACTTTCCTCCCGCCTGGCCACCATCATCGGCGGAGACACGCTTGGGCCGGGCCGTGCAAAACCGGCGCCCGATCTGCTGCATGAGATGCAGGCGCGTCTAGGGGGCGGGCGCGCGGCTTTTGTGGGCGATACCACCTTTGACACCCGCGCCGCTCGTGCCGCCGGGATGCCGTGCGTGGCGGTCGGCTTTGGATTCAATGACCTGCCAGTCCGCGAACTCGGCGCCGACGCCGTCATCCACCACTTCGACGAACTTGTTCCGGCGTTGCTGCGCTTGGGGTAGCCCGCCCAGGGTCCTAATTCCATGCCGATTGCTAGCCGCGCGCGGCCATGTCATGCCGCTGGGATGACGTCAGCTCCGGAGCGCGCAAAATGAACATATCCTTCAGCGGGAAGATCGCTGTCGTTACCGGTGCTGGCGGCGGCCTGGGCCGCGCCTATGCGCTTGAACTCGCCCGGCGCGGGGCAAAAGTGGTGGTCAACGATCTGGGCGGCGCGCGCGACGGTACCGGTCATTCGGACGCAGCGCTGGCCGTGGTGGAGGAAATCCGCGCGGCGGGCGGCGAAGCGATGCCCAACGGCGGCGATGTCACCTGCTATGACCAGATGGCGGAAATGGTGGCCAAGACCAGGGAAGCGTGGGGCGGCCTGCACATCGTCATCAACAATGCCGGCATCCTGCGCGACAAGACGTTCAGCAAAATGGCCCCCGACGATTTCGAACTCGTCGTGCGGGTCCATCTTCTCGGCTCCGCATATGTCACCAAGGCTGCGTGGGAGACCATGCGGGAACAGAACTACGGCCGGATCCTGATGACCACATCGTCGACCGGTCTTGGCGGCAACTTCGGCCAGGCCAATTATGGCGCGGCAAAGCTGGGCGCGGTGGGGCTGGCGAAGACGCTGCATCTGGAAGGGGCCAGGAACAACATCCTGGTCAACTCGCTCGCGCCAACGGCGGGCACCCGGATGACCGAGGACATCTTTCCTGAAGAGGCTTACCATGCATTCCGGCCCGAAGCGGTAGTGCCCGCCGCGCTTTGGCTCGTGTCCGACGATGCTCCGTCCAACGCCATCGTCGGGGCGGGGGCCGGTGTCTTCCAGTCATTCTACCTGACCCAGACCGACGGCATCCTGCTGCCGACAGATCAGCAAACGGTCGAGGGGTTCGCCGCTGCTTGGCCGTCGATCAGCGACCGCAGCCGTGATACGGTGATGCAGAACGGCATGGAGCAGGCGATGCACGCGATGAACTTGCGCGCCAAGGCCAAGGACTGAACGCTTACCCGAAGATGCTGTGCAACATGCGCAGCAGCCACGCCCCGGCACCGGCCAGCCGGGTTGGTTTCGGCGGCTCGGGCGAAGACGTATCGACAAACCGGGCGCGCAAGCTGTGGCTTGATTGGGTGCGCGCCGCCTGCGGTTCGCGCTGCACGTCCGTCACGCTTTCGGCAACCGGATCAACCATTCCGGCAACGCGCGCGTCTTCCGGGATCGGCGTCGTAGCCGCGGGCGCGGCACCTGCAACTGCTTCGGGAAAGCTGCCGGCGCGGGCGAACGGATCGACCGGCTCGGCTTCGGCTGAGTCAGGCGTCTCCGTGGCTCCGGCCGGCAGGCTAGGCCCGGGCGCAAACAGCGGCTGCGAAGGCCCGCGCTGCGCAAGCAGGTCATGCGAACCAAGTCGCCCTTCCCCGTCAAACCCGCTCCCGCCCATCCGCGCCTCGCCGGCGCGGTCCAGCATTTGCACGCCTGACAGCATGTCGGCCTCGGCCAGTTCCAGAACCATCTTTTTCTGCGGCCGGTTTTCGGCAGACGCGTCCAGCCGGCCAAAGTCGGCAGCGGCTTCCTGGCTCACGCCGATCGCGCCTGCGAGCGCCCGTTCAACCGAGGTCTGGATGCGGGCCATGTCGACGGTTGGTGCGGCGGCCCCCATTTTTCCAATTTTGGCTGCCAGTCCAAGCTCCAGGCACTCGACGCTGCCGATGACAGGCGCATCGAAATAAGGATAGACGCCTTCCGCCCCCGCCATCACCGATAAAGGCCGCGGCAGTCCCTTGGAACGGATCGTGTTTCTGACCGCCTGGTGAAGCAATACCGCGAGGTAGCACGCCGCGATCGAGCCGGCCCTGATGATTTCCACCGCCGGGTGCTGGGCGGCGATCAGGTTCGTTTCCAGTTCGGTGATTGCCCGGTACAGATCGGTCACGCCCGTCAGGGACAGCGCGTTGTCCACATGGGCGCTGCTGCCGTGCCATTCGCAGCCATAGAATGAATACCCATCAAGCAGATCGCTGATCTCGCAGTGGGAAAACATGTAGGCTTCGTCGGTAAAGTGGCTGGTCGCGATCAGGGGCCCACCGCCCTCGTCCGGCTCGGCCTCGATTCCCATCGCCTCAGCGTCAGAAACCGCAATTGTCATCGCAGTCACAGGATATCGCGGCGAATCGTTGCGAGCCAGCCGCTCTGCCAGCTTCTCCCACCCGACGAATTCATAGTCCGCCGCCGAAACTTCCAGAAACCGCGCGGGCAGGATCTTGCTGTTGGTGACATAGGGCTCCAGCAGCGTGCGCAGCTTCACCGCAGCACGATCCGCCTCGCCCACGCGCAGCATCGCCTCGATATTGCGGCGGAAAACTTCCTCGTCCAATCCGTCGATGGTGATCGATGCCACCGGCAATACTCCACGGTACCGTCCCGGCCCAACCGTCTAGCTGCGCCTCAAAGGGTTACCGTAGTTAAACCGAACTTCGTTAACTTTGCGCCAACGCGGCGCAGTGGGCGGGCCACAGGTCAGCTCGCGACGATCTTAACCAGCCGCCGCTCCAACGGGCTTAATATCCCGGACAGATCGTGTCCGCGTTTCAGCACCTGGCCGGTCTCGCCGAACAGCGTCCACATACCCTGCTTTGCACGCAGCGCGGGGCGTTTTTCCACCCTGGCCTGGGGCCGCTCGGCCGTACGGCGAAACGCACAGAAGCTCGCTGCATCCTTGCCGAAATCAAGCGCGTAATCCCGCCATTGCCCGGCCGAAACCATCCGGCCGTAAAGGTCCATGATACGCATCAGTTCCGCCCGATCGAACCCGACCAGGACGGGATTGTGCCGGGCCGGAAAAGGCACGACGGTCGCATCAAGATGCTGGCCTGTCGTTGCGCGTGATCCGGGTTGGTCGGCCCTCACCCCGCGGTCAGCCCCGCGTCAGCTTGCGCGCGGCACCGGGGCGGACGGGCACCTGGGGCGCCGACACTTCGCCCGGCGCGTCGCGGTTCACCGCTTCGCGCAACCCCGCGATTTCCTCCCGCAAGGCCGCCAATTCGGCTTCGACGTCGTCAAGCCGCTGCTGACCCGTCGGCTCGCAGGGCTCCTTGCAGGGCGTGCCATAGGGCATGAAGTCCCGCTGCCAGGTTTCCGCAGCAACCAGCGTGGATCGTGCCTTGGTTCCGACCATCGTCGCACCTTCGGGCACGTCCTCGGTGACCACCGCATTGGCCCCCACCCGGGCGCGCGCGCCAATTGTGATCGGACCCAGAATTTGGGCTCCCGATCCGACGATCACGTTGTCCTGCAGGGTCGGGTGGCGCTTGCCGGGGATCCCGTTGGCCGGGTTCGTGCCGCCCAGCGTCACGCATTGATAGATCGTGACGTTGTCACCGATCTCGGCAGTTTCGCCGATGACGGTAAAACCATGGTCGATAAACAGATACTTGCCGATGGTCGCACCCGGATGGATGTCGATCGCGGTAAGAAACCGCGACACATGGTTCACCACGCGGGCAAGAAAATACAGCCGGCCTTCGAACAGCCAATGGGCGATTCGGTGGAACCCCACCGCCCACAGTCCGGGATACAGCAGCACCTCCCAACGCGATCGAGGCGCGGGATCGCGGGCTTCGATGGAGTCCAGATAGTCGGTCAGACGATTGAACATCGCGTCACTCTTTCCCCAAACCGCATCCTAAAGCAAGCGCGGCTGGCTTGCGCCTGCCAGTTCCTCCAGCGCATCGCGCCATATGGCCAGCGTCGGCGGTTGCTTGCGCTCAAGGCTCAACCGGTCAATCGCCGAAACCAGCCGTTCGATCCCGACATGGCTACGCTCGGCGCGGGGCACAAGGTAGCTTGCGGCGTCCATCCCCAGCGTAAACCCGCGTTGTTCGGCGTGGGCGGCAAGCAGATCGGCCATCATCGCATCGTCCGGAACCCCGATCGCCAGGTGCTGTGATCCCCCCAACCGCGATGCCAGGTCCGGCAATCGGACAGCCCAGCCCTGCTGTTCGAGGTTGGCGACAATGAGCAACGGGTCGCCGCTTTCCTGCGCACGGTTCCAGCGGTGAAACAGTGTTGCCTCATCAATCAATTCGGCATTGTCGATAGCCTCGCCCAGCCCGCTGTCGGTAAACCAGCGCGCCAGCAGCGACTTGCCCGACCGTGGCGGCCCAAACAGCACGCCGCTGCGAAACGGCCAGTCGCCCGTGCGCGCAAATGCGTCCAGAACCTCGGCGTTGGCGTTGCCGACCACGATCCGCAACGGGCTGGCTCCCGCCCCGAGCGGGAGAGGAATCTGGCGCATGCGATCAGCGCTTTATGCTGAGCGCGTTGTTGCCGACCACCACCGACCAGCCGCGCGCCTTCATTGCCGCGGCCAGATCCTCGATGCTGCCCGCATACGTCACCCGCATCACCGATGTTCCACCCATTGCCAGGCTGGTGGTTGCGGCGCTTTTGACTCCGGCCACCGAACGGACCGCAATCAGCGCGGCATCCACTGCCCGGGCGTCCGGAGACACGAACTGTACGGTGTATGTGAACACCGCTTCCGGTGCCGGCGTTTCCGCTACGATTGGCGCGGGGCCGGGCATCACATCGACCGGCTGCGCGGCCACCCTGTCAGCCGCGGCAATCAGCGCCGCCACCGCCGGGTCGAGCACCGGGCGATCGGCGTTCAGCGTGGGGTTGACCGTCAGCCTGCCGGACACCACCGCGTCGCTATAGATCCGGTCCATCCGGCGGACCGCGTCCGACAACATGGCCGGCAGTGCCGCCGAATCTTTCGCGGTAAGCGCGAACGAACCCAACACTTCGTTGTCCGGACCGTAACGGGCGGTGAAGCTGCCCTTGATGGGACCGCCCGGCCATTGCCGCTCCAGCCGTGCAACCGGCATGATCACATCGCTTGCGCCGAACTGGTCCAGGATGTTGCGCCACCAGATGCGGCTGCGCCGTGATATCTGCCCCGCCGTCAGCACCAGGGAATCACCGCCGGCGCCGTTCGGCCGGACGTAATCGACTGCACTTGCACCCGCGGCGAACTGCGCCCAGGCAGCCTGCCACGCGCCGCGAACTTCGAACACCTGGGCAGTTCCGCCCGAATAAAGCACCGGAATGGTCAGCAACGGTTCCGACCGGCGGGCGATCGCCGCGTTCGGTGAAACGAACTGCCCGGTGCGGGTCCGGTCGAAGATCACGCCAAGCCGCGCGATGTATCGGCGCGGCCCGATGTCCTCGCGTTCCACCACGATGGCAGAGACCAGACTTTCGATCTGGCCGTCGGCAAGCGGGGGACCGCCCGTCTTGGCCCAGGCCTGCTTTGCCGCGGCGCGCCAGCCATTCCGGCGTGCCTCGGCCGCGTTGTTCCCGGTCGTGTTCACTTCGATTCCGCCGATCTCGATGTCGCCCGTGCTGGCGACCGGGGCGATCCCTCGGTCCCCCTCGATCTGGGCGATCAGCCGGGCTGGGCCGATGGCGGCAACCGCGGCGCCCAGCGCCAGCACTGCCGCAACGGCAATCCGCGCCGCGGGTCGGATGCGCGCTCTGGGCGCCGCTGGAGGGTGGGTGTTCAATGACATCTGGGGGAAACCGCGCGCCTTTTGCCCAAATGGTCATGGAAATCCAAGCGGGAAAGCGTTAGGCGCGCAGACACGATGAGCAAACAACCCGAAAATCCGTCCTACAGCTACGAACAGGCGGGCGTTTCGATCGCCTCCGGCAACGCGCTGGTGAAGGCGATCGCCCCCCTCGCCCGCGCCACCGCGCGGCCCGGCGCCGATGCCGAACTCGGCGGGTTCGGCGGGTTCTTCGATCTCAAGGCGGCGGGTTACAAGGATCCGCTGCTGGTTGCCGCGAATGATGGCGTCGGCACAAAGGTGAAGCTCGCCATCGATCACGACCGCCATGACCGGATCGGGATCGATCTGGTTGCGATGTGCGTCAACGACCTGATCGTCCAGGGCGCCGAACCGCTGCTGTTCCTTGATTATTTCGCCACCGGCAAGCTCGTGGGCGGCGTGGCCGAGCGGGTGGTGGCAGGCATCGCGGATGGCTGCAAGCTTGCCGGGTGCGCGCTGATCGGCGGCGAGACCGCGGAGATGCCGGGCATGTACGCTGCTGGCGACTATGATCTTGCCGGATTCTGCGTAGGTGCGGTCGAACGCGGCGAGCAGCTCACCGGGGACAAGGTCGCCGCCGGCGACATCCTGATCGGCCTCGCCTCCTCGGGGGTCCATTCCAACGGGTACTCGCTGGTCCGCCGCCTTGCGGCCGACAAAGGTTGGAAGCTGGACCGGCCGGCGCTGTTTGATAACGAGCGTCTGCTGATCGATCACCTGATCGAGCCGACCCGAATCTACGTAAAAAGCCTGTTGCCGCTGATCCGCTCCGGCCGCATCCACGCGCTCGCCCACATCACCGGCGGGGGCCTGCTCGAAAACGTGCCGCGGGTGCTGCCAGCCGGCCTCCACGCGCGAATCGATGCCGGCGCGTGGGAGCAGCCCCGGTTGATGGCGTTCCTCCAGGGGCAGGGAAACATCGAGCCCGAGGAGATGGCCCGCACCTTCAACTGCGGCGTCGGAATGGTGCTGGCCGTGGCGGAAGCTGACATACCGGGCGTGATGGCGGATTTGCTTGCAGCCGGCGAAACGCCCTACGTTATCGGCGTGGTCGAAGCCGGAAACCGCGGCTGCACCGTGCAGGGGGCGGACGAAGTGTGGAGCTCGCGCGGCGCGTGGGAAGCGATCCACCTTGCCTGAATCCCGGCCGAGTGGCGAGCCGCGTGCGAAAGTCGCCGTCCTGATCTCGGGCAGCGGCACGAACATGGCCGCGCTGCTCTATGCCAGCCGGGAAGCGGATTGCCCGTTCGAAATAGTGCTGGTCGCCTCGAACAATCCTTGGGCCGCGGGCCTTGCGCTCGCGCGGGCGGAAGGCATCGCCACTTTTGCGCTCGCGCACAAACCCTTGGCCCGGGCCGATCACGACGCAGCGATGGATGCGGTGATCCGCGCTTCGGGCGCGCAGTTCGTAGCGCTGGCCGGCTACATGCGCATCCTCACGGATGGTTTCGTCGCCGGCTGGGAAAACCGGATCGTCAATATCCATCCTTCGCTGCTGCCGAAATATCCCGGCCTGCATACCCACCAGCGCGCGCTCGATGCCGGCGATCGCCACGGCGGCTGCTCGGTCCACCTCGTGACTCCGGTGCTCGACAAAGGACCGCTGCTGGGCCAGACGGCCGTCGTGATCCTGCCGGACGACACGGCGGACACTCTTGCGGCCCGCGTGCTCATTGCCGAGCACCAGCTCTATCCGCGCTGCCTGGCCAGGCTGGTCAAGCAGCGAAAGGATGCTGCCGGGCCTTACTGAACCTGCGAAAACTCGACTACCGGCCGGCTTTCGCGCGTGCCGCGATAGCGCACTTCGGGCTTGGTCGGATCGCCTGCAATGATGACGTGGTCCGCGTAGACCTCGATCAGGGTCCCCATGAACGGGAATCCCTCAAGACTTCCGGTCACCCGGTAGCTGACCATGTCGCCGGCCTTGAACGTGGCAGCGTCGAAATTGAATTCGAACGGGCACGCATCGCCAGATTCACCCATCCCTTGCATCGGCAGTCTCCTCTCACCGGAAGTCTAGGCAATTCCCCGCCCGCATTCAACGAAAAGGCCGCCGAATCGCTCCGGCGGCCATCGTGAATTCAGGATCGACCGATCAGCCCACCAGTTCTTCCGGCTTGAAGAAGAACGCGATTTCAGTAGCCGCATTTTCTTCGCTGTCGGAACCGTGGACCGAATTGGCTTCAATCGATTCGGCCAAAGCCTTGCGGATCGTGCCCTCAGCCGCGTCGGCCGGGTTGGTCGCGCCCATCACATCGCGGTTGCGCTTCACGGCATCTTCGCCTTCGAGCACCTGGACCACCACCGGGCCGGAAATCATGAATTCCACCAGCTCGCCGAAAAAGGGGCGTTCCTTGTGAACCGCGTAGAAGCCCTCGGCCTGCGCGCGCGTCATCTGGATGCGCTTGGAAGCGACCACTCGCAGTCCGGCCTCTTCCAGCATCTTGGTGACCGCCCCGGTCAGATTGCGGCGAGTGGCGTCGGGCTTGATGATCGAAAAGGTGCGGGTAACCGCCATGATGCAATCCTTGAACTATCGGAACGGGGCCGAACCAAACGGTCCGCCCCGGGACGGCGCGCCCCTAGCCGGGATCGTGCTGCACTGCAAGAGAGGCATGGCTGCCCAAGCACCCGGCAGTCAGTCAGGCCGCCTGCACCCACCGCTTGCCGTCCTGCTTCCAGAACTTGCGCTCCATCCCTTCATGCTGGCCCAGCATGCGCCAACACCTGCGCGCGCCTTCAACGGTCTGGTCGTCGAACACCATGAACACCCGGTCGAACGCCGGTTCGGCCAGCGCCTCGTCGCGCCAGACACCGTCAGCCAGCACCACGAACCGCGCGCCGTTGGCCGGCGCCACCTGATCAGACAGCAGTACCGGCTGGCGCGCGTCGTGCAGCCCCCCGGCGCGCCCGTTGGCCAGGAAGGGCTGCTCGTCCGGTTTGCCGGCCGCGCTCCACAGGCTTTCGCCGATCCGGTCAAGCAGCCCGGGATCGGCGGCCACGACCAACAAGCGCTGCCCGGCGTTCAGCGTGTTCAGCGCCAGCAGCGCCACCACGCTTTCCACCGGGTCCTGGCCCGACTGATAGAAATCCACGCGCAATCAGCGCTCCAGCGTTTCGCGCACGAAGCGATCCAGCAGCCGCACCCCGAACCCGCTGGCACCCTTGTCCCATGTCGGTCCGGGCTTGTCCGTCCATACCGTTCCGGCAATGTCCAAGTGCGCCCACGGCGTTCCCGCGGCGATGTACCGCTGAATGAACTGGGCCGCCGTGATCGATCCGCCATATCGCGGCCCCACATTCTTCATGTCGGCGATCGGGCTGTCGATCAGCTTGTCATAGGCTGAACCCAGCGGAAAACGCCACAGCGTCTCGCCGCTGGCCGCGCCCGCCGCACTCAGGCCCTGGGCCAGCGTGTCGTCATTGGAAAACAGTCCTGCATGCTCATGACCGAGCGAGATGATGATCGCCCCGGTCAGGGTGGCCAGGTCGACGATTGCCGCCGGAGAATGTTCGCGCTGCACCCAGGTCAGCACGTCGCACAGGACCAGCCGGCCTTCCGCGTCGGTGTTGATGACTTCGACCGTCTGGCCCGACATCGTCGTAACCACGTCCCCCGGACGCTGGGCGTTGCCATCGGGCATATTCTCGACCAGCCCGCACACGCCGATCACGTTGGCCTTGGCCCCGCGCCGCGCCAGTGCCAGCATCGTGCCCGCCACCGCGCCTGCGCCGCCCATGTCCCACTTCATGTCTTCCATCCCCGCAGCCGGCTTGATGGAAATGCCGCCGGTATCGAAGGTGACGCCCTTGCCGACGAATGCGGTCGGACTGGTCCCCGCCTCGCCGCCGTTCCAGACGATCGCCAGGATGCGCGGCGGCCGGGCAGAGCCTTGCGACACCCCCAGCAGAGCCCCCATGCCGAGTTCGCGCATTTCCGCTTCGTCCAGCACGCGCAGCTCCAGCGCGGTCCCTTCGTACCGCGCCCGGCAACGTTCCACGAAGCTTTCCGGATAGATCACGTTGGCGGGTTCGGTCACCAGTTCGCGGGTGAACTCCACCCCTTCGGCCACGCCCGCCTCACGCGCCCATTCTGCTTCCGACCCTTCGGCGGCGCCGACCACCACGATTTCCGCGAGCGACGGCTTCTGCTCGTCCTTGAGCGTGGTGCGGTAGGCATCGAACCGCCAGCCGCGCAGCCGCGCCCCCAGCAAAACTGCCGCCACGTCGGCCGCCGGCAACGAAGTTCCGGTCAAATCGAGTACGAGCGTGACCTCGCCCGAAGTGAGATACTTCGCCGTCAACGACGACCCTGCCTTTTCGAGCGCCGCACGGTCACCCTCGCCGGTCCCGGCCAGAGCGATCCGCACCACTCGCCCATCGAGAAGCGCGAACCCGTCGAACATCTGCCCTGTCTTGCCGGCAAACCGCGTTGCATTCGCGCCTCGCACGATGATCGGATCGAGGTCGGCCGGCAACGCACCGGGCGCGATCAACCGGGCGATCAGCGCCGCGTCGGAAGGAACAGTGCCAGTAAAGGTAATTTTCATGTGTGCTCCCAAGGCGGGTTGCAGTCGCCGGATCTGGAACGTTTCGCGGAACGTGTCCGCGCGCTGCCTTACCGCATTGCAGTTAAGGCGCTGCAGTGCGATAGGCAACCCATGCTCCCCGTCCCGCAGATCGTGCTGCAAGCTTCTGGACTTCGCTTGCGCCGCTGGATCCGCGGGTCTGCGGCAATGGCGCTGGTAATCGCAATGCAGCCGGCCCTGGCGCAGGAAGCCCCGGTTTCTCCCGCCGATTCGCCGCCAGCGGCGGCTGGCACGACGCAGACCGACCCGATCGGGTTCGAGGCTGATCAGGTTGAATATGCCTATAACCAAGAGGAAGTTACCGCCACCGGCAACGTCGTTCTGCGCCGTAACAACCAGTCGGTCCGGGCGGACACGGTCACGTGGAATCGCAAGACGGGACAGATCCTTGCCACCGGCAACATCCGCCTGGTCGATGCCGACGGCAACCAGCTGTTCACTGACAAGCTTGAACTGACCGACGAGCTCAAGGCGGGGGCCATGCAGAACCTGCTGCTGGCGCTGCGCGACGGCGGCCGGCTGGCTGCAATCACTGGCCAACGTGACGCGGCGGGGAATATCATCCTCACGCGCGCCGCCTACAGCGGCTGCTCGGTCGAGAGCGAAAGCGGTTGTCCCAAGGAACCGACGTGGCAGGTCAACGCCACCCGCGTGGTCTTTGATCCGGCCTCGAAAACCATCTACTTCAAGGGTGCCCGCCTGCGCATCTTTGGCATCAGCCTGATGCCGCTGCCGGGATTGAAGCTCGCCAGCGACGGACGGCCGATCAACGGCCTGCTCATTCCCGATTTCCAGCTTTCGGCTTCGAACGGGCTGCAGATCAGCGATACCTGGTACCAGCGCCTTGGCAACAACCATGACCTCGCCATAACCGGAACCGTGTTCACCCAGGCGCCGCCGATGCTTTCGGCCAAGTACCGGGCGCTGCTGGATACGGGCGCGTTTCAGGTCACCGGGTATGTCACGCGCAGCCGGCTCATATCGGTATCGGGGCCCGACACAGACACGTCAGAGGAAAACCGTTTTCGCGGTTACCTGTATACCAACGGCAAATTCCAGTTCTCGCCGGAATGGAGCCTGACCGGTTCGCTCCGCCTGGCTAGCGACCGCACGTTCCTCAAGCGATACGACATCTCGCGCGATGACCGCCTGCGCTCGATGTTCGATCTCGAACGCATCGATCACAACAGCTATTTCTCGCTCTCGGGCTGGGCAACCCAGACTCTGCGGGTGGGCGACCGGCAGGGGCTGGTTCCGGTGGCCTTGCCGGCGGTCGACTGGCGGTGGCGGCTGCCACGGTCGATCGCGGGCGGAAGGCTGCAACTTCAGCTCAACAGCCTGGCGATCACCCGCACGGCCGGCCAGGATACGCAGCGCGCGTTTGCGGGCGCGGAATGGAACCGCACGGATATCACCCCATGGGGCCAGCAGATCACGTTCACCGCGCGGGCCCGCGGGGACGTATACCATTCGGCCGAGAACGCGCTCACCGCCACGGCGACCTATCGCGGCGATCCGGGATGGCAGGCGCGCGTCATGGCGATCGGCGCGGTGGACGTGAAATGGCCGCTGGTAGGCGAGGCGTTCGGCGGCACCCAGGTGTTCACCCCGCGTTTCCAGGTGGTTGCCAGCCCGCCGATCCGCAACCTCGCGGTACCGAACGAGGATGCGCGCGCGATCGACCTTGAGGATTCGAACCTGTTCGCGCTCAACCGTTTCCCCGGGTATGACCGGGTGGAAGACGGCGTGCGCTTCACCTACGGGTTCGACTGGATGTGGCAGCGGCCGGACTGGCGGCTGAAGACCACCGTCGGTCAATCATACCGCCTCAGCAACCAGTCCGACATTGTTCCGGAAGGCACTGGCCTCGCCAGCCGGGTCTCCGACATCGTCGGCCGGACCGAAGTGCGCTTCAAGGATCTGGTCAAGGTCACGCACCGCTTCCGCATCGACAAAAGCTCGCTCGCCGTGCGCCGCAACGAATTCGACGCGACCGTGGGCAGCGAACGCACCTATATCGAGGTCGGGTACTTGCGCCTCAACCGCAACATCACCACGGTCGAGGATCTTCAGGACCGCGAGGAACTGCGCGTCGCGGCGCGGGTCGGCTTCGCCCGGCGCTGGTCGGTGTTCGGATCGGGCGTGTTCAATCTCACCAACGACCCGCTCGATCCGCTGGGCGCGTCCGACGGGTTTCAGCCGCTGCGCACCCGGGTGGGCGTGGCGTACGAGGACGACTGCATCGAACTCGCCGTGACCTGGCGGCGCGATTACGTTGCAACGGGCGATGCCGGCCGCGGCAATGCGGTGCAGATCTACCTCGCCCTGCGCGGCCTCGGAGCGCGCTGACCCCGCAGCCGCGGATAAGCCTCCGAGTTCCTGTTTGCACCCCGCTGCAAAACGGCTATCGCCGCCGCACCTGACCGGGCGACCGATGACGCCTTGCGCAGCATCAATGCTCAGGTCCGGTTAAGCCGCCGAACCGCAATCGGCAGTACGAAGTGGAGCGGGCGCACGCCCTGCCCGCCTGCAGACGGGAACGACATTACGGTGAGGATCTTCATGCGCAAGACGATGGCCGCCCGGGTCGCACTGACTGTCGGGCCGGCCGCCATGGCCCTGTCCACGATCTTCGGCGCGGCAGCACTGGCGCAGGACCGAACGGCGTCAGAAACCCCCCAAGGCGCAATTGTGATTCCCGAAAACGTCCAGATCTTCGGCAAGAACGATCCCAACCATCGCCGCGCAACCGCAGTGGTCAACGGCGATATCATCACCGGCACCGACGTCCAGCAGCGCCTGGCACTGATCCTGTCCACCAACCAGGGCAAGATCGGGCCAGAGGAGGAACAGCGCCTGCGTCTGCAGATTCTGCGCAACCTGATCGATGAAAGCCTGCAGATCCAGGAAGCAAAAGCGCAAGAAATCGCCGCTACCGAAGAAGAAGTGGAACAGTCCTACAGCCGCGTGGCGCAGCAAAACTTCCGGCAAAATCCCAAGGCAATGGACGCCTATCTGCTCCAGATCGGTTCGTCGCCAACTTCGCTCAAGCGACAGATCCGTGGCGAACTGTCGTGGCAGCGCCTGTTGCGGCGCAACGTCCAGCCCTTCGTGAACGTGTCCGAAGACGAGGTTAAGGAAAACCTCGACCGGCTCAAGGCCGCGAAGGGAACCGAAGAATACCGGATCGGCGAGATCTTTCTTGCTTCCACCGCGGAAACCAAGCCTGCGGTGCAGGCGAACGCGCAGAAAATCGTGGAACAGCTCAGGCAGGGCGCCAGCTTCGTTGCCTATGCCCGGCAGTATTCCGAGGCGTCCACCGCCGCCGTGGGGGGCGATCTGGGCTGGATCCGGCTGGCGCAGCTGCCTACCGAACTGGCCACCGCCGCGTCTGCCCTCGCCCCGGGCCAACTGGTCGGCCCGGTTGAGACCACCGGCGGATTTTCAATCCTTTACCTGATCGACAAGCGCCAGGTGCTCACCGCGGATCCTCGTGACGCGCTGCTCAGCCTCAAGCAGGTCTCGATCGATTTTCCCGCCAACACCAGCGAAGCCGATGCAACAAAGCGCGCCGGCGTGTTCGCCACGGCGATGAAGAACGCGCGCGGCTGCGGCGCGGTGGATGAAGTGGCCGCCGGGATCGGCGCCCAGGTCGTCGCGAACGACCAGGTCCGTGCCCGTGATCTGCCCGGTCCCCTCCAGGAGGCACTGCTGGCGCTGTCGCTTGGCGAAACTTCGCCTCCGTTCGGCTCGATCAAGGAAGGTGTGCGCGTGCTCATGCTGTGCGGCCGCGACGATCCGAAGGTGGAGGGCGGACTGAACTTCGACCAGATGATGTCCCAGCTCGAGGATGACCGGGTCAACAAGCGCGCGCAGGCCTACTTGCGCGATCTTCGCCGCGATGCGGTAATCGATTACAACTGAGGTGGCTGCACTGGCCGTCTCGCTCGGCGATCCGGCCGGCGTTGGGCCCGAACTGATCGCCGCCGCGTGGGCCGCGCGCGAACACCAGCGTTTGCCCCCCTTCTTCGCGGTCGGCGGAGCGGAACTGCTCGCTGCCGCCGCAGCCCGGCGCGGCCTGAACATCGCGGTTCGCCGCATTTTCGATCCGGCTGAGGCGGCGCGCGTGTTTCCCACCGCCCTGCCGGTGCTGGGGGATGACGACACAGCATACTGCCCGGGCGCGCCTTGCCGCGACGGTGCTGCGTTCGCCCTGGCTTCGCTGACCCGGGCGGCCGCACTGGCGGTGTCGGGCACCGCCGCGGCCATCGTTACCGGCCCGGTCGCCAAAAGCCGCCTTGCCGAGGTTGGCTTCAACTATCCCGGCCAGACCGAGTTCGTCGCTGCCGCGTGCGGGGTGGCGCCCGACGATGCGGTGATGATGCTCGCCGGCCCCTCGCTGCGCACCGTTCCCCTTACGGTCCACGTCGCGCTGGCCGACGTCCCGCGGCTGGTTACGCAGCCTCTGATCGAACGCCGCGCCCGGATCGTCGCGCAGGCGCTGCGGCTGGATTTCGGCCTCGCCGCGCCGCGCATCGCGATTGCCGCGCTCAACCCCCATGCCGGCGAGGACGGCAAGTTCGGCGACGAGGACCAGCGCATAGTGGCCCCGGCCATCGCCGCCCTGCAGGCCGAAGGCCTGCTGGTCAGCGGCCCGCACCCGGCGGATGCGTTGTTCGCGCCGCACAACCGCGACACGTTCGATGCCGCGCTGTGCATGTATCACGATCAGGCCCTGATCCCGATCAAGGCGCTGGATTTCGAGGCCGGCGTCAACATCACGCTAGGGCTGCCGATTGTGCGCACTTCGCCCGATCACGGCACGGCGTTTACCATCGCAGGAACCGGGCGGGCCCACGCGGGCGCCACCATCGCCGCGCTGCGCATGGCGGCCGAATGCGCCGCCCGTCGCGCATAGCGAGAACCTCCCTGTTCTCCTGAAATGCAAATGGGAAGGTAGCGAAACGAAGGGCTGACGGTGAGGACTTGACCCAGAGGACTTGCAGCCCCGCCCAAACCCCGCCACCACGATCCGCGATGACTGCCCCGCCCCCCCCAAACCTCCCGCCCCTGCGCGAAGTCATCGCCCGCCACGGGCTGATCGCGACCAAGGCGCTGGGCCAGAACTTCCTGTTCGACGAACACCTGCTCGATCGGATCGCCGCCGTGCCGGGCAAGCTGGCGGGCAAGGCGGTGCTGGAAATCGGCCCCGGACCCGGCGGGCTGACCCGCGCGCTGCTGCGCGCCGGCGCCCGCGTCACCGCGATCGAGATGGATCGCCGCTGCCTGCCTGCCCTTGCCGAACTGGCCGAGGCCTTTCCCGGCCAGCTGACCGTGATCGAAGGCGACGCGGTGAAGATCGACCCCGCCGCGCTGTTCGACGAGCCTTATGCGATTGTCGCCAACCTGCCCTACAATGTCGGCACCGCGCTGTTCACCGGCTGGCTGTCAGGGGAAAGCTGGCCGCCGCAGTGGTCCTCCCTCACGCTGATGTTCCAGCTCGAGGTGGCCCAGCGGATCATCGCCGAAACGAACGGCGATGCCTACGGCCGCCTCGCCATTCTCGCCCAGTGGCGCACTACGGCCAAGATCGCGATGAAAGTCCACCGCAGCGCCTTCACCCCCCCGCCCAAGGTTATGTCGGCCATCGTCCACGTCACCCCGGCCGACGCGCCCGAAGGCGTCTCGATGCGCAAGCTGGAACGTCTGACCGAAGCCGCCTTCGGCCAGCGCCGCAAGATGCTCCGCCAAAGCCTCAAAGGCCTTCCCGGCGCGCTCAAAGCGCTGGCGAGCGTGGGGATTGACGAGCAGCGCCGGGCCGAAACGCTGAGCGTCGCGGAGTTTGTTAGCGTGGCGCAAGAGATGAGTGGGGTTTAGGGTTGGAACGCTAATTGCTAATCTGGCAACGCATGCTACATGACGCAGATGAGACTTAAGCGCGCTGTTTCAGCAATGGGATTGCTGTTGGTTAGCAACGTGCCAGCTTTCGCGAGCAATAAAAATGCTACGTCCTACATCCTTGTCGATGTCGCTAAGGTGCGTAACGGTGAGCTC
>JAZKDH010000014.1:96985-152501 GCA_040387665.1 Pseudomonadota bacterium | reverse complement strand
TTATCCGTCCGTCTGTCGGCGCCCGCAACCACCAAAGCCGCTGCGGTGAACGGGCCTCTAAGCCCGCCATTCGATTCGGTCAACGGCTTTTTCGACGAATTGGTGGCAACGGCGGAACGGCCCCCGCCGCCGGCCCCGCACCGCCTGCCCGGCGATCATCTCCCAAGCGAGGGAATGGACAGTACAGGCTGTATACGGCAGGATATGGCATATCGCGCTTCTATCGATGCAGCCCCGGTCGCGCAGTCGACGGCGATCAGGAGACAATGGGTGAGCCCCCGCGCCAGTTCGTTGCTATCACTGCTGCTAGCGCTGCTGCTGGGCGCATGCGCTGCCGCGCCTGTCAGCGCAAACCCGCGGCCGGCATTCGTGCTCGCCGCAGCCAGCCTGCAGGAATCCCTCACGGCAGCCGCTCTGGCATGGCAGCGGCGCGGGCATCCGCGGCCGGTCATATCTTTTGCAGCCTCCTCGGCGCTGGCACGGCAGGTAGAGGCAGGTGCGCCGGCCGATCTTCTGATCACCGCCGACGAGGACTGGATGAACTACCTGGACCAGCGGGCCATGTTACGCGCCGGTTCCCGCGCCCGGTTGCTAACCAACCAGCTGGTGCTGATCGCACCGGCGGCAAGTGAGGTCGCCCTCGCTCCTGGCCCATCCTTTCCGCTTGCAGCCGCGCTTGGCCAGCGGCGGCTTGCCATGGCAGACCCGGACAATGTCCCGGCAGGAAAATATGGCAGGGAAGCGCTTACCAGGTTCGGCGTCTGGCGGCAGGTCCAAGGCCGGATCGCCCGCGCGGAGAACGTCCGGGCGGCACTGGCCCTGGTAGCCCGCGGCGAAGCCCCGCTTGGCATTGTGTTCGCCACCGACGCGCGCGCAACGCGGGCGGTGCGAGTGGTCGGCACCTTTCCGGCAAGCAGCCATCGGACGATATCCTACCCCGTGGCAGCGTTGCGGCGCTCACGAAGTCCGGAAGGCGAAGCTTTCCGCCGCTTCCTGGTTTCGCCCGAAGCCACCGCGATCTTCCGCCGCTACGGATTCGGTACCCGGTGAGCATGCTTGCGCCGTTGACCCCCGCCGAGTGGGAGATCGTCGTGCTTTCGTTGAAAGTCAGCGTCGCGGCGATAACTCTGACGATGCCGTTGGCGTTCGCGCTGGCATGGATGCTGGCGCGCTGGTCATTCCCGGGAAAGGTGCTGATTGACGCATTCGTGCATCTCCCGCTGGTGGTCCCTCCGGTTGTTACGGGATGGCTGTTGCTGCTGGCCTTCGGGGCAAACGGCCTGATCGGGCGCTGGCTTGACCAGACATTCGGCTTCACATTCATGTTCCGGTGGACGGGCGCAGCGCTTGCCAGCGCGGTGATGGCGCTCCCGTTGATGGTGCGCGCGATCCGGCTCTCGCTCGAAACCGTGGACCGCCGCCTGGAACTCGCCGCTCGAACCCTTGGCGCAGGGCCATGGCGAACGTTCGGCGCAATCACCCTGCCCCTCGCGGCGCCTGGCGTGCTCGCGGGAGCGGTGCTGGGCTTTGCTCGTTCGATCGGCGAATTTGGCGCCACCATCACATTTGTCTCGAATATCCCCGGAGAAACGCAGACTTTGCCGCTGGCAATCTATTCGGCGCTGCAACTACCAGGAGGCGAGGGACTGGTCGCACGCCTGGCCGCGCTTTCGGTGCTGCTGTCGCTGGCGGCCTTGGTCGCATCCGAAGTGCTGATTAGACGTCAGGGCCCAGGTCGGGAATCCACCGGACCGAAACCGCATGTCCTTTGACATCGACGTATCGATCACGCGGGGCGATCGAACGATTGCGGCACGTTTTACCACCGGCGGCGGACTCACCGTGCTGTTTGGACCGTCCGGCGCGGGGAAAACTTCGGTGCTCGACATGGTCGCCGGGCTTCTGCGACCGGCGGCAGGCCGGATTGTCGTGGATGGAGAAGTGCTGTTCGACAGCTCGGCCGGGATCGCGCTCTGCCCGGAACTGCGCGGATGCGGTTACGTATTTCAGGACCTGCGCCTGTTCCCCCATCGCAGCGTGCGTGACAACATGCTGTTCGGCTGGAGGCTTGCCCCGCCGGATCACCGCTGGATGGGCTTGGGTGAAGCGGCGGACTTCCTGGGTATTCACCACCTGCTGCACCGGATGCCGATAAGCCTGTCCGGCGGCGAGGCGCAGCGCGTGGCAATTGGGCGGGCGCTGCTGCGAGGGCCAAGGTTCCTGCTAATGGACGAGCCGCTGTCATCGCTCGATCAGGCCCGGCGCGACGAGATTTCAGCCGTGATCGAGCGGATCCGCGACGAGCTTGCGCTGCCGATCCTGTATGTGACGCATGATCCCGCCGAAGTAGCGCGACTGGCCACGGCCGTGGTTCCAATCGAGTTCTGAGCCTTGACGCCGCGCGCCCGAAATTACGGTCAGTCCGCTCCGAACAAGTCCCGGGTGAAAATCTTGTCCGCCACGTCGGCGATGGCGTCGGAATGCCGGTTGGCAATGATGATGTCGCAGCATTGCTTGAATTCCTCGAGATCATTCAGCACTTTTGATCCGAAAAACTCCGTCTCGGCCATTGCCGGCTCGTAGACGACGACTTCGATGCCCTTGGCCTTCAGGCGCTTCATGATCCCCTGGATCGATGATTGGCGGAAGTTGTCAGAGCCGGCCTTCATCACCAGCCGGTAGACGCCCACCTTTTTTGGACGCCTGGCGATGATCTGATCCGCAAGGAAATCCTTGCGAGTCCGGTTCGCATCGACAATCGCGCGAATGAGATCCTGCGGCACCTCGGAAAAGTTTGCCAGCAACTGCTTGGTGTCCTTGGGCAAACAATAGCCACCGTACCCGAAACTTGGGTTGTTGTAATGCTGCCCGATCCGCGGATCCAGTCCTACGCCCATGATGATCTGGCGCGAATCCATTCCGCGTGAGATGGCATAGCTGTCGAGTTCGTTGAAGAACGCCACCCGCATGGCCAGGTATGTGTTTGCGAAAAGCTTGATCGCCTCCGCCTCGCTCGGATCCGTGAACAGGATCTCCACATCCTGCTTTGCCGCGCCCTGAAGCAGCAGGTCGGCAAAGATGCGGGCCCGCTCCGAACGTTCGCCGACGATGATGCGCGACGGGTGGAGATTGTCGTAGAGCGCTTGGCCCTCGCGCAGGAATTCGGGACTGAAAATTACCTGCTGTGTGCCCAGTCGCTGACGGACGCTTTCCACGAATCCTACCGGAATGGTGGACTTGATGACGATGGTCGCGTTCGGGTTTGCCTCCATTGCAGTCCGGATCACCGCTTCGACCGACGAGGTATCGAACCGATTGGTGTCGACATCATAGTTGGTCGGCGTTGCGACTATGACATAGTCTGCGCCTTCGAGCGCGCGCTGCGGATCAAGCGTTGCCGTAAGATCTAGCGGCCGATTGGCCAAAAAGTCTTCGAGTTCGGCATCGATGATCGGCGATTGCCGGGCATTGAGCATATTCACTCGCGCTGCGACGAGATCGACGGCGACCACTTCATTGTGTTGCGCCAGCAAGACCGCGTTGGAGAGGCCGACATAGCCAAGACCGAATACCGCGACCTTCATGCGGGGCCTCCGCGCGCCGTCAACCCACCGGGTGCATATGGTCCCACCAGCTTCATTCGCTGCCTCACGTCGTTAATTCCCGATTTCGCCAACATATAGTCAATGCGGCAGGAGTGATTGCACGGGGCGCCTCATGCTGCAACTGCACAAATCGCGCAGAAATGTTATTATATCGCAAACGCGCCCGTTGCAGCGGGTTGGTGCTGCGGGCAATTGCGGGATCTCCACAAATATTTTGATCGCTTTATAGTCGAACTTTGCAGTTCGGGGGGATTGCGGCAGCATTAACGAATAAGCAACGCTTAGCTTGCTACGCCAGTCACATGATGACGGTTGGGATGAGGTATCTGTGGGCCTGAAAGCAGTTCTCTACGCAGCGGGTCGCGGTGCTGAGCGGCGTGACGTGTCGTACTCATCCACGCTACGACTTTCCGCAGAGCCGATAGATGTCGAAATTCAGGACATCTCGGCCACGGGGTTCCGTGCCATCTCGCCCAAGCCACTTTTGCCCGGTGACAATGTAAGCGTGGGCCTCGCCGGGGTCGGACAAATGAGCGCCGAGGTCGTCTGGGTCCAGGGGTCGGTCAGCGGCTTTCGGTTTGCGAGAGCGCTAAGCTTGCAACAGCTTTCGTCGATATCGCCGCATCGCAACGTTTCGCGGCTGGCCACCGCCGAACACACGTCCGCTATCGATACCAGTCGCAAGTACGGATTTGGTGCCAGGACCAGTCGGCTTGCCAGCGCCGCCAATATGGCGCGGTCCCTTGGCCTGGCAGCGGGATTTTCTGCAGCAGCCATCGCTGCCGGAGTACAGTATTCGCTGAAGCGGGCGCTGCGGGGCTGAACCGGTCTCGTGCGATCGGCGAACATCAGGACACTGCGCCAGGTACGTCGCACCCTCTTGCACCAGTTTGCGAAATGCGTCGCCGATGGGCGTCAGCCTCCCGCCAGGATCAACGAGTTCCGACGCGATATGGCTTGAGTCCAGTTCTGCATAGGTCCCGAACCATGCGTGGCGCTCAACATAGGCAAGATCATCCAGCATCCGTGCGCCACGCTCGAAGAAGCGCCGCTGCTTTGTGACGGTAAACCGGCCACGATCCGTCCAGTCCGCCAGTGCCCATTCCGTTACCCAGATCGGCCTGCGATAGCGTGCGTGGACCTGATCCAGAAAATCCCGGAACGCGTCAACATCTCCATCTGTTGAGTAACAGTGGACCGCCATGAAATCGACCCGGTACCCGAGCGCGTCCACGCGCCTCATGAATCGTTCCTGCCAGCTGTCACGGCCCAGCGTTTGCCCCTGCGAGGTGGCGGGCGAGGAAACGCGTGCGCCGATCCGCGTCAGCAAAGGCCACATCCGGATCGCCTCATTGACCGTCATCCGCGATTGCAGATCCTGATCAGGCTCGTTGAACGCCAGCAACGCCGGCACCTGCCGTTCCCCCTTGGAGCGCGCCCCCCAGATCATTGGCACGTAACGCGAGGAGACGTCGTCCTGGAACGCCCAGTCGTAGAACCATTGCGCCTGCAATTGCTCAAGATCGGCGATCATCCGCGTTCGCCCATGGACCGGCCACGTTCCGACGCCGATCTTGTCGACGTGTTCAATCCGGGAAGAGTCGCAGCGGTTCTGCGCCGACGAAACATCGGGCCATGCCATCAGCAGAACAGCGCTTAGGGCCAGCCGAATGATATACTTGGGCAGCATCCGCAAATGAATCATTCTGGAACGCTCCCCTGCGACAGGCAGTTGCGGCAACAACTGCTTTGCTGCATTGCATGATCAGCCTTAGATTGAAGCACATACAAATTGTTGAGGGCAAAGTGCCAGACGCTCATTTACAAGTTCTCCCGGGACTCGAAGGCCTGAGCGGCGTCACACACTTCGCGCTCGACAACGATGGAGACATTGCCGAGGCACAATCGCCTACCGGCGACACGTTCATGACCGTTTTCTGGCGATCAGGCTATCCGGTTGGCCATGTTCTCCGGCTTGCCGACGGGCGCGAGCGCACGGCGATGGCAACTCAACCGCGCAACGCCGTCTCCTCGCTGCCCCGGGGCCGCACCATAAGCGTGGTGATCTGCACCCGCGACCGCCCCGACGAGCTGCGCCGGTGCCTCGCCTCGCTTCCGCAGCAAAGCTTGCGCCCTGACCAGATCATCGTGGTCGATAACGCTTCAAAGGACGAGCGCACACGCCAGGTCGCAGAGGCGGCGGGCGTAATCTATGTGCGCGAAGACCGCCCGGGCCTCGACTATGCCCGCAATACCGGAGCATCGTCGGCCACCGCTGATATCATCGCCTACACGGACGACGACGTACTGCTGCACCCCCGATGGCTCGAGCATCTGGTCGCGGCGTTCGACGAGCCTCGGATCGGCGCCGTGACCGGGCTCGTGCTGCCTGCGGAACTCGCCACCCCTGCCCAACGCCAGTTCGAAAGCTTCTGGAGCTTTGGCCAAGGGTACGACCGGATCGAGTTTCTGTCGTCCGACTTTGCGCTGACCGCCCCTTCACAGGTGTTCCCGGCGTGGAAAGTCGGCGCGGGCGCCAGCATGGCGTTTCGGCGGGAGGTGTTCGAACGGGTCGGCCTGTTCGACGAACGTCTGGATGTCGGCCAGGCCGGCTGCTCGGGCGACTCCGAATTCTGGTACCGTCTGCTCGCCAACGGGATCGACTGCCGCTACGAACCGACCTCGGTTGCGTTTCACTTCCACCGCCGCGAGATGGACGGCCTCGCGTTCCAGATATACTCGTACATGCGCGGCCATGCCGCCGCGCTGATGGTCCAGCACGAGCGGACCGGCCTTTCCTGCAATCGGCGCCGCGCGCTGTGGCAGATGCCGCGGTGGTACGCTTCGCGCACCCTGCGCCGGCTGCGGCGGGGTCCCGTGGCCGAGGACGTCTTTCTGAAGCAGGAAATCGCCGGGTTCTTCGCCGGGCTGCTGTTCTACTACCGGCAGCGAGGGAAGCATGGCAGGTGAGCCGCTCATTTCGGTAGTGATGCCGGCGCGCAACGCGGAACTGACGATCGAGCAAGCATTGCACAGCCTGCAGGCGCAAACCCATGCCGACTGGGAAGCGCTGGTGATCGACGATGGCTCCACCGACACGACCGCGGCGACGGTCGCCCGCCTCGCCCGGGGCGACACGCGGATCACGGCAATCTCCGGCAGGGGCGAAGGGGTGGCGGCCGCCCGCAACATCGGCATAGTGGCCGCGCGCGGCCAGTGGCTGGCGTTCCTTGACGCGGACGACTGGCTCGATCCTGACTTCATGACCAAAATGCTGACTGCGCTGGAGGGCGCTCCCGACCACCGGATCGCGTACTGTTCCTATCTGCGGGTAATGCCCGATGGGTCGACGATGCACGACTACATGGATAACCGGCTCCAGACGACGCCGTGCGAGGTATTCTCGCGACTCTGCGCCGTGTCGATCAATTCGCTGCTGCTGGACCGGCAAATGGTGGTCGACGCCGGCGGCTTCGACCGTTCGCTCGCGACGTGCGAAGACTGGGACTTGTGGCAGCGGCTGGCGCGCGCGGGCGAACGGTGGCTGCCGGTGTACGAGCCACTCGCCTACTACCGTGCCTCGGCGGGGTCGCTCACGCGCGACAGCAGGCAGATGCTGAAGGACGGCCGCACCGTGATCGCCCGCGCGTTCGCACCTGATCCGCGCGTGCTCTCGCCGCTGCCCCCCTATGCCGATAGCATGTCTGGTGAAGGCGGACTGTCGGAAGCTGAAACGTTCGGCTGGTTCGCCTTCTGGAACCTGATCATCGCCGCAGTGCATGGGGTCAACGATCTGCCTCCAGTCCCGGAACTCGCCTCCCTGGAGCACGGTCCGAACCAGTCCAAAGCTTTCGCCGACACGTTCATCCACGCCCTGTCAATCGCGCTGTGCAAGCCCCCCGAACGCCTCGCCGCATGCTGGGACGAATATGCCGCTGCGGTAGACCGGGTGATCGCCGAATTGGGCAGCGCGTGGGGGGATCCTATCGCGGAACGGCGCGTCCGCTACGCGCTCGATCGCAGGCTGCTGGAACACGACGATCTGGCGGAACCGCGCCTGCTCGGCCTCACGGTCGGTCTGCGTATGGCCGCGCGCGATCCGGTCTTCACCGCGCTCCCCAGCGGGCGCGACGCGATCTATTCGCTGATTGAGCTCGACGACGAAGTCCTCGCCTTCGCCGATCCGGGGGCCCTCGGCAGCTTCGGCGCGTTCGAATGGGTGGACCAGATGTTCTTCCCCAAGCGCGGCCGGAAAAGCATCGGCCCGTGGATCGCCGCGCTGGCTCGGCCGCTGCCGATCAGCCACGCGCTCGCGCGCTACGATCTCGACCCGGATGCCCCCGCCATGCCCGAACAGTCGGCGAGCCATCCCCCCCAGGCACTGCGCGCCCGGTTGACCGAGCGCGAAGCGGCCCTCGCCGAAGGCGAGGCGCTGCTAGCCCGCCAGCATCACATATACCCCAGGGGCAGCCACAGCGAGGCGCTCGCCCGCATTGCAATCGAAGCGCGCGCCGATGCGCTGGCCGCCGCCGGCCCGACCCTGCCTCCGGTTTGCCCCCGCCATGCCGGCCCGGCCGAGGCGGCCGCGGGGGAGCAGCGCTGGTCCGTGCCGGCGCTCCGGTTCCAATCGGTATCAGAAACGGGGCCCGAAGCGCTCCGTCGCTATCGCCAGACGCCCGATCAGCTGCGTGAACGGCTGCACTGGCTGCGCGACCACGGTTACCACGCCATTACCGCGCACGACGTCGAATCGCATCTCGCCAGCGAGCTGCCCTTCACCGGCCGTCCCGTCTGGCTCACCTTCGACCAGGGTTTTTGCGATTTTGCACAGCACGCATGGCCGGAACTGCGCGCAGTGGGGATGACTGCCGACGTGTTCCTGGTCACTGACCAGGTCGGGCGAAGCGCCGCGTGCCCGGGCGGGTCCGGCGCTCCGTCGCCGGTGATGGACGTCGGCACGATCGTGCAACTGGCCAGCGAAGGGGTGTTTTTTGCCTCCCATATGGCGACGCACCGCGCCGCCGACGGGTTGTCGACCGAGGATCTGGCGCGCGAGATGCTGCGCTCACGCGCCCTGATCGAACGCTGGATCGGCTCGCCACCCGTGGCTATCGCCGCGCCCTTCGGCGCAACCGACGGCCGCTTCGGCCGGCTGGCCGAGCAATGCGGCTATGGCCTGGCGCTTGGCGGCGATACCGGCAGGATCAGCATCGGCGATTCAGGGTATGCGCTCCCCCGCCTCGAGGTGCGCGGAGACCAGCCGATGGAGGAATTCATTGCGATGATGGAGCAGGCGTCATGAATGCGGACAAACTCGTCAGCGTGGTCATCCCGGCCTACAATGGCGCCGCCACGATCGATGAGACCCTGCGCAGCGTGCGGTCGCAGACGCACCGCGCGCTCGAGATCATCGTCGTTGACGATGGCTCGCGCGACGAGACGGCCGACATCGTGCGCACCCACGCCGCGGCCGACCCGCGGGTGCGCTTGATCGAAACTGCCAACGGCGGGGTTGCGGCGGCGCGCAACCGCGGCTGGCAGGAGGCCGCGTCGGATTTGATCGCCTTCGTCGATGCGGACGACCTCTGGTCCCCTGCAAAAATCGAGCGGCAGCTGGCTGTGCTGGAGGCATCGGGGCCGGAATACGGGCTGGTCTATTGCTGGTATGCCGAGATCGACCGCGACAGCCGCGTCACCGACTTCCCCAACCGGCCAACCTTCCATGGCGACGTTCTCGAACAGCTGTTCCGCGGCAACTTCGTCGGCAACGGCAGCGCAGCGCTGGTCCGGCGGCAGGCCTTGATTGACGCGCGGGGCTTTGAAAGTGGTCTATGGCAGGCGGGCGCCCAGGGCTGCGAGGATATCCTGTTCTACCTGCGTGTAGCCGAACACCACAAGTTCGCGGTCGTGCCCGATTTCCTGGTCGGATACCGGTACCTTCCCGACAACATGTCGAGCGACATGCGCCGGATGATCCGGTCATGGCTGCTGGTCGTGCACGAAATGCTCCAGGGCCACCCAGGCAAGAGGCCTATCATCCTGGAAGGGCTGAACGCCTACGGCGGTTGGCTCGCGCGCAAGGCGGTCTACCGGAAGGAGTTCCGGCAGCTCGTGCGCGTCATCCGCCTGCTGTTTGAACACCATCCGCACGTCGCGCTGAAGATCCTCCTCCGCGACTTGCCGAAAGCGGGGTTCAACCTCGTGTGGGCCGCTGCTCGCCACATCCGTTGGCGGTTGCGGCGGTGGCGGCGGCGAGGTACGGCAGCCGCGGCGCCTCCGCCTTACGTCTTTTGCATCGGTAATCCTGCTTCGTGACCGCCAGCTCCGATATCACCACGGCCGACGACGAGCAGCCGCAGAATCAAAGCTCGCGCGGTGCGGCCAGGGCATCGCTGGCCGATCTGCGGCAGATGCTGGAAATCGTGGGCAAGCCGCGGTGGGCCACGCCGACGCTGATCGTCGTGGGGCTGATCTCCTCGCTGGCCGAGACGATCGGGATCACGCTGATCCTGCTGTTCCTTTATTCGGCCAGCGGCCAGGTGAGCGCGGCCGAAGGCGACGGCGTATTGGGCATGATCCTGCGCGATGCCGTCGGCTGGTTCGGGAGTTCCAGCAAGCTGGCGCTGATGATCCTACTGGTAATCGTTGCGCGCGGCATCCTTGCGCTTGTCTACACGCGCATCAGTTCGGCAATCGGGGAACGGATCAGCGAAGCGGCGCGCAACTGCATACACAAACAGTATCTGACCGTATCGTACAATTTCGTGCAGCAGCACGAAACGGCAGAACTGATGGAAGTGCTCGGCACCGACTCGTGGGTAATTGCCAGCGCCTATTCCGCATTTACCCGGCTGATCATCAACAGCTGCTCCATCGTGGTGTTCATCGCATTCCTGCTGGCGATGTCGGCTCAGATCACGATCACCGCGATCGTGGGCACGGTGGTCACGTCGGCTGCGCTGCGCTTCATGGCCAATCCGGCCCGCACGTTCGGCGGTCAGGTCAAGATGGCGCACAAAACGCTCGGCGAAAACATGCTCGTGACGCTGCAAGGCATGCGGACCATCCGGGCCTATGGGCAGGAAGGGTACCATCACAACCGATTCATCGCTGCTTCTGAACAAGCGCGCGAAAGTTCGCTGGCAATGGTTCGACTGTCCGCCTGGATCGGCCCGGTCACCGAAATCGGTTACCTCGGCATTCTCTGCACGATCATCGCCGCGGCGGGCTGGTGGAATACCAGCTTCGCGGTCACGCTCGGGGCGGTGGTTCTGCTGTACCGGCTGCAGCCGCACGTAAAGGAACTGGAGACCAACCTGCTCTACCTGGCGCAGGTTCATCCGCAGCTACAGGCCGTCCGGGCCATGGTTTCGGACGACGGCAAGGAATATCCGGCCGAAGGCACCTTTCCGGTGGTGGAATTGACCGAAACCATCGCATTTCGCGATGTCACGTTCGCGTACGATCCCAGTCTCGATAACGTGCTGGACAATGTCTCTTTCGATATCCCGGCCGGCAAGACTACAGCATTGATCGGGGTCAGCGGCGCGGGCAAGACTACGGTCGTCAACCTGCTGCTGCGCTTGTATTCTCCTGTTGCCGGGCAGATCCTGATCGACGGCGTGCCGCTTGATGACTGTCGACGGACCGACTGGCTGCGCCTGATCGGAGTCGCGGGACAGGACGTCGATCTGATCGAAGGCACGGTGATCGACAACATCCGCATGGCCCGCGAAGACGCCACTTACGCCGAAGCGCTCGAGGCAGCACGCTCCGCCGGGGTTGGCGATTTCGTGGCCAGCCTCCCCTGCGGGTTCGACGAATGGGTGGGCCAGGACGGGCTACGGTTTTCTGGCGGGCAGCGCCAGCGTATCGGGCTGGCCCGCGCCATCCTGCGCCGTCCTACCTTCATGATCCTGGACGAGGCGATGAGCGCGCTTGACCGGAATCTCGAAGATCGCGTTCGTACGGCCATCGACGCGCACATGCAGGATCGCACGATGCTCATCATCACGCATCGGCTTGAAACCGTGCGGACGGTCGATCACATCGTGTGGATCGATGGCGGCAAGGTCCTGGGTTCCGGCGCGCCGGCGGAACTGATGACACGCATGCCGCAACTGGCCGCGCTGTTCGGCAAGTCTCCGCCCGCGCCCGTACCGCAACCGGAATTCGACTGACCGGCGGCTACCGCATCCACGGCGGGAAGTCGCGGGCATTGCGCAGCCCTGCGGCCCAGCCAGACAGCGCATACCCGGCTTGCCGCCAGGCGCCGCGCCGCACATAGCGCAATACTATCAGAACGAATGCTGCGCATGCCGCCACCGGCAGCCGCGCAGGCGTGGTGTCGCGCACCACGTTCAGCTTGTTGCGCTCATCGAGATAGATGGGCAGCCTAGGGCGCCGGGCGATCGGGTCCGCCGAGCCGGTGGTCCCACCCTGCCCGTGCAGGATCCGCGCTGCCGGCGCTAACCCCAACCTGAGACCACGACGCTTGGCCCGAAGGCACCATTCAACTTCCTCCGCGTAAAGGAAATAATCCTCGCGCATCAGGCCATTGACCTCGACGAACCGCCGTCCGAGCAGCATTGAAGCCCCCAGGAGGTAATCAAGCTTCGGCTCGACCTCGGCGGGGTTCACGCGATCGGCCATGCGCGTACCCTTGCCCAGCGATTCGGCGCGCGCCATCCACCCGTGCCATCGCCCGCCATAGCCCTGCACCGTCCCATCGGCGTAATGCAGCGTGCCCCCAACCGCATCGCAATCGCCCAGTGCCAGCCGCGCAAGCAGTTCCCTCATCGCTGACGGAGCCGGCGCGGTGTCGGGATTGACGACCCACCAGGCGCCGGCATCGGGCGCGGCGCTGATACAGGCGTTGACCCCGCCAGCGTAGCCGATGTTGCCGGGCGCCAGCAGCACCGCCACCGGTTGCCCCCCGGCCAGCACTGGCGGCAATGCGCTCTGCAGGCGGGCGTGCGCATCCGCGCCACCGTTCTCGCAGATCACGATTTCGAAATCGGCATGGTCGCTCTCGCTCAACGCATCGACGCACTGCCGGATCTGCTCCGCGTTGCAAAACCCGACGATGCAGATGGCGACATGCATGTCAGTTGCGACCCAGCAGCAGTCGATGTGCATCGACGAAACGCCACAGCCGCAATCGCACCAAAGTCCCAAAGGCAGCCGCACGCTGGCGCACTGAACCCAGTTGATCGCTCTTCACCACGGCGGGCGCGTGCGCCGCGACGGAGGCCGGCAAGCACCAGGTCCGCAACAGCCACTTTATCCGTCCATTGCGGCGCAAACGATACAGCCCGTACGTCTCGGTGTTGAGGCGCGCCCATTTCTTGCGCAATTCCGGCCAGGTCTGGCGGGCTGGATGGCTTGCGACAGCATCGTGGGCATACCCGATCCGATACCCCAAGCCGCGGGCGCGGTGGCACCAGTCCTTGTCTTCTGAAACGCCGTTGCGAAATCCGCCTACATGCTCGAACACCCGCCGCGTGGTGAACAGGTTGGCCGTCACCGAGAATCCTTCTTGCTCGACGTAGCGGCGGTTGTTGAACGCAAACACGCGTTCGAACGCTTCCGCGCCGCTCATCGCACGCCCGGAGCGGGACGAGACGACCATCGCCCCGCCAACCACGTCGTACCGATCCAGCGCGGCAAGACCTTGCGCCAGCCAGTCGGCTTCAGGCACGCAGTCGCAATCAATGAACGCAAGCAGATCGCCCGTAGCAGCCGCGACCCCCCCGTTGCGCGCCGGGCCTGCCCCCTTGTCCTCTACTCGCACCAGCCGAGCGCGCGTGGCGACTGTCCGTTCGAGGACACCGGGCAAAACTTCCGTCATGTTGTCGGCAACGATCACTTCGAACACGTCGCGCGGGCAGGTCTGGTCATCCAGCGCGCCCAGGCAGCGGTCGAGCGATGCAAGGTCGTCGTAATGCGGGATGATGACGCTGACGCGCGGCATCACGGAGCCCGCCGGGCCGTCCAGCGCGAAAGCGCCTCGGCAGAGGGGTGGAATACCATCTGCCGGTCGGCTTCGATAAGCCCGCGCAGCTGCGTGACGTCCATCTCCCACCAGCGGCTCGCTTCCACCTGCTCCGCCAGAGCCGGATCGAACCGATCCCGCAACTTGCGTGCAGGGTTCCCGGCAACGATGGCGTAACGCTCCACGTCGCGCGTCACGATCGCCCCGGCACCAACGATGCTTCCCCGGCCGATAAACTTGCACCCCGGTAGGATCACCACGTTGTGCGCGATCCACACGTCGTCTTCGATAACCAGGACGTCCTCCCATTCGATGTCCTGGTCAACCGCTCCGAATTTGCGCTCGTACAGTGCCGGATGCGTGGTCAACGCCTCGAAAGGGTGATTGATCGGTGCTGATCGAACGGTGCTGGCAATTGAACAATAACGGCCGACCCGGATCGGGCCAGGCATACGCCAGCGATCGAAGCAGCCATAGGAATACATGCCCACGTCGATATCATAACGGTCGCGAAAGAACGCCCGCAGCTGGCGGTTGTCGTGTTGCGAACGCCGCCAGTTCCACAGCCGCGCCCGCTCCAGAAGCGCCCGTACTATGCTCATTGCTCGACGGTAAGGTCCAGAATGCCCTGGGTTTTCATCATGTCGTCGATCGATCGCATCCACAGATAGACCGGAATGCCCTCTTCCACGAACCGGAACCGCTCGCCATCCTCCTCGCCGAATGGCTTGAACAGCTTGCTGCTCTCCGCAACCTGGACCAACGACCGGCCGTCGGCGGGGCGCTCGACAAGATCGATCACTCCGGCGCGATGCAGCGCGATGTCCGCCAGCTTCAGCAGTGCGTCACCTTCTCCGCGCGCCTGGACCCGCTGGATGGATCGCAGGCTGCTTTCCGACAGTCGCTGGCGTGCCTCGTCGACCACCAGATCGAGCGCGCTGATCACATCCTGATCGGTCACCGACGTGCTCTTGCGGTCAAGCGCGGTGATGCCGGCGTGCTGGCTGAGCAAGCTCGCGATGTAAGGCAGCCCGCACGAGATGTGCGTGATCAGCTCGATCGCTTCATCGCTGTATGTCAGCCCGCAGGTGTTGCTGCCCCGCTCGATCAGTTCGGACACTTCGTCGGCGTTCATGTTCGGGACCTGCAGCCCGAGAATGTTGCGCCTGATCGACGGAATATGCTCGATCAGTTCGGCAAGATTGCCCGCCACGCCGGCGATAACCACCTGCACCCGGGTCGAGCGGTCCGACAGGTTCTTGATCAGCTCCGCGATCATCCGGCGGAACGCGCCGGATGGGCTGCGATCGAACTCGTCCAGGATAACCAGCACGCGGGTGGACGATAGCCGCGCGAACAGGTCGCTCACCTGGTGCGGGGTGATCTCACCAGGCGGCAGCAAGTCGGCCAGCGTCCCGCCGCTTTCGATCTCGGCCTGGGTCGGCTCGTATTCCGAGTGGAACAGCAGCGGGATGGACGACGCGATCGATCGGAACAGATCGCTGAACGACGACCCTTCGCCGCACGAGGTGTAGCACACGATGTACTTGGCCTCGTCCGCCAGCCGGCCAAGCACACGAAGCAGCGACGTCTTGCCGATGCCGCGCTCGCCGTAGATCACCACGTGCAATTGCTGGTCCTCGATGCCACGGATCAGGCGCGTGACGATTGCGCTCCGCCCGGCAAACATCGCCACATTGGAAACCGGCTGCGAGGGTGTGAAGGCGCGGCGCAGCTTTGCCCGCAGGCGATCGAGCGAAGAGCCACCATCACGCTGGAGCTGGTCAGTCGCCAACACCTGGAACTGGGGCAACAGGGGGGAATCCATCGCCGTGGAGGCCCCTCGTGCGCCAGGACGCGGCAAGCTTTGCGCCATTGTGATGGACGACTTCCGCTTTTTCGAAAACCAGCTCAACCTGTTGCTCCTGCGCTGCACTCGGACAAATGCATTCTTACCAGACGTGCTTGCGGCCATACGGTGGCCAGCGTGCATTAACTCGTACCGACACGATCCTTCGACACCAACACATTACTCGATGAAATTGATATCCTTGGAGTGATGGATGACACAAAAAACTTAAGGGCCGATTGCACGCAATGATTTCGCTTACGCCCGACGAAGCGGCTGGCCGTCACTGCGAAACAGTTAAGGCTCTTTCGGACACCGCGGTATCGAGCCGTGAACGTACGTCGGCCATCATCCGCGCGAAGGCAGAGCGTCCTTTTCCGGCTCCTTTGCCTGGGCACGATAAACCAGCGCAACAGTCGCCCCCAGCATCGCGAATATCAACGGATGGTTGTCCAGCTGGCTCAGGATGGTCTTGATGACCAGAAAGTTGAGCAGCGCGATCGCCAGCGGGATCAGCAGCCGCGTCTCTCGGTCCCGGGCATTCTGCACTGCGATCGCCGCGGCATAGACTGCAGCGATGAACAGCCCGAAATAACTGATCAAGCCGATGATCCCGACATCCAGCGCGACCATCAACACGTATGTATCGATCGTGCCAACTCCCACCCGGTTGACAAACCCCAGCTGGCTGGCTCCGCGACCGATGCCGTAACCCCACGGACGGGCGACCACCATCGGTATGCCCGCATTGTACTGGTCGCGCCGGGCATTGGTACTCGCCTGCTGGGCACCGCTGCCCCAGACCATCGAACTCACCCGGGGAACGAACATCGTGGAGGCAAGGAAGCCCACCAGAATGAGCGGATAGGCGATGACGATCGCCGTCCCGATCATCCCCTGCCGGTGCGTCCGCCGCCGCATGTAACCCCAGAAGAACAGGTAGAAAAGGAACGACAGCATGAACCCGACGACGCCAAGCCGGGAATCGGTCGAGATGATGCAGGCGAACATCAGGGGCAGCGTGATCAGCGCGGCCACCCGCACGATCCAGTTGCGGGCCGTCAGCATCAGATGCAGGACAAACGGCGTGGTCAGGCCGAGAAATTCCGCCAGGCCCAGGCTGGTCGAAAACTTCCCCTGCACCCGGTAAACCCCGGTCGCGGCCCGCGCGGTGCCGGCCAGGATGCGCTGCACGCTTTCATCCCCGACCGCCAGGAACGAGGGAATATTTCCCGCCCACGGAACCTGCGACATACGCTGTTCCCATAGCCCCAGCGCAACGATCACAATGATCGTGCCCCAGATCGCCCAGACGAACACGGTGACGCTGCCAGGCCGCGAGAAAACATAGCTGCTGACGAAAAAGATCAGCCCCCAGTACAGCGCCGCGACCACCAGCTTGTCGACCGAGCCGGACGGACTGGTGGAATACACGACCGACAGCGCGCAGATGATCAGAAACGCCGTAAGCCCCTTCCACACCATCGGAGCACTCGCCAGGATCTGCTTGAGCTGCGTCCGCATCGAAGGCGACACCGCAAGGCAGGTCAGAAATGTCAGCGCCAGCGGAAATCCGAACAACCGCAGCGCCGTGATCCACGGCAAGCCGGGCAAGTCCAATGCCAGGTAATCGGGCCACAGCAGCTGCGCGGTCAGGAAGCTCCAGAAGAGGACAATCAATGCGCGCTTCGGAGGGGTTTCGGTGTCGGGCAGCAACCAGATCAGGAAAACCGCGAAGACCGCCAAGGGGGCGAACAACTCAAGCAGCATATACCCGTAGCGGGCGACGAGCGTGCCATAGATGATGGCCACAACCGCGACGAACAGCACGAACAGTACCCGTCGATACCCCTGGAGCAGCGGCCGCGTATAACGCGGAAGGATCGACGCAGGCGCGCTGCGTGCGGGGAGCCGGCGCAACGCACCTGCGAAACCCATTGGGGGTCGCGCCTCGGGCTGGACCGGAAAGCTGCTGACCGTGTTCATCGGCAAGAGATCTTGGCGGGGTTGCCCATCGCCCTGGTGCGATCGGGCATGTCCTTGGTCACGACTGCGCCGGGTTCGATCACGCAGTTTTCTCCGATGTTGATGCCTGGCATGATAATCGCGCGCGGCCCCACGACCGTGCCGGCGCCCACGCTGGTGTCAAGATACACGCCTCTGACCATATCGTGCGTCAACAGGACAGCCTCTTCGCCAAACACGCAGTCCCGTCCGATATGCACGCCCTTGGGCCACGTCCGGTCGATTAGCGCGGTACCTGAAATCCGCACGTTCGGCCCGATGTCCATGCCCCAGACATGTCTGCGGATGAAATGGTTGATGAGGCTCTTGAGCAAGTTGCGCATACCGCCGTTTCGCGAAAATATGTTACGATCATAGTCTGCTGCATTCCGGCTCACAACCACATCCGCGCTTCCAGGAGACGTCATGTCGCTGCGCTCACTGAACAAATTGCGTTCGATCCGTAAGCTGCTCATCCGCATTCGGAGGACATGGCTTGCGGCGAGCAAGGGCGTTTCGATGGAACGCACCACCAGCATCTCACTTTCCAGCCGCTTGGTAGCCGGGCGCCGCAACGATATAACGATCGGTCCCGAAACGTTGATAGCCTTCAAGACGCTGGTCTATTCGCGGGATCCCGTTTCGGGCGAGCACCGCCCGGTCAGGATCGGACGGCATTGCTTTGTCGGCGGCGGGAGCACGATTCTGCCCGGAGTGACTATCGGCGATGGCTCTATCGTCGGGGCCGGCTCGGTCGTGTTCGATGATGTGCCGCCACGCTCGATCGTTGCCGGCAATCCTGCCAGAGTGCTGCAAGCAGACGTCGAACTTGGCCCTTATGGCCGGCTGAAGAGTGCGGACGACAGCATCAGGAAGATGTGGCGCTAGGTCCATCAGACTTCGTTGATGACCGTTCCGATCAACTCCACGCCATTTGCCTTGAGCTCTCCGACCAGGGTCTTCACGTCGTTGACGTAGCTCTCGTTCTTGCGGACCACGATCATGCCATAGCGAAGCTGGGTCGCCAGCAGCTGGCCATCGGCGCAGGTGTTGCTGGCCGGCGTATCGACGATCGTGATCTCGTATTCGCGCAGACACATGTCGAACAGCACGCTGAGCTGCGGCTTGACCAGCAACTCCTGCGCATTGGCACTCGGCTGGCCGGCATAGATCACCGACAGCATCGGCATGACATCTTCCTGGATCACGTTGCCGAAATCTCCCTCCGGCATCTCCAGGCAGTGACTCAGTCCGATCACCGGGTCATGCGGGATAATAAGGTCCTGTACGCCCGGGTCGCGCATGTTCGCGTCGATCAGCAGAGTCCGGATTCCCGCCTGCGCCATCGAAACGGCAAGATTGACCGCGGTGAATGTGGCCCCGGCGCCAGACGCGGGCGAAAGGATGGTCAGCGCGCGCCGGCCTAGTCGCAGGTGCTGCGACAATAGCTGGGCCCGCAACGCCCCGATCGATTCGACGTCAGCGGAATGCTCGTTGCCACGCACCATCGCGACCTGTTCGGCAAAATGGTAGCTCTTGGCCGGAGCGGACACCGCAGCAGGCTCCAGCGTTATCGGTGCAACTGATGCAACCGGTTTGGCATCTTTCGCCGAATGTGGATTGGCCGTTTCTACTTCGACGTCGCTCATCTTCTTTACCTGCTCGCTGGAGGTGTTGTTGGCGTCTGACAACCGGCCCGGATCGGCCGGGTGCGAAGCCGGCTTCTCCGCGGAGCCGGACTTCCGCCGTGGCGGGCGCGCCACGTCAGGCAACGCGCGGCCTCGCGCCGAAGCCCAGCCATTCGCGCCAGCTCTTTTCACGGTCCGCCCGGCCCTGTCCGGCGATCATCCCGATCACCGGCACGCCGACAAGGGCCAGATCTTCGGGCCCGCGCACGCGGCGGCCGAGCAGTTCGCTGGTCATCGCGATGAGCAACCCCAGGATGAACCCGCCGATTAGGGCCACGCCGGAAATCAGCGGTACGTCGGGCCAAGAAGGCGTGGCAGGAGCAACAGCGTTGCCCAGCAGCGTGAGGCCGCTTTCGGTGGAGCCGGCTTCGACACTCAGCTCGGTCGCGCGGCCCATGACCTTCTGCGACTGGTCGCGCAGTACGTCGATCACCGCCTGCATCTTGCGTAGCTCATCAACCTTTTCACGGTTGGCCAGCACCTTGTTCTGCTGCGCGGCCACCTGCCCGTCGATCGACGGTGCCGTTGCCCGCGAAGCCCGCATTTGCGCAACCACGTTCGCCTGATCCTGTGCGGCGGTTGACGCCAACCGGGACCGGCTGCCTTTCATCGCGATCAGATCCGGATGATTGGGCCCGAGCGTCTGCGACATGGCGACAATCTGGGCATCAAGCTGCGCCAGCTGAGCCATTGCCGGCGAGGACTGCGGCACCATGGCGCTGCCCATCGTCGGCATCGGAATCTGGCTGGACAGCGCCTTCAACCGGGCAGTGTCCGCATCGGCGTAGTCATCCTGCAGAACGACCCCGTTCGCCTTTTCGTATGCAGTCTTGCGGGCCTGAGCCTCCGTCAGTTGCTGGCGAAGCTTTTCGCCCTGTTCCCGGAACCACTTGGCGTTGGAGGACGCGCCCTCGCGCCGGAACGAGATGCTTTGATCCACGTAAGCGCTGCGGATCGCGTCCGCCACCTGGCGTGCCGTTTCCGGCGAATCCGACGAGTAGCTGATATCGAGAATGGCCGTGCCCGGAATCAGCGTCACCGCCGTGTTCCCCATGATCGTCTGGGTCAGCCAGCGCCGCAAACCGCCGTCGCCGGGACGCGCCTGATCCTCATAGGCCTGTTGGAATTCAGGAAGCTTTGCCCAGCCCAGCTCATCCGCGACCGCGCCGGCAAAGCGATAGTCGGTGATCAGCTCGATCTGGGTCTTGGTGTAGGCGCGCGCGAAACTGTTGGAAATGACCTCCCCGGTGATCGGGTCGGGCTTCATCACGTTCAGCATCACGCGCGAATGCGCGGTGTAGCGATCGGGGATGAGCTCGGCGACGATATAGGCCCCCGCGAAGGACGCCACCGTCGTCAGCAGGATCAGGAACCGATAGGCCCAGAAGATCCGGAAAAACTGCATGAAGCTCATAACCGTATCCTTAGAATGTTCGTCAGAAGAACCGCTGGCCAACGACGATGACGTCCTTGTCGCGGATCTGGTCGTCGAGCCGCAGACGGTATTCGCGCCCGTTGCGGTTGACCTTCAGCTTGTTCTGCGACCCAAGCGGGGTCAGGCCGCCGCTGCGGGCGATGGCCATGCGGATCGTCATCCCGGTGTCGATCCGGTAGTTGCCGGGGGCGTGGACCTCGCCGTAAACGTAAAAGCTCGGCGCCACGGGCACGAAGATCTTGTCGCCCGCGTTGACGAACGGATCGGACTGATTGGTATCAGTAGCGATCTGCTTGAGGTCGAGCTTCACTTCCTCGCCGCTTACACGCGTGATGGTCAGTTCGTCGGCACCGCTTGCCTTCGCTCCGCCGACCCGGGCCAAAATCTCGGAGATGCGATAGGCACGATCGATCGGGACGATGCCGGGTGATCCGACTTCACCCAGGACGACAACATATCGGCTGGCATAGGTGACGACCCAAATGCTGACGGCCGGATTGGAAAAATAGCCGCCGCCCCGAAGCTTGTCCTGAATTTCGCTCTTCAGCTGGAGGATCGTCTTGTTTGTGGCGGAAACGTTGCCGATCAGGGGCAGCGTGATGCTGCCATCGACCAACACCTGTACGCGCGAGCGGAAATCCTCGCGACCAAGCACACCCACTTCGATAACGTCCCCGGCACCGAGCACGTAACCGTCAGTCAACGCCCCGGGCGATGGGTCCGCGGCAACCGGAACAGCAGCCGGCGCGACCGGCTGCGCCACGGCCGGCGTGACGCACAACGATGCCAGCACAAGCATGCACAGGCGAAACATCTTAGCTAGATTCATAACTTCTCCGATCCTCGATCGTCGATCCGGGTATTTCAGAACTTTGTCCGCGCGCTGAAGCCGATCTGATAGCCGTCGTAGTCGTAGAAGACCCCGTCAGCATCGCGCTTCTGGTACGTGCCGGACAGACCTATGGATATCCGGGGTGTCGCAGTATAAGCCAACGCCAGCCTGATCCGTTTGATATTGTCATGCAAGATCCGTACTTCGATGACGCTCGGGTCGTAGTTGTAGTCACGGACCGAAATCTGTCCTCCCAGCGATGCCGAAAGTCGCGGATTGATATAGTAGCTCGCGGTCAGGCTGTTGTTCGTTTGCAGGACGTAATTTGCGATGAACCCCAGAGACGGATCGATCGAACGGCTTGTTTCAGCATTGAGCTGTAGCTGCGCAAACGAAACCGTCGCCCCAAGCCGCCAGTTGACCCCGCTGAACGGCTCGACCCCGCCTTCGAACGTGGCTCTGGTATACATCACTTCACCGTCCAGCTTGACGCGAGAACCGACATCCCGGCTCACGATCACGCCGTAGCGTGACTGGTTGTAGCGCTGGATCGCCGGGGTGAGGATGATGTCGCGATTGGGATAACGCACCTCGCGGCGCCCGATGTAGAAGGTGATGTCGCCAATTGCCGGCTGCGTATACTGAACCCCGCCGCCATAGGAAAACGACGTGTTGTCGGAATTTTTCCGAATTTCCGCGCTGTTGCTTGCCCGGCTCCAGTCAACGATTGCGGTAGGCCGGAAACCCACCGCACCGCCGCAGCTGACGCTCGCGCCGGCGGAGAGATAAGTCTCTGCGTTATCCGAACTCGCCTCTTCGTCGCCCGGAATCACGCCAATGTCGGCCAGGTCGCTCTGCCGACGCGCCACGCTGCTGCGCAGGTCGGCCGCGCAGAACGGCAACCTCATCCCAAGGTTGACGTCGGCCTTCAACCGCTCGCGGTTGAGGCGGGTGTTGTGCAAGTAAAACTCGTACCCAAGGCTGCCAACGGCGGTCAGCGAGTGACGCCCGAGCGAGCGGTTCAGCGTTACATCCACGGTGGGCGCGAACTTCACGTCCTCCTTGTCCAGACCGCGCGAATCGGCTGACGCGTCGCTACCCCGCACGACGTTGCTGTCGTACAATGCGTTGGCGCTTACCTCGATGGTCAACGGCTTGGTTTCCGCCGCCAGCGCAGACCCTGCCGAGCCGGCGATCACGACGCCAGCGGTCAATATCCTCATTAACGCGTTGTTTTTCATGTTCCCTGACACTCTGCCGTCTTCAAGACGATACCCATACATTAGCACCGGACTATTAAGAAACACCAAGTTTATCGCCGTCCCATCGCAATACGCCGCGCCGTCCCGGCGAAGTTTCGGAACAGCTCACGCCAGCTCGCGCTTCGCCCGGCCTTGATGACGTCAAGGCCGCGCATACGCGGGGAAGGCTGCAGGAGCGATGAATTAGCCGCCACCCGCGCCGCTATATGCCGTTTTCGATACGATTGTGCAGGCTGCATCAATTCGACATCGTCGATGTCGAATGGCTCCGCAGCCAGAACCCCCGATTCAAGCGCCTTGTCCAACAGGATCTCCCCCTGCGGGGTTCGGGTGATCATGAGGCTTCGGCCAGCAGCTTCCTCGAATTCGGGAAAACCGCCGCCAGCCCCATACCACGCGTCGGCACACGCGATGTCGGCCACCCCGCCAACGGAATCAGGACAGATCTTGCACCGGAATTGAACCTGGCCCGAGAGGTACTCACCCCAGCTTTCGGCATATCGCATTTCGCCTGAGCGGCCATCGCGGGTCTGCGCGCGGGTCAGCCCGGGCCAGCCGTTTCCCCGATAGCGGAAGCTTTCGATCTCATCCGGTTCCAGGCCCATCGCCCGGACTATGCGGTCGGCGCCATCATGCGAGGGTACTCCGCCACAAAAAAAAGACAGCACGACCGGCACAAGTTTATCAACCCGCGGATCGTGCTTCGCCAGGCGGCGTAATGCCGAAACGTCGCACGGCTTGCCCACGAACGCGAAACGCTTTCCAGCCGCCAGTGCCGGGCCGATCAGTTCCATAGGCGAGGACGCGGCATAGCGGGAGCCGGCTCCGTCAATGATTTCATCGGGAGTGTCGGACCACCTGACGATGTTCCGCATTGGCTGCAACGGATCCGCACCAATGTGAAGCACGCGCTCAACCATGCCGCTTGTCAGCGCCTCGATAAGCAACGCCGAGATCGCTCCGCCCGAAGAGGCGCGGTGCCGCAGGTCTTCGTCGGTCGCGTGACCCGTCAGCACGCGGCGCCACAACCCCCACAGCGGATGCCGCCGCGAAGCTGCCTGCCACGGCTCGATGATCGATCCGGGGCAAGCATCGGCTATGATATGTTCGACATTGCGCGAAAACGGCCGAATCTGACGCGGCCTGCTGAACCCTGGCCGCACCGTCACCATCTCCACCGCGCCGCCAGACACTGATGCGCACAACCCGCACCCGGTACAAAGCTCTCCGCGAGCGACCCGTCCCAACGCCGGAGAACAAAATGTCACGCCGCAGTTTCGGCAACTTGTTGCCGAGTGAGCGCGAGTGCAAACGTGCGTCGCAGTTCCTGCCGATAAACATCCAGCATCGCGTCGATCTGCTTCATGCCTTCCGCCTGGGCGTTGGCTATTTTTCCCCGTTGAGCCAAGGCCGAGCAGACGAAAGCGACCGACGTATCCACGTCGACCCCGGTTACGGGCACCATCCATTCGTGACCAAGCATGCCAAACAGCCCGCTGAACTTGCGGCTGTAAGCTACCGGCACGACCGGTACGCCAGCGGAATAGGCACCGATGCATGCGTGCATGCGGCCCGCAACCAGGAAATCAAGACTCGAAATGTATGACTTGGCCTCGCTCGGACCCGCGAATTCCGGCACCCGGACGACATCCGGAAATTCTTTGGCCAACCGGTCCGCCAGTCGCCCGTCGTCATCGGTCGGGTCGGCGTTGCTGGTCGCGTGCGAGATAAGGTGAACTTGATGCCCGAAGGAAACGAGCTTGGCGATCAGCTGGCGCGTGAACGCTGCGTAGTCATACGACAGTGCGAACCGGTTTTTCCCGGTTTCGGCTTGGTGAAACAACAAGCCTGACGCGTTTACGCCGATGCGCAGCGGCTGTCCGCCGGCCTCGCCACGCCTGCTCTGATAAGGTAGCACGAATGCCACATCGACGGACAGGTGTGCATTTGCCCCCGGCGCCATCGCCTTGGCGACATCCAGCGAGCGACCGTCGCGCGCAACAAGGCTGGTTGCGCGGTGCATCGTCCACGCTCCGGCCGCCCGATAAAGCGGCTTGTCAAATGGCCCGATGGTTTGCGGGGAAAACACCAGCGGCTTGCCGCGCAAAAGCGCCAGCACCTTTGTCAGCCATAAAAATGCAAAGCGCTTCGGGCCATAAATGTCGGCAAAGCTGTCACCCGCGCCGATATCGAGCACGCAATCCACGTCGCCGACGGCGCGCCAGAACCCGCCCGGCCTGACCATGGATGCCGCGTCGATAATCACCACCTCGGTACTGCTATCACCTATTGTTGGGCCGTCGCCGTCGCGCATGCCCATGACGACAAACTGCGGGCGCAGCGACATCGAACGCGCAACCTGTCGAGCGAGTTCCATATTTGCGAGCGTCAGCGCGGCGACGCCGAGATTGCCCGAATTCAGCGAGTGCCACAGCAGGCCGATTCGCAAGGTACTGTCGTTCTCGCGGCAACTTGTTGAATACGAATTCATGATACGCGAATCCACGGACTGGTCATGAGAATCGTCCAAATCGTCCCAAATGGCAACATAACGCATACCCCCATTGCTTGATTCGGGAATAAAAGCCCCACACCTGCCGCTCATATGGTGTATTAAGGCATATGACGTCTTGGACAACAAAGCTTATGGAGATCCGAACGGAAAACCAGCAGCGGCTATGGCGGCAACGCTGCTCGAGGAACCAACCAGATCGCACTTCGTTTCGTGGCAATCAGGGCTTAATTTCACGTCATTGCGCTTGCCCGACGGATCGAGACCGAGGTGATGTGTATGCGCACGCGTAAGCTGCGGGTTTGTTTGGCCGGATCGGGTGGAGGCCATGTAAGGCAGTTGCTGGACTTGCGCCCGCTCTGGGCAGACCGCGACTATTTCTTTGTTACGGAAGACACTGCGTTGGGCCGCTCGATCGCCGCGGACCATCATGTGGCATTCGTACCCCATGTCGCCTTGGGCCAGGCCCGGCTGGGTGCGCCGATCCATATGCTTCGCGCTGCCATCAACAATGTGATCCGGTCTGCGGGGATCATCTGGAAAACCAAGCCCGACGTGGTCATCACCACAGGCGCGGGTTCTGTCTTCTTCACCAGCGTGTGGGCGCGAATTCTTGGCGCGAAGATCGTCACCATCGATTCTTTCGCGCGATTTTTGGCACCATCTGTCTTCGCTCGCGCAATCGGTCCTATTTCACACGTGCGGATCGCGCAGTCGCCCGCCTCTGCTGAACGCTGGCAGAATGCACTGTGCTTCGATCCCTTTCTGGAACTGGATGCGCCAAGGCCAATCAAGAAGCCTCTGCTTTTCGCCACGGTCGGGGCAACGCTTCCGTTCGATCGGCTGACCAGCATGGTGGCTCACGCCAAAACCAAGGGATTGATCCCCGAAGACGTTCTCGTCCAGACCGGTGTGGGCGGCGTGCGGCCCGATGGCGTCCGCTCATGCGAAACCATGCCATATGACGAAATGAACCGCACCTTGCGTGAGGCAGACATCGTGGTGTGTCACGGCGGAACCGGATCGCTGATCACGGCCTTGCGTCAAGGATGCCGGGTGATCACCATCCCGCGGCGGTTCGATCGCGGCGAGCATTACGACGATCACCAGTGCGAGATTACCAACGCGCTTGCTGCTCGTGGTCTGGTGGCCGTCGCGGATACTGACGAAGAGTTTGCCGCGGCGCTCCAGGCTGTGCGTGCGTCGGAGCCGATTTCGGCAACCACGGATCCCAGCCAGTTGATTGGCTACCTGAACGATCTGCTTGAACATCTGGAACAGGACGGCGCCGCGCCCCCGGCCACCCATCAAACGGCTTGACCGTAAGCTACACGAAAATCGGCGACCCGGCTGGATAAGCCGGATCGCCGTTCTTCTCGTTATTCCTGACTGAGCTATCCCGCAGAAGCGGAACCACCCGGTCGGGGGCGACTACAGGATGAAGTCGCCGATATCGACGCGGGTGACATTCTGCAGGACCATATCGAAGTCAGCCAGCCCGTCACCGTTAACATCGCCATACACGTGAGTGTCTCCGTCGACCACGCTGTAGCGCAGCTGGCCTGCAGACTTCGTGAAGTTCGATGTTCCGATGAACCGGAAATAGTCGTCGGCCAGCGTGCCCGTCCGTGAGTCAACCAGCGTCAGGTCGATCCGGTCACCCTGCGCGCTGCTGAAGTCGGTGATGACAGCTGCAGTGGTCTTGTCGAGCGTACGGAAAATGAACAGATCGGTCCCGGTACCGCCAGTGGAAGTGACACTGCCCGATCCCCCGTCGAGCCTGTCGTTGCCGGCCCCGCCGATGAGCACGTCGTTTCCGCCCGCCCCAGACAAGGTGTCGTTGCCGTCACCGCCATCAAGCCGGTCGTTGCCTTCGTTGCCCATGACGTTGTCGTTGCCGGCGCCGCCAAACATCGTGTCATCGCCCACGTTACCCTGCATGACGTCGGCGCCGCCGTGTCCGTAAAGCGTATCGACCCCGGTCGATCCAACGATGCGGTTGCCCAGATCGTTGCCTTCGCCGGTCAGTCCGGCAGCGTTCATCCGCAGCGTTTCGACGTTGGCGGTCAGCTTGTGGCTGACGTAGGCATACACCGTATCCGTTCCGCTGGCTGCCGCTTCGACGACCACGTCGCCCGCGCCCTTGACGTGGTAAAAGTCATCGCCGGAACCGCCTGCCAGCTGGTTGTTGCCAGCGCCGCCGTACAAGGTGTCGCTTCCTGCGTATCCGTTCAGGTTGCTGTCGCCCATGAACGCCACGCGCAGAGCGTCCGCGCCCGAAGTCCCGTTGATGATCGAAAGCGGCACATCGTCCGGGTCGACCGCCGTGTGCGCAAGATCGGTGCTGAGCGTCGTAAGCGTTTTGTTCAGCAGCGGGTTCGTGCTGGTGTAGAGCGCGGTGTTCTTGGACAGCCAATCGAAGATCAGGCTGCTGCCGGTGTCGAGCGGCGTAAGGATTTTCGTGTTGTTCGTGTTCGTCAGGTTCGTGTTGCCATCGGAGAACATGTACAGCGTGGCCTGGTTGTTGGCCACGATGCCGCTGACGCGCGATGCCACCTGGATCCATGACTTCATGTCGGGCATGCCGGCAACCGTGTTCGAAGTCATCGTCAGGTTCTCGACGTGATCGACCATGATCCCGTTATAGAGCGTGCCAACAACCGTGTTCCCGGTGATCGCCACGTTCTTGTAGGCCAGTGTGCCAACCTGGTCGCGCAGGAAGATGCCCTGGAACGGCAGCCCGTCACCGCGCGTGATCAGGTTGTTGGAAATGACGATGTTGCTAGCCGACGTGGTCGTGTTGGTGGTCCACAGCTGGATGCCATCGGCGTGGTCTGTCGCGGTTGGCTTCAGATTAGTAATATAGTTGCCGCTGACGGTCAGTCCCGAGACCCCGCCCCCGCGGATCGCGTCGGTGCGGATATCGTGGAAATAGCTGCCCGTGATACTGATGTTCGTGCTGTCCAGCATGTTCACGCCGTGCTGCACGTGCGTGAATTCCGATTCCGAAATCGTTATGTTATTGCTGTTGCGGATGAGGAACGGGACTGTCGAATACCCGGCATCGCCGGCAGGTCCGATGACCTTGACCCCGTCAAAGTGTATGTTGGACGAACTGCCAATGCTGAACCCGTACGCCGGGGCTGTGCTGGGCGGCGTGAAATGGAGGTTCGAGAACGAGAGGCCGCTGCTCGACTTCAGTGTCAGGTCCAGAAACTTGGCCGGGGTATCCGCCGATGCCGAGGCGATCGTCACGTTGCCCGCGATGTTGATGCCCGAGAGATTTACACCGCTGTAGGAACCGGCTTCAACAAGAACGACATCGCCGCTCTTTGCTGCTTTTACCGCGGATATAAGTTCCGCAGTAGTGTCGACCAAAAATTGAGACATATTGAAAAGACCCTCCAGCCATTCATGAACCAATAGCCCACGACCCGTCTAAAGGCGTTATCGGCTGCAAACGTTGCTATTGAATGTGGCGGCTTGGTAAGCGGAAATTTACCCACTTTAACAGCCTGTTAGGAAACGCTTAACCGCAATTCCCGCACAACGCCGGATAAAGCGTTTAATTTGACCGACGAATGGAAAATTCTCGTCGCAACTTAACGGGTTTGAAAGCGTTATGTTGGCTTTATTTTCAACCGGGCTGCCAATGTTAATTATATCTTAACACGATTGCAGTGGTTGTCACGAGGGTCTTCGGTGGAAAGGCTGGTTGGACACGTTTGCGGCCGTCTTGCGACCCTCATTGTCCTTTCAGCGCTTGATAATCGCTACCTGGATCGCGTCTGGAGCGAGCACCGTGCCGGCGTGAACATGGATTGCGCTAGAAAGCCTCCCGGGCAAGATGATCGGGGAGCCCGCTGCCCGATTCATTGTCCATTGCGGCGAGTTCGCCCAGCGCCTCAATCGATCGCAGCGCAGTCCATGGACCATCGATCTCTTCTGCGCTGAACGCATCGAAACCGCGCGTGGAACCTGCCGGAGTCCGATGGCCGCCCTGGAGCAAGCGAACAAACTCGAATTTTAGGCTGCGCGCGGCCATCACCCGGTCCTTGGCGAGCGCGCGCCCAAGATTGCGCACCATGCCAGCGGGATTGAGTTTGCCGAGGCTGTTTCGCGCAAGTTCGACGTGAAGTCGGGCGAGCTGGCGGCGGACAATCCAGGCTCCCGAATCGCCCGCCTCATCCGCGATCATCTCGAACATCAGGATGTGCGAGCGGATCATGCGCTCCACGTTCGTGGACATCGCTCCGGGAGCACGGCGATACCCTGTCAGAAAGGCGGGCACGCACGCAAACTTGTGCCGCTGGGCAAGCTGGAGCTGCAGAAGATAATCCTCGCAGCCCTGCAACCCGCGGTCGCGCAGTTCCGGCTCGTATTGGACCGACGCCAAAGCCTCGCGCCGGATCAGCGGGGTGCTGCCGTTCGATATGAAGTTCCACGAAAGGTGGCGGTAAAATACCCGCCCTTCCACCATCGGTCGCGGCGAGCCGGCGATCACCATGTCGTCCTGGTCGATGCGCCGGAACCAATTGTAGACAAGACCGCAGTCGGGACCACACTCCTCAAATCTGGCCAGTTGGCGAGCCAGCTTTTCAGGGTGCCACAGATCGTCGGCATCGAGCGGAGCGATAAAATTCCCGTTCGCGTTGCTCACTGCCAGGTTACGCGCACGCGCAACGCCGCCTCTGGGGCCGGAGATCAGTTTTATCCGCGCATCGCGGTCGGCCTGCTCCGCCACGATCTGGACAGTGCGGTCCGTAGATCCGTCGTCGACCACGATGATTTCGCATTCGACCCCGACTTGCGCCCGGGCCGAAGCCAACGTGCCCGCAATGGTCGATTCTCCGTTATATGCCGGCACTATAATGGATACGAGATTGGCCATGCCGACGCCGTCCAAGCCTCAAAAAAACCCGGTCTTGTCAAACCGGCCCCCAGATAAAAGGGCACTACCACAAATTTACTATCCAGAATACTAAAGTCGCAGCGGTCGGCATGTACTCAAGCCGGCCACACGCGCGTCCAAGCTTGCAGCGACTGCGGGTAGCGGTCAACGATCTACCGGACCAGCATCGCACGAAGCCGTTGGTACTGTTGCCTGGCAAAGAGTTCGCGCGACTGGCTGTGCCTGAATGCGGAAAAGGGCGTCCATCCCAGATCGCGCGCCTTGTCGATGAACTGCTGGCCCAGTTCCTTGCGCTCGCCCCGCGCAAGGCCGCGGCCGATATTGTACAAGAAGCCACCGACGGCTGCTCGCTTGCGCGCTTCTGGAACAACCTTGCTGTCGATTGCCAGCAACCTGTTGGCCGCCAACAGCAGCGATTCGGCGTTTGTCCGGCTTCCGGTTATGCGGTTGGCCGAACTGTGCTGAACATAGACGCCGGAACCGATGGTGGAGATAGCGGTCCGTGCCCCGAGCAAAATGCCCCGCAATGCCAGTTCGACATCCTGAAAACGGGCCAGGTCCTGATCCCAGCCGCCGATCGAAGACAGGAAATCGCGGCGCCAGAGCGTTGCCGACGGATGGACGAACTTGCCCCCAAGCAACATCTGCTCGACCGCATCGGTTGCGGAACTGAACCGCCGGACGTTCCGCCGGATCATATTCTGCGCTTCATCGAGCCAGATCCACGGGCCAAACGCAACGTCTGCATCGCCTTCGACAATACTGTGCGCCAGTCCGCTCAGCAGATTGCCGATGACGTAATCGTCGGAATCGAGAAACATGACGAGTGGGTGCGCAGCCACGGCGAGGCCACGGTTCCGGCTGGCCGGCGCGCCGCGGTTTTCTTCGTTCACCAGCACGCTCAACCGATCGTCGACGATGCCGGAAAGGACGGCCAGCGTTTCATTGGAGGCACCATCGACAACGACGATCACCTGCGCCGAAACAGCAGGCTGTGCCAAGACCGAACGCACCGCGCGCTCGATCGTTTGCTCCGCCTTGTAGCACGGGATGACCACGCTGATTTCGTGCATGCGCTCGATCTTATGCCTGAACTCGCTGGAACATAAAGCGGGTTATGCCGAACGCTTCGACCATGATCGTCCGCCCCCGCCGCGATATAGCCAGACCCACGCAGAAAGCACCATAGGAAATGGCCACTCCGGCGCCAAAGCGGAGCAACGGCGGCAGTTCGAGATACGGGGCGCACACTACCAGCGCCGCTGCGCTGACCGCGCCGGCGATCACGGCCGGGCTGGCGATCGATGCCAGATCGCGCACCGATACAGGGCCAGATCGGCCGATCACGTACCAGATGACCGGCAGGCGAATGATGATGTCGCTCAGCGCATAGCTGGCAGCGACCCCTTGCACGCCCCACGGCAAGCCGACAATGAACGAGATCGCGCATGTGACCGCGTTGAACACGCCCCACCATGCGTATTCCTTGGTTCGCTGCTGGCTGATGAACAGCCAGCCGATGGTCGTGGTCATTGCCTGATGCAGGCCCGCCAGCGCCAGCCACTGGAAGATCGGCACCGCCGCGGTCCACTGCGGGCCCAGCGCCAGAGGGATGACCGTATCGGCCAGTATCAGCAGGGCGAGGGTTCCCGGTGTGGCGACCAGCAGGATCTGGTTCACCGTTCGCGCATAGGCAGAACGGTAGCGATCGGGTTCGTCTACCAGGCGGGACAGAACCGGCACCATCACCCGCGTTAGCGGGGAAGTGAGTTGCTGGATCGGAAACAGCAGCAGCTTGTAGGCGCGGTCATAAAGACCCAGCGGCGCGGCGCCTACGAACCGGCCAATCAGGATGTTGTCCAAGCTTCGCGCGAAAAAGTTGCTGAGGTTAAAAGTGCTCAGACCGCCGCCAAATTTCAGCATGTCGGCTACGGCTGCGAACGGAGCCGGCCGCCCGGGACGCCAATCGGAGGACAGCCACAGGCCGATCATGAGCACCGCATTGTTGGCCAGGGTGAGCCCGACCAGTGCCCAGGGACTGGGGTCGATAATGGCCCAGGCGAGCGCCACGACCAGACCGGCCACAGCAGCGGCCATGTCGATCATGGCCAACCGGGTGAACTTCATCGCCCGCGTCACCAGCGCGCCGTGCTGAGCGCTGAGGCCCGACATCAGGATGCACACCGACATGCCCACCACCACTGGCGCAAGATCCGGCGTGCGATAGAAATCGGCCACCAGCGGGGACATCAGCATCAGCCCCCCGGTCAGGATTGCGGCAAGGATCACGTTGATCCAGAACAGAGCGGAGTTCTGGCGGGGGGTAATGGTCTTGGCCACCACCACGGCATGGGACAGGCCCATCCCCTGGATCATGTTGATGAACGCGACCACCGGCGCGCACATCGCGATGAACCCGAAATCGCGCGGCGTCAGCAACCGTGACAGCACGACCACCGAGACAAACTGGACCCCGAGTTTCACCGCCTGCGAAACGCCGGTTATTGCCGCGCCGCGGGTGGCATGGCCGCGCATCCCGGCCGATGGGGCTGGCGGATCGGGTTCTGGCGTTACGGTCAAATCGAACTCCCGGCAATTCGTATGCCCTAAAGGCAAAACATCCCGCGGGCTAGCTTTGCCGTCAACTCGTGCTACTTCTCGCAGCGACCCGGTTGGAGCCTTGCATGCATTACAGGTCGATCAGCGACATGAACCAGGCCGTGTTGCACGGTTTGAAGATGATCCCGCCCGACATCGATCTGGTCGTCGGCATCCCGCGCAGCGGACTGCTGCCGGCCAACCTGATCAGCCTCGCGCTCAATCTGCCGCTGGCCGATCTGGAAGGCTATTGCCAAGGCCGGATCCTGGCCGCCGGCAAGACCCGCCGCAAAGCGCCGAACCCGGATACGGACGGATACCGCAAGGTGCTCGTCGTGGATGACAGCATTTCCACCGGCAACGCCATGCAAGAGGCGCGCGACCGGCTGGCCGCAGCAGGCTATCCGACCGACCGGTTCGTGTTCTGCGCCGTCTACGGCCTGGAAGAAGAAAGCGCGCTAACCGATGTGGTGCTGGAAAAAGTGCCGCATCCGCGCGTGTTCGAATGGAACTTCATGCACCATCCGCAGCTGAAGCGCAGCTGCGTCGATATCGACGGCGTCCTGTGCCACGATCCGTTGCCGGAAGAAAACGATGATGGGCCGCTTTACACGATGTTTCTTGGCAACGCGCGGCCGCTGTACATGCCCGGCTTTCACATCGGCCATTTGGTGACCAGTCGCCTGGAACGCTACCGCCCGCAGACCGAAGCCTGGCTGGCGGCACGCGGCATCAAGTACGACAAACTGTGGATGCTCGATCTGCCCACGGCCGAAGAGCGCCGCCGGCGCGGCGCGCATGCCGGCTTCAAGGCGCAGGTTTACGCCAACGTCAGCGCGGACCTGTTCATCGAGAGCGAGGACGCCCAAGCGGTGGAAATCGCGCGCCTGTCGGGCAAGCCGGTGCTGAGCATCGAAACGCAAACTCTGGTCCTGCCCGACAAGCTGCTTGACCACGCGGCCCGCGCCCGGCGCCGCGCTGCGCGGCGCAAGGAACATCTTTCGGTACGGCAGCCAGGCTGGCGCAGCTTTTCCAAAGAAGTGCTCCGGCAAATCCTTCCCGACGATCTGATGGGGCGCCTGGTGCAATGGCGCCGCGATCGCTGGCGCAAGGCGCGCGGCTACTAGACTCCCAGCGGTGGCGGCGCGGAGGTAGTGGCGCGGCGCAGCGCAACTTCCAGCCGCTCACCCCACGCATTCCAGTTCAGGCGCTCCTCGTAGTCCTGCCGCGCGGCCCGGCACAAAGCCTGGTAGGCCGGCGGATCGGTCCAGGCCGCCAGGATGCGATCCGCATAATCGCCGGGGCCTGCGCCGGGCGGCAGCAACAGCCCCGTCACCCCGTCGCGAACCACGGTGGTCACGCCACCCGTGGCGATCGCAACGGCGGGCCGGCCGAACGCCGCCGTTTCCGCATAGACCAGGCCGAACGCTTCCTGCCGGCTAGGCATCAGGAAAAACGAGCTTTCGGCGAACAGCCGCACGAACCTTTGGTATTCATCCGGCACGGACTTACGCAGCGGGCCGTGGACGTGCACGCCCTCTAGGCCGGCGGCTTCCGGTGGCTCGCAGCCGACGATGTGGAATTCCGCGTCGCCCACCCGGCGTCGCAGCTCGCGCCAGATTTCCAAGGCCAGCGGACCACCCTTGCGCTCCCAGGCATAGCCGACGAACAGCAACCTGAGCGGCCCGTCGCCAGCCGGCGGCTGAAAGCCGGGGTCCACCTCGAGATTTGCGCCATAGGGAGTCATCAGGAAGCGCTCCGGCGGCAGGCCGTAAGATTCGGCCGCGGTGTCGACGCCCCACTGGGAGGTCATCATTAGCACGTTGCACCGGTCCACCACGCTGCGCTGCATGATCTCGCCAACCCGCCGGGTCCGGGCGTTCAGGCTGCGATACTGGTCGTAATAGTTGATGATCGGCCCGAACAGCGCATCGGCAAGATACACCACCGGCCATTTGGGCCGGATGTATGCAATCTTGTGAGCCGCGCCAACCGCCACCACCGCATCGGGCGCGATCGCTGCCAGCCGACGGTCGACATGGGCACTGAATGCCTTGGCGACCAGCGGTTCGCGGCTGACCAGCACGCCGGCACGGGCCAGCGGGGCAAGCCGGGTGATCAACTTGTCGAGCCGCGGCGTATCGATCACGTGCGTGTCGGGATAACGCCGCTTGACCTCGTGGTAACTGTACCAGGGCACGCCGCTCCACGATGCGCGGTCATGCGGGCTGGCAATCGCAATGTAAGCTATGCGCAACGTCGCACTCTCCGTGTAATGCATCCACCGGGTGCCGGCAGCGCCGGCCTAGGGAATCCCGGCTGCCCGCAACTGCCCGACCAGCTGCCGACGGTTGTCGCCGCGCCCCAGCCATTCCGCCAGAACCGCCCGGCCGCCGTCGCCGGGCATCGCGATCTTGCGGTTGTTGGCCTCGCGCACGTTCGCGGTTTTCGACAACAGGTACGTGGTGGCAACGTTGTCGCGCAGGTCCACGTCGTTGGCAATGCCCATGCGGATCCACGATTTCTGGCCCGGCAACCCCGCCACCAGGTTGCGCTCGATCGTGCCTCCGGTCACTCCGCCAACGCTGATCGCGTTGTAAAGTCCGCCAATCACCGCATTGTTGCGGATCGTCAGCTGTTCGAACGGGAACTGGTTGAAGGTATCGCGCACGAAGATGCCTTGGGTCGGCACGCCGTCGCCGCGGATCACCAGGTTACCTTCGATCAGAATGTTGCGGGCGGGCGCGGTGGTGTTCGTGGTCCACAGCTGGATGCCGTCCGGGTGGTCCTTCGGGCGCGGTTTGAACCCGGTAAAGACGTTGCGCCGCACGATCACGTCCGAAGCCCCGCCGCCGCGGATTCCGTCGGTGCGCATGTCGCGGAAGGAGTTGCCGCTGAAGGTAAAGTGACGGCCATTCAGGAACGTGATCCCGTGGAACAGCTCCTGGAACCGGCAATCGGCGACCTTCACGTGTTCCGAATCCCGGATGATCAACGGCGACTTGTCATTGCCGGGATTGCCATCGAGCGTCCCGTGAATGAACATCCGCTGCAGCGTGATGTTCGCGCTCTTGGTGATCTTGAACCCGTACATCCCGTGCGCTGGATCGGAATCGAACTCGATATCTTGGAACGTCAGCCCATCGACATTGACCAGCTCGACCCCGGTCAGCACTGCCGGGCGTTTCGGATCGGCCGAAGCAAGCGTCACCGGATGGCCGAACCGGACGTTTCGCAAGACGATCGGGCCGTAGGGGCCGGGCTGGAGCAGCAGCGTGGCGCCCTCGGGCGCAAGGCGAACCGCAGCCTCGAGCGTTGTCGCATCGGCGATCCGCGAGGGCATCTTGCCCTTGTACACAACGGTCGCCAGCGCCGCGGACACCCCGCTGCCCAGCCCGCCCCAGGCCACGAGCCGGGGCCCGATCGGAGATATCCCGATCGCCGCAACCGACGCCAGGGCCAGTCCGGCACCGTAATGCCACCACTTGAACGCCACCAGGTACTCCTTGTGCGGGGCGCCAGCGGATAGCGCCCGGTCCGTATCTACGCGGCTGCAGCCGTTTTTGCCGGTTTATAAACGCAGTTTAACCCAATTGAGGTGCAAACGCGCGGAAAATAAGCGCGGCCCGTGTGTCGGCCAGACGGTTCCTTGACGGCCGGTCGGTCAGGCGGCGGCGGCGGCTCCGTTGCCTTCAGCCGCCGAGGCGCCGCCCGCCATCTTCAGCTGCCAGGCCAGCGCGGTATCCACGATGAAGTCGATTTGCGAACGGCGCGGCTCCCACCCCAGCACTTCGCGCGCCTTCGCGGCCGAAGCGACGAGCACCGCGGGATCGCCGTCGCGGCGCGGGGCGTGCCGGGCGTGGAGCGAGCCCCCGGTGGCCCGGTTGACCGCGGCCACGATCTCCAGCACGCTGGTGCCGTTCCCGGTGCCCAGATTGAACACCTCCGCACCGGTTGTTTCCAGCAACCGCTCTGCCGCCAGCACGTGCGCGTCGGCCAGATCGCAGACGTGGATGTAATCGCGGATGCAGCTGCCGTCGCGGGTGTCGTGATCGGTGCCAAGCACATCGAACTTTCCGCCGTTCAGCGCGGCCGCGATCGCCAGCGGGATCGCATGGGTTTCAGGTTCGTGGCGTTCGCCGATCTCACCGTCGGGGTCGCAACCGGCGGCGTTGAAATAGCGCAGCGCGATGGACGCGAAACCATAGGCCCGCGCGTAATCCTCCAGCATCCGCTCGATGATGAATTTGGACCAGCCATACGGGTTGATCGGCGATTGCGGATGGGATTCGTCGATCGGCAGCCGCACCGGATTGCCGTAAGACGCGCAGGTGCTGGAAAACAGCAGCCGCGCAAGCCCGCAGGCGCGCATCGCCTCCAGCAGGGCCAGCGTGCTGGCGCTGTTGTTGGCATAGTACAAATCGGGCTGCTGCACCGATTCCCCGACATATGCATAAGCCCCGAAATGCGCCACGATGTCAGGCTGGTACTGCCGGATGGTGCGTTCCACCGCATCGCGGTCAGCGATGTCCGCCTGGACCAGCGGCCCCCATTTCACGGCGTCGGCCCAGCCGCGCGAAAGGTTGTCGAGTGTCACCACCTGCCAGCCCGCCTGCGAAAAGGCCTTTGCACAGTGCGAGCCCACGTAGCCTGCGCCTCCCGTAACCAGCACAGTCTTCATCAGAATTCCTTTCGAATCACGCGACGATCCACCAAGAACTATAATATTCCGTCAGCGCGACTAGTTGCAGAAAAATCATGGGTCGTGCGCGGTTTCGCTTCGAACCGGACTTGGGGTGTTCAATCCAACAGTGCCACCTCGGTAGCCCGGGTTCCCTCGAACGGATTGCGGCCATGGCCGGTCAGCAGGTTATCCAGCAGCATCACATCGCCATCGTGCCATAGCCATTGGTAGGTACACCGGTCCACCAGCGCGCACAGTTGCGCGTCCTGCGCTTCGTCCAGTTCGCTGCCGTCGCCCAGATACGCGCCCGAGGGAAATTCCTGCCCCTCGCGCACCCGCGCCGCTTCGCCGGTGTTGTCGTACGAACCGCGATAGAAATGGGCTATGTGCAGGCCGCCCCGATAAATCCGCTCCCCGGTGGTCGGGTGGGTGACGAAGGCTGGCTCCTGGTTGAACACGGTCAGGCTGCCGTCTTCATGCCAGTGCGGCTGCATGTGCCGCCGCTCGCAAATCGCTTCGACCTCGTCCTCGGAATCGGTGTAGAACGCAAAGTCCCATCCGCGCCGATCCATCACCCGGTTTTCTTCCATGTTGCCGCTTTTTGCAGCGAAATTGCGCACATTGCGGATGCCATGGATTTCCAGCTGGTCGCGGATTGCGGGCGGCAGCGCCGCGGTTATCGCCCGCATGTCAGCGATCAGCGTCTCGCCCCCCTGTTCGGCCACCTTGCGTGAGAAGAACGCGATCCGCGGCGGATAGTCGCGCAGATAGAACATTTCCTGGTGAATCGGGATCGCCTGGTCGCCGGTGCGCTGCGTCGCCTCGTAGACGCCCTTGGTGATCGGACGGCGCGCTGCCGCCCCGCCCTGGTAGCCCCCCGTAAATTCAGGAAAGCACCCGACGACAGCGCCAAAATCGTCGGAAGAAACGATCGGAAACCCGCGCAGCACAACCCCGCCATGACGCTCGATCAGCCGGTCGAGCGTCGCGCGGTATTGCTTGATCCAGGCGACCACGTCCGCGATCCCGCTGAACGCATCGTCCTGCGCGGCGATGAACAACGGGGGATGCCCCGCGGCCAGCGTGTGACACGCCACCCGGGCATCCAGCTGGACTTCCTCTTTGGGGTGCGGCGCGGGTTCAAGCACGGCCATGTCCTATTCCTTCCACGATGGATCGACCCGCTCCAGCCGCCGCAGCAGCGCCTGCCATTGCAGCGTGCCCGCACCGATCGACGGATGTTCGATCAGAATGCGGCGGGTATTCTCCAGCGCCTCGGCGGGCATCGGCAGGGCATTGTCCATCCCTCCCGCCAGCGCCGCAACCTGGATCTTGCAGGCCATTTCCAGGCGATAGATACCCATGAATGCCTCGGCGCACGTGCTCCCCCCTGCGATCAGGCCGTGATTGCGCAGGATCAGCAGATTGCCGCCGCCCAGGTTTGCCACGAACCGCTCGCGCTCGGCCAGGTTGAATGCCGCGCCTTCGTAATCGTGATAGCCGATTCGCCCGTCGATCAGCGCCGCGTGCTGCGATACCGGGAGCAGCCCGCACCGCATGGCCGAAACACCGCTCCCCGCCGCGCTGTGCGTGTGGATCACCACGTGCAGATCGTCGCGCGCCGCATGGATCGCCCCGTGAATGACGTACCCTGTGATGTTCAGCCCCAGATCGACGTCGGGCTTCAGCACCACGTCTCCGTCCAGGGTTATCTTGTACAGGTTCGACGCGGTAACTTCGTCGTACATCAGCCCATAGGCGTTGATCAGGATATGGCCCGGCTCACCCGGAACGCGCATCGTGATGTGATTGGCGATCAGGTCGGTCATCCCGAAATGGTGGACCATCCGATACAGCGCCGCCAGTTCTACCCGCGCCGCCCATTCCGCCTCGCTCACCCGCTCGCGCATGGTCGGGCGCTCCAGCTGGCCCATGATGCTGTCGGTCTGTTCCGCGGTGGCGATGGCGGGCATTGCCTCTCTCCTATCCGTCCGCGTTGCCGGACGGCGCAGCCGCCGGGCGTCGTAAACCCGGTCGGCTGCCTGCATTGTCGCCAAGTCCGTCCTATTATCAAGCGTATTGCGTGACGTATTGCTTCGCGAAGTCGAAATAGTTGCGGTTCCAGCAATATTCGACCCAGCCGACACCCTGCTGCCCGTCGATCTCGACCGTCAGCGCGGCCTCGTTCAAATAGATTTCCGGATCATAAGTATCGAGCATCAAGGACGTGAATGTGCGGCATGACACGTCCACTGAACGGCCGTCGGTGTCGGTTACGGTCACGGCCAGCTGCTGCTGGATCATCGCGTCATCAAACGTCGTCTTGTGCTTCACGCCGGCAAGCTGGCGCATCACCCCGTCCTTGAACAGGAACCCGCGCAAGTGGACCGTTCCGAAAGAATGCATCTCGAAAAAGTGAATCGAACAGTGCGCGTTAGTGGCATGGAACCACTTGTAGTGCTGATTGAGCCCCCAGATGCGCGGCCCCCACGAATGATCGCGGATCAGGAACCCTTCGTGGTGAAAAGCCTTGCCGTCGATCGTCACGTCGCAGCTCAGCCGCCCGTGCTGTTCGGTCCGGTCATCGCCGTAATAGGGCGGGTTGCCCTCCGGATGGGAACTGAAGGCATAGGGCGGGTGCAGCGCGGTATAGCGTCCATCGAACTGGATGCGGTCTCCGCGCCACTGCAGGTCGACCACCTTGAACGGCTCGCGCACCGCCATCGTCAATGGCCCCATCTGCCAATTGTCGAAGCCCATGTCGGGATTGACCGTCAACTCGACCTCTTCGGCCACCGCCTCGGGCAGTCCTGGTCCGAACAGGTATGCACGCGCCTTCGCGGGCCCGGTGGCACGGACCGAGGGATAGATGAACCCGGCGATGCCCTGTTCCGGAAACAACAACATGTGCGCCAGCGATTCGCGGCCATCGGCGCGCAACTTGTGACGATAGGCGTGCTCCACGGGGAACGCGGCAAACTGATCGGTTATGCTGTCCATCAAAGCCCTCATTGTCCCTGTCCCTGCGCGGGCAGGCGTCGTTAGCGCGGGCCAGAATCGCTCCCGCGGCGCCGGTCTAGCATCTCGGCGCGCGCATGCCAGCTTCCAAGCGGTGGCTAAATGCCGCTGCGAATCCGCTCCAACGCAATTCCCGCCAAGTTGTGCGATCGCTTCACGTGGCGAATCCTCGTCCGCGCAAAGCACTGCCCCAGTTTGTCGAATGCCTGGCGCAGTTCCGCCAGCTCTGCGCTGCGGCACTTCCAATCCCCCCGCGCCTGATGGACCACCAGCGCCGAATCTCCCAGCAGTACGATGTCATCGGCGCCCAGTTGCCGCGCCACCCGCAGCGCGTGCAGCAAGGCCAGCCACTCGGCACGGCAGCTGTCACCCGGCGGCAGCCCGCGCTCCAGAAACAGCACGCCGCGTGCCACTACCGCAGTCTCGATCGGCCCGGGATTGGGCCGGCACCCGCCATCGAAGTAAAGCTTCAGGCCGGCCGCGCCCATGCCCGATGTCGGGGCTTCAGCCGGCGGTCACAGCCGTCACGGCTGCAATGAACCGGTCGATGTTGTCCATCGTCAATCCGGCCACGTTGATGCGCCCGGAGCCGGCCATGTACACGCCGTGGCTCTCTCGCATCGCCATGATTTGCTCTGCATTCAGCGGGACGATGGAGAACAGCCCGCTCTGTGCGCCAAGCGGCGCAAGGTCCACCGCGCCGGCCGTTCCCGCAGCGGCCAGCGCCGCGCGCACGCGCCGCATGCGGCCGCGCATCTGATCGAGTTCGTCGATCCACGATTTCACCAATGCGGGGTCGTCCAGCACCAGGCGCACTGCCGCCGCGCCGTGATCGGGCGGCATCGACCACGCAGCCCGCGCCAGCGCATGGCCATTTGACAGGGCCGGGGCTACTTGATCAGCGGTGCCCATCATCAGGTAAACCGCCCCGACCCGGTCGCGATAAAGGCCGAAATTCTTGTCGCAACTGTAGGCGATCAAGGCTTCGGGCACTTCGGAGAGCACGCGGCGCAGGCCGTAGGCGTCCTCCTCCATCCCGAAACCAAGACCCTGATACGCCTGGTCGATGATCGGCAGCAGCTCGCGGCTCTTCAGCGCCAGCGCGATCTCGTCCCAGTGGGCGCTAGTATAGTCGATCCCGGTGGGGTTGTGGCAGCAGCCATGCAGCAGGAAGGCATCTCCAGGCTCTGCCTGCTGGAACGCAAAGCGCAGAGAATCCATGTCGGGCACGCCCGACTTGGTGGAGTGGACGAAACCCTTCAGCTCCAGCTCGAGGTCGGCGATGATCTGTGCATGGTTCGGCCAGCTGGGCGTGCCCATCCAGATCCGCTTCACACCCGCCCGCTTGGCAAGCGCCAGCGCCAGCCGCACCGCGCCCGTGCCGCCGGGCGTCTGCATCCCTTCGATCCGGCCACCGAGCGTCGGGTCGCCCGCTCCGAAGACATAGGGCATCAGCGCATGGACAAAACCCATGTCGCCTTCAGGGCCAAGATATGCCTTTGAACTTTGCGTTTCCAGCAGGCGCTGCTCCGCCGCCTTGATAGAGGCGAACACCGGCGTCGCTCCGCTGTCGGTGCGATAGACGCCCACGCCCAGATCGATCTTGTCCGCCCGCGGATCGGCGTTGTGAAGCTTGATCAGCGCCAAAAGCGCATCGGCGGGCTGTTGCTGCAGGTTGGTAAGCATGGCGCGGCGCCTTAGCGCCCCGCCGCCGGTCAGCGCAAGTGGAAGCGCCGTCCCAGCCAGCAGATTTCCGGCGGGAGGGCGGAACCTGCCGGACCGTTCAGAACGGCATCCAGTTGGCCTTGCGTGAGAACTTCATGTAGCCGGCGTTCAACCCCAGACGCAGACCGACGCCCATGCGCACCGGGATCAGCACGACATCGCGGCGGCGCAGATAGCTGACGTTGAACCCGCCCACCAGATAGGCCTGCCCCTCGCCCGCGCCATAACGGTGAAACAAGTCTGCCGAATCGTAAAGATTGTACACCAGGATAAAGCTGCTGGCAGCATTCGCGCCCGCGTCGAACCCGATCGACGGACCCGTCCAGTACACCGGCTGTTGCCCTTCGACCTTGTGGTACATGGTGCCCGAGCCATATCGCAGCCCGAACACGATCGCGCCCCCGCCTTCGCGGCCCACGATATAGCCATTGGGTTCGCCCTGCTTCGTCAGGATGCCCTTGATGATGTCGGCCAGCCCGTGCGCGCCCTTGCCGAACACCCCTTCGGCTGCGCCGATCAGGTCATCCTCGCGATATGTTGCGCCTTGCTGGCCCGCCTTGACCGGATCGGCCGAGGCCTGGCTGGCGGCGCGCGCAGGATCGGCCGACGTCACGACTGCGCTGTCAGCGCCGCCCGGGGCAGGCGCCGCGGCTGCAGCGGGACGAGGCGGCGGCGCGGCCGTCACCGCACCCGGCGCATCCTGCCGGGCTTGCGGAACCAGATCGCCGTCGATCGCCTGGTCGGGATCAACCTGCCGGACCTGCGCAACCGCGGAACCGGCGCCGCTAACGAACAATGCAACTCCCGCTAGCGCGGCAAACGCGCCGCGCGCAAACGAATCAAAAGAATTAAGCATAGCTGTGTCCCGTCCCATACCGATCCAAGCGTATCAGATTTGAAGCGTGGCGATACATCAATGAACGGGCGGTGAGCCGAGTCGGTTTTGCGACCAGAGGCGCAAAATTCCCGTTGCAGCAGGGCGCACCCGCCACCTGCAACGCCTCACAAAAACCGCCGAACGCCCTTGCTCCCCCCACAGGCCGTCGCTATAGCGCGCCTCGCCGCTGCGTTCCGGAGACGTGGGTGAGTGGCTGAAACCAACGGTTTGCTAAACCGTCGTACTGGTAAATCCGGTACCGAGGGTTCGAATCCCTCCGTCTCCGCCAGCAGCGCATTTCCAGCTGTTCCTGACTAGCCGAAAGGCTCCGGCAAACGCCCGGCGCTGCTGCGTTTTCACGTCCCTCCCCGGCCCCTGCCGTTTCCTGCCAGCCGCGATACGCTGAGGGAAATTGTGTGGGAGCAATTAGGCAGCGTGGATAAATTGAGGCAGCTTTCGCAATTCCTCGGCTGAAAGCAGCCGTTCCGGACACGACTCCAACGCTGCCGTCAAATCGGCTCCGACGGTCACTTCTGCATCGGTCCAGGTTCGGGGCGGGTTGCTGCGCGGCCGCCGGACCACAGCCCCGTTCAGCTGCCCCCTCCTCCTGACAGCACGGCTCCTTGCCGCCGCTAAAAAGAACTGAGATAGACAGCACAGCGCTTAATTGCGTGACCGAGGAGCAGGAAGCCTATGACGCGTACAGATAATGGGACCGATTTCGATGTCATCGTAATCGGCGCCGGCTTTGGCGGCCTTGCCGCTCTCAAGGAACTGCGCGGGCGGGGCTTCAAGGTCCGCATTATCGATGCGGCCCCGGAGGTCGGCGGAACCTGGTACTGGAACCGGTACCCTGGACTGCGGGTCGATTCGGAAAGCCGCATTTTCTGCTATTCAACCGATCCCGAATTGCTCGAGGATTGGGACTGGCATGAGCGTTTTCCCGCCCAGCCGGAAGTCCTGAAGTACCTGTGCCATGTGGCGGATCGCTATGATATGCGCAAGGAAATGGACCTCAATACTCGTGTTGAAGCTGCCCGCTTCGACCAGGAGGGCGGCCGGTGGACCGTCATGCTTGAAGGCGGGCGAAGCTACACCTGCCAGTTCCTGTTGGGCGCGACTGGGATCCTGTCGATTCCGATGGACCCCGACATTCCCGGGCTCGATACGTTCAAGGGTGACTGGTACCTGACGGCGCGCTGGCCCGAAACTGAACCCGATTTTCACGGCAAGCGCGTGGGAGTGATCGGCACGGGGGCCACGGCCGTGCAGCTCATCCCGCTTGTCGCCGGCGTTGCCAAGGAACTTGTCGTTTTCCAGAGAACGCCGAACTACGTCCTGCCCGCCCGAAACTATCCGATCGACGCGATGACCAGCCGCTCGACCAAGGATAACTACGACCATCTCTGGGATATGGTCCGTAAAAATCCCGGTGGCTGGGCCTTTCCACCGGCCGTCCGCAATTTCGACGAGGTGCCGCCGGGTGAGCGCGAGCGGATCTGCGAGGCAGCCTGGGAAGTGGGCAGCATGGGCCTGATGGTAACGACGTTCGCCGACCTGATGACCAACATGGAGGCGAACACCTTTGTCTCCGACTTCGTTCGCCGGAAGATCAAAATGCAGGTCAACGATCCCGCGGTTGCCGACATTCTGTGTCCGAAAAGCGATAACCCGATCGGCGTCAAGCGCGTCCCGCTCGGCCACCAGTATTACGAAGCCTACAACCGCGATAACGTCACACTCGTCGACATCAGCGCGAACGCGATCGAACGGATTACACCGGGCGGCGTGCAGCTGGCCGACGGGACGAGCCATGACCTCGATGTGATCATCTTCGCCCTCGGCTATGATGCATTTACCGGCGCGCTCAGCCGGATAGACATCCGCAGCACCAGCGGGGAGTCGATCGAGGAACGCTGGAGCGAAGGCGCCGTGACGTACCAGTCGGTCGCGATGAACGGCTTCCCCAACTTCTTCATGGTCGGCGGGCCACAGATTCCGATCGCGAATTTCGTGCCCACGCTCGAAGCGCTCGCGGTCTATCTTGCGGACAGTCTGTCCATCATGCGCGACAAGGGGATCAAGTCGGTCGAAGTGAAGCCCGAGGCCGTTGAGCGCTACGTACAGCAGATGCACGAGCTCACCGACGCCACTCTGTTCAGGGAAGGCAAGCGCCTGCGCTCGTGGTTCCAAGGCGCGAACAAGGAAGGGAAACCAGTCGCGCCGCTGCTTCACTACGGTGGCCTCCCCATGTTTCTCGAGGACCTCGCCAAGGAGAGGGCAGCCGGCTTCCCGAGCTACATCTTCCAATGAAGGTGTTTTCAGGCTCTTCTGAGCCACACTTGGATGTCCGCTGCCCCCGACATTGCTGCCTTACCGGCCGTGGCGTGCGCCGGCTGTAAGCCGCCGTTGGTTCTGATTGAGCGCCGGTTCCGGGGGGAGGTCAGATCGCCACGTCCATCATCTTGGACAGCGCCTCCACTGCGCAACGAACACGCAAACACAGTTTCTCGCCCGCGCGTCGTTCAACTATGGTGATTTAGTTAGCGGCGAACTGGTAGCGGAGTGATGGTGTAGGGATCCCGGATAAGCAGTGACGGCGCAGTACCGTGGGTAAAAATGTGGGATAGACATAGTTAAGCTTGATCTAGTTCCAACAGATCAAGCTTTTACCTGCAAAGTTTGAAGGACTTCGTCTCCACCAATTCCGGCATTTTTTGGAACGTTCAGCTTCCCTCCGGGGTTATAGCCCGTTCGGGTAGTGATGACTGTTCCGCCGCACCGAACTGGGACGACACCCAGTCGATGGCCTCTCCAGAAAACGATGATGGAGCAGGTCGTTCGCGACTGACGCTTGAAGATCGCCAGTGCGCGGTCCGACGACGGGACCGCACGAAGCTTGCTGCCCTTAGTCTAGTGAATGGTGTGGATGCAGCGGTTGGTGTCGATGCAGCTCCATTCCATCTGCCCGGTCTGATCCTGGTGCATTCCGGTCTCGTCGACGACGGCGCCGGTCCGAATGAGCTCCGCCGATATGCTGATCGATCCCGATTTCAAGGTGTTTGAAGCGCAATGGGGCAATTCGACCTCAGCAAATATTGTACCCATCAGCAAGAATTGTGTTATGCAAACGAGTGCCGTCGCGCGTCCCTCTCGAACTTGCATTTGCAACTTCAACCCCGCCGCCGGTAGCGCGCGCGCCAAGAGACTGGAGTGGGTTTTCCGCCGAGTATGTCGAACTCGCAAGCAGCGAGCCCTATGATTTCAGGAGCTGCGGCGAGAGCCATTACCTTGCGCTGCACGACATCGCTCTCTGCGACGGTGAGCTCAGAATAGACGGGCTGCCCACCCTCCGAAATCGGGATCTGCGCGACTCCATCACCTTCGTGCCGAAGGGGTGCAGGATCGAGGGATGGGCGCATCCGGCCCGGCGCGGCAACAGCTTCGTCGCGATGTATTTTGATCCCGAGGCGGTCCGGGATGATTTGGGCCACCGCTACGCGCGTATTCGACCGGAGCCATTCGCTTACGCCCGCAACGCCCATCTGCATGGCACGCTGAAGAAGCTTGAGATGCTGCTACGCGCGCCCGACGTCGATGACCTTCACGCGGAAAGCATCTGTCTCCTCGCCTCACTCGAGATCTTCGGCGTGCATGCGAACCCGCAGGGTCGGCTGTCGGATCGACAGGTAACCTCCATCACCGAGTTCGTCGAAGCTCATCTCCAGGATCCGATCGGCCTTGCCGATCTGGCATCCGTCGCGGGGTTGAGCCGTTGGCATTTTTCGCGCTCGTTCAAGGCGACGACCGGCGAGAACCCTCACGCCTATGTCCAGAAGCGCCGCATCGCGCGCGCCACCGACCTGTTGGCCACCAAGTACCTGCCGGTCGAGGCGATCGCTCTCGCCGTGGGCTTCAAGGGGGCATCGCAATTTCGAAGGGTGTTCCGCCTGATGGTCGGCACATCGCCACTGAATTACCGATTACAGCGGCGCTGAGCCGACGGGGGCCATGTCATACAATCAACAAACCGCGCCGGATCTGACGGCCTGTGATCGCGAGCCGATTACCCGGCTCGACCGGATCCAGAACTTCGCCTTCCTGATCGCACTGGCGAACGACTGGACGATCGTCCGCGCCTCCGAAAACGTAGCGGACTTCTTCACGGCGGAACCTGGCGAGCTACTGGGTGCACGCTTCGATTCGTTGATCACCGACACAGCGCTGCACGATATCCGTAACCGGATGACTATCCTGGCAGCCACCGGCAGCGAACGGCTGTTCGACGTGGAGCTTGTTCACGGTGCGGCCGCGGTTGACCTTTCCATTCATTTCCAGGGCGATCTCCTGATCGTCGAGGGCGAGCGGTCGCAGGGTGCCGAGCGCATGGAGATCGCCTCTATGGTGCGCGCCATGGCGGCACGCCTCGCCAGTGCACCCACCCTTGCGAAATTCCATCACGATGCGGCCCGCTAGACGTTGGCGGTCACGGGTTTCGACCGCATTATGATCTACAAGTTCGATCCTGACGGCAACGGCGAGGTGATCGCCGAATCAACCCGTTCCAGCATGGAGAGCTTCCTCGGGCTGAACTACCCCGCCGCGGATATCCCGCAACAGGCCCGCGCGCTGTACCTCCGCAATCCATTCCGGATCATCGCCGACGTCGCCTCACCGACCGTCGCATTGCTTCCGCCGGCCGACGCGGTCACGCCGCCGTTGGATCTGTCGCTCTCAATCGCTCGGGCGGTGTCGCCGGTCCATATCGAGTACCTTGAGAACATGGGCGTCGGGGCTTCCCTGTCGATCTCCATCGTTATCGAGGAGCGGTTGTGGGGGCTGATCGCCTGCCATGCGAAGGGGCCATGTCTTCCGAGCTTCGTGATGCGCACCGCAGCCGAACTGTTCGGCGCGATGTATTCGATGATGCTCGAAAGCCGGCTGAGGCGCGGCGGCGGCGAAGACGAGCAGAATGCTCGCCTGCTCGCGGATCGGCTGATCGCGACGATCGCCGGCGACGAGGCGCTGATGGAGAACGCCCTTTGGCTGCAGGAGATGACGCGTGACATGATCGACTGCGATGGTGTCGCCATCTACCGCGGCGGCACCGTGTTCCGTCACGGCGCGACCCCGCCCGATGAACAGATCATTGCGCTGACCCACCATCTGAACGCGGCCTCGCCCAGCCGGGTGTTCGTAACCGACCACCTCGCTGCGGTGCACGCTCCATGCGCGGCGACGGCCGACCTGGCTGCCGGCATGATGGCGATACCCATCTCGCGCACACCGCGCGACTATATCCTGCTGTTCCGTCGTCAACGGCTGAACGAAATTCGGTGGGGCGGCGATCCCACCAAAGCGGTGGAGCAAGGCGATAACGGGCGCCTCTCGCCGCGCAAAAGCTTCGCGGCGTTCGCGGAGCTGGTGCGCGGCAAGGCGCCACCTTTTTCCGACCGCGAGCAGCGCATCGGGGAAACCATACGGCAGGCGTTGATCGAGGTCATCCTGCGCTACTCGGATAGCGCGAGCGAGGAACGCCGACGCGCATCGGATCGCCAGGAACTGCTGATCGCCGAACTCAACCACCGGGTGCGGAACATCCTCGCGCTCATCCGCAGCCTGGTGACGAAAACGGGTGCGGCGGCCAGCGACGTCGCCACCTACGTGGAATCGTTGAGCGGGCGGGTGCAGGCGCTGGCGCGCGCGCATGATCGGGTCACCCTGCAGAATTGGAGCCCGGCACCCTTGGCGGGGCTGTTCGATGACGAGATCGCCGCGCATATTGGCGCGCTAGACCGGTTCACCCTGACCGGTCCGAACGTGCAGCTCCAGCCCCAGGCGATCTCGACCATGGCGCTGGTCGTCCACGAGCTCGTCACAAATTCCTGCAAATATGGCGCCCTCTCGTCCACAGGTCGGGTCGAGGTGGCGACCGAAGCGGTCAGCGGCGAAGGGGTATATATCCGCTGGAAAGAGATCGGCGGGCCGGCCGTGGTCGCACCGACCCGGCGCGGCTTCGGGTCGGTCATCCTCGAGCGGACGGTCCCCTTCGATCTCCAGGGGACCGCCAAGCTGCGGTTCCTTTTGGAAGGGTTGGTGGCCGAGTTCTTCATCCCGCACCACCACGTGTTCATTGGGCCCGATATATCGCCCCCGCAGATCCGCGCTCAAGCAAGCGACGCCTCGACATACGTTCGGGAAGCAGCCGATCAGCCGCTGCGTGATGCCAACGTCCTGCTCGTCGAGGACAATATGCTGATCGCCTTGGAGGCAGAGGACATGCTTCGTCTTCTCGGCGCCGCCGAGGTTGCGGTTGCCTCTACGCTGGCGGAGGCGGACCGGCTCCTGACGGAGCAAAGCTTTCAGTTCGCGATGCTCGACATCAACGTCGGGCGGGGCACCAGCTTCGATCTCGCAGAGCGGCTGAAGAGCGTTGGCATACCCTTCATATTTGCCTCTGGCTATGGCGAGGCGCTGGTACTCGAACGGGGCAGCGGCGACGAAATCGTGATCCAGAAGCCCTACGAACGCGATCGCCTGGCTCGCGCAGTCGGGCAGGTTCTTCCGGGAACCGACCAGCTGGCCTAGATGGCGCGTCCACAGCGCTCGAACAGCGCAAAGGCTGCGCAGGCCGCCTCGATCGCAGCGTCAAGATCTTCCTGGGCAATAAGCCGCGCGTCGATGATCGCGATCAGGTCCCGCCATGCCTGCGGCCGGCTGGCGGAAAGGAAGCGGGTGGGCAAGGCAGCCGGCACCGATCGCTTGAGCACTGCGCCGCCTAGCCGCGAGCCTTCGAGCACATAAGCAGCGCCAAGCAGCGCGGGAATGCCGTGCAGGCAAGGTTGTGGCTCGAAGCATGGTAGCGCCAGTCCGAGTATCTCGAGGTCTTCGCGGATGAGGTGGCTACGTCTGCGGCTCGGCCAATCGGCGAGGACGGTCGCGATGCCCGACACCTCCAAAGCCTGCTCAATGGGTATGTATGCCGCCGCCTGGGCGGAAAGGAAACGGCTGTAACCGCTGCGAACGCTCAGATCGGCATTGGAGAAGATGGTGTCGACGCGCGCATGCCACGGGGCAGTGGCATCCCTGAGGGCAAACCGGGCGGAGCGACGATCGGTCACCCTTACTGTAGGCACATCATAGTCGCGCATTCTGCCCCATGACACCGTCCCTCGTCAGAGGCAAATCATCCGTGCCGCCCGGAAAATCGAGCCCTCCGACCGATGCGCACGTTTGAATTTGCGTCCCATTCCAATCAACGTACGGCGGCTTACTGGATCAGCAGCGGTGCTGCCGAACGGCTGAAGCGGACATCTCGCCGCAATCCCCCTGGCTGAGCACCCGCCATGTTCAGGCATCGCTGATCCCCTCAGGCGCACCCTGACGGTGCCCCCATGCAACGGGCACTGCTTCGGCCCTTTACGGCTCGGGATGGGCGCTTGGGCTCAGCGGTCCCGGTTGCACGGGATCGATCGCCGAATTTCCATTTCCCGTCCCTCGGGTGTCGAAGTCATATGCAATCACGGCCCGGTCCGCCTCGGTAGGAAACTTTCGCCACCCGGTTTCAAATGGCCCAGCCAATTGGCGCTGCACTTTGACGTTGCTGATATTGCCAGACGCTGACACCTTTCCGCCATGCGTCATGGTCCGACATGTCCAATGCTTGCAATGCTGGTCACGGCCTGCGGGCAAGGGGATCACTCCAGTGCCGGCCAGCCAACGCCTGCGGCCTCCGCTGCTGCCGCGCCGCTTCCCCTGCCGACGGATGATCCCGCCGCGCGCTGGACGTTCCAATCGGCGGGGCAGGAAATGCGGCTGGAGCTGCGGGAACTGTCCGGGCGGCCCATCCTCGCCCTCGCCTGCGATCCGCACGGGCGCACGCTGCGGATACGGGCCGAACGGCTTGTCCCGGTCGCCAGCGAGGAGCGTCTGTCGTTCGGCAGCGGGGGCGAGGTCGAGGCGTTCGTTGCCGGGCCGCACGGCGCCGGTGCACCATCACGCGGGTGGACCGCGGAAGGACCGGTCCCTGCCAATCTGGCGCGGCTGCTGCAGGGAAAGGTTTCCGCCAGTTACGGCGCGCAGACCAGCGGACCCCACCCCGCAATTCCGGCCAATCTGGCAGGCGCCTTCGCAGCCGCCTGCCCGGCCGCGCTTGCTCCGGCCAGTGGCCCGGCGGGCGCATGCTTTGTTCAGGACGGCGCGCCGCTGCCGGCGCAGCGCTGGCAGGCGGTCGGCACCGAACCGTTCTGGGGGGCGCGGGTGGAAGGGCGCTGCATCACTTATTCCCACCCGGAAGACCAGCGCGGCACGCGCGTCTGGACCCGGTTCGCGCCGGCGGCAGGGGGCGGGACGTGGACCGGTGGGCTCAATGGCCAACCGTTCCGGCTGCGCATGTGGCCATCCGCGGGCTGCTCGGATGGCATGTCGGATACGGTCTATCCGGTTGCGGCCGAACTGTCTGTCGACCGGACGCGGCTGACCGGCTGTGTTAAACCGATGTAACAGATACAGATTTCTTGCGGTTGCGGCTCGCTTGGTAAATCCGGCCGGAACTTGGAACGACCAGGCACAATTCAGCATTATATATTGATGAATTCATCGGTCCCGCTTCCCCGCAGATCTCCGCTGGTCGGTGCGGCGAACATGGTTTTACCGCCGCTATGGGCCAGCGGAGCGCTGCGCCGGCCGGTGTTCGACACTGATGCATTACTGGCCCGCGCCCGCGCGAAGACGGGGCTTTCGGATTTCGGCGATCGGTGGTTCGAACAGCCGCTATTGGTCCTGGCGCGCGCGCTTCAGAAGGAAGCAAATCTCAACGCCCTGGGCCGGTTCGCCGCCTATGGGCAGCTGATCAAGCTGCTGCGCGACCGGCTGTGGACGCAACACTGGCTTTCGGCCTATCCCGAAATCCTTGCGCAGCCGCTGCCGCCGCCGGTGGTGGTGATCGGCCCGATGCGCTCGGGCACGACCCGGCTGCACCGGCTGCTGGCGGCCGATACCCGCTTTGCGCATCTGCGGTTCTTCGAAACCGTCAGCCCAGTGCCGCCCCCGGATCTTCGCGGGCGGCCAGTCTACGCGGAACAGGCCGATCCGCGACTGATCGAGGCCCGGCGGATCTTGCGCGCGGTCCGCGCCGCCAATCCGGCAACGGCCCGCATCCATCCGTCAGCGCCGCTTGCGCCAGAGGAAGAACTCGGCCTGCTGGTCGCCTCCGCCTGGGGGATGAAGCACGATGCCCAGTGGAACGTCCCCAGCTACAGCCAGTGGTGCGCACGGCAAAACCCGCTTCCAGCCTACCGGCACCTCGTCACGCTGCTGCGGCTGGTCAGCTGGCTGCGCGGCGACGACGGCGCGCGCCCGTGGGTCCTGAAATCGCCGCAGCACATGCTTGATCTGCCCGCGCTGCTCGGCGTGTTTCCGCAGGCCAGGCTGATCTTCATCCACCGCGATCCCGCCCGGGTAGTGGGGAGCGCCTGCTCACTGTCGTGGAACCAGACGATCATCCATTCCGACGTCACCGATCCACAGGCAATGGGTCAGAAGTGGCTGCGCCAAACCGGGCAACAGATCGAACGGATGCAGCGCGCGCGCAAATCGCTCGCCCACGGGCAGGCGCTGGATGTCCGGTACGCCGACATGGAAACCGACTGGAGCGCGGTGCTCCACCGCATCTACGATTTCCTGGGCGAAGACATTGCGCCGGCGCTTCCGGCAATGGAGGCGTATGTCGCCCGCTCAGAAGCGCTCGGGCACGCCCGGCAGCATTGCTATGACCTCGCCAGTTTCGGGCTGGGCCCCCGTCAGGTCCGCGAGCACTTCGCCGCGTACATCGATGCTTATGCAATTCCTGTCGATGAACCCATTCACACCGGCCGGCCGGAGATGACGGCGATTGGTCGGGGTGCGCGCCCGATCCGTCCGGCAGTATTGCCGTCCGGCTCGCTTCCGGGAACCGGCTGACATTCTCACGATATGGCGCGGCACCGATGCAATTGCGGTGTATCCTCGTTGCAATTGGCGCTGCGGTTGCTATCTTTGCATTGTGCGGGCCGGGCCCCTCTGGCGATTACCAGCTAATCGCGATGTCGGACCGCATCGAGTGCGCTCGATCCCGGTCGTTCCAACCGACCATACGGCCCGGCAACCAGCGCCCCTCGTCCGACCGACTTTCAGCATGAAAGAGCCAGGACTGGCCTGCACAGGATTTGCAATGACAGGAAAGAAATTCCGTAACATCAGCGCCGTAGCCATGACCGCCGCGGTCTTCGTGATGGCTGCCGCGCCGGCTGATGCACGCCGCGGCGGCAGCTTCGGCAGCCGCGGATCACGGACCGCGTTCACGCCTCCCACCACGGTAACCGCGCCAAACCGCGTTGCGCCCGTCCAGCGGACAATGGCGGACAAGCAGGCCCCGCGGCAAACCGCCGCCCAGCCGGGCGCGAACGCCCGCCCCGGCACCCCGGCGAGGTCCGGCGGGTTCGCCAAGGGTCTGCTCGGCGGGCTGCTCGCCGGCGGCCTGATCGCGATGCTGATGGGCGGCGGCCTCGGTGCGCTCGGCGGCAGCGGCATGCTGATGGCGCTCCTCCAAGTAGCGCTTCTGGCCGGAATCGTGTGGTTCGCGCTGCGCTTTTTCCGCCGCCGGTCCGGCCTTGCGCCCGCCGGTGCCCCGGGCATGGCAGGCATGTCTGCGTTCGCGCCCGCCCCGGCTGCCATGCCGTTCACAAACCCGTTTGCCGCGTCTCCGCAGCCCGCACCCACGGGCGGGTCATACGCGCAGCCCTTCGCCGGTGATCATAATCGCGACCTTGCGATCACTAGCGCCGACAAGGCGGCGTTCGAACAGCTGCTGGGCGAAGTCCAGGCGGCGTTTGCGGCCGAGGACTACGGCCGGCTGCGCGCCTGCACCACGCCCGAGGTGATGTCGTACCTTGCAGAAGAGCTCAGCCAGAACGCCACGAGCGGCGTGAAGAACGACGTCAGCGGGACCGAACTGCTCGAAGCCGAAGTGGCCGAAGCGTGGAGCGAAGGCGAAAGCGACTTTGCCACAATCTCGATGCAGTACCACAGCATCGACGTGGTGGTGAACCGCCAGACCGGTGCGGTCGTCTCGGGCGACCCGACCCGGCTGACCCGGACGACCGAGCTCTGGACGTTCGTGCGCGACCGTCACAACCCGTGGCGCCTGTCCGCGATCCAGGAAGCGTAACCAACACGGCTGGCTTGCGGGGGGCGGCGGGCGCCGCTCCCCCGGCCTCCGAAGGAGAAAACAATGCGCACTGCAGACCAGGTGGCCGCGATGTCGTGCCCGGTATGCCGGGTTCCGCTGGCGATGAGCGACCGGCAAGGGATCGAGATCGATTACTGCCCGCAATGCCGCGGCGTGTGGCTTGACCGCGGCGAGCTTGACAAGATTATCGAGCGCAGCCTGCCCCAGGCGGCCCCGCCGCCGGTGCAGCCAAGTCCAGCTCAGCAAAACCCGGCTCCATCCTCAGCGCCCGCCTACCAGCAACCGTGGGCTTCGCCCCCGCCGCGGGGCTATCACAAGAAGCGCAAGAGCTGGTTGGAGGACATCTTCGACTAGGGCACTTCGCCGCTCAGAACCAGGCGCGCAGCCCGATCAACGCCGACACCGCCGAGGCCCGTTCCTCCTCAGCGCGGGCGTAACGGGCGGTGCGCCCCAGTTTACGCTCCCAGTGGATGCCGACGTAGGGCGCGAAATCCGGCCGCAGCTCGTATCGCAGCCGCGCGCCCAGCTCGACCTGCTCGATGCCCCCGCCGATCTTTTGGGCCGGCACGTCCTGCAGCGCGACGTCGGTTTCGGCGGCGGCCTCCAGCACCACCGGCCCGGAAATGCGGAAATCGTGGCTCGCTTCGAACCGCAGGTGGAAATCACCCCGGTCCGAAACGAACATCTCTCCCTTCACCTCGATCCAGTATGGGGCCAAGCCCTCGATCCCCATCGCGGCATATGTCCGCTGCGGCGCGGCGCCGAAGTCATGGCGCACCCCGGCGTGCAGGTTCCACCACGGACCGAGCGCGTGGCGAACGCCGAGCCGCGTCTCGGCCCGTTCCGCCCGGCCTCCGAAGGCGCCCTCGCCTTCTGAGGAGAGGACGATCCGGTCGATGTCGCCGCCATACCAGGCCGACGCATCCCAGTGGTAGCCGTCTTGGGCGCCGGCGCGGTATTCAAACCGCTCGACCTCTACTGCGCCGGTGACGATCCGTCCTTCATGCCGCAGCGCGCCCCGCGCCCGCGCCATGCGCTCTGCCGGAAAGATCCGGTCGGCCGCATGGTCGGCGGGAACCGGCGGGGGCGGCACTGACCCTGCAGCGTCCGCGCTGCCGGAATGCCCCGCATGGCCGGGATGTTCGGGCTGACTCCCCCCGTTTGTCTGCTCTGTCTGCTCCGCGTGCTCCGCATGGCCAGCGTGCTGCGCCCAGCCCGGGACGGGCACGGCTACCGCGGCCAGCAGGGCGATAATGCAGGTTGCCCTGCCCCGTCCCAGGCCCCGTCTCATGCC
>JAZKDH010000014.1:64206-96885 GCA_040387665.1 Pseudomonadota bacterium | reverse complement strand
CGTCTCATGCCCCGCCTCACCCGCCGTCCCCGGCGCGGCGCACCGTCACCACCCGCATCATCCCAGCGTGCATGTGCAGCAGCATGTGGCAGTGAAAGGCCCAGTCGCCTTCGGCATCGGCGGTGAAGTCGAACGCGGCCTTGCCGCCCGGCAACACGTTCACCGTATGCTTGCGCGGGCGGTGACCGGGATCGTCCACCACCAGTTCGAAGAAGTGTCCGTGCAGGTGGATCGGGTGAGGCATCATCGTATCATTGATCAGGTTAACCCGCACCCGTTCGCCCAACCGGAACGGGATCGGGGCTGCGCCGTCCGATAGGGTCTCGCCGTCGATCGACCACATGTACCGTTCCATGTTAGCGGTAAGGTGGATGTCGATCTGCCGGCCGGGGGCGCGCTTATCCGGGTTGGGGTCCAGCGCGCGCAGCTGCGCATACGTCAGCACCCGGTGGGCCACGTCCTCCAACCCGGTCGGCCGGTCGGCCAGCCGGTCAGCCGGCATCGGCGAGAGCATGGCGACGCCGGGGCCCAGCTTCACCTGGGGGGCAGCAGCCGAATTGCGCATCTCCATCGAATGGCCGCCACCCGCTTGGGCGTGGGCGCCGGCGGGTAGGGCGTGATCGCCGTGCGCTGCCCCGGGCGTATCCATGCCCATGTCGCGCATCGTCAGCAGCGGCCGGGCGCGCAGCGGCGGCACCGGAGCCACCATGCCCGCGCGGGGCGCCAGCGTGCCGCGCACCAGGCCCGACCGGTCGAGCGCCTCGGCGATCACCCCATAGGGTCGGTCGTCCGCCGGGGTAACGACAACATCGTACGTTTCGGCGACCGCGATCTGGAGCTCATCGGTCTCCACCGGCACGACCGGATTGCCGTCAGCGGCGACGACCGTCAGCGCCAGGCCAGGTATGCGAAAATTGAAGTTGGTCATCGCCGCGGCGTTAATGATGCGCAATCTGACGCGCTCTCCGGCACGGAACAGCCCGGTCCAGTTTTCCGCCATGCCGTGGCCATTGATCAGGAACCCAAAAGTGAACCCGGTCACATCCGAGATGTCGGCCGGGTCCATCCGCATTTTCGCCCACTCCAGTCGCTGATCGAGCGGCTGGTCGCGCCCGGCCAGCAGCCCGGCGATGTCCTGCCGGCGGCGGTTGAAGTACCCGGCCGACACCTTCAGTTTGCGCAGCTGCTCGTGAGGATGCACCGGGCTCCAGTCCGCCAGCATCAGGATATGCTCGCGGTCGGCCGCGATCGGGTCCGGCCCGGCCGGATCGATCACCAGCGGCCCATACAGTCCAAGCGCTTCCTGCATCCCGGAATGGCTGTGATACCAATAGGTGCCCGAATGGGTCAGCGGAAATTCGTAGGTAAACGTTTCGCCGGGATCGATCCCGGGGAAGCTGACGCCGGGCACCCCGTCCATCTGGAACGGCACCAACACCCCGTGCCAGTGGATCGACGTCTGTTCGCGCAGGCGGTTGCGCACTGCGATGCGGGCGATCTCGCCCTGCTTCAGCCGGATCAACGGGCCCGGGATCGTGCCGTTGACGGTGACGGCATGGTGCGCCGCGCGGCCCCCGCTGGCAAAATGGCCGCGGGCGATATCAAGCCGCGTCGTGCCCGGCCCGGCGCCGCCGGTCCCGGTTTGCGCCCATGCTGGAAAAAACGGCAGCAGGGCGGCGGCCGCGGCGGAGCCCGCGCCCGCAGCCAGCACCGAGCGCCGGTCAAACAGGTGGCTATAACTCACTGCAACTGACACCGATGCACACGACAACTTTCATTTGCTTTCAACCGCTCTATCCGCGCGCGAGCGCACGGCGAACGGTGGGGATAGGCTGCTTTTATGCAGCCGATATGAATATGCTATGGACTGCAATTCGGCCGCATGAATATGATCTGCCGCAATGTGGCGGTCATCGACAGAGCGCCGTCAATAACAGGCTGGAGAGACAAGGATGAGCATGGACGACAGTGCCCGGCGCCAGGCAAACATCGCGCAATGCCACGCCATGTTCAGCGTCTTCGCGCCGTTCGATCCGCAATGGGTCGCCCGTCTCCATCCCGATATCGTCATGGAGTTCCCGTTTGGCGCGGCGGTCGGCCTGCCTGGCCAGGTCATCGGCAAGGAGCACTGCGTCGGCCTGTTCCAGCTTGTCGCCACCAAGCTCGGACTGACGTTCAGCAATATCGAGATTTTGGGGATGGCCGATCCCGACATGGTCCTGGCCCTATACAGCGGCGAAGGCGCTTTCGATGGAACGCCCTATCGACAGAAGTACATTACGATGCTGCGCTTCCAGGACGGGCAGCTGGTGCTATATCGTGAATTCGTCGATACGCAGGTGGTGGCCGAGGCGTTCGGGCATCTGAGCGCAATCGTCTGATCGGTGCAGGCAGACGGCATGCCCGTCTGCCTCGCGAGTTCAGCTTCCGATCTCGGTTCAGATCGAAGTGTGACCACCGTCGATGGCGAACGACGCGCCGGTCGCGAACGTCGCCTCATCGGACAGCAGCCACCGCACCGCGCCGGCGATTTCCTCGGGTTGGCCGAATCGGTTCATCGGGTGAACAGCGGCCAGTGCCGGCTCAAGTCCCGGATCCGCTTCCATTGCACCTTTCAACATGGGGGTCAGCGTCCCGCCCGGCAGCACCGCGTTGATGCGGATGCCGCGCGTGGCATAATCGATCGCCGCGCCGCGGGTCAGCCCCATTGCCCCGGCCTTGCTCGCGCAATACTCGGCGCCGTTGGGAAAGCCGACCATCGCTGCCGTCGAGGCGATATTGACGATGGCGCCGCCGCCCGTTTCCAGCATCGCCGCGATCTCGTGCTTGTTGCACAAGAACAGGCCGCGCAGATTGACCGCGTGGCAGCGGTCCCACTCTTCCAGCGATACTTCGTGCAGCAGCTTGCCCACCTGCGGCACACCCGCCGCATTGCAGGCGCCGTCGAGCCGGCCATAGGCCGACACGGCAGCCGCAACCATCGCCGCAACCGACGCGTCGTCCGACACATCGGCGGTGACTGCCTGGGCGGTGCCGCCCGCGGCCGTGATGCTGGCGGATACCCGGGCCGCACTGTCGCCGTCGCGGTCGGCCACGGTCACCTTGCATCCGGAATCAACCAGCATAGCGGCAACGGCTGCGCCGATCCCGCTGCCGGCGCCCGTGACGATGATCGATTTTCCTTCAAGACCGCGCATGAACCTGTCCCTCTCCACTTGGGTACAAAACCTTCCGGCACCGGTCCGCGCCGGTCTATCATCACAGTCTAGCAGACCATTCGGTCAAGACAACGGCGCTATCGGTCCTTGTACACTGCGTCGCGGCCTTCAAGGAACGCAGCCACGCCTTCGCCGCTGTCCGCGCTTGCCACCAGCTGCGCCGACAGCGCCTGCGCATCGAGATAGGCTTCCATCCATGTGCGCCCTTCAAGCTCCACCTGTGCGATCTTGCGGGCGCGGACCGACAGCTGGCTTTTCCTTGCAATCTGCCCGGCGACCTCCAACGCCTTGGGCAGCACCTCTTCGCGCGGGAGAACGTAGTTGAGAAAGCCGGTCGGCTCGAGCTCGCGCGCGGTGAACTTGCGGCCGGTGAACAGGATCTCGCGCATCTTGCCCTCGGGAATCTTGAGCATCGAAAACAGCCCTGCGCCGCCGCAGACCAGGCCATAATCGATCTCCGGACAGGCGAACTTGGCGTCCTCCCAGGCGACGCGCATGTCGCACAGGCCCGCCCAGATCATGCCGATCCCGATCGCATGGCCGTTGACTGCGGCGATCGTCGGCAGACTCATCCGGTAGAAGCCGGGCAACTGTTCGTTGATGAAGCGATAACGCTCCTTGCGCCTTGCCGTATCCATCCCGACGAAATCATTGAGATCGGCGCCGCCGCACCACGCGCGGCTAGTCTCCGGCGCAGTCAGCACCATCACGCGCACGCTTTCATCTGCCTGAAGCTGGGCGGTCATCCGGCCGATATCCTCGTACACCGAAAGCGACACCGAATTGACTGGCGGGCGGGAGAACGTAACCAGCGCGACGCCGTCGTCGCGGACGTCGATGTCGAAGCTGCCGATCTGATGACGCATCGCGGGTACTCTCCGAAGTTTCAATGAGGTGGATTTTTAACAGCGCAGCGCTGAAAAACCCAACGGCGGAACGTAAAAGATCTGCCCGGCGGACATGGCGGTTGCACGCGGGAACGGAACCGTGCGCCCCGTCGCGATCAGGGTCGCGACTCGCCAAGGTTTGCCTCTTTGGCGGGCGGGGCGTCCGGCAGCGGCGTCAGCCGTGATCGTGCCACTCCGCGATCAGGCCTTCATCGTTGAACCTGAAGACGCTGCACAGCCGCAGCTTCAGCGCCTCACCCTTGCTGGCAAATCCAGGAATGTCGTCGGTTGCGGTGCCGGTAAAATCCGATTCCCGCACGACCACATTGCCGCTGGCGGTGATGCGCAGCGCCGGTGAAAATTTGCGGTCCGGCATCAAAACGTCGGCAAAGGCCGGAAACACCGCCATCAACTGATCGCGGTCGGTAAAGAACGCGCCGCGGTTATAGTGGGCCATGTCGATGTCCTGGACCATCATGTCCCGCATCCGGCCAAAATCCTTGTTGTTGTAAGCGGTCAGGAATGTGTCGACCAACTGGACGTAATCAGGCATTCTTTCTCTCCTCGTGACGAACGGTCAGCCGCCCGCTGTTCCGCCCGTTCTTGCACGGACCGCGAGCCTTATAAAGCCTGTGTGAAGCGCGGCACCCCGAACACTTCGCAGCCTGTCGTACTGTCGGCACGGGCCCGCCCCGGGCCGACGTTCTTTGGCTTGGATGAGCTTGACTCCTTGCACTTTGCGGCGGCATTTTATAACGGTTGTATGAATTTGGAAGCGCGTCGCCGCACGAGCGCGCCGGGAGAGTCCGATGACAGTGGCCGAAACGATTTCGAGATTTCCGGACAACGTGCCGGCCGACCGGGTGATCGACTTCGACATGTTCAACCCGTTCACGGTCGAGCAGGATTTCCACAAGGCGTGGGTGCGCCTGCGCATGGACACGCCGCACGACCTGGTCTGGACCCCGCACAACGAGGGCCACTGGTTGGCGCTGTCGCCAAAATTGATCGAGCAGGTGTTCGGCGATGCGACCCGGTTTTCGAGCCGGATCGTGATGGTGCCCAAGTCCACTGCCGGCGAAACCTACAGCAACTTCATCCCGCTTTCGCTGCCCCCGTCGACCCACCGGCCTTATCGCAAACTGCTGAATGACAAGTTGTACAGCGCAGCAATCAACCCGCAGGAGCCGGACGTGCGGGCGCTTTGCGTCGAACTGATCGACGCATTTGCCGCCGACAAGCGCTGCGATTTTGTCCGTCAGTTCGCGCAGCAACTTCCGCTGCGCGTGTTCATGCAACTGGTCGATCTGCCGGTCAGCGACCTGCCGCGACTGAAACAGCTGGCAAGCCAGTTCACCCAGCCCGATGGCTCGCTGACCCCGGAAGAAGCGAGCGACGCATTTCGGGAATATCTGCTGCCGGTCCTCGAGGCGCGGCGCGGCTCGGGCCGGAACGATCTGCTGACCCACATCGCCGACGGCATGATCCGCGGCCGCCCGATTACCGAGGACGAGGCGATCAATCTGGCTTCGCAGGCGATGGTCGGCGGCCTTGATACGGTTGTGAACCTGATGGGGTTTGCGATGCAGCTGCTCGCCCGCCATCCCGAAGTGCAGCAGCGCATCGCCGATAATCCTTCGATCATCCCGTCGGTGGTCGCAGAGCTTCTCCGCCGGCTGCCGGTGGTGTCCGATGCACGCGAGGTCATCGCCGACACGGTGGTTGACGGCTGCACGTTGAAAGCCGGCGACATGATCGTCGCTCCGACCGCGGTCCACTCGCTCGATCCCAAGACCGACCCCGGGCTGATTAACTTCGACATCGATCGCAAGGGCGTTCAGTACCTCACCTTCGGGACCGGCTATCATACCTGTCCCGGGCAGTTCCTGGCGCGGATGGAGATGAAGGTGCTGCTGGAGGAATGGTTCAAGCGCATTCCGTCGTTCCGCCTGGCCCCCGATCAGGAAATCCGCCATATCGGCGGTGTCGTTGGCGGGACGCAGCCCTACATCATCGAGTGGGATTGAGGCGGGCCGCGCTCACGCATCGGTCGCGGTAATCGCGCCAAGGGCGTCCCAGTCCATTGCGGCTTCGAGGTTCCGGCGGAGCAGGACAGCAAGCAGCTGTTCGACCGGCGCCGTGATCGGAAGCAGCGCATAGGCGCCGACCGTGGTCATCAGCCCGCTCAGCAACTGCACGCGGTAATCCCCCAACACGGCGTCGACACAATATCCGCGGTCGCGCCCAAACACGTCGAGGTAGAGCCCCAGCAGCGCGCGCTCGTGCTGGCGCCGGTCCTCGACGGTCACGCTGCCTGACAGGAAATAGCCGACATCGTGCATCGGATTGCGCCAGCCGGTCATCTGCCAATCGATGATCACGGCCTCGACCCCGTCGGCTTCGGGAACGAACAGAATGTTGTCGACCCGCGGATCTCCGTGGGTGAGCGCGCCGCGAAGCATCGGCAGCTTGTACCAGGCAGGTGCCACCGCGCAGGCGTGTTCCAGTACGGCCCAGTCAGCCGCGCTCAGCCGGTGGCTCGAATGCTGCCTGATGACCGGCAGCGCGCGGGTGATGGCATCGGCCCAGTATTCGGCACTGCCCGCCATCGTCAGGGCCCAGTCCGGCGCGTGTGCGCGCATCAGCGGGAATGTCGCGCGATGCAGCCTGGCCAGCTGGGTAACGACGGCGGCAGCGTCTGCCGGGCTGCACCCAGTCACCTGGTCTCCAGAGCGGGCACTACCGGTCAGATCCTCGAGCACGAGGTTCACGTTTTCCGCCCCGCCCGCGATCCAGAACGCATGCGGCGTACGGCAGCTGTCGGCGCCCATGTTCTGGAGCGCGGCATAGCTGTGAACTTCGCGGAAATACGACCCGCTGCCGACCCCGTGAGCATGAGCCTGCGGTTCGCTGCACCGGAATTTGCAGACCACGGAGGACGGAGCCTCGGTCGGCCCTGCAAACTCCATCGCCACCCGCACCGTGTCGCTGACGTTGCCAGCGCCGATCGGGCGGACGCTGAAACTGCGCACGTCGGCGTCGGCAAAGCCGGCTTGCCGGATCACGTCGGTCAGCCACGCCGCATCAAGATCAGCAACGGTGTCCAGCAGCCGCGGGGCGGGGCCGGGGCTCATCGAAGGGTTGCTTGCAGCGCGGCGTCCACGGCGCGTTCAGCGAACCCGGTAGGTGATCGGCAGGCGTTTCAGGCCCGACACAAAGTTCGCCTCCACCCACGCCGGCTCTCCGGCCAGCCGGATATCGTCGATCCGCGCCAGCAGTTCGGTAAACAGCAGCCGCATCTCCAGCTTGGCCAGTGCGTTACCGAGGCAGAGGTGGGGTCCGTAGCCGAAGGCGATGTGCTTTTTGGCATCCGGGCGGTCAATCCGGAAAAGCTGGGGCTCCTGGAACGCGGCCTCGTCCCGGTTGCCCGATGGATAGCACATCATCAGGTTATCACCCGCGCGGATTGCCTTGCCGCCTACCTCGCAATCGTTCACCGCGGTGCGGAAGAAGTGCTTCACCGGGCTGGTCCAGCGCACGAATTCATCCACTGCATTGCCCATCAGATCCGGGTTGGTGCGCAGTTTTGCCATTTCGGCCGGATTCTGCAGCAGCGCCAGCAGCCCGCCCGAGATCGCCGAACTGGTGGTGTCGTGTCCCGCCGCAGCAACGATCAGGTAGTAGGCGTTGCGCTCTGCCTCGCCGATCGGCCGCCCGTCGATCTCGGCCGTAGCCAGAATAGTAGCTACATCGTTGCGGGGATTGGCGCGGCGATCCTGGGTAACCGTGCTGAAGTATTCGTTGAAGGTGTTGAACGCGTCCACCATCGAGGCGGCGCCTTCGCCGCCGCCGGTGTCGCTGTCGGTGTTGCCGAACAGCTTCTGCGACAGCGACAGCATCAGCGGCTCGTCTTCTGGGGGCACACCCAATACGATCATGATGGTGCGCAGCGGATACCAGGCGGCGATTTCCTTGGCGAAATCACAGCGGCCCGTGCCGTCCGCGGCACGCGCCACCATCGTATCGACGGTCTCACGCGCCAGTTTGGCAATCTCGTCTTCCAGGCTGCGCAGGCTTTTGGCCCCGAACCAGGCCGAGGTCAGCGCCCGATAGGCCTTGTGGTCAGGGTTATCCATGGCCACCAGGTTGCGCGCAAAATTGCGGCTGCCGGTCTGCTCGAACAGCATGTCCTCGTCGGCGATGGTCAGCAGGAACTGGCGCGGATCGTTGAGGAAGTTGGCGGCGTTCAGTTCCACGGCCATAATATCGTCATGGCGAGTAATCGCCCAGAACGGTCGGTATGATGCCGGGGCGGTCCAATGAACCGGATCTTCAGCTCGCAACCGCGCAAAGACATCGTGATAAAGGCCGGGATCACCGTACGTCTTGGGATCGCAGATCGTGTCGTCGAGCGCGTCGACTGTTGAGGCCGGCATGGCCATTCTCCCATTTGTCGGGGCTGGTCCCGTCGTTGAAGGACGTTGTGCGCCGGATCGGCCGATCAGGTCAAATCGACTCTGTGAGCAAACCAATCGCGTCCGCCGATAGATGGCAGCCGCAATTCATCGACTTTCCCGATGGCTTTGCTACCCGTGTGCGGCTCCTCGCCGGGGAGAGGAGCGGGAGACGACAATGTTCCACCCTGACCTGCGGCTGCTGCGCTGCTTCGCGGCCATAGCCGATACTGGTTCGGTAACCCGGGCGGCAGAGCGGCTGCATCTCAGCCAGCCCACCCTTTCAGGCCAGATCCGCGAACTTGAGCAGGCAATTGGGTTTGCGCTGTTTCACCGCACTTCGCGCTCCGTTACGCTTACTCCGCAGGGAGAGCGGCTGCTGCCGCACGTCAGGGCGGTGCTGGTCCAGACCGAGCGGGTGCGCCGCGAAGTTGAGGACATCCGGGTCGAGGAAACGCGTCATTTTCGCCTTGGCGCGGCGATGTACACGATGGACATTGCCGAGCGTTCGGCGTTGCTCGACGACTTTGCGGAGGCAGCGCCGGACTATCGCCTCACGATCGATTCGCGCCTGCAGAGCGACCAGATACCTGATCTGGTGGACGCGCAACTGGACGCGGCAATGCTTCTGGGCATCGCCACCCCGGCGTGGACCCACAGGCCCGCTACCACTCAGCCGGGCGTGATCGTCAACGAAATCACATATCCGGAAACGCTGCAGCGCGTGGTGCTGCGCCGCCAGCGCATCGGTTTGCGCGTTCCGCGGGAATCCGCGCTGGCAGCCCATTCGGAAATTCCCCGGACGGCGCTGGCAGGCCAGCAGATTGCCATGCTGAGCGTCGAACACGGCCAGGCGATCGTCGAGCCGATCGAACACTTCCTGCGAGATGCCGGCGCGCGGCTGGTGCGCCACAGCGAAGGCAACGCCTGGGCGATCGAACGTCATGCCGAGCGTCAGGGGATCGGCGCCGTGGGGATCGGCTGGTATCCGACCCCGCCGGGGTTGGTCCACCGCGAGGTGGAGGGCATGGAGTTCCACCTTGAATTCGCCGCCGTGCTTGGTGCGGGGACGAACCCGGCGGCGCGGTTTTTCTTCAACTTTGCGCGGGAATGGCAGGCGGCCCGAACCGCGGCGCAGAGCGAACGGTAACTCCCGCCGGAAATTCCGCTAGCGCTCGTCAAGGATTGCAAGGGCGCCCGTGTCGAGTACGTGGGAAACGTGCCGGTCCAGCATCGTCAGGAACAGCCGGTCACCCCGTTCAGTGCGATTGACCATCATCGCCGCGCCTACCGCGACGTTTATTCCCGCGAAGGAGAAATGCCGGTAATCCTGCGCAAGGTCGGAACGGGAATAGCCGCGGACGCCCTGTTCGGCCAGCTCGCGGTGGTAAGTGTCCAGAAGCTCCCCCTCAATTGCCCGCCGATCTTCCGAAGTGAACGCTCCGCCGATCAGGTAAGAAACATCCACCGCGTTCTGGCCCAGCGCGGCAGATTGCCAATCCACCACGATCACCTGCCCGTCCGAGCCAAACAGCATGTTGTCGGGACGAAAATCGTTATGGGTCACGCAGCGCGGGCGTTCAAGCAGGCGGCTGTACGCTTCGTAACGTTCTGCCAGGCGCTCGCACACGCGGACCATGTCGTCCGTCAACTTATCCGCGTAGCGCTCCTTGAAGCCGGGCCAGACGCCGCGCAGGACGTCCGCGACATAAAACGGCTGAGCCAGCGGCCCGGTATCGAGCCAGGCAAATTCCGGCGTTTCCACCTGGCCCCAGAAGGCCGCGTGGAGCCGCGCCGCCTCGCGCATCACCGTCCGGGCGGTATTAGGCGCGATTCCTGCAAACTGGTCGCCGACCCGGGCCGGAGCACAGTCTGCCAGCAACAGCGCGAAGCTGCCATCAGCGCTCAACGCCGCGCCATAACACCGTGCCGTCGCAATCCGCGCCCGAGCCGCCAGCTTGCGATAAAAGTTCACTTCACGCTCATACAGCCGCCAGCTTGCGGCGATGGCTCGGCTGTCGGCGCTCGAAGCCGCAAACTTGCCGATCATGGTAGGCGGGCCGGCGCGCTTGCCGTACCCGATCGTCAGGCGCACGGTGTCGCCCAGCTGCCCAGTGCCGACCGGCTCGACCGCTACGTCGGTCACGTCGAAAGCATGTCCGTAACCTGTCAACATGTCCCCCAGCCAGGCGGCATCGATATCGGCGGGGCGCGGTATCGGCGCGGTTTCGATCGTCACGATTTCTATCCTCTCCAGCCCAGCCCGATTGGTCAAAGACCGGTCGCGTTCAGGCTCACTTGCCGGGCGCGGCCATCGCACCCTTTTTCCAGTAACGTTCGCGGACGAGCCGCTTGAGCAATTTGCCAGTCGGCGTGCGGGGAAGTTCGGGGTCGAAATCGAACCGGCGCGGCATCTTGATCCGCCCCACCTTCCCGTCAAGCCAGGCGCGCAGCTCCTCCGCCAGCTCAGGTCCGGCGTCGGCCCATACGGCCGGCTGAACCACTGCGATCACCTGTTCGCCCATTTCATTGTCCGGCGCACCCACCACGGCGACATCCGAAACCTTGGGATGAACGATCAGCGCATCCTCGATCTCCTGCGGATAGATGTTGACCCCGCCCGAGATGATCATGAAACTCTGCCGGTCGGTCAGGTAGAGGAAGCCATCCTCATCGACCCAGCCGATATCGCCCAGCGTCGTCCAGCCGTGCCGGTTGCGGCTCGTCGCGGTCTTCTCGGGGTCGTTGTGATAGACGAATTCAGGGCCGTCGGCGAAATAGATTGCTCCGACCGCGCGGGGTGGCAGTGGCTGGTCGTCCTCATCGCAGATGCGGAGCGTGCCCCACACCGCGCGGCCGACCGACCCGGGTCGTTCTAGCCATTCGTCAGGCCGTATCCCGGTTAGACCGTTCTGCTCGGTCCCGGCGTAGTATTCGTGGATGATCGGCCCCCACCAGTCCATCATCGCCTGCTTCACCTCTACCGGGCATGGCGCGGCAGCGTGAAAGACGGTGCTCAGCGAGGATACGTCATGCCGCGCCCGCGCTGCCGGATCGAGCTTGAGCATGCGGATGAAATGGGTGGGCACAAACTGGCCATGGGTGACACGGTAGCGCGCGATCAGCGCCAGCGCGGCTTCTGCGTCGAACTTTTCCATCACCACCACGGTGCCGCCAAGTTTCTGGACCGACATGCACCAGCGCAGCGGCGCAGCGTGGTAAAGTGGCGCAGGCGAGAGGAATACCGTCTCAGCGTCCATGCCATAGTGCGTCCGGCCGAACTCGGTGAGCGCATTGGTCTGGTCCAGTCCGCCGTCGGGCAGCGCCGGGCGGATGCCCTTGGGCCGACCGGTAGTACCCGAGGAATAAAGCATGTCGTTGCCCGGCGATTCGTCCGCGATTGGCGTGTTCGGACATCGTGCGGCTTCAGCGGCGAAATCCCGCCGGCCGGGGGCGAACAGTGTTACGCCCGGAAGCATCCCGGCCAATGCATCCGTGACGGGCGCCGACGAGACGAGCACCGTGCTCGCGCTGTCGGTGACTATGAAGGCAATCTCGGGATCTGCCAGCCGGGTCGAGATGCAGGTGTAATACAGGCCCGCGCGCTGCGCCGCCCAGACGGCTTCGAAGAAGAACGAGCTGTTTTCCAGCATCAGTGCGATTCCGTCCCCGCGTTTCAGCCCCAGCGCGCGGATCAAATGCGCGCCTTGGTTGGAGCGCGCGTCGAGCTGGGCATATGTGGTTACCGCTCCGGTCCCCGCCATGATGATCGCGGGTTTGTCAGGCGTGGTGCGGGCGTGCAGCGATGGATGCATGTCAGGTGTTCCGGCTCCCGCGCGGCCGTTCCCGCGATGACGGGCGGCGCGCAAATGATCTGTTATCGCCCCATGCTGGCCGATCCTGCGCGGCGGATCAAATCGCTTATGCGTGCGCATCGATTGGCGGGGGCAATGAATGACCGAAAATGGCCGATTGGTCCGGCCGCGTCATTGCGCTAGCGTGCCCGTCGGTAAACCGGGAGAGCTTTGATGAACGATTCCATCCGTCCGTTTGAAGTTTTGGTGTCCGACGATGCAATCGCCGACCTGCACCGACGGCTGGATGCCACCCGCTGGCCCGATGCCGAGCTCGTCCAGGACTGGTCACAAGGCGTGCCGCTGGCCGCGCTCCAGGATCTGGTCAGCTACTGGCGGACCCAGCATGATTGGCGCAAGTGCGAGGCGTGGATGAACGCTGCCGGGTCGTTCATGACCGAGATCGACGGCGTCGACATTCATTTTCTGCACATTCGCTCGCCCCATGCCGAAGCGCGCCCGCTGCTGCTGACCCACGGCTGGCCCGGCGCAATCCTGGAATTCCGCGCTGCGATCCCCGCGCTGGTCGATCCGGTTGCGCACGGCGGCAGCGCCAGCGATGCCTTCCACCTCGTGATCCCGTCGCTGCCCGGCTATGGCTTCAGCGGCAAGCCGACCGTTACCGGCTGGGGCGTCAACCGGATCGCCGCGGCGTGGGAAGTGCTGATGGAACGCCTCGGCTATGGCGACCACTGGCTGGCGCAGGGCGGCGACTGGGGTGCGGCAGTGACCACCCGGCTGGGCGTGCGTCGGCACAAGGGCCTGGCCTCGATCCACGTCAACATGCCGATCGTGATGCCCACCGAACCCACGCCGCCGTTCAGCCCCGAAGAACAGGCGATGCTGGATGCTATGGGGTACTATGCCGCGCAGGAAGCCGGTTATTCTACGGAGCAGGCAACCCGGCCGCAGACGCTCGGGTATTCGCTGGCAGACTCCGCCGCCGGCCAAGCCGCGTGGATCTACGAGAAGTTCTCGGCCTGGTCGGATTGCTCGGGCTCGCCGGAAAGCGCGATTTCACGCGACGAGATGCTCGACATCATCAGCCTCTACTGGTTCAGCAACAGCGGCACCTCGTCCGGCCGGCTCTACTGGGAAAGCTTCGCGGGCGGTTTCTTTGCCCAGCAGCTTGAACTTCCGGTTGGCTGCAGCGTGTTTGCGCACGAAATCTACCGGGCGCCGCGTAGCTGGGCGGAGAAATGCATGAAACAAATCGTCCACTGGAACGAACTTCCGCAGGGTGGGCATTTCGCTGCACTGGAACAGCCTTCGCTTTACGTGGAGGAAGTACGCAGCTGGGCACGGCAGATTCGGTGAACGCCAGCGTCGCCGCATCAGCGGCCGCAGCTTGATCGATCGACTTGCTTCTGCCGCGCCGATATTTCGTTTATGAGGCCCCCATGCAGGCCGTGATTCGGCCGCCTTGGACAGCATGCCGGCTTGTCGACTCGGCGGGATGAAGCTGAATCAGGTTCAACCCCACTTCTCGTCCTATGCAAACGGCACATGGGCGCTTATCGGCGTTGACACAGCTGGCGAGCGTAAAAAGGGATCGCGAAGCCGATGAACAGTGCGCGTGAGATGATGTTCGGCCTCCGCCGTTCGCACGAGTTGTTGGCCGCCCTGCCGGGCGGACGCAAGGTACTGGGCACTGTAATCGGGATGAGCGCCGCACTGAACGTGCTGCTGCTGTCCGGGTCGATCTTCATGCTGATGGTCTACGACGAGGTTCTGCCGAGCCATTCTCTGCCCAGCCTGATCGGGCTCGTGATCATGCTGATCATCGCCTTTGGGTTCCAGGCCGCGTTGGAACATCTGCGCCATCGCATCGCGGGCGCCTCCGGGGAGATGCTCGATCGCGCCCTTTCCGACCGGGTGTTCGGCCTGGTGCTGCAGACAGAGCTAACCCGCAGCGGCCGCGATGCGGTCCAGCCTGTACGCGACCTTGACCTGATGCGGTCATTCTTCACCGGCCAGGGCCCGATGGCGATACTGGACCTGCCGTGGATGCTGCTGTTCCTGGGTGTGCTGTTCGTGTTTCACTGGGCGTTGGGGCTGGTCTGCGTAATCGGCGCAGCGATTCTGGTGGTTCTAACGATCGTTACCGACCGCATGACGAACGCGCAGGTCGAATCCGCCACGCGCAGTAGTTCCGAGCGTTTCGCATTCGTGGAAACATGCCGGCGCAATGCAGAAGTTATCCGTGCCCTGGGCATGCGCGGCCAGATCCTGTCCGGCTGGCAGACGATGAGCGGCAGTTTTGCCGAGGCCACCGACGCGGCTGGCGAGAAGCTTTCGGCGATGCGTACGTTCTCCAAGACGTTTCGTCTGCTGCTCCAGTCGCTGATACTTGCGGTGGGCGCGTGGCTGGTGATCAACGGCAGCGCCAGCGGCGGGGTGATTATCGCCAGCTCGATCCTGTCCTCGCGCGCGCTGGCTCCGATTGACTCGGCCATCGGCAACTGGCGCGGCCTGATCGCCGCTCGGCAGGCATGGAACCGGCTGGCCGAACGGCTCGAAGCTTTCCCCGCGCCCATGGAGCGCACGACGTTGCCCCGCCCATCGCACAGCTTGGTGGTGGAAAGCCTTGCGGCCGTGGTGCCGGGTACGCAAACCCTGCTGTTTCGAGACGTCGCCTTCCAGCTGGCGAAAGGGGATACGCTTGCGATCGTCGGCGCAAGCGGGTCGGGCAAAAGCTCGCTCTCGCGTGCGCTGGTAGGATTGCTCGAGCCCGTGCGCGGTGCCGTGCGACTGGACGGTGCGGCCATTGACCAATGGGACCCGGACATATCGGGCAGCTTTATCGGCTATCTCCCCCAGGACATCGAACTGTTTGACGGCACGATTGCCCAGAATATCGCCCGCTTCGATGCCGCGGCATCCAGCGAGGAAGTGGTAGCCGCGGCCACCCAGGCCGGCGTTCACGAACTGATCGTGCATATGCCCCAAGGGTACGACACCGTGATCGGGCCCGCCGGGCGCAACCTTTCCGCCGGCCAGCGCCAACGCATTGCCCTCGCCCGGGCGCTGTTCCGCGATCCGTTCCTGGTCGTGCTGGACGAACCGAATTCAAACCTGGACGTCAATGGCGATCTTGCGCTGAACACCGCGATTGCTGGTGCGCGGGCGCGCGGCGCGATCGTCATCATCGTGGCCCATCGGCCCAGCGCGCTGGCCGAGATTGGCAAGCTGCTATGGCTCGATGCCGGCTTGATGCGTGCCTTCGGCCCCAAGGCCGAGGTTTTGCCGAAGCTGAGCGGCGCGCCCGCACAACCCAGCCGCCTGCGCGCGGCTGCAGAGGCCTGAGCATGATCAACCAGAACGCCCTCACCCTGACCGACGTGCCGCCGGACGATGTTTCGGACGGTCTCTCGACAGCGCTGAAAAAATCCAGGATCCTGCTGGCGACCGTGGTTTTTGGACTGGGCGCGCCGCTGGCGCTGCTGCCCATGTCGAGCTCGGTGATGGCCCCCGGCGAAATAACAGTGGCATCGCGCGTGAAGAAAATCGCCCACCCACAAGGCGGGGTGATCGCGGAAATTCCGGTCAGCAACGGCACGCGGGTGCGGGCCGGCCAACTGTTGATGCGCCTCGACACGAATGTTTCGGCAGCAAGCGCGGCAATGACGGTTGAAAGCCTGGACCAGCTGACCGCGCGCGAGGCGCGGCTGCGCGCCGAACGGGACGCCTATGGCACTATCGAATTTCCGCCTGCCCTTCTCGCGCGCGCGAATGAGGCGCTGATCGCCAAGATCCTGTCAGAAGAGCGCCGCATTTTCCAGTTGAACCGCGCCACGGTGACCGGTCAGCGCGCGGCGCTGCAGGCCCAGATTGAGCAGGCCAGCAAAGCGATCGGGTCGTATATTGTCCAGGCCAACGTCTACCGCAAACAGGAAGCGCTGATCGCCGAAGAACGCGTCGCGAACGAACAGCTGTGGGAAAAGCGCTATACCACGCTGCAACGGCGCAACGAACTGGCGCGGTCGGCCGTGGGTCTGCGCGGCAGCGTCGCATCGGCCGAAGCACAGGCATCGCAGCTGCGCTCCAAGATCGCTGAACTGCGCGAGCAGACGCTGGTCCTCGAAGACGAGGCGCGCCGTCAGGCCGGTACCGAACTGGCCCAGGTTCAGAGCAGACTGATCGAGCTGAAACAAAGCAATATCGTTGCCCAGGACATCAATACCCGCAACCAGATCCGCGCGCCCTATGACGGGGTGGTCGACAAGCTGGCCTATACCACGATCGGCGGCGTGGTCCGCGCCGGGGAGACGATCATGGAAATCGTGCCCGAGCGCGACCCTCTGATCGTCACCGCCAAGGTCAGTCCCAGCGACGTTGATCAGTTGGTGGTGGGGCAGAAGGTCAGACTGCGCCTGTCCGCCTTCAACCTGGCCACCACGCCAGAGCTTGAAGCACGGTTGAGCAAATTCGGCGCGGACCGCACGGTCGATCCGCAGCAGGGTGTCACCTATTACACTGCCGAGATCGAAATACCCGATTCCGAACTGCAAAAGCTGGAGGACCTGAAACTCCGGCCCGGGATGCCGGCCGAGGCATTTATCCAGACGGGTTCGCGCACGATGCTGAACTACCTGTTCAAGCCGCTGACCGATCAATTCGCCCGAGCGTTTCGCTGACGGGCCAAGTTATCCGTACATGGCGCGGCTGCGCACGGAACGATCAATTCTCTGATCAAGCGCTGCGAGCCAGCGCACGAACGCGGGTTCAACTTGATTGCCAAATGGCCTAGGCTGTGCAGCATGAGCGATGCGGAATACCTTTCCGGCAGGTTCCTGCTGGCAATGCCCGGAATGTTCGATCCTCGCTTTGCGCGAGCGGTGATCGCCATGTGCGTTCACGATGCGAACGGCGCACTCGGGATCGGCGTTGGGCGCCTGCATGACAGCCTGCGGTTCCACGCGGTGCTGGCAGAGGCCGGAATAGAACCGGGCAAAGCGCCGGACATGCCGGTCCACCTTGGCGGCCCGGTCGAGCCACAGCGCGGTTTCGTGCTTCACTCGCCCGAATGGACCGGTCATGGCACCATTGTCGTAAGCGACGTGTGGGCGTTGTCGTTTTCCACCGACGTGTTGCGGGCGCTGGCAGAAGGACACGGTCCCGCGCAGTGGCTGTTCGCACTGGGTTATGCCGGCTGGGGTGAAGGCCAGCTGGAGGGGGAGATGCGGCAGCACGGCTGGTTTGCCGCCGCCGGCCGCCAGGATGTTCTGTTCGACACGTCCACTGCAGGGCGGTGGACTGCCGCTTGGCGGGCCGAAGGCATCGATCCGGCATTGCTGGCCAGCGAAACCGGCCGGGCCTGATCCCGGTAATGACCGCGCCGTCCGATAATCCATGGTCGGGATCTGCGCGTATCGACCGCGACTTTGCCCGCAACATCGATTGGAACCTGCTCAAGGTGTTCCTGGAGATCGTGCGCGCCGAAGGCATCGGAGCGGCCGCCCGCAGCCTCAACAAGCAGCAGCCGAGCATCAGTGCCGCACTGAAACGGCTCGAGGACCAGCTCGGCGCGCGCCTGTTCGAGCGGTCGACCGGCGGCATCCGGATAACCCCGGCCGGCAAGGCGCTGAGGGCGCTGTGCGAGGACATGTTCGAGCATGTGCGCATGGCGCAGCACCAGGTCGCCCAGGCGACCAAGCGCGTTGGCGGCATCGTGCGGATCCAGCTGATCTCGTCAATCGTCTGCTCCGAACTGGACGACGCGATCGCCTCATTCCACCGCCGCCATCCGGGCATAGCGATGGAATTACGCGTGTCGCCGTGGCGCGGGGTGCTTGACGCGCTCGCCAGCGGCGAGGTGGAGGTGGGCATCGGGTATGAGGGTTCGGCGGGGCCGGACCTGGTCTACGAACCGATGTTTGTCGAAACCCAGCAGTTGTTCTGTGCCCGCGCGCACCCCGCCTTTGGTCACAAGATCACCGGGCTACAGGATCTGCGGCGCGACGGCTTCGTGTTGACGGGGGCGGACGAGCCCGAATCGGTCACCCGCTTTCGCAGCCGTCACGGTCTGGGCGCGGAGCAGGCTGGAATGGCAGAAGACATCCACGAGGCACTGCGGCTGATCACGCTCGGAGTCGGGATTGGCTTTCTGCCCACCGGTGCGGCGCGTCATGCGGTAGCGGCCGGGCGACTGTGGCCGCTGCTGCCGCCCGATCTCCAGCCGGCGTACGAAATTTTCCTGATTTCTCGCGCGGATCCATCGCGCGATACGGCCACCCAACTGTTCCTTGACGAATTGCGTCGGCGGCTGCGTGCCCGCTCATAGATCAGGTCTATGAGCTTCATTGAAAAAAGCCGGCTAGCGCGATGAGCTGTGCATTATAACTCTCGTTGCAATGCAACACGGCAATCCAAAAACTGGCGGCAACGGCAGCAACTATTCAGGCCTGTGGCAACGGCTGTTGCTGGCGACCCCGGACGCGCACGTTGACACGCTTACCCGGGTCGACTGGCTGCAAGGCCCACGTTTTTATGTCGATCTGCGGCAGCCGCCGGCGTTTGCGGGCCAAGTCCAGGCAAGGTGCCTGGCTGAAGTCACGCCGGCCGAGGCCGCCATCATGGCGACGCAAGAAGGCTTTGCCGGCCGCCTTGCCATCGATGGCGACACTGCCGAGTGGCTGCGCGAGATCGATTTTCGCCCCTGCCCGCTGGGAGACCGCGGGCGGCTTGAAGAGCACGGCGATCTGCTGATCGAATACGGGATCGAAGCGGACTATGTCGAGCATTGGCAGCGCGAGCAGTTGCCCGCCGATGCACCGGTCGGAGCGGCGCGGCTGCTGTCCGAAGCTGACGATCGCCCCGTGATGCTGGTGCGTTGCGGCGACCGGTTCGGCTATGCCCGTGCTCGCGCCGCTGCGTTCGAATCACGGGATAGCCTGACCGCCCGGCTGGCCGCAGCGACCCCTGAACAGGCGCAACAATTGGTCGATTGCGAGATTTCGCTGGGCACGATCACGGCGCAGGGCTGGCGGATCGACCGGTCCACCCTGCCCTGGCGCGAAGGCGCGCTGCTGCTTCCCCCCGGCGCAGAATTCGACGCGGGCCGGCTGACAGTGGCGGACCATGATCCCCATGGGCGTCCGGAGGCGCGCGTGCTGCGTCTTGGCGAACTCCATGGCAGCCTCCTGCCCGCGGCAAACATTGCTGCCGAGACGCCGCCCGGGCGTTCCATGGCAGGCGGCGGGCCGTTCCGTTCGGTTCCGGTTGTTGATATCGCAGCGCTGGGCGGGGGCAACGCGGCGGCGGAAGCGGCAACGGTCGAACAGCTGCGCGAGGCTGCCGCCCAAGTCGGCTTTCTCCATATCACCGGGCACGGCATCGCTCCTGCCGTCGCCGGGCGACTGCAGGCAGCGGCCAAGCGCTTCTTTGCCCAGCCGCTCAACACCAAGCTGGCCAGCTATATCGGCGGATCCTCCAACCACCGCGGTTATGTGCCCGAAGGAGAGGAGACGCTGGGTGACGGCAAGCGGGACCGCAAGGAGGCGTTCGATCTCGGGCTCGATCTGCCCGCCGCAACCGTGCCTCCCGGCCACCCGATGCTCGGGCCGAACCAGTGGCCCGCGTTGCCCGGCTTCCGCGAGGACGTGATGGCATATTACGGCGCGGCGTTCGCGGTCGGTCGCCGGCTGCTGCGCGGCTTCGCGATGGCGCTTGGCCAGCCTGAGGGCAGCTTTGACCATCTGGTCACAGCGCCGCCCAGTCAGCTGCGCCTGATCCATTATCCGCACGACGATACCCAGCGCGATGCGCCCGGGATTGGCGCTCATACCGATTACGAGTGCTTCACCCTGCTGCTCGCCACCGGCCCCGGGCTCGAAGTGATGAACCAGGCGGGCGAATGGATCGATGCGCCGCCCGTGCCCGGCGCGCTCGTCGTCAACATTGGCGACATGCTGGAATATTGGTCCGGTGGTGCGTTCGTGGCTACCTCGCACCGGGTGCGTAAGGTGGCGGAGGAGCGGTATTCGTTCCCGCTGTTCTTCGCGCTCGACTACGACACCCAGCTGCGCCCGCTGGGCCGGCCCGATGCCGAACCCATCCGCACCGGTGAGCACCTGTTCGCGCAGACCGTACAGACTTTCCGCTATCTCCAGGAACGTGCCGCAGCTGGAAAGCTCGCTTTGCCCGATGGCGCGCGGCCGGTCTCGTCCTTCGGCCAGGTAGCCCGCAAAACCCACGCCCGACCGATGCAGGCCACATCTACCCAGCTCGACTGCGATCTCTCGCAACAATCTGATCCAATCCGGCCTGACAGCCCGATCCACCAAGGGGGGAATTCATGACGTTCACGTGGAAGAATGCGCTGCACAGTGCCGGCCTTGCCAGCCTGTTGCTGGTCACTGCCTGCTCCGGCCCCAAGACAGACGAAGGCGCCGCCCCGGCCGCCGAAGCCGCGAAGCAGGAATTCGACATCGGCTGGTCGATCTATGCCGGCTGGATGCCGTGGCCCTATGCCGAGAAAAGCGGCATCCTGAAAAAGTGGGCCGACAAGTACGGGATCAAGATCAACCTGATCCAGGTGAACGACTATGTCGAAAGCGTGAACCAGTACACGGCCGGCAAGCTTGACGGCGTGGGCGTGACCAACATGGACGCGCTGACCATCCCCGCCGCCGGCGGCAAGGATACCACCCTGTTGATCATGGGTGATTATTCGAATGGCAATGATGGGATCGTCATCAAGGGCCCGGGCAGCGTCTCCAGCCTCAAGGGGCAGACGGTCAACCTCGTCGAACTGTCGGTCTCGCATTACCTGCTCGCCCGCGCGCTCGAAATGAACGGGATGAAGCTGGCCGACGTGAAGACGGTCAACACCTCCGACGCAGATATCGTCGGCGCGTTCGGCACGTCCGACGTGAAGGCAGTGGCCGCCTGGAACCCGCAGCTGGCCGAAATCCGCAAGGCCACCGGCGCGACCCAGGTGTTCAGCAGCGCGCAGATCCCCAACGAGATCCAGGACGTGATGAGCGTCTCGACCGAGACGCTCAAGGCGAATCCCGCGCTTGGCAAGGCGCTGGTCGGCGCATGGTTCGAAGTGCTTGGCATCATGGCCAAGGGCGACGCTGAATCGGGCAAGGCAATCGCCGAGATGGCCCGCCTTTCGGGCACCGATACCGCCAACTACCAGGGCCAGCTGAAAACCACGTTCCTGTACTATAAACCTGCCGACGCCGCAGCATACGTCTCCGGGTCCGACGTGATGAAGCACATGGACGGCGTGCGCCAGTTCAGCTTCGCCAAGGGCCTGTTCGGCCCCAACGCCACCTCGGTCGATGCCATCGGCATCGAATTCCCCGGCGGCAAGGTGCTGGGCGACAAGAACAACATCAAGCTGCGCTACGACGCCAGCTTCATGCAGATGGCCGCCGACGGCAAGCTCTGATCACCGGACAGACGGGGGAAAGCCTCGGGCAAAAGCCCGGGGCTTTTTTTAGAACTTACGCCGCTATTCAATGACGAAATAGCGAACGCTCTGGACGAAGTCAGCGACGGCAGCATCAAACTTAGAGTAGTCAACTTGCAGACCATCTACACGCCCATCACAGGACAACTTTGCCTGCGCAAACCATTTATCAAAATCGAGGCGTAGTTTTTTAGAAATAATCCCGACATCCATTTTGACAAAGCGATGAACATCGACGCTGTAGGACGCGCGGAAATCATCGTCGTGCCTACACTGTTTTAAATCCACTTCGACAGAAACGTCTTCGTCACGCGTCCAATCGACGCGGTACTCATACATATCGCCGCCTTGGGTTAATATGACGGATGAATCATTTCCAGCCCCACTCAGACTGGAAATGCTTATCAATGTCCATTGTCCGTATCTGGAGGACGAAGGAATGGACGCCAAAGTCGGCGATGCAATAGCGGCCGCGGCAAGGATCGCCAACCGCAGACGCTTGACTTTGACAACTGACGTTGCAGGCACCCTTGGAAGGTACTGGCACGGTCTACACTGTCAACACAATGGCTGGACTGACTGAAACAGGACGGTAGGTGCACTTGCACCGCAGCCGAGCGATAGCGCTTCAGCCCGCTCCGACCAGCCCCGGCGGCGGCCCCGCGGCCTTCATCTTGCGGTCCAGCTTCACGTCATACACCGCGGTCGCGCCGTAGCGGTTGGGGGCGTGAGGATCGTGGCGGCGCTTGTCGAAGGCCAGCACGCGGGTGCCCAGCTTGAACGCCTCGGTGATGTCGTGGGTGACCATCACGATCGTCAGCCCGTGGTCCTGCCACAGCGCAGTGACGAGTTCGTGCATGTCGAGCCGGATGCCGGGATCGAGCGCGCCGAACGGTTCATCCAGCAGCAGCACCCGCGGGTGGGTAACGAGCGCCTGCGCCACGGCCAGCCGCTGCTGCATCCCGCCCGACAGCTGTGCCGGATAGGCGTTGAGGTTGTGGCCCAGGCCGACGGCTTCCAGCATCGCCGCCGCCTTGTCCCGAGCGGCGCGGCGGCCAGCACCGACAAGCTTTCCCAGCAAGGGCGCGCCGGCGCATTCGAGCCCGAACATCACGTTGCCGAGCGCAGTCAGATGCGGAAACACCGAATAGCGCTGGAACACGACCCCGCGATCCGGGGAGCATTCGGGCGCGAGCGGAGTGCCGTCGAGCAGGAGCTGCCCGCGGGTCGGCCCTTCCTGCCCCAGAATCAGGCGCAGGAACGTGCTCTTGCCCGCGCCGGACGGCCCGACCACCGACACGAACTCGCCCGCGGCGATATCGAGGTTGACCCGCTCGAGCACGACCTTGTCGCCGTACTCGACCCACACGTCCTGCAGCGAGAGCAGCGCGCTCATCGCCCATCTCCGTGCGCCCAGGGGAAGCTCTTGCGGCTGAGCGTCAGCAGCGCCCAGTCGGTCAGGATCGCGAGCGCCGAGATCCACGCGACATAGGGCAGGATGATGTCCATCGCCAGATAGCGGCGCACGAGGAAGACTCGGTAGCCCAGGCCAACATCGGCGGCGATTGCCTCGGCCGAGATCAGGAACACCCATGCCGGGCCCATCGACAGGCGCAGCGTCTCGATCAGGCGGGGCAGCGCCTGCGGCAGCGCGACGCGCAAGGTCAGCTGCCAGCTGCTCGCGCCCAGCGTCTGCGCCTTCAGGAACTGTTCGGCCGGGAGCGCGGCGACGTACCCCGCCAGGTCGCGGACCATGTAGGGCGCGATGCCGATCGCGATCAGCGCGATCTTGGACGCCTCGCCCAGGCCCAGCGCGATGAACAGGATCGGCAGCACCGCAATCGGCGGGATCACCGCGATGATCGTGATCACCGGCCCCAGCGCGGCGCGGACCAGCGGCACCACCCCCAGCGCGATGCCCAGCAACAGGGTCGACAGGGTGGCGATCAGGACCCCGGCGCCCAGCCGCCACAGGCTGGCCCAGGTGTCTGCCAGCGCGGTGATCTCGCCAGTGCGGGGGTCAGTCTCGGTGAATAGCCGCACTGCCGCCCGGATCATCGCCAGGAAGGTCGGCAGCACCTTGTCGTTGGGGTCGGCCTCCGCCCGGGCCGCGGACATCAGCGCATAGGCGATCAGCAGCAGGATGATCGGGATCGCGCCGATCAGGATCCGCAGCCCGCTCTTGGGCTTGATATTGACGAGCCGCATGGGCTTAAGCCGTTCTTTCGCGGGAGTCGGGGAAAGTGCCCGGATATAAATACGCGGTGCCCCGCCGCCGCCACGCAGGCGGCGGCGGGGCGGAGGCGATGCCTCAGAACGCGGCAGTCAGCGTTGCCACAACCTTTCCGCGGGTGATCGAGCGGCCGCTTTCGCTGCCAGCGCCGAAGTTGGCGTTGGCGAAGTCGCGCGGCAGATCGGTCCCGACATAGGAAACGTTCAGCGTCAGCACCTTGAACGTGATGTCCACGCCGGCGGCGTAATCGATCACGTCCTTGCCCCAGGTATAGATCGAATCGCCGCTGGAATAGCCGCCGTGCGCCTTCAGCGTCAGCGGAGTGCCTTCGATCGGCAAAGCGAAGTCCGTATAGACCCAGATGTTGTTGCCCTTGGACGGGCCGGTGCGGATGCTATTCTGCGAGGGTGCCCAGTAAGCGCCCAGCTTGGCCTTGACCGGGCCGACCGCGCCCGAGGCAGAGCCGTAGATTTCATAGAAATCGTGACCGGTCACACCGGGGTAAGCGTAGTAGATGAAGCCGCCATCAAGCGTGACCGGGCCTATTGCGCGGCTGTAACCGGCGATCAGGTCAAGCTCCATGTTGGACCCGCCCCAGGTCCCGTTACCGGCCAGATTGCTCGCCCATGTGGAGACGTAGAACCCGGATGAATGCGCAACGGTGATCCCGCCCTGAATTGCAGCGTCACCGTCGGTCTGCGAGATGCCGCGCAGGCGATACTCGGTGGTGAGCGCAACGCTGCCGGTGATGGTGAGATCGCTGGCCGGCTCCTCCTGGGCAAACGCAGGAGCAGCGGCAAGGCCGGCGGAAAGTACTGTGGCGGCGAAGGCTGCCTTGATGGTCTTGTTCATGAATTCCCCCTCAGGAATTGATCTGCCTGCTTGGCACAGCTCCTGCAGCAATTACCGTGCCAAACTTCATACTCAACGGAACAGGGCGGGCCTGCGCTCTCAATGTCCTCGGCGTTGCTCAAAAAGTAGGCACTAAGCGAAAGCATGCCCAAAATTCGTGCGGCAGTGCAGCAATTATTACTCTTTACAAGGATCGTAATATTATTAACGTCGCGATTGCCATGCCCCAACCCGCTTCATCCTCTCTTGTCCGGCTCAGTGTCAGCCTCCCGGCCGACCTGTTTGCCGAGCTTGACGCCATGGTGGCCGAACGCGACGTGCCCAACCGCTCGCAGATGATCGCCGAACTGATCCGCCAGGAACTGGCGCAGCACAGCGCGCGCGAGCGTCCGGAAACGGTGCTCGCGGGTACGGTCACGCTGATTTACCGGGCTGAGTCCGGGCGGGTCCGCCATGCGCTGGCCCAAGTCCAGCTGGGATACATCGCCGAAATCATCTCGAGCCAGCATATCTTTCTTGAAGACGACCAGTCGCTTGAAGTGCTGCTCGTCCAAGGGGCCGCCCAGCGGCTGCACGCCCTGTCCGACGCGCTGCGCAAGGTGCGCGGGGTGCAGCAGACCAAGCTCGTCACCACCACGGCATTGCTTCCGCCGCTATCATCGAAGGAGCCGCGATGAACTCTCCATCATCAGCCAGCCAGACCGGCGACCCATACGCCGCCCGGGCCCACGCCCGCGCGATGGCCGGAACGCGCGTGGCGGCCATGCCGACCATTCCCGCCGCCGCTGCTGACGCCGCCGGCCCGGTGGTGTGGGAAGAAACGCTCGCCCCCGGGGGCTATGCGTCACGCCGGATCGCGCGCGGCACACGGCTGCGGCTGATCGACCTTGACGGAGACGCCTGCGCCTCGCTGCTGCTGTTCAACGCGGAGTATCCGCTTGAACGGCTGAACGTGGCCGATACGATCAAGGTTCAGTGGAACGGCTACCTGGGCGCGGGCAAGCTGCTGCTGTCCGACATGGGCCGCGTCATGGCCTCGCTGCTGGCGGACACTGCCGGCACCCACGATACGTTCTGCGGGCCCTCCACCGAGACATCGAACGCCCGCAAGTACGGAGACGGCAAGAACTACGGTGCGCACCCCAACGCGCGTGACCGGTTCATGCTTGCGGTCGCCAAGCATGGCCTCGGGCGCAAGGATGTCCATCCTTGCGTCAACCTTTTCAAAGGCGTGACGATCGCCGCAGACGGTACCACAGTGGCCGAAATCGGGCCGTTCCCGCCAGCGCGCGAAGTGCTTCTGCGCGCCGAAATGGACCTGATCGCTGTGCTGGCCAACTGCCCGCACGTGCTCGATCCACGGACCGAGTGGTCGGTCGCCCCGCTGCGCCTCACCGCGTGGCAGGGCCCGGTCACCCCGGCTGATGACACGGTGCGCAACGCCGCCCCTGAAGGGCAGCGCGCCTTTCTCAACACCGAAGACTACTACCTCAGGTAAGGAGCCCGCGAAAAATGGCCGATCCCGCTGCCGCTGGCCTGCCCGGCGCAATCCTCCACGATGAGACTGTTCCCGCCCGTGCCCCATGGCTGCACCGCTTGGCGCGCGGCCAGACGCTGCGCATTATCGACCTAGAAGGCAACCAGGCAGTCGATTTCCTCGCTTATGCCGCCGGTGACGATGGCGAACGCTACTCCGCGCAGGACACCATCGCCGCGCAAGGCAACATCTTCCTGCGCACCGGAGCGGTGCTGCTGTCGAACGAAGGGCGGCCGATGATGACCATTACGGCCACTAACGTCGCTTATCACGACACCATCGGCGGCGCCTGCTCGTGCGAAAGCAACACGCTGCGCTATGGTCACCACACCAAGAGCCAGCACGCCTGCGTCGACAACTTCCTCGATGCCAACGTCCGGGTCGGCCGGGGCAAGCGCGACATGGTGTCCAACATCAACTTCTTCATGAACGTCCCCGTCGAAGCCGACGGCGCACTGGGCATCGTCGACGGCATCTCCGCGCCCGGCCTGACCGTGGACCTGCGCGCCGAGATGGACGTGGACGTGGTCGTGTCCAACTGCCCGCAGATCAATAACCCGTGCAACGGATTCAACCCCACCCCGGTCCGGATGATCGTCAGCGCATGAACACTTTCGCCAAGGTCCTGATCGCTAACCGCGGCGCGATCGCCTGCCGGATCATCCGCACCCTGCGCAGCATGGGGATCGGCTCGGTTGCGGTCTATTCGGACGCTGACGCAGGCTCTCTCCACGTGGCCGAGGCGGACGAGGCGGTGCGGATCGGCCCGGCAACGGCGAGCGAAAGCTATCTGAACATCCCCGCAATACTTGCCGCCGCGCGGGCCACCGGGGCACAGGCGATCCATCCTGGCTATGGGTTTCTATCGGAAAGCACCGAGTTCGCCGCCGCCTGCGAAGCGGCCGGGATCGTGTTCATCGGCCCCACGGCGGACAACATCACTGCCTTCGGGCTCAAGCATTCCGCCCGCGATCTGGCCGAAGCCCACGGTGTTGCGCTGGCGCCGGGGACCGGACTGCTGACCGATCCGGAAGACGCGGTGCGCGCGGCGGAATCCATCGGCTATCCGGTAATCCTCAAGGCCACCGCCGGTGGCGGCGGGATCGGGATGAAGATCTGCCATTCGCCCGCCGAACTCATCGATGGCTTTGCGGGCGTGGTGCGGCTGGGCGCGGGCAACTTCGGCAACGGCGGGGTGTTCCTCGAACGCTATGTCGAACCCGCGCGCCATGTGGAGGTGCAGGTGTTTGGCGACGGCGCGGGCCGCGTGGTCGCGCTGGGCGAGCGCGATTGCTCGCTGCAACGCCGCAACCAGAAGGTGGTGGAAGAAACCCCGGCCCCGCTGCTGCCGCCCGCCACGCGCGACGCGATGATCGCGGCGGCGGTGCGGCTGACGGCGGGGGCCAAATATCGCTCGGCTGGAACCGTCGAATATCTTTATGATCCGGCGCGCGACGATTTCTATTTCCTGGAAGTGAACACCCGCCTCCAGGTCGAGCACGGGGTGACCGAACAAGTCACGGGCGTGGATCTGGTGGAATGGATGATCCGCGGTGCGGCCGGCGACTACGGGTTTCTCGATGGGTTCCTCGCCCGCCCGCAAGGGGCCGCGATCCAGGTACGGCTCTATGCCGAGGATCCGGGGCAGGATTTCCGCCCCAGTTCGGGCCTGCTGACCGAGGTGGACTTTCCCGACTGGACCCGGGTGGATGGCTGGATCGCCGCGGGATCGCAGGTCTCGGCGTTCTACGATCCGCTGCTGGCCAAGCTGATCGTCACCGCGCCCACCCGCGCCGCCGCGATCGACGCGCTGCAGGAGGCGCTGGAGGAAACCCGGATTGCGGGGATCGAAACCAACCTCGACTGGCTGCGCGAAGTCGTCGCGAGCGAGGTGTTCACCAGCGGCCGGGTTTCCACCCGCGCGCTGGCCGGAATTGCCTGGCACCCGCAGACCATCCGCGTCCTATCGGGCGGGCCGGCCACCACGGTGCAGGACTGGCCCGGCCGGATCGGCTTCTGGGACGTGGGCGTGCCGCCGTCCGGCCCGATGGACGCGCTCTCGTTTCGGCTCGGCAACCGCCTGCTGGGCAACCCGGAAGGGATCGCCGGGCTGGAATTCACGGCAGCCGGACCGAACCTGCAGTTCGACGCCGCCGCGCGCGTGTGCCTGACAGGCGCGGAGTTCGGCGCAAAGCTGGATGGCGCGCCGGTTTCGTGCTGGACGCCGTTCGACGTGGCGCCGGGCCAGGTGCTGCAGATCGGCCGCGTCACCGGCCCGGGCATGCGCGGCTACCTGCTGGTCGCGGGCGGGATCGCCGCGCCGCGGTTCCTGGGCAGCAGCGCGGCCTTCACGCTCGGCGGGTTCGGCGGCCATGCCGGGCGCGGGGTGCTGACCGGCGATACGCTGCATCTGGCCCACGGCGCTATCGGCGCGGCGCTGGATGGTGCCGGCCTGCCCTGTCCCGAAGTGACCCGTGAATGGACCGTGCGCGTGCTCTACGGCCCCCATGGCGCGCCCGATTTCTTCACGCCGGACGACGTGACGATGCTGTGCGAAACGGCGTGGCAGGTGCACTACAACTCCAGCCGGACCGGGGTGCGGCTGACCGGTCCGAAACCGCAATGGGCGCGGGCCGACGGCGGCGAGGCGGGGCTCCACCCGTCCAATATCCATGACAACGCCTATGCGATCGGCGCGGTCGACTTTACCGGCGACATGCCAATCATCCTGGGCCCGGACGGGCCATCGCTGGGCGGATTCGTGTGCCCGTTCGTGACCATCGCCGCCGATCTGTGGAAGATCGGCCAGCTGGCGCCGGGCGATACCGTGCGGTTCCTTCCGGTCAGCCCGGCCGGCGCGGCGGCGGCGCTGGCCGAACAGCACTCGCTAATCGCGGGCGAACTGCGCCGGCAACCGGCTGTAACGGCAGCCGAACTTGGCAGTCCGATCGTTCATGCCATACCGGCCGCCGACGATCGCCCGGCCGCGTGCTATCGCAGGCAGGGGGATGAGCACCTGCTGGTCGAATATGGGCCGATCACGCTCGACCTGGAACTGCGTCTGCGGGTCGACGCCCTGATGATGGCGCTGGATGAACTGCAACTGCCGGGAATCATTGACGTAACCCCGGGCATCCGCTCGTTGCAGATTCACCATGACAGCCGCCTCCTGCCGCAAGAGCGGCTGGTAGCGGCGCTGGCCAGGGCGGAGGAGCGGCTGGGCGGGCTGGATGATTTTGCGATTCCCAGCCGCACCGTGTGGCTGCCGCTGTCGTGGGACGATCCGGCGATCCACGAGACCGTGGCCAAGTACATCGCCTCGGTTCGCGACGACGCGCCGTGGTGTCCGGACAACATCGAATTCATCCGCCGCGTCAATGGGCTGGCCAGCCGCGAGGACGTGCACCGGATCGTGTTCGATGCGGAGTACCTGGTGATGGGGCTGGGCGACGTCTACCTCGGCGCTCCGGTCGCGACGCCGGTGGATCCGCGGCACCGGCTGGTCACCACCAAGTACAACCCCGCGCGGACCTGGACCCCGCCCAATGTGGTCGGGATCGGCGGCGCCTACATGTGCATCTACGGCATGGAAGGGCCGGGCGGCTACCAGCTGTTCGGCCGTACGATCCAGGTGTGGAATTCGTGGCGCCAGACCGACGCCTTCACCGACGGCAAGCCGTGGCTGCTGCGGTTTTTCGACCGAATCCGGTTTTTCCCGGTGAGCCACAAGGAGCTGACCGAATGGCGGCGCGACTTCCCGCTGGGCCGGCGCAGCATCCGGATCGAGGAGGGCACCTTCCGCCTGTCGGAGTACCGCAAGTTGCTCGCTGACAACGCCATTTCCATCGCCGCCTTCCAGCAGACCCGCGAAGCAGCGTTCGCCGCCGAGCGCGCCGACTGGGAGGCGCGCGGCGAGTTCAGCCGCGTTGCCGCGCTGACCGACGAAGCCGCGGCGGCGCCGGTGGCCAGCACGATCGAGGTGCCCGCCGGGTGCGAGGTGGTCGAGGCGCCGTTCGGCGGGGTGCTGTGGTCATGGAGCGTGGCCGAAGGGGCGCGGGTTCAGGCCGGCGACACGGTTGCGGTGATCGAGGCAATGAAGATGGAAAGTCCGGTCCAGACACCGGTAAGTGGGACCGTACGCAAGGTCTATGTCTCTGAAAGGCAAGCCGTAAATCCCGGGACGCCGCTGCTAGCGGTGGAACCGGCATGAGCAGCGCGCGCGATATTGCGGCGGCCGTCCGGTCTGGAGAAAGCAGCGCCGTCGCCCAGATGGAGGCGGCGCTGGCGCGGCTCGCGGACTATGACGCGGTCCAGCCGCAGGCCTGGATTTCGCGTTTCGCCCCGGCTCAAGTGCTTGAAACAGCACGCAAGGTCGATGCCCGGATCGCGGCGGGGGAGGACCTGCCACTGGCGGGGGTGCCGTTCGCGGTGAAGGACAACATCGACGTCGCCGGGCTGGAAACGACCGCCGCCTGCCCTGAATTCGCGTATCGTCCGGCGCGAAATGCAACGGCGGTGCAACGGCTGTGCGACGCCGGCGCGATCCCGTTGGGCAAGACCAATCTCGACCAGTTCGCAACCGGCCTCAACGGCTCGCGCAGTCCTTATGGCGCGCCGCGCTGCGTGTTCAATCTGGCCTACGTCAGCGGGGGGTCGAGCTCGGGTTCGGCGGTCGTGGTCGGGGCCGGGCTGGTGCCGCTGGCGCTGGGCACCGACACCGCCGGATCGGGCCGGGTGCCCGCCGCCTTCAACGGCCTGATCGGGTTCAAGCCGAGCAAGGGGCGGTGGAGCACGACCGGGCTGGTCCCCGCCTGCCGCTCGCTCGATTGCATCACGGCCTTTACGAGCGATGCCGCCGACGCGGCACTGGTCGACGGGATCATTGCCGGGTTCGATCCGGCCGATGATTATTCGCGCGTGTTGCCTGACCGGACGGTCGGCATGCGCCTTGGCATCCCGCTGCCGCACCAACGGCCATGGTTCGGCGATGTGCAGTCCGAGTACCTGTACGGGCAGGCGCTGGATCGGCTGGAAGGCCTTGGCCATGAACTGGTGGACGTGGACATTGCCCCGCTGCTCGATGCGGCGAAGCTGCTCTACAGCGGGCCGTGGGTGGCGGAGCGGACCGCGGCGCTGGAGGACATGCTGCGCGACCGGCCGGAGGCGATCGACCCGGTGGTGCGCGAAATCGTCTCGGCCGGAACCACGCTCAGCGCGGTCGATGCGTTTCGCGGGCAGTACCGGCTGATGCACTTCGCCCGCGCCGCGGAACAGATGTGGGCCACGGTCGACGTGCTGGCCGTGCCGACCTCTCCCACGATTTACCGATTGTCCGAGATGCTGGCGAACCCGGTGGCGCTCAACAGCCATTTCGGCACCTTCACCAACTTCGTCAATCTGCTCAACATGGCCGCCGTCGCGGTTCCGGCCGGCTATCGCCGCAACGGCACCGGCTTTGGCGTCAGCTTTTTCGCGCCGGCCGGGACAGACCGGGCGCTGCTGGAAATGGCCGAGGCCTGGGGCAATCCCTATCCCAGACCTGCACTCGATACCGGAGAACTCATGGAAACGATCCGTCTTGCCGTTGTCGGCGCCCACCTTGAAGGCATGCCGCTGCACTGGCAGCTGACCTCGCGCAGCGCGCGGCTGGTCGCTGCCACCGAAACGTCGCCGACTTATCGGCTCTATGCAATGGCCGGCAGTGTGCCGCCCAAGCCGGCGCTGGTGCATGACGAAAACGGAAGCTCGATCAAGGTTGAGGTGTACGAACTGGACGTGGCCGCGTTCGGATCGTTCGTTGCCGAAGTGCCGCCGCCACTGGCGATCGGCACGGTGACGCTGGCGGACGGCAGCAGCGTCAAGGGCTTCGTCGCGGAACCGCGCGCGCTGGCCGGGGCTGAAGACATCACTGCACTGGGCGGGTGGCGCGCCTACGTTGAGCGCGGGCCAGCCTGAACGACCGCGGCCTTCCGCCACGTTGACCCGGCACGAACGATCGGCGACAACCACCGCCGGTCCCGTTCCCCTTGTGCCGGAGCATCGCTGGTGAAGTCCCTGAAACTGCGAGCGCGACTGCTTGCGCTTGCCCTCCTTGCCCTGCCGGCAACCGCGATGGTGGCTTATGCCGCGCCGGCCGACGTGATGAAGGCGCGCCACCACAATTTCGAAAACATGGGCCGCGCGCTGAAGAGCTTGCTGGGCGAGTTGCGGAAGCGCACGCCCA
>JAZKDH010000014.1:0-64106 GCA_040387665.1 Pseudomonadota bacterium | reverse complement strand
TTCCGCGAGCCCGACTGATGCACGGCAAGTCCATCCCCGAAAGCCCCGCGATCCGCTTGTGGGACCTGCCCGTGCGGCTGGTCCATTGGAGCTTCGTCGCGCTGCTGCCGGCGCTGTGGTGGAGCGCGGAGACCGGCCGGCTGGACCTGCACCAGACGCTGGGGCTGGTCATGCTGGCGCTGGTCGCGTTCCGGCTGCTGTGGGGGGCGGTCGGCAGCGAGACCGCGCGGTTCAGCGCTTTCCTGCGCGGCCCGCGGGCGGTGATGGGCTATGTGAAGGGCCTGCGCGGCGGCGGACACGCGCCGGCGGCCGGGCACAACCCGCTGGGCGGGTGGAGCGTACTGACGCTGCTGGGCCTGCTGGCGGTGCAGGTGACGCTAGGCCTGTTCGCGCAGGACACCGACGCGGTCGGGTCAGGCCCGCTCAACCACCGGGTTTCGTGGGACACCGCCGAAGCACTGACCGAGGCGCATGAGTTGGGGTTCAACCTGATCCTGGCGTTCGTTGCGCTCCATCTGGCGGCGATCTTCTATTACCGCGTGATCCGGCGCGACGACCTGGTGCGGCCGATGCTGACCGGGCGCCGGACGTTCCCCGCCGGGACCGCGGAGCCCCGCATGGCGCCGCTGTGGCGCGCGGGCGTGTGCGCCGCGGTGGCGGCGGCGCTGGCGTGGTGGCTGTCGTTCGGCGCGCCGCTGCCCGGCGAGGAGCCACTGCAGGATTCGCCAGCGGCAGCGGAGGGAATGTAGGGGTTCAGTGCCGCCTGGCGGTAGCGGCCGGAGAGAGCTTGGGCTCAGTTCGGGCGTCGCTGCGTACCCCGCCCCTCCACTTGCGGAAGGGGAGCAGGACATGCCGATCAACTGCCCACACCGTCACCCCGGGCTCGACCCGGGGTGACAAAGGGGACACGGTTTCGCTCAGCCCTTCAGCAGATCGAGCGCGACGTCGACGATCATGTCTTCCTGGCCGCCGACCATCTTGCGGCGGCCGACTTCGGTGAGGATCGTGCGGGTGTCGAGCCCGTATTCGGCGCTCGCCTTTTCGGCATGGCGCAGGAACGAGCTGTAGACCCCGGCGTAGCCCAGCGTCAGCGTTTCGCGGTCGACCCGCACCGGGCGGTCCTGCAGCGGGCGGACCAGTTCCTCGGCCGCGTCCATCAGCGCGTACAGATCGCAGCCGTGGTTCCAGCCGTAGCGGTCGGCGGCGGCGATGAACACTTCCAGTGGCGCGTTGCCCGCCCCCGCGCCCATCCCCGCAAGGCTGGCATCGACCCGCACCGCGCCGTTCTGCACCGCGACGATGCTGTTCGCCACCCCGAGCGAGAGGTTGTGGTGAGCATGGACCCCGCGCTGTGTTTCGGGCTTGAGCACGCGGTCATAAGCTTGCAGCCGCGCGGCGTATTCATCCATGTTCATCGCCCCGCCGCTGTCGGTGACGTAGACGCAGTGCGCGCCGTAGCTTTCCATCAGCAGCGCCTGCCGCGCCAGCGATTCAGGATCGGTCATGTGGCTCATCATCAGGAAGCCCGAGACGTCCATGCCAAGGCCGCGCGCGGCCTCGATGTGCTGCTTCGACACGTCGGCTTCGGTGCAGTGGGTAGCGATCCGGACCGAGCGCACGCCCAGGTCATAAGCGCGCTTCAGGTCATGCACGGTGCCGATTCCGGGCAGCAGCAGCGTGGTCAGCACCGCGTGTTCCAGCACTTCGGCCACGGCGCCGATCCAGTCCCAATCGGTATGCGCGCCGAAACCGTAGTTGAAGCTTGAGCCCTGCAGGCCGTCGCCGTGAGCAACCTCGATCGCATCGACTTTGGCCAGATCGAGCGCACGGGCGATCTTGCGCACGTGATCGAGCCCGTACTGGTGACGGATCGCGTGCATTCCGTCGCGCAGGGTGACGTCCTGGATGTAGAGCTTGGTCTGGGTCGGGTCGAACGTCATGCCGAAACTCCCTGGGTCATGCGCAGCGCGATCTTTTCGGCGGTCTTGAACGCGGCCGAGGTCATGATGTCGAGATTGCCGGCGTAGGCGGGCAGGTAATGCGCGGCGCCTTCGACCTCCAGGAACACCGAGACCTTGAGCCCGGTGAACTCGGTCTGGCCGGTTTCGGCCATTTCGGGGATCCGCAGCGGCTTGTTGTCGCCGATCACCTCGAACTGCACTTCCTGCTTGAGCCGGTAACCGGGGACGTAGCTCTGCACTTCGGCGACCATCGCGAGGATGCTGGCGCGGATCGCGTCACGGTCGCCATCTTCGCACAGGCAGTAGACGGTATCGCGCATGATGAGCGGCGGTTCAGCCGGGTTGAGCACGATGATCGCCTTGCCGCGGGCGGCCCCGCCGACGTCAACGATTGCCTGGCTGGTGCTTTCGGTGAACTCGTCGATGTTGGCGCGGGTGCCGGGGCCGGCGCTCTTGCTGGCGATCGAGGCGACGATCTCGCCGTAGTGGACTTTCGCCACGCGGTTGATCGCGGCGACGATCGGGATCGTCGCCTGTCCGCCGCAGGTCACCATGTTGACGTTGGGCGCATCGAGGTTCGCCTCGCCGTTGACGGGCGGGATCGTGTACGGGCCGATCGAGGCGGGGGTGAGGTCGATCACCCGTTTGCCGTGCGCCTGCAGCACTTCGTTATGGTGGCGGTGGGCGCCGGCCGAGGTGGCATCGAACACGATCGCGATGTCGGCGAATTCGGGCATCGCGACCAGGCCATCGATGCCGCCGGCTGTGATGGGAACGCCCATCCGCGCGGCGCGCTGCAATCCGTCGGATTCGGGATCGATCCCGACGAAGGCGCCCATCTCGAGCACGTTGGACAGGCGCATGATCTTGATCATCAGGTCGGTGCCGATATTGCCCGAGCCGATGATCGCGACTTTCGTTTTAGCCATGGTTCAGGCCTTTCCGTAGGTGAACGAACATTCGCCGATCCCGCCGACGACCGCGCGGACATGATCGCCGGGCTTCAGCGCGACCATCGGACCGAGCGCGCCGGCGAGCACGATGTCGCCAGCCTTGAGCGGTTCGCCGCGAGCCGCGAGGGTGTTGGCGAGCCAGGCGGCGGCGTTGAGCGGATGGCCGAGCGCCGCCGCACCGACGCCAAGCGAGACTGGCTCACCATTGATCTGCATCACCATGCCCGCGGTCCAGATATCAAGGCCGGGCAGCGGCTTGCCTTCATCGGCCAGCACGAAGAACGCGGACGAGCCGTTGTCGGCCACGGTATCGGCGAAGGTGATCTTCCAATCGGCAATGCGGCTGTCGACGATCTCGATCGCGGCGTGAACGGTGGCCACCGCGGCGGCGACCTGTTCGGGGGTGGAATCGGTGGCCGGCAGATCGGCGCCAAGCACGAATGCGATCTCCGCCTCGGCCTTGGGCTGGATCGACCGGGCAGGATCGAGCGCGCCGCCATCGGGGACGCGCATGTCATCGAACAGCACCCCGAAATCGGGCTGGTCCACGCCGAGCTGGGTCTGGACGGCCTTGGCGGTCAGCCCCGCCTTGCGCCCCACGATGCGGCGACCTTGCGCTTCCCAGAAACGGGTGTTGATCGTCTGCACCGCATAAGCACCGTCGGCATCGACCGGATCGAGCCCGTCGCGCAGCGGGGCGACAACACCGCCGGCGTAGGCATCGCGCAGACGGGCGGCGAGTTGTTCGTGACTGGGCGTGGTCATGCGCGGGTTGTCTCCTTGCCCCCGCAGATACGGCGGCGGCGGGCTTGTTGCCAGAGCCCGCGCAGGGCATATTCTCACCTGATGAGAAATGGTACACCTACGATCGCGGCGCTGGCGCGTACGCTGGAAATGTTGGAGGCGATCGTGGCCGATGGCGGCACCCACGGCGTGGCGGCGCTTGCCCGCGATGCCGGCATTCCGGTGGCCAGCGCGCACCGGCAGGTCGCGACGCTGGTGGAGCAGCGGTATCTGACCCGGCTGGAGACCGGCCGCCATGTGGCGGGGCCGCGGCTGCTCGCGCTGGCGGGGCGGATCGACCACAAGGCGATGGTCGCCGCCGCGGCCGCGCCGGTGCTGGAGCGGCTGGCGCGGCGGCTGGGCTGCGTGGTCCAGCTCGGCACGTTCGAGCAGGACATGGTGACGTACCGGATCAAGGCCGGGCGCGGCGCGGGCGAGCTGTTCACCCGCACCGGCATGCAGCTTGAGGCGTACTGTTCGGGCATGGGCAAGGTGCTGCTGGCGCACTTGCCCGAAATGGAGCGTGAGGCTTATCTGGCGACCGGGCCGTTCGTGGCGCTGACGCCGCGGACAATCACCGAGCCGGCGGCGCTGCGGGCCGAGCTGGCCGAGGTGCGCGCGGGCGAGTTTGCGGTGGACCGCGGCGAGATTGCCGAGGGGCTGCGCTGCGTGGCGGTGCCGGTGCATGGGCCGGACGGGCGGGTGATTGCCGCCGCATCCGTCTCACGTCGGGGCGAGTCACCCGATGATGGCACCGTGCTAGGCCTGTTGCGCGAGGCCGCGCGGGAGATCGAGCTTGCCGCTTTTCCGGGCGGTTTGGACGATCAATTGCAATAGATCAGTCGACCAGTTCGAAATCCCGCTTGTCGGAGCCGCATTGCGGGCAAACCCAATCGTCGGGCAGGTCTTCCCAGCGTGTTCCCGCCGGGACGTCCAGATCGGGACAACCCTGCTCCTCCTCGTAAAGTTTGCCGCAGTTGAGGCACTTGTACGTTCGCCACGGCCCCCGACCATCAGTGGCATCAGCCATGGCTGCGGCTCATCGTGACGGGAAGATGTTCGTAGCCGTGCGAGAAGCACGAGGGCAGGCGAACCGGATCGCCGGCGAGCTTCACCTCCATGTCGCGCCTCGCCATCTCCTCGATGAGCGTGGTCAGCTGCAGTTCGGCCAGCCGCGCACCCAGGCAACGGTGAATGCCGTAGCCGAACGAGAGGTGGCGACGCGAATTCCCGCGCTCCGGGTCCCAGCGGTCGGCGTCTGGGAACACGCTTTCGTCGCGGTTGCCCGAATTGTACCATAGCACGACCTTGTCGCCCTGGCGGATCTGCTTGCCGGCAAATTCCACATCGCGCGTGGCGGTACGGCGCATGTGCGCGATCGGGGTCTGCAGGCGAATGGTTTCGGTGGCGGCGCCGGCGGCGAGCGCGGCGGGATCGGCCTTCACCCTGGCCCAGGCATCGGGGAACAGGTTGATCCGCTCGATCAGGCCGGACATCGAATTGCGGGTGGTGTCGTTGCCGCCCACCAGCAGCAGCGCAATCGCCCCGATGAAGCGCTGCTCGTCCATTTCGCCGTAGCTGTCGGCGTGGGCCATGATCGACAGCAGATCGCCCTGCGGCGGAAGCGCCTTGCGTTCGTCAAAAAGTTGCCGGAAGCGTGCCGCCATTTCAAACACATGACGTTCGCGCTCGGCATTGAGTTCGGCATCGGGGCCGATGTCGATCTTGGCGCACCAGTCTGACCAGGGTGCCAGCTTGTGGCGTTCGTCCCACGGAAAATCGAACAGCGTGGCGATCATCGCCGTCGTCAGCGGTATCGAAACGGAGTGCACCCAATCGAACGTTTCGCCCTCGGGCAGGCTGTCGAGCAGATCCGACGTCCGCTGCCGGATCGCCGAGGCAAGTGCGGCCATCGCGGTGGGGGTGACCGCCGGGGCAATGGCCTTGCGCTTTTCGGCATGTTCGGGATCGTCCATCGCGATGAACATGCGCAGCTGGACGCCGGTATCCTGCATGTCGAAAATGACTATTCCGCCGTGTTCCCACGACGAGGAGAAGGTGGCCGGATCGGCCTCTACCGCAACGATGTCGTCATAGCGGGTAACCGACCAGTACGGCCCGAAAAAGCTGTCGGGGCAGTAGCTGACGGGGTCTTCGGCGCGCAGCTGCGCAAAGATCGGGCGCCATGCGTTCTGCACCCACAGTTCGGCGCGGGAGACATCATTGGAGCTTGGGGCGAGTGTAGCCATGATCCAGTCCTCTCTTGCGGTCCCCCCGGCATTGACTTGCCGAAACTAGTGAACCAGTTTACGTATCAGGGCGCAGCTGCGAAACTTGCCCTTACCGCATTTTCATAACATGCGTATACCTTATACGCAAATTTAGACTTATGCTTGATAAACAGGGATTTGAGATGCTTGATCGGGATCATAGCCTTATTTACGGCGAAGACCACCGCGCGTTTCGCGATTCGGTGCGCCGCTTCCTTGCGCGTGAATTTTCACCCCGCATCGCCGAGTTCGAGGACAACGGGGTCGTCGCGCGCGACTTCTGGCTGAAGGCCGGCGAGGCCGGACTGCTGTGCCCGACGATGCCCGAACAGTGGGGCGGCCCAGGACTGGATTTCACCTTCAACTCGATCCTCAACGAGGAATTCACGTATGCGATGATGGCCGACAGCCTGACCCTGCAGAGCGACATCACGATGCCGTACCTGCTGCATTACGGCAGCGACGAGCAGAAGGCCCGGTGGCTACCCGGGATGCTGACCGGCGAGACCATCGCCGCGATCGCGATGACCGAGCCAGGCGCCGGATCGGACCTGCAAGGGGTGCGCACCGCCGCCAGGCGCGACGGCGACGATTATGTGGTCAACGGTTCGAAGACCTACATCACCAATGGCCAGAACGCCGACCTGATCGTCACCGTGTGCAAGACCAACCCCGACGCAGGGGCCAAGGGCACCTCGCTCCTGCTGGTCGAGGCCGACCGGCCCGGGTTTGCGCGCGGGCGCAATCTGGACAAGATCGGCCAGTGGATGGCCGACACGTCCGAACTGTTCTTCAACGACGTCCGCGTCCCTGCGGCCAACCTGCTGGGTGACGAGAATCGCGGCTTCATCTACCTGGTCAGCGACCTGCCGCAGGAGCGCCTGTCGATCTCGATCACCGCGCAGACGGCGGCGCAGCGCGCGTTCGACGAGGCGGTGGCGTTCACCCGCGAGCGCACCGCCTTTGGCAAGAAGGTGATAGAATTCCAGAACACCCGCTTCACCCTGGCCGACATCAAGGCCAAGCTGCAGGTCGGCTGGGCGCACATCGACTGGGCGATCGCACGGCACGTGCGCGGCGAACTGACCGCCGACGAGGCTGCGGCCAGCAAGTACTGGCATACCGAAATGGCGTGGCTGGCGTGCGACGCCGCGCTGCAACTACACGGCGGCGCCGGCTACATGAACGAGTATCCGATCGCGCGCGTCTGGCGCGATGCCCGTGTACGCCGGATCTATGGCGGCACGTCGGAAATCATGCAGGAACTGGTTGGGCGCAGTCTGTAAGCCTGCCGCTTCCCCCGCAAGGCGGGGGCACGTTAGCGCGACACCAGCCAGTCCCACATCCGTTCGACCACCTGGCCGGCCCAGACCTGGCGGGCGGCGGTTTCATCGGCGGTGAGCAGGCCGGTGGCGGGCGGGAAGCCCATCGCACGCACATCACGTTCAACCCGGGCGGCATCTTCGAGGAACCACGCCAGCGTGGCCGCCTTGGGCAGCGTTTCGGCCACCACCACCGCGCCATTGCCGCGCATCACGACCGCGGGCGCCTGGCCGAGCAGGGTAGCCAGCGCGGCTGCGGCAGCGTCATCGCGCAGCAGGCGCGGATCGGGCCACAGCGCCAGCCGATCGAAGTAGGCGCCGATTCCATGCCGCGGCTGCGGGACGATCCCTTGCGTCGAGAGCGCCATCAGCGCCGGCGGCATGATCCGGCACACCGCGCCAACATCGGCACGGCGGGCATAGATCTGCTGGTGGATCCGCACTTCGCCCAGCACTCCGTCGGGCAGCGGTCCGGCCACCGGACAGACCGTTCCGGGACGATCACCGACAAGTTCCATCGGCCCTGCCGCGCAGACCAGGAAATGCGCCGGGCCCAGGCGCATGCTGCAATGCCCGAACGCGTGGACCAGCCCGGCCCGGCCAAGCGCGCGGGCGGCGGTGCGCACCAATTGCTGTTGTTCTTCCGAAGGGATCGGGGCGGCTAGGTCAGAGTATGGCATCATCCTTTTCTGTCCTGCAAAAGCGCCGTTGACAAGAGAGCCGCATAGCACTTACAAAACAGTTGTCCGGTTTTCCGGATTCGAGCCGGAGGCGGGTTCGGCGCGAACATAACTGCGAAACACGCAGGGTTTCATGCCGGCCGGACATGGCGATCGGCAATGGCAGGCAGCGTAACGGTTCGATAATTGGGACGAGGAATCAGATGGTCAGAGTGATCGACGACGCCGCGACGAACCGTTTTCTGGTTCCGCGCAAGGCCTTTACCAGCCAGGACGTATTCGAGGCCGAATACGCGGCCATCTTCGACAAATGCTGGCTTTATCTGGGCCATGCGTCCGAGCTGGCCGAGCCGGGATCGTTCCTGACCCGCACCGTCGCGCGGCGCCCGATCCTGTTCACCCGCGACAAGAACGGCGAATACTCGGCACTGCTGAACGCCTGCCCGCATCGCGGCGCCGTGGTGTGCCGGGAGCGCAAGGGCAAGAGCCGCGCGTTCATGTGCATGTACCACGGCTGGACCTTCGGTTCGGACGGCCACCTGATGACCCTGCCAGGCAGCGCCGGCTATCCCGAGGGGTTCAAGACCGATCCGCAGAAGCAGATGGTGCACGTGCCGCGCCTTGGCCGGTTCGGCGATTTCTTCTTTGTCAGCTTTGCCCGCGATGGCGAGGATCTGGCGACCTTCCTGGCCGACGCCGGCGATTACCTCACGCTGGTATCGGAGCACTCGCCCAGCGGCATGCAGATCGTGGGCGGGACGCAGGAATATTCGATGCGCGGCAACTGGAAGCTGTTGTCGGAAAACAGCTATGACGGCTATCACGCAGCCTGCAATCATTCGACGTATCTGGAATACCTGAAGAACACCAACGACGCGCTGGGCGGAACGCCGCTGGCGGGCGTGGCAAACAACCTGAAGAATGGCCACGCCTGCGTGGAATATACCGCTCCGTGGGGCCGTCCGATCGCCAACTGGGTGCCGCTGTGGGGCGAGAACGGCAAGGCCGAGATCGCGCAGGTCTATGCCGAGCTGGAACAGCGTGTCGGCGCGGAACGCGCCGACCGGATCGCGCACAAGAACCGCAACATGGTGATCTTCCCCAACCTGGTGGTCAACGACATCATGGCGATCACCGTGCGCACGTTCTTTCCGGTGCGGCCCGATTATATGGAGATCAACGCCTGGGCGCTGGCCCCGCGCGAAGAGAGCGAGTGGCAGCGCAAGTACCGGCTCTACAACTTCACCGAATTCCTTGGCCCCGGCGGCTTTGCCACCCCGGACGACGTGGAGGCGATCGAGAAGTGCCAGCAGGGCTACGCGGTGGGCGGCGAGGCGTTGTACAACGACATCTCGAAGGGGATGAGCCGGCCCGAGGGCCCGGCCTTTGACGACGAGGAACAGATGCGCTGCTTCTGGCGCGAATGGGACCGCCGGATCGCGGCGGCGGGGGCCTGAACCATGGACGAAAACCTGCTGCTGCGCCTGCGCGTGGAAGACCTGCTCTACCTTGAGGCGGACCTGCTCGATCGCTGGCAGCTCAAGGAATGGCTGGCGCTCTATACCGAGGATGCGCACTATTACATTCCGCCGAGCGACGTGGATGGCGATACCGTGCAGCCGGACGAGGCGCTGTTCTACATGATGGACGATTCGGTCCGCATGAAGGAGCGCGTGATCCGGCTATCCAAGATCGGCGCCCACAGCGAGCATCCCCGGTCCAAGGTGCGGCATCTGGTATCCAACTGCCGCGTACGGCGCGAGGGCGCGACGATCCATGCCCGGTCCTCGTTCGCCATCTGGCGGAGCAAGGACGTGACCAGCGACGTCTTCGTCGGGCATTACCTGCACGAGATCGTCGAAGTGGACGGCGCACTGAAAATCGCCAAGAAAACCTCCGTACTGGACATGGAGGCGCTGCGCCCCCACGCCCGCATCAGCATCATCCTCTAACGGGAAAGGGTCGCCGAATGACAACTCCCTCTGCTACTGGCACCATCCGTTTCGACAAGCTTGGTTATTGCCGCCTGCGCTGCCCGGACTTGGCGGCGAGTACCGCATTCTACCGCGACCTGGTGGGAATGACAGTGTCGCAGGCGACCGACAGTGAAACGTGGCTGCGCTGCAGCGACAAGCCGCACGACATCATCCTGGAAGCGGGGCTCGAGCCCGGCCTGTCGGGCGTGGGGTATGAACTGGAGAACGAAGGCGAACTGGCCAAGGCGTTCGCCGCGGTTGAAAATTTGGGCCTGGATCCGCGCTGGTCCGACGTGGCGACGCTGGGCGCGATGCGGGTCAAGGCGGCATTCCGTTTTGCCGATCCGCTGACCGGACTGGAGCTGGACTTCTACGCCGGGCAGGACATGCTGGACGAACCGCTGACCGAGCAGATCACAAAGATCGCCCGCATGGGCCACGTCGTGCTCAACGTCACGGATCTGGCGGCCGCGCACAGGTTCTGGGTGGACGCTTTGGGGTTCGCCGTGTCCGACCGGGTCGAAGGCGCCGCCGAGTGGCTCCGTTGCTGGCCCAACCCGCTGCACCACAGCCTGGCGCTGCTGCAATCGGACAGGAACACGCTGCACCACATCAATTTCATGGTCACCGACATGGACGATGTGGGTTCGGCGATGAACCGGATGAAACAGGCCGAAGTGCCGATCGTGTTCGGTCCGGGCCGGCACCTGCCCTCGACCAGCGTCTTCCTGTATTTCCTCGACCCCGACGGCAACACCACCGAGTTCAGCTTCGGCATGGAACTGTTCGACGAAGATGGCGCGCGCGATCCGCGTGATCTTGAGCACAAGCCCGAAGTGATGGACACCTGGGGCAGCCGGCCCGATCCCCGCTTTGGCAAGGGCAGCCGGATCATCCCGCAGCGCGAAGTGCTGGCCCATGGGTGAACGCTTCGAGGGGCAGGCCGCGATCGTCACGGGGGCCGGCCGCGGGATCGGCAAGGCGATCGCAGCGCGGCTGGCGAGCGAAGGCGCCAGCGTAATGGTCTGCGACCTCGATCCCGCGCTGGCGACCAGTTCGGCGGCAGCGCTGCCAAATCCGGACCGTCATGAGGCCTTTGCCGGCAATCTGGCAAAGGAGGATGCTGCGCGGGCGATGGTCGATCAGGCGTTTACGCGGTTCGGGCGGATCGACATCCTGGTCAACAACGCGGGCGGCGGGATCCTGCGTCCGTTCCTGGACCACACTCCCGAGACGCTGATTGAGACGGTGGACCGCAATTTGTGGACCGCCGTGTGGGCGTGCTGGCTGGTGCTGCCGCACATGAAGGCGGCGGGCTATGGCCGGATCGTCAACATCGGCGCGGATTCGGTCCGCAACGGCCTGGCCGAGCATGCCGGCTACAATGCGGCCAAGGGCGGGGTCCACGCGATGACCACCGGGCTGGCGCGCGAGTTCGTGCGCGACGGCATCACGGTCAACACCGTGGCACCGTGCCTGGTGCAGACGCAGCAGCTGCTTGACGTAAAGGCGGTGAACCCCGGACTGGTCCAGACCTGCGTGGACGTGATCCCGATGGGCCGGCCCGCAACCGAAGCCGAAGTGACGTCGATGACCGTGTACCTGGCGAGCCTCGAGGCCAGCTTCGTCACCGGACAGGTGATCAGCGTCAACGGCGGGACGAACATGTTGTAAGCCGCGACCGAACGCGGCACAGGAACACAAAAGGGAGACATCGTGAGCAACAATCCGGAAATCGGCGAACGCATCGACGTTGCCGGCATCGGCACCAACTACATCGTTGCAGGCGATGGCGATCCGCTGATCCTGATTCACGGGTCCGGGCCGGGGGTTACCGCCTATGCCAACTGGCGCGGGGTGATCCCGGATTTCGCGCAGCATTTCCGCTGTTATGCGCCCGATACGCTGGGGTTCGGCTACACCGATTTCCCGGGCGACATCCAGGGCTTCTCGATGGACCGGTGGGTTGCGCACCTGATCGGCTTCATGGACGCGCTGGGGATCGAGAAAGCGCATTTCATCGGCAATTCCTATGGCGGCGCGCTGACCCTGGCAATCGCCACGCGCCATCCGGAGCGCGTCAACCGCGCGGTGCTGATGGGCGCGGCCGGCATGAAGTTCCCGATGACCCAGGGGCTGGAGCGGGTGTGGGGCTACCAGCCGTCGCTCGATGCGATGCGCGACCTGATGAACACGTTCGCGTACGATGCCGGCCTCGTGAAGGAGGAAATCGTCCGTTCGCGCTATGAGGCGAGCATCCGCCCCGGCGCGCACGAAGCGTACTCCAGCCTGTTCCCGGCCCCGCAGCAGCGCTGGCTGGATGAGCTGTCGACCGATCCGGAAAAGCTGAAGGCGATGCCGCACCCGACCCTGATCATCCACGGCCGTGAAGACGTGATCGTGCCGTTCGACTGTTCGGTGCAGTTCCACAAGCTGATCCAGAACAGTGAACTGCATCTGTTCGGCGGGTGCGGCCACTGGACCCAGATCGAGCGACGCGAGCGGTTTATCGAACTGGTGACGCCGTTCCTCAAGGCGGGCGGATGAGCGTGGCGACCGGTGAGGCGACTGGCGGGGCTGCGGGGCAAGGCACGCTGCCGGGACTGATGCAGCGCCAGGATCTGGCGATCATCGACATCATCCGATTCGCCGCCACCGCCCATCCGACCCGCGAGATCGTCTCGCGCAATGTGGACGAGCCGATCTGGCGCTATGACTATGCGCGCTGCTTTGGCCGGGTGGCTCAGGCGGCGCACATGTTGAGCGCACGCGGAATTGGCGCGGGCAGCGTGGTCAGTTCGCTTTCGTGGAACAACCATCGCCATTTCGAACTGTTCTTCGCGGTGCCCGGCATCGGCGCGGTGATGCACACCGCCAACCCGCGCCTGCCAGACGAGCATCTGGTGTATACGATCAACCATGCCGGCAGCACGATGCTGCTGTTCGACCGCAACATGGCCGCGATCGTCGAGCGTATCCGCGACCGGCTGACCGGGGTAGAGCAGTTCGTGATGCTGGCCGACGGCGAGCGGACGATGGACGGCTACACCGGTTACGACGCGGCGTTGGCCGGTCAGCCGGAGACCTATCCGTGGCCGCGCTTCGACGAGAATTCGGGCGCGTTCCTGTGCTATACCTCGGGCACGACCGGCGATCCCAAGGGCGTGCTGTATTCGCACCGTTCGGTGGTGCTGCACGCGCTTGCTGGCGGGCTTTACGGCGGCATGGGCTTTTCGGCGTTCGATGTGGTGATGCCGTGCCAGTCGCTGTACCACGCGACCGCCTGGGGATTGCCATTCGCGGGGGCGATCAACGGTGTGAAGTGGGTGCTGCCGTGCGACAAGCTGGACGGCGCATCGCTGGACGAGCTTGTATCGGCCGAGGGCGTGACCTTCACCGGCGGCGTTCCGACGATCTGGACGATGTACCTCAACCATCTCGCGCAGACCGGCGGCAGTCCCGGGACGTTGCAGCGCGTGTTCATTGCCGGATCGGCAGTCCCGCGCGACATGGCCGCGGCGTTCCATGCGCTCGGCGTGCGGGTTCAGCAGATGTGGGGGATGACCGAAACCAGCCCGCTCGGCGTTGTCGCCACCTCTACCCCGGCGCTTGCCGCGCTGGGCGAGGAGGAGGAGCTGGAGCAGATCTGGACCCGGCAGGGGCGAATGCTGTTCGGGATCGAGATCGAGATCGTGGACGAGCAGGGCAGCCCCCTGCCCCACGATGGCGAGAGTTCGGGTTCGTTCATGGTGCGCGGCCCGTGGGTGCTGGAACGGTACTACAAGACTGATGCAAGCGCACTGAATGCCGACGGCTGGTTCGATACAGGCGATATCGCAACGATAGACGCGCTGGGCTTCATGCGCATAACCGACCGCAAGAAGGACGTGATCAAGTCCGGCGGGGAATGGATCAGCTCGATCGATATCGAGAACATCGCGGCCGGCTGCCCCGGTGTAAAGATCGCCGCGGTCGCCGGAGTATATCACCCCAAGTGGGAAGAGCGCCCGATCCTGGTAATCGAGCCGCTGCCCGGCGCGGAACTGACCGAGGCCGAGGTAACGGCGTGGCTGGCGCCGCGAATAGCCAAGTGGTGGATGCCCGACCGGATCATCTTCGCGGCCGTGCCGATGACCGCCACCGGCAAGATCGCCAAGCGCCAGATCCGCGATGTGTACGGGGACATCTTGCGCGACACCGATGGCTGAAGCCCGAACCGCATCACCCCCTGGCGCCGCAAGCCGGCCGCCGCGCCGAACCCAGGCGGAGCGGAGCGAGGCGACGCGCGCACGATTGGCCGCCGCTGCCTATGAAACCGTGGCGGCGGGCGGGCTTTCGGCCCTGACGATGCGGTCGGTCGCCACGGCGGCTGGGGTTTCCCCGGGGGCGCTGCTGCACCACTTCCCCGACAAGAACGCGCTGATTGTTGTCGCCATCGTGCACGCGCTCGAACTGGCGCGGGTGGACAGCGCGGTGTGGCTGGATACCGGCGCGCGCCAGCCGGAGCCGCTGCTGCGGGCGATGCTGGCGGAACTGCGCGGGTTCTTTTTCAGCGACCGTTTCTGGGTGGCGATGGGCATCACCATGGAAGCGATGCGCGACCCCGAGCTTAGCCGTACGGTGCGCCAGACCGTGGCGGTGCTGCGTACCCCGATCTATCGCGCGTGGGCGGAGCTTTTGGAAAACGCCGGGTGGCCGCGGGCCGAAGCGATCAAGACGGTGCGCGCCGGTGCGTCGCTGGTTTCGGGCGGGGCGATCCGCCGGTTCTGGGCGAACGTCGACGCGGTGACCGAACAGATTGAAGAGGACTGGATCGGCGAGCGGCTAGCCCGGCTTGGCGCAGACAGGGATCAGACGGTCAGGCCGCCCGCGAGCGCTCCCCCGGCCTGCTGACGGCAATATCGACGCCTTTCTTGGTGCGATCCCCGATGAACCGCAGGAACGCCTTCTGGCGGATTATGCCGAAGAAGTTGAGCATGGCCGGAAGCGCGAATTCGAGCATTGCGGCAGCGTCTTCCTCGGTCATCTGGCCTTCGACCTTGTCGAGGAACAGCTGGGCTTCCTTGCCGGCGACGTAGTTTGCCGCATCGACATAATAGTCGAGGATTTCGGGCGGGAAGCCATGCTCCTCGTCGAAGCCGACCGTGCGCATCTGGCACCAGATATTTAGGAGGCTGACATCGGTAACGCTGAGCGCCAGGCCGCGGCGTGTCTTGATCAACTGGATTATCCCTAGCCGGTCCAGCACAAGCGAGTCGGCCCGGGCCTTGGGGTTCTGGGGCAGCAGGCTGTTGACCGTGACGAGGCCGCGGGCCACGCCGACGCGCGACGCGACGAGTTCTTCCAGATGGTTAAGCGCCGACGCACCGACCTGACGGCTGGTCTCCTTGCCGGTGAGCATCGATTTGATCTGCGGCAGAGTCATGTGCGATTCGCGTTGCAGCTTGCGCACGGCAAGGATCGCCCGGACATGTTCCTCGCCATAATCGGCGACATTGCGGGCCGGGCGGCTGGGTTCGGGCAGCAAGCCTTCGCGGAAGTAGACTCGGATCGTCTCACGGTTGACCCCGGTCCTGGTTTCCAGATCGCGCATTTTCATGGGGCATCCGCTTAATGCCTTGCGCGCGGCTTGTCTGCGGCCGGCGCGATTTTTTTCACGACGGACGGGCCGAAATTGAGTCACTGTGCTTGCATTACCCGCTCTTTTGCGTATATTGATGACGTGAAATTCGTCGCCTCAAGTGCGAACGGAAGGGAGAGTATGGACTACGCTCGTTATTATCTCGGCGCGTTGCTGCAGTTGGCGGTGATCGCCAGCTTCATCGTTGGCGGCCCGTGGGTGCTCGTCGGCATTGCCAGCCTGCCGGCTTTCGGCCTGATCGATTCGATGCTGCCGAACGACTTTGCCGACCGCAAGATCCGCAACAAGGAGCTGGCCGATATCCCGGCCTGGCTGTGTTCGCTGCTGGGCCCGGTGATCTATCTGGCCGCGGCGTTCTGGGTCGCCCGCAACCCCGGCGCGCCCGCGTGGCAATATGCCGGCGTGATCGCTTCGTGCGCGTGGCTCAGCGTGATCCCGCTGGTCCCGGCTACGCACGAACTGTACCACCAGCGCGGCAAGCTGCGCCGGTTCGTGGGGCGGTATTGCCAAATCTGCTATCTCGACGCGACGCGCGAGATTGCGCACGTGGTTGGCCATCACATCCATGTTGCCACCACCAAGGACGGCGACACGGCGCCGCGCGGAACCAGCCTTTATGCCTTCACGCCCAAGGCCGTGCTGGTTTCGACCGCGGAAGCCTGGCGCTCTGAGAGCGACAACCTGGAAAAGATGGGCAAAGGCCGCTGGAGCATCGGGCACCGGATCTACAAAGCGATCCTGGCGCAACTGATCTTTCAGTCGATCGTGTTCGCGATCGGCGGCTGGACGGCGGTGGCGGTGTGTCTGGCCGGGATGGTCGGCGCGCGGTTCTGGGTGGAAAGCTTCAACTACTTCCAGCACTACGGCCTGATTCGCGTAGAGGGTGGCCCGATCGACCGCCGGCATGTGTGGAACCACCTCAAGCCGCTGTCGCGCGTTCTTGGTTTCGAGATCACCAATCACGCCGATCATCACACCAACACCTATCTCGCGTTTCACGAACTGAAGCCGGACCGCAAGTGGATCCCGATGCCGTCGGTGTTCGTTTGCTTCTTTTCGGCACTGATCCCGCCGCTGTGGCACCATCAGGTGATCATGCCGGCGTTGAAGCGGTGGGACAACGAGCTGGCCTCACCCGAAGAGCGCGCCATCGCCCGCGAGCAGAACCGGCGTGCCGGTTGGCCCGACTGGTTCGATGAGCGACCGAGCGGGGCAGCCGTCGCCGCCTGATCGGAGTTCAAGACGCAAAAGCCGGAGCCGCCATGTGCGACTCCGGCTTTTTGCTGTGTGCTGCGCCCTTAGCCATGCGAACGGCGCGACAGCCTTGGACGGGCTTCGGGCAGGCAGGACCTGTTCGTTACCCGCGGTTCAATCAACCCAGCGTTCGGCAATTGCGGTCACCTGCGCCGGAGTGCGGCCGGTCGCTTCTGCCAGGAAGGTCAGCGGATCGCCGCTGCGGGTGGTGACCGCATCGAACATCGCATCGAGATAGGCGGCCCGCACCTTCATGACCTCTCGCAGGATCCATTCCTCGGCCCGGCCGCCCGAGCGGCGGCTGAGGTGCGGCAGGCCGTGCGCAATGCGCTCCTCGCCCATGTCGTTGGTGGCGAGGTAATCTGCATAGCTGTCATCACGGTGGACCCCCGCGACGTGGTGGAACAGCGCAACCGCGATGCCAGTGCGGTCCTTGCCGGCGAAACAGTGGATCAGCGTGGCCGGCCCGGCATGTTCCCCCGCACCCTCGAGCGCATCGAAATAGTTGGTGAGCGCCTCGCGGAAGCGGCCGCTATAAGGAAGCTTGCGATAGACCCGCGTCATCTGCGCAGCGACTTCATCCGCTGACTGGACCCCGACCAGGTGCTCCATCGAGTGGGGCACCAGGTTGTCTTCCGCGCTGGCGAACAGCACCTTGCCGGAAAACCCGTCAAACGCACAGGACATGCCCTCACCCAGTTCGGCCGGTCCGCGCAGATCGACGATCGCGCCGATGCCAAGCCGCTGCAGCAGCCCGGCCTCGGGCGCGCCGGCGGCATCGAGCTGGCCCGAGCGGAACAGCGCGCCGCTGCGCAGCCGCCCGCCGCCCCGAACCGAATAGCCGCCGTAATCGCGCAAGTTGTAGCGCGCCGCATTGACGGTGTGCCACGTGGCGGCGATCGGTCCGACCGGCGGGGACCCCGGACGGTCTTGCGCTGAAACTTGGCCGTCCGTTGTCACCTTGATTCTCCTGCGTTTACGCCATGATGTAGATGGATTTGGTGTTCTGATAAGCCGAAATAGCCTCAGGCCCAAATTCGCGGCCGAGCCCGCTGGCCTTGATTCCGCCGAACGGCGCACCCAGCGACGGCATGTAGCCGTTGACCCCGACGGTGCCGGACTGGACCTTGCGTGCAACGTCCGTGGCGTGAGCGGTATCCGCGCTCCACACCGTTCCGCCCAGGCCGAACTCGCTATCGTTGGCGATCCGCAGCGCATCGGCTTCGCCGTCATAGGGGATCACCGCCAGGACCGGGCCGAAGATCTCCTCGCGCGCGATGCGGGCGGAGTTGTCGACATCGGCGAACACCGTCGGCTCGACGAACCAGCCGCGGTTGGTGTCTTGCGGGCGGCCGCCTCCGGCGACCAGCCTGCCCTCCTGCTTGCCGATGGCGATATAGCTTTCCACCCGGTCGCGATGCGCGGCAGACGCCATCGGGCCGACATGGGTGGCAGGATCAAGCGCGTCGCCCACCGTCAGCGATTTCACGAATCCGGCTAGCGCATCCACCACCTCGGCGTAGCGGCTTTGCGGCGCCAGGATGCGCGTGCTGCTGTAGCAGGTCTGCCCACTGTTGAGCATGGACGCGGTCGGCACACCCTGGAGAAACGTACCGATGTCGACGTCTTCGAGCAGGATCGCCGCCGACTTGCCGCCAAGTTCGAGCGAAACCGGGCGCAAAAGTTCGCCGCAGGTGCGTCCGATGACGCGGCCGGCAGCGGTAGAGCCGGTGAACGCGACCTTGTCCACGCCGGGATGGCTGACCAGGTACGCGCCCGCTGCACGGTCCGCCGCGACCCAGTTGAGCACTCCTGGCGGAACCCCCGCCTCTTCGGCGGCTTCGGCGAGCAGGTAGCTGTCGAGCACGGTGCCAGGCGAAGGCTTGATCACCACCGTGCAACCGGCCGCCATCGCCGGGGCGATCTTGTTCAGGGCAAGCGTGACCGGGAAGTTCCACGGCACGATCGCCGCGATGACGCCGATCGGATCACGTTCGACCAGCGTTTCCTTACCCATTTGCGAGAGCCGGACATCGGGCTGGCCAAGCGTCTTGGCCAGCTCTGCGTAGTACTGGACGACGCCGACCGAAAACTGGCCCTCAAGCATCGCACTGACAGCGATCGGCATCCCGTTCTGGGCGCTGACCGCCTGCCCGATCGCATCGCCGCGCTTGGCGATGGCGGCAATGAAGCGTTCCATCACAGCGGCGCGATCGGCGGGACGGGCATCGGCCCAGCCGGGCGCAAGGAAGGCCTTGCGCGCGGCGGCCACGGCGGCGTCGATGTCGGCCTCGGTTCCTTCGGGCACAGTCGCGATCACTTCCTCGGTCGAGGCGTTGATCAGCGTAAACCGGCGGTCGGTGGCGGGAGCGACCCATTCGCCGCCGATATAGAAGGTGTCGCGCGAAGCGGTCATCAGATCATCCTCTCGATCATTGCGGCCGTTAACGGGCCATCGTGCTGGCATCGGTGAACTTGTCGTAGTGTATGGCGGACAGTGGTACCCCAGCCGCCGAGAGCGCGGCAAGTGCCGCATCGATCATGCCGGGGGGGCCGCACAGATACGCCTGGAGGCCGGGCAACCCGCCAAGATCGGCCAGCGCCGCAGGGATCTCGGCCGTGACAAGCCCGGAGCGCAGCTCTGGCGCAGGTTCGTCCGACAGGACCGGCCGGTATTCGAACCGGCCCTGCCACCTGGCGGCGAGCGATGCGATTTCATCGGCGCAGTACAGATCGCGCGCGGCCCGGCCGCCGAACAGCAGGATCGCATCGCGCCGCACGCCGCGCGCGGCCGCGTCTTCAAGCAGGCTCATCAGCGGGGCAAGGCCGCTGCCGCCGCCGATCAGCAGGATCGGGCCCTCCCCGTCGCGCAGCCAGAACGAACCGTGCGGGGCCTCGATCTCGAACGGCACATCAGCCAGACCGCCGCCGAACAGCTGCTCGGTGAAGGCGCCGCCCGGCACCTTGCGGATGAACGTGGTCAGGCGGGTCTGCCCGCCCTCGGCAGGTGCCGCACTGAACGAATACGATCGCGCCGCCGGCGCGCCGGGCCAGGTGATGTTCATGTACTGGCCCGCGCGGTAGCTGACCGGAGCGTCGGTTTCCCAGGTCACCTGTTTGATGTCGTGCGTCAGGTCCCTGGTTTCGAGCAGACGTGCCGCGCAGCGGCGCGGCGCGGCGTCGCCCACCGGAATATCCACTTCCAGGACCAGATCCGATTCTGGAACCGCCTGGCATGCCAGGATGTAGCCACCCTCAAGCTCCTCACGCGATAGGGTGTAGCCAAACGGCGTGATCGCATCGACCTTGCCGGAAACCAGCCGGCTGCGGCAGCTGCCGCAGGTGCCCACCGTGCAGTCGTGCGGGTATGCGATCCCGGCCGCCAGCGCGCTCTCGAGCACGGTCTGGTTCCGGCCGACGGTGAAATCCTGACCGCCCGGGACCAGTTCCACGCGTGCGTCCGGCCGCTTTCCAAACAGTTTCTTGAACATGCTCTCCTTTCGCCAACCGTTTCGGTTTGGCAGTTCGGCCGTCAGCCTGCCCGGCGATCAACCGTTACCGACCCGTAAAGCTGTTGACATTGATTCGTCCTAGACTAATTTGCGTAGTGAGGTCACGCAAAATGTGATCCGCGGGATTGAGCGAGGGGGCATAGCCATGAGGGCAATATACACCGGTACGGCTAGCGCGTCCGCGCCCAGCCCCGCACGATGGGCGTCGAAGCGAGGGTGACCTTTTGATAATCTGACGAAAGCCTGCTGCAACCACCGTTCCGGGGTGCGGTCTGGCGTGGGGGGGAGAGAAGCGATGACTGCAAGGGTCGATACCCGCTATTGGCGGCTGTGCAACTGGATGGGACCGGTGTTCATTGCCGTGTTCTTTGTCTGTTGGGGGTTGCTGGGGCACAATTTTCCGCCATTTCCGCCCGACGCCCCGGCCAGCGAGGTAGCGGGCTATTTCCGCACTAATGCCGATAACGTGCGGCTGGGCATGGTGGTGGCGATGACTTTTGCCCCTGCGTACGGCGTGTGGGGCTATTCGCTCGCCAAAGTCACGGAACAGATTGTCGAAAAGGACAGCATCCTGGTCCAGCTGGCCCGTGTTGGCGCGGCGTGGACGACGATCACCGTGCTGATCCCGACCTCGTTCTGGCTCACCGCGGCGTTTCGGCCCGAAGCGCTGCCGGACTGGATGATCCAGATGCTGTACGACATGGCGTGGCTGCTGATCGATCTCGCCTATGCCGTCACCAGCGTGCAGATGTTCGCGCTGGGCGCGGCCTACCTATCGGACAAGCGCCGCGTTCCGCTGATCCCCAAGTGGCTGGCGTGGTACGGAATCTGGGTGGGGTTCATGTTCATCGCCGAATGCCTTATGCCCTATTTCCGAAACGGCGCGTTCGCGCGTTCGGGCTTGCTCAACTTCTGGATCGAATTCATTATCTGGATGGGCTGGGTGCCGGTGCTGGCGTGGTACAACGCCCGCGCGATAACGAGAATCGAGCAGGAGCAGGAGCAGGTGCCAGGTGCATGATCTGACGGATAAGCTGCGGCCAGGCGCGGAGGCGGCGCACGACGCGCCGGCCTCTGCGACCGGCCAGCCCGGCGATTCGGGCGTATGGGTGTTCATTTTTGCGGACATGTGCGGCTTTGCCGTGTTCTTCCTGCTGTTCATGGCCGGGCGGATGGAAAACCTGGCCCTGTACGAATCCGGCCGGGAGCTGCTCGACCTGCGGCTGGGGCTGGCTAATACCTTGATCCTGCTGACCAGCGGCGCATTCATGGCCCGCGCCGTGCGGCAGGCACGAAGCGCCGACTGGGTCGGCGCGCGCTCCAGCCTGTGGCTGACGCTGATAGTCGGCATGCTGTTCGCGGTGTCCAAGGGGATCGAATGGGGCACCAAGGTCAGCAGCGGCATCGGGCTGCTGACGAACGAGTTCTGGACATATTACTATGTCTTTACCGGCATTCATTTCCTCCATTTCGTGATCGGCGTGGGCGTGCTGCTGGTTCTGATCGGCCGCTGCGACAAGCCCATTCCGCAGGCTGACAAGCTGCGCTGGATCGAATCCGGCGGGGCATACTGGCACATGGTGGACTTGCTGTGGATCATCCTGTTCGCGATGCTTTACCTGCTGAGGGCAGCATGAGCGGCCCGGGCGACGAACTGGTGCCGGAAGGGGGCACGTCCCACGCGCGGGTCTGGCCGGTATCTGCGGTATGGGGCGTGCTGGCCGGGGCCAGCGTGCTGGGCTTCCTGTTCGCGGAGGGCATGGCGCCCGCGCGGATCGCGGCGATTGCCGCGATCCTGCTGGCTGCGTTCAAGGTTAACTTGGTTATTTCCCAATACATGGAGCTGGAGTGGCGGCACCGGCCGCTGCGCCTGATGATGGCGGCCTGGCTGGCGGCGGTTACCGCCCTGCTGCTTGGCGGCTTCCTGGCAACCTGAGCCCGGCATTCCCGCGGGCGCTACACGAGTGAGACGCATGTTTGAACACGTCCGGCTGACTAGGCCGAACCTTACGGTTGACGCAGCCCACGACGGCCGGCACCGGCTTGACCCCGCGCGAGCGAACGACCGGGAATCTATTCCCGTGCTGGTTCACCTGCCGGATGAGGGAATTGCGTTCTTCAGCTATACCTGGGTCGACAAGGACGGCATGGCCGGGGCCGTGTTCTTCCTGTTCGGCCCCGGCGTTGGCCCGGAACCGCTGGTATTCGGCCTTGCAGATCGCAAGGTTCCCGACAGCATGGACTTTTCCGACTGGCGGATCGACAGCTTTTCGATGCAACAGGACCTGCAGTTCGGCACCTGCGTCACCCGCTTTGCCAACGACCGGGTCAAGCTGGACTTCACGTTCGAGGGTTCGCACCCGCCTTACGCCTACAGCGCCAACGCCAAAGGCTGTCCGCCGTATTGCGCGGATGACCGGATCGAACAGAGCGGCCGCGCGCACGGCGTGCTGGAGTTCGACGGCAAGCGCGTTGCGTTCGACACGACCGGCCACCGCGACCATTCTTGGGGATCGCGCGACTGGCGGGCGTTCCAGAACTACCGCTGGTTCCAGGGACAGGCCGGGCCGGACGTATCGGTCCACTTCTGGCACCTCCACGCGCTGGGGCAGACCGAGCTGTTCGGCTATGTGTTTAAGGACGGGGTGATGGCGGAGGTTACCGACCTCAGTTTCGACCTGGAGTTCGCCGAGGGTTTCCGGCAAAAACGGCTGGTTGCGCGGCTGACCGACGATGCCGGACGCGAAACCGCGGTGACGGCCGATTTCTATGCGCACGCGCCGCTGATCCCCTCGCCCGACATCACCCTGACCGAGGCCGCCGCCCGCGCGACGATCGACGGGCAGCCGGGCGTCGGCTGGCTCGAGCACGCGCTGCCCACCGCATACCTGGAACATATCCGCGAGAACCCGGAATATTTGCGCTATGCCGGGGGCGGGGCGTGAGCGTCGGGACCGACGTTGAACCGCTTCATCGCCGTATCCTTGACCGGCGCCGGGCAAGTGCCGATCCGGAGCCGTACCGCGCTGCGCTGATTTCCGAGGCGACGGAAATGCTGGCCGCCTATTTCGCCCATGTAGTACCCGGTGCAGCGGTTTCGGGCGTGCGCCGGGTGGGCGGCGGGGCATCGAAGGAACAGTTCATCTTCACCCTAACGGAGAGCGGCCGCGGCGATGCCTATCTGCTGCGGATGGACCCGCGCCTGTCGATCACCGAAACCGATCGCCAGCGCGAGTACGATCTGCTGACCGCGATGCAGGGCGTAGTGCCGGTACCCGAGACGGCCTGGATCGATCCGCGCGGAGAGCACTTCCCCCAGCCCGCCGCGATCATGCGGGTGGTGCGCGGGGTGACCAAGCCGAGCCAGTCGAAGGTCAAGGTCTCTGGCCTTGGCACGTGGCTGGGGCCAGATTTCCGCGACCGGCTGAAGGACCCGTTCATGGACCATCTGGTGGCGATCCATGCCTATGACTGGCGAGCGCGGCCGGTGGCCGGGTTCGACGTGCCCGAGGCCGACCCGAAGCAGGCAGCGCGGTGGATCTTCAACTACTGGCGCGAGCTGATGGAGATCGATCGCGGGGTGCAGCGCCCGATTGAATCGCTGACTCAGCAATGGCTTGCCGACAACCTGCCGGACACGACCGAACTTGTCCTGGTCCACGGCGATTATCGTACTGGCAACTACCTGTTCGACGAGGACACGTGCGAGATCACGGCGCTGCTTGACTGGGAACTCGCACGGATCGGCGATTTCCATGAGGACCTGGCCTGGGTGCTGATGCGCCTGTTCGGCACGTTCGACGAAACGGGACTGTTCCGGGCGAGCGATCTGTTCGAACGCGATGAATTCATCGCTGCCTATGAAGCACGCTCGGGCCGGACCGTGAACCGCACGGTGCTGCATTTCTACGAGGTGCTGAGCAGCTGGAAATGCTACATCATCTGCGCGGCCAACGGGCTTGCCGCGGCACGCTCGCAGCACAATCACCAGGACGTGCTGCTGACGTTCCTGGCCGGCGCGGCGCCGGTGTTCGCCGATGATCTGGTACAACTGCTGAGCCGGGGACCCGAACGATGAGCCCCACAATCGACGAACGCCTTGCCAGCCTGATCCGATCGCTGAGCCAGGTGGTGCTGCCGCACCTGCCGGCCGATGCGTCGCTGGCGCAGGAGCAGGTTCATCTGGCGCTGGGCCATCTCCAGATCCTGCGCGCGCAGATCGATCCCGCCGCCGCGTTCGAGGCGGAAGAGGCAGCCGATGCCGCACGCCATGGCAACGCGCTGGCCACCCTGGGCGGACCGGGCGCGGCGTTGCTGGCCGATGCGGTAGCGGCCGCGCAGGACCTTGGCGCGCGGGAACGGGTGCGGACGATCCACGCCGCAATCGACCGCTTCATCCGCGACAGCTGGGCCGCAGACGACGCCGGGTTGCGCAGCGCGGTGAGCGCCGCGGTGCTTGGCCACGAGCGCGACCGCGTGCAGAAGGACCGCCAGTGGTGTGCGCCGTTCGGGTTCGATTCGATGGCGGGCTGAGGCGCACCCTCGACACCTATCATAAAGCGGTTTACCAATATTTCCGACGGCTGCGACAGACTGCTTGCACTGGAGAGCGACACGATGACCTGGACTTCGATGCGTATCGACCGCGAGGGCGGCCTGGCGCGCTGGACCTTCACCCAGCCGGAGCGCGGCAACCCGATCGACGGCACGTTCTGCGCGGAATTCTGCGATGCGGCGAACGAACTGTCGGATGATCCCGGGGTACGCGCGGTGCTGCTGACGGCCGAAGGCAAGTCGTTCAGTTTCGGCGGCGACGTGAAGCTGTTCGTGCAGGACCTCGATAACCTGCCCCGGCTTATCAAGCGCTGGACTGCCGACCTGCACATGGGGATCGCCCGGCTGCAACGGATGAACGCGCCAGTCGTCGCCGCCGTGCAGGGGATCTGCGCCGGCGGGATGGCAGCGTGCGTGGCCGGCGCGGACGTGGTGGTGGCGGAACCGGGCACCCGGTTCGTCGCAGCTTATGCGGGGATCGGTTATTCGAACGATGCCGGTGCTTCGATCATGCTCTCGCGCCGGATGGGCATCGCGCGCGCGAAACGCTATCTGCTGCTTAACGAAACGCTCGACGCACAAACCGCCCTGGCAGCGGGGCTTGCCGACGAGGTCGTTGCTGCCGAGGAACTGCTGACACGTGCCGAAGCCGTGGCGCGCAAGCTGGCCGACGGCCCCACGCTGGCGTTCGGCGAAATGCGCCGCCTGCTGAATTCTGTTGCGGACCAGCCGCTGGAAACCCAGTTGGAACTGGAAGCCCAGGGATTGGCCCGGATGTCGGCCACCGCGGACGCGCGCGAGGGCCTGCTGGCCTTCGCCGAAAAGCGCAAGCCCCGCTTTACCGGGCAGTAATCGAACATGTGGGCCTATCCTGAAATCCGCACCCTGGGCGAGTTCGTGTCATACTGGGCACGGCACGATCCGGCCCGGCCCATGCTGCGGACCGCCGCGCGTACAATCACATTCGGCGAAATGGACGTGATGGCAAACCGCGCCGGCCACTGGCTGCTAGATCGCGGTGCGGTGGAAGACCGGCTGATCGGGTTCTTCGGCAAGAACAGCTTCGATTTCTACATCGCGCTGTTTGGTTGCGGACACACCCGGGCGGGGCTGGTGGTGTTCAACTGGCGGCTGGCGGCACCTGAACTCGCGCAGCAGATCAGTGACAGCGAAACCGGGCTGATCATCGCCGAGCGCGAGCTGGAACCGTTGCTCGCCGGCGCCTTGGCGCTGCTCGACAATCCACCGCGGGTGACCTGGATCGATGCTGAAGCAACCTTCGAGGGCATGATTGCCGGCGAGCATGACAACCGGCCCGGCGTGGTAGTGCGCGAATCCGACACCGCGTTTCAGCTATATACCTCGGGCACAACCGGCAAACCCAAGGGCGTGATGCTGGGCCATAAGGCGATCAACCTGATGCGCCTGTCCGAGCATCTGGAGCCGGCCTATCAGTGGGAGGACGGGGACAGCTTCATCAACGCCCTGCCCAACTTCCACCTGCTGCACATGGGCATCGCGCTGCAATGTCTGTACAACGGAGTATCGATCACGGTCGAGCGCCAGTTCGATCCTGCCGCCGTGTTGCGCAGCATCAGCACGCTTAGACCCACGCTGCTGACGTTGACGCCGACGATGCTGCAGATGCTGCTCGATCACCCCGATGCCGCGACTGCCGACTTTTCCTCATTGCGGCTGACGCTCTATGCCGGATCGCCGATCTCGCTTGGGCTGATCAAGCGGGCAATCGCGGTGATGCCGTGCCGGTTCATGCAGTTCTATGGGTCGACCGAAGCCGGAGGGGCGACGTCGATCCTGCGCCCTGACGAGCACAACCTGGATAACGAAGCCAAGCTGCAAAGCTGCGGGCGACCGCTGCCGCTGATCGAGTTCCGGATCATGGACAGCGCCGGTAACGAGGTGCCGGAGGGCCAGCCCGGCGAACTGCTGATCCGCCAGCCCAGCATTACCAAGGGCTACTGGCGCCAGCCCGAAGCGACTGCGGCGGTGATGGAGCACGGCTGGTACCGCACCGGCGACATCGCCCGGCGCGACGAGGAAGGGCTGTACTACATCGTCGACCGCGCCAAGGACATGATCGTCTCGGGCGGCGAGAACATCTATTCCGCCGAGGTCGAGAACGCCTTGTCCACGCACCCGTTCGTGGCGGCGGTGGCGGTGATCGGCGTACCAGACGAGCGCTGGGGCGAGGCGGTGAAGGCCTGCGTGATCCGCAAGGAGGGCGCCGATCTGGACGAGGCCGGGTTGATCGCTTTCGCGCGTGAGCGGCTGGCCGGGTACAAGGTGCCCAAGAGCGTGATCTTCATGGACAGCTTTCCGCTGGTGCCCAGCGGCAAGGTTTCAAAGAAGGACCTGCGGGCGCCGTTCTGGGCTGAAACAGGCCGCAATGTCGGCTGACAGCCGGTTATCCGGGGGCGTGCTGCCACCGGGGCAGTTCGTCGGCCGGGCATTCGTCCGCTTTGGCCTTGGCCGGTTCCTTGGCAAGTCTGTTGCGCATGAAGGCCCGGCGGGGTTCGAACTTTACGGGCTGGTCGAACGGCCCCGAACGATCGCGGCGGAACTGGCCGCGCTTGAGCGGGTGACGCAGCTGTCGGACTTTCACTGCGTGACCACCTGGTCGGTATTCGGGTGCGAATGGCAGGGTTTCCGCTTTTCCGACTTCTGCGCCGCGCTTGCCCGGCCGCTGCCCGAAGCCGGCACCGTCGTGTTCCACGCCCGCGACGGCTACCGCTGCGCCATGCAACTGGCCGATCTTCTGGCGGGTGACGTGCTGCTGGCCGACCGGCTTGGCGGCGCGCCGCTGGGGCTGGACCACGGCGGCCCGCTGCGGCTGATCGCCCCGGCACACTATGGCTACAAGAACGTCAAGCACATTGCGGCGATCGAGTTCCGCAAGGACCGACACGGCTACCGCTTTCCTTGGCCCTACCCGGGCTTGATGGACCATCCGCGCGGCCGCGTGGCGCTGGAGGAGCGGGCGCGGTTCGTGCCGAACTGGCTGCTGCGCCCGATCTACAAGCTGTTCGTGCCGCGCGCGATCACGCGGGGTTAGACCGGGTTAGCCGGGCCGAAGCGGGCTACGTCGTCAATCCGCAGGTTCTCGGCAGCTTTGACCGTGACGAAGGTCATCACGACGATCCAGCCGAAGAACACCACGAAGATGAACCAGAAATCGATCGCGCCGCTGTAGGTGAACGGCCCGGTCTTGAAAAACATGATCAGCGCCGCCGGGCAGATCGCCAGCGCTGACCAGAAGTTATAGAACGCGACCCAGCGCGGCATGATTCGGGGGGTGTTGTGATCGCGCAGGATCGCAATTCCGATCATCACCATGAAGACGGCGAACGGCGGCCAGCTGAGGATGAAGGTGAACCACGTCCAGTCGTTCATCACCTGCACGAACCACGCGTCGAGGCTGGCCGCACGATAAGCCAGCGCCGCCCAGGTAAATGGCATGATCAAGAACAGCACGACGCCCGCCCCCGCATTGGCGACGCTGGTCAAGGTAATCACCGGGATACCGCGCTCCATCCGGCGCAGCATCAGCGTGATCGCCATCGCCCAGGTCAGATAGAACGTGAAGCCCAGGCATTCGATCGCCGCGCCGATGAGAATCCGCAGCTGGCGCTCGACAAAGATGGTCTTGATCGCTTCAGCCGACAGCCCCGGCGACGGCGGCGGAATGAAGCCCATCAGCGCATAGCTGACGCCCAGCGACAGCACGAGCAACACACCCGACCACGCCATGGCCTTGATCAGAGCGGTATTCGTCCTGCCGTCCATCTGTGCCCCCATAATCCGCGATTGCTAACCGGCAAAGCGCGGATAGTCGACGTAGCCGCGTTCCTCGCCGACATAGGCGTAATCGAAATCGGGCGCGGCAAGCGGGTGGCTGGCCCGCATCCGCGCGACCAGATCGGGGTTGGAGATGTAGGGCCGGCCGAACGACACCGCATCGGCCTTGCCGGCGGCGATGCAGGCGGCGGCACTGGGGCCATCGAAGCTGCCGTTCTGGATTAGCACCCCGTGGAACAGCGCGCGCACACGCTCGATCACCGGGTTCTCGGGCTTTTCCATGAAGCCCGAGGCGATCGGTTCGATCAGGTGGATGTAGCCCAGGCCAAGGTCCTGCGCGAGATTGGCGACTGCTTCGGCCAAAGCAGCGGGGTTCTCGTCGCCCATGCCCTTGCGTTCGCTGGTCGGGCTGATGCGCAGACCGACGCGGCCCGGCGCGACGTGCGCCGTGACGGCGACCAGCACTTCGCGCAGCAGACGCACGCGGTTCTCCACGCTGCCCCCGTAACCGTCCGTGCGCTGGTTGGTGTTTGACTGGAGAAACTGATCGATGATGTAGCCGTTGGCGCCGTGAATCTCCACGCCGTCAAATCCCGCATCCACCGCGTTGGCGGCACCTTGCTCGAAGGCGGCAACGACCTCGTCAATATCGGCCTGGGTCATCGGGCGCGGCACGACGTAGGGCTTCATCGGCAGGAATCCGCCATCGTAATCTGCGGACGGCGGGGCCATCGTTTCGCCGACGCCGGCTATAGCGGACGGTCCGATCGGCTGCTCGCCGCCGAGATAGTCCGGCAGCACCAGCCGCCCCATGTGCCACAGCTGGGCGAAGATGCGCCCGCCCGCGGCGTGGACAGCGCGGGTCACCCCGGCCCAGCCCGCGACCATCTCGGTGTTCCAGATGCCGGGGACCCGGTACCACCCCATCCCCTTGGCATGGACCGCAGTCGCTTCCGAAACAATCAGCCCGCAATCGGCGCGCTGTGCATAATAGTTCGCCATGACCGGCGTCGCGACGTTATCCGGCGTGGCGCGGGCACGGGTCAGCGGTGCCATGATTACACGATTGGGCAGGGCAAGATCGCCAAGCTGCAGCGGCTGGAACAGGGGATCGAGTGACATGCTTGGAAACCTCAGGAAGTAACGAGAACGGGGATGCCGATGGCGGCGCAGGCTGCGCGGTAGTCATCCACCAGCCAATCGATGTAGTCGGCGGCAGGCTCGGCACGCTTGATCGCGCCGATGCCCTGTCCGGCGCTCCAGATTTCCTTCCAGGCCTTGGCGTTGTCGCCGCCGCCGTCGATATTGATCCCGTTCCCTTCACGCTTCTTGAGATTGTCGGGATCAAAGCCGTGTTCACGCAGCGACGGGCGCAGGAAATTGGCATTCACCCCGGTGAAGCCGTTGGTGGTAACGATATCGGCAGCGGCGCCGTCCACGATCATCTGCTTGAATGCAGGTTGGGTCTGGGCCTCGGTCGAGGCGAGGAAGGCCGAGCCGATATAGGCGAAGTCTGCGCCCAGAACCTCGGCCGCCAGCACCGCGCGGCCATTGGCAATGCAGCCCGAGAGCAGCAGCAGCCCGTCCCACCATTCGCGGATTTCCTGCATCAGCGCAAAGGGCGACTGGTCACCGGTGTGTCCGCCCGCGCCGGCCCCTACTGCGATGATCCCGTCCACGCCCATTTCGGCGCACTTGCGCGCGTGGCGGTTCTTGATCACGTCCTGGAACACCAGGCTGCCGTTGGCCTGCAGGTGGCGCACCAGATCAGGATTGGCGGCCAGCGCCAGCACCACGATCGGCACCTTGTGCCGCAGCACCACCTCAAGATCGGCATCGAGGCGCGAATTGCTTTTGTGCGCGACCAGATTGATCGCGTAGGGAGCATCCCCCACCGCCGCCGCGATCCGGGCAATATCGGCATCGAGCTGCGCGGTCGTGCGGGCATTAAGTGCCGGCATCGAGCCGATGATCCCGGCCTTGCACTGGGCGATCACGAGTTCCGGGGTCGAGGCGATGAACATCGGCCCCGCCATCACCGGAATGCGCAAGCCCGACTTGAGCCTGGCGGCAACTTGGCGTGCACTCATTACTTTCTCCAACCGATTTCTCCGGCGTCGAGCACTTTGCGCTGCGCATCGCCTTCGCCGACGTGGGCGACGAAGCGCGCCCGGTTTCCATCGTCTCGCCAGACGCTGAACTGCAAGGTATCGCCGGGCAGGACAATGCCGGAGAAGCGGCAGGCAAGATGGCTCATCTGCGCCGGATCGCGACCCAGCGCGCGCGAGATGCCCGCGCCGGCAATGCCATAGGTGGCGAGCCCCTGCAGGATCGGGCGCGGGAAGCCGGCCTTTGCCGCAATTGCCGGATCGAGGTGCAGCGGGTTCCAGTCACCCGACAGACGGTAGATCAGCGCGGCGCGGGGCGAGGTGGCGATGGCAGCCACCGCATCGGGGGCGCGGTCGGGCTGGGTCCAGCTGGCACGGGGATCGGGCGGACCGCCAAACCCGCCATCGCCGCGCAGCAGCAAGGTTTGATGCAGCCGGCAATAGAGCGCGCCGCTGGCGGCATCGGCGATGGTGCGTTCGAGCACCAGCACCGCGCCGCGTCCTTCGCCGCGGTCAGTCAGCGAGATCACTTTGGCGGTGCCGACAACTTCCGCCGCGGGCGGCAGCGGATTGGGGAATTCAGCCCACTGCGCGGCGTGGACCAGCTTGCCGAAATCGACCCCCAGCGCAGGATCGCGGATCCACAACCCCGGCGTGCACAGCGTGACCGCGAAAGTCGGCAACACCGCCAGCGCCCGCTCGTCAAGAAAGCGCAGATCGCCAGTGTCGAGCGGATCGGCGCCGAGCCCAAGGCCCAGCGCATAGAGGATGGCCTCGAGGACGCCATACGTCGCGCGCGGATCGCCGAAGTCATGCGCGAAAATTGCGTCAGGATTCATCACGCCGCGCGCTCCCGGTGCCCGATCAAACCGGTTCCCACGTGAACCAGTCGCCCGACTTGTGCAGCGGATAGAAGTCGTTCTTGAACTGCGGGAACACCCGCTCGGCGATCGCTTCGGGCGACCAGCCCTCGGCGGTGTGTGCGGTGCGGACCGGGCGCGGCTGCGAGAACAGGTAGATCTCGTTGTTGCGCACGCCAAAGATCTGCCCGGTAACATCGGCAGCGGCATCGCTGCACAGCGCCACGCAGAACGGGCCGATCTTGTCCGCATCCAGCTTCTTCAGGCCTTCGACCCGCTTTTGCTGTTCGGGGGTTTCGTTCGGGATCGAACTGACCATGCGCGTCCATGCCCAGGGCGCCACCGCGTTCGAACGGACACCAAAGCGCTGCATGTCGACCGCGATCGACTTCGACAGGCCGACGATGCCCATCTTGGCCGCCGCGTAATTGGCCTGCCCGAAGTTGCCGACCAGGCCGGCGGACGACGTCATGTGGACGAATGCGCCGCTGCCCTGGTCCTTGAAGAACGGCGCCGCGGCGCGGCTGGTGTTGAAGCTGCCCATCAGGTGCACTTCGATCACCGCGCGGAAATCGTCCGGGCCCATCTTGTGAAAGATCACGTCGCGCAGGTTGCCAGCGTTGTTCACCACGCCGTCGATCCGGCCGAAATTGTCGACCGCGGCCTTGATCATCCGCCCCGCGCCGTCCCAGTCGGCCACGCTGTCATGGTTGGCAACGGCCTTGCCGCCAAGCTCGCGGATTTCCTCGACCACCTGTTCGGCGGGTGATGCTTCGCCCGCGGCATCCCCGGTCAGCGATACGCCCAGGTCGTTGACGACCACGGCCGCCCCGGCCTTGGCCATTGCCAGCGCAATCCCCCGCCCGACGCCGCGCCCGGCCCCGGTGACCAGCACCGCCTTGCCTTCCATCAAACCCATTTGTCGTATCCCTCGAATGCTGTGATGCTCAGTAGCTCTTGGGCAGCCCAAGCACCTTTTCGGCGATGAAGCTGGAGATCAGCTGTTCGGTGATCGGGGCCAGGCGGGTCAGCGCGGCTTCGCGGTAGAGCCGTTCGACGTGGTATTCCTTGGCATAGCCGAACCCACCGTGGGTGGCGACCGCCTGCCAGGCGGCTTCATGACAGGCGCGCGCAGCCAGGAACTTGGCCGCGTTCGCCTCCGCGCCGCAGGGCTGGCCGGTATCATAGAGGCGCGCGGCCTTTTCCACCATCAGCCAGGCATTTTCGAGGTACATCCAGCGTTCGGCCAGCGGGTGCTGGATCCCCTGGTTCATCCCGATCGGACGGTCAAACACGACGCGTTCCTTGGCGTACTGCACCGCGCGGCGCAGTGCGTCACGGCCGATCCCGATCGCCTCGCACGCGATCAGGATTCGTTCGGGATTGAGGCTGTGCAGGATATAGCCGAAGCCCTTGCCTTCCTCGCCGATGCGGTCTTCCTCGGGGATGAACAGCCCGTCGATGAAGATCGCGTTCGAATCGACCGCCTTGCGGCCCATCTTGGGGATCAGGTGAACGTCGATCTTGGTGCGATCCAGATCGGTGTAGAAGATTGTGATGCCGTCGGTCGGCTTCGCGCAATCCTCGTACTTGGTGGTGCGCGTCAACAGCATGATCTTGTTGGCGACCTGCGCGGTCGAGGTCCAGACCTTCTGGCCGTGCACCAAATAGCCGCCTGGTACCTTTTCGGCGAAAGTCTTGATCCGGGTGGTGTTGAGCCCGGCGTCGGGCTCGGTGAAGCCGAAGCAGACCTGATCCTCACCGGCGACCAGCCGCGGGACCCAGCGGGCCTTCTGCTCGTCAGTGCCCTTGACCACGATCGGGTGCGGGCCGAACAGGTTGATGTGGATGGTCGACGCCGCAGCGAAGCCGCCGCCGCAGGCCGCCACCTCGTTCATCATCGTCATCGCCTCGGTCACGCCCAGGCCCGAGCCGCCGTATTCCTCGGGCATGGTGATGCCGAGCCAGCCGCCTTCGGCCATCGCGCGGTGGAACTCGCGCGGGAACTTGCCGTCGTCGTCGCGGGCGAGCCAGTAATCGTCGCCGAACTGCGAGCAGACGGCGCGCACGCCTTCACGGATCGCCTGAAGATCGTCTTCGGTGGGCAGCGGACGGGCAGCGCTCATGCGGGTTCTCCAACGGTGGCACCGGCGGCGGCGAGGGTCTTTTTCGCCGCGGTCAGGTGCGGAATGTCATACATCTTGCCATCAATGCCGAGCGTTCCGGCATCAGGACTGGCGGCAAAGGCATCGACGATTTTACGCGCCTCGGCCACTTCCTCTTCGGACGGGGTGAAGCAGCGGTTGATCGTCTCGACCTGGTCGGGATGGATCGCGATCCGGCCCATGAACCCGTCGCGCCGGGCCTTGCGGCAATCGGCCTCTAGCCCCTCGGTGTCACGGAAATTGGAATAGAGCGTATCGATCGCGGTCACGCCTGCGGACCCGGCGGCGAACAGGCAGAGCGAGCGGCACAGCTGGAACGGAGCCGACCATTGGCCATCGGGCTCCTTGTTACCGGTCGCGCCGATCGCGGCGGCGATGTCCTCCGCGCCCCAGGTCAGCCCGATCAGGCGCGGATGGGGCGGGGTGTAGCTGCCGAGGTGGAACATGGCCTGTGGGGTTTCGGTAGCGACGACCGCGATCTTCACCGTGCCGGGGGCCATCCCGGCAGCCGCTTCGAGCGGATCGATCGCCGCGGCGATGGTGGCGATATCCTGCGCGCCGTTGGCCTTGGGCACGATGATCCCGGCAAGGCCCGGGCGGACCACCGCTGCCAGATCGCCATCGGTCAACCCGGTGCCGAGCGGATTGATCCGCACGAACAGCGCCGGCGCAACTTCGCCGGCCCGGTCGATCCACCCGCCGACAATGCCGCGCGCGGCCTCCTTCATCGAGGGCGCGACCGCATCCTCCAGATCGAGGATCAGCACGTCGGCCGCGGCGTTGCCGACCGCGCCGATCGCCTTGGCGAACTTCTTTTCGCTGTCACCGGGGACGAACAGCAGCGAGCGCAGCTTCATCACGCCGGCTTCTTCAGCATCAGTGCGTTGCGCACGGTGCGGCAGACGATCTCGTCACGCTGGTTGAGGCCGATGTGCTCGAACGTGACGATGCCCTGGCCCGGGCGCGATTTGCTTTCGCGCAGTTCCAGCACCTTGGTTTCCGAACGGATCGTGTCGCCCGAAAAAACCGGCTTGGGAAAGGTGGTGTCGGTCATCCCGAGGTTGGCCACCGTGGTGCCGAGCGTGGTATCCTGCACCGACAGGCCGATGACCAAGCCAAGCGTGAAGATGGAGTTCATCAGCGGCTTGCCGAACTCCGTCTCTGCACAATAGGCGTGATCGATGTGGATCTGCGCGGGGTTGTAGGTGAGCGAGGAGAACATGCTGTTCTCGTAATCCAGCACTGTCTTGCGGATTTCGTGCCGGAACACCTGCCCCACGGTGAATTCGTCAAACCAGATACCTGCCATTGCCCTATCCCCTCACTTCAGCCGGCCCAGAATCGCCACCGCGGCAACGCTGTTGAACGGCGTGCCCCCCAGGTTGTGCGTCAGGCCGATATCGACGTTATCACGCTGACGTTCGCCGGCGCGACCCTGCAACTGATTATAGACCTCATAAGCCATGCGCAGACCAGACGCCCCGACCGGATGGCCAAAGCATTTGAGCCCGCCATCGAGCTGGCACGGGATCGCGCCGCCCGCGTCATAGCGGCCGTCCATGATATCGGCCGGGGCCCGGCCCGGGTCCGACAGGCCGAGGTCTTCCATGATCACCAGCTCGGTAATCGAAAAGCAGTCGTGCACCTCGGTCACGTCGATCTCTGCCCGCGGGTCCTTGATCCCGGCTTCGGCATAGGCGCGGCCAGAGGCGACCTGGGTGTTGGGGACGGACGCCCCGTCCCACGCGCCGAACTGCATCTCCCAGCCGTTGCTGGCGCACAGCTGGATCGCCTTGATCGTCACCGGATCGTTCTTGCCCAGCGCGGCGGCGATTTCAGGGGTGGTCACGATCGCGCAGGCCGCGCCGTCGGACACGCCGCAGCAATCGAACAGGCCAAGCGGATCGGCGATCAGCGGCGCATTCAGGATCTTGTCCATGTCGACCGCGCTGCGCAGGTGCGCCTTGGGCGACAGCGCGCCGTTCTGGTGGCTCTTCCACGAAACGTGCGCCATCGCGCGCTTGAGGTCGCCGGCATCGATCCCGTGCCGCGCGGCATAAGCGCCGGCCAGCTGCGCAAATGTGCCGGGCGCGGAACCATAGGGCATCCACAGATCGTTCTGTACGCCCTTGGTCCGCAGCGGCAACCCGCCGTAGCCGGTGTCCTTGAGCTTTTCGACGCCAATCGCCAGCGCGATATCCACCGCGCCCGAGGCGACCGCATAAGCCGCGCCGCGCAGCGCCTCGGTGCCGGTGGCGCACATGTTTTCCACCCGGGTTACCGGGATGCCGGGCAGGCGCAGCGCATGCGCGGCCGGCAATGCGCTGTTGCCGACGTTGATATCATCCAGCGCGTTGCCGACCCACGCGGCCTCGATCCGGTTGCGTTCGATTCCCGCGTCGGCGAGCGCCTCGGCCAGCGCCTCGACCATCAGGCCATCGGCGCCGACGTCCCAGCGCTCGCCAAAGCGGGTGCAACCCATGCCGATAATGGCGACCTTGTCGCTGATTCCCCGCGCCATCAGGCGTCTCCGAGTTTGGGGCGCGCAATCGGCGCCGCTTTCCAGAAATACGTGCGGAAGCCGAGCCGCGCGTTGAGTGACTTGATCCGCAGGCGCATGCGCACCGCATCGCCCACCGCAAAGCCCTTGGCCGGCCGGTCGACCATCTCCATCAGCACCCGCGCCCCGTTGTCGAACTGGACCAGGCCAAAATCGAACGGGGGATCGGGCGAGAAGTTCAGCCGGTCCGCGGTGATCGATACCACTTTCGCGTGCAATTCGGCCAGCCGGACGTCTTCCATCTTTTCCGGCTCGGTCAGCGCAGGGTTCACCGGGTAGGCGCTTTTGGGAAACTGCACGTTGCCGCTGCTGTCGCGCCCGCCGATGAACCCGATCATGTCATGGCCGACACGTTCCAGCGCGGTGGCCTGGGCTTTCTGTTCAAATTCGGACCGCATCCCCCAGTCGAGCGAGACTTCGCCGACCAGGCTGAGAAAGCGGGTGATGCTGGTCAGCGCCTGACCTTCGTCTAGCAGGGCGGCAACCTCAGCCGCGCCGGCGACCGGCGCGGTCACCTCGAACACCAGCGCATCGGCCCCGCCGCCGAACCCGACCAGCAGCACCAGTTCGCCCGGAGCGGCCGCCGCCAGCGCCAGCGCAAAGCCCAGCAGCGCATGGGCCGCGCCCAGATCGCCGGCCTGTTCGGTGACGGTGTCGCAGTGGTTGGGCGCAGCAATCCTGAGCTTGCCGGCCACGGATTTCCAGCACCCGCTGACCGGTTCGGCGCAGGCGACCTGCGCGATCCGGTCTGCCGAAACGCCCGCTGCATCAAGCGCGGCACGCACGGCGGGGAGGAGGATTTCCGCAACGGTCACGTCGCGGACGAATCGTTCTTCATATGCATAGGGCGTGGGGTGATCGCGTGAGGTGTAGCGATCCACAATGTCGTGCGTCAGCGAAGCATGGCCGAGCAGCGTGGCGCCGCCGCCGGCACCCGTGCGCGCCGCAGCCGCGCCATCACCATAGGCGGCCTGCGCCGAACTGCCCGCCCGCGTCGGGCGCTTTTCGGCGGCGACAACCAGTTCATCCGTGCCGGCCAACAGCGCGTCGAGCAGGGCGGACGTTCCGGCGCGGCGCGTATTCGCAAGGTCGGCGGTGCGCACGGTGCGCGGCAGCGCCAGCGCGTCCAGCGCGATCCCGCTCTGCGCGCGATCGGTGAAATAGGCCGAGGTCGATGCAAAGCGCAGTGCAGCCGGCGCGGACTCGGTGGACACCAGCGCGCGCGCGGCTTCGACCGCCATGGTCAGCGCGTCTTCGTCCCAGCCGGCCACGGCGCGCAGACCGGCGCGCGGCATGCCGAGGCCCGACCATGCCAGCTCTTTGGCCAGCAGCTTGCGTTCGATCCGGAGCAGCGGGAGATAGCCCCCGACCGCGACAACGTTACCCGGCACCCGTACCTCCACATTCTGTTGCGGTTGCCCGCAAGCCGATTCGCCCCCACCCGATACGGCAGCATTGCGGCGAATTTTGCATCACCTGCAGCTCGCGCTTGACAGGCGGTCCGCATTTCGTAAACAGGTTCACCATTGGTTGCAAGCTGGTTTCGTGAACGATTCCGTGCCGGCCATTGAACGCAGCGGAGGTTGGATGCAGATTTTCAAGGAAGACGTGCTTGCCGGCAAGACTGTGCTGATCACAGGCGGCGGCGGCGGGCTGGGCAAGGAAATCGCAACCGCACTGTCCGAGAAGAAGGCCGTGGTCCACATCTGTGGCCGCCGCCAGAACCTGCTTGACGAGGCTGCGGCGGAAATCACCGCGAAGACCGGTACGCGAGTCGTGGCGCACGCCTGCGATATCCGCGATGCCGACGCGGTCGACGCCATGGTCGAGACCATTTGGCAGGACGGTCCGCTGACCGGCCTGATCAACAATGCTGCGGCCAACTTCATCACGCCGACCAAGGACCTGTCGGCGCGCGGCTTCCGCGCAATCACCTCGACCGTGATCGACGGCACCTTCCACGCCACCTTGTCGGTCGGCAAGCGCTGGATTCGCGATGGCATCCCCGGCTCGGTCGTGTCGAACCTGACCAGCTGGGTGTGGACCGGCTCGGCGTTCGTGGTTCCTTCGGCAATGGGCAAGACCGCGATCCATGCAATGACCATGTCGCTCGCGGCGGAATGGGGGCCTTACGGCATCCGTCTGAACGCCACCGCGCCCGGCCCTTTTCCCACTGAAGGCGCGTGGGAAAAGCTGAACCCGATTCCCGAAGCGCAAAGCACGGCCACCACGTTCGATACGGTGCCGATGCGCCGCTTTGGGCAGATGCCCGAACTTACCAACCTCATCACTTTCCTGATGTCGGACGGCTGCAATTATCTGACCGGCCAGACGATCGCGATCGACGGGGGGCAGCATCTTGCCGCGCCCAGTACTTTCGCCGATCTGACCCGGCTGACGGACGAGCAGTGGGCCGCCGCCCGCGCGGCCATCGCCGCATCGGTCACCAAGGAAAAGTCCCAGCGGGGCGGAGCCTGAAATCATGATTGAACGTAGCCTTTTCTCACCAGAGCACGACATGTGGCGCGAAAGCGTCCGCCGCTTTGTCGAAACCGAAATCGTGCCGTTCCACGCCCAGTGGGAAGAAGACGGCATCGTTCCGCGCGAACTGTGGCTGAAGGCCGGTGCGGCGGGCATGCTGTGCTGCACCGTGCCCGAGGAATACGGCGGGCTTGGCCTTGACTACCTGTTCGACGTGGTGGTGTTCGAGGAGCTCTGGCGCGCCGGCGTCAGCGGCCCGGGGTTCCTGATTCATACGGATCTGGTCGCCACCTATCTCATGTCGTTCGGCACCGAGGAGCAGAAGAAGCAGTGGCTGCCCAGGATGGTCACCGGCGAAGCGATCGGCTCGCTCGGCATGACCGAGCCGCACGCCGGCTCCGACCTCAAGGCGCTGCGCACCAAGGCCGAGCGGGACGGCGATGAATTCGTCATCAACGGCCAGAAGGTGTTCATCTCCAACGGCCAGCTGTGCGACGTCCTGGTCCTTGCCACCAAGACCGACAGCGCGGCGGGCGCCAAAGGCGTCTCGCTGTTCCTGGTCGACACGAGCCTGCCCGGCTTCAACCGCGGCAAGAACCTCGACAAGCTGGGGATGAAGGCTCAGGACACTTCGGAATTGTTCTTCGACAACCTGCGCGTTCCCGCCAGCGCCATGCTGGGCGGCGAGGGTGAAGGCTTCAAGCTGATGATGACCAAGCTTGCGCAGGAGCGTCTGGCGCAGGCGATCCGTTCGGCCACCGTGATCGAAACGGTGATTCAGTGGACGATCGATTACACCAGCGAGCGCAAGGCGTTCGGCCAGGCCATTGCCGACTTCCAGAACACCCAGTTCGTGCTGGCCGACCTTCACGCCCGGGGCGTCGCGGTGCGCGTCTTCACGGACAAGTGCGTGGAGCTGTTCATGCAGGGCAAGCTTGATCCGGTCGATGCAGCGGCGGCCAAGATGGTGTCGTCGGAACTGCACTGCGAAGCGGTCGACAAGTGCCTGCAGCTGTTCGGCGGATGGGGCTACATGTGGGAATACCCGATCACCCGGGCCTATGCCGATGCGCGAATCGTGAAGATCGCGGGCGGCTCGATCGAGATCATGAAGACGATCATCGCGCGCGAACTTTTCAAGGGTAAGCTGGCCGGCCGGAAATGACCCTGCCGCGCAGCCCGGCTGAAGTTGCCATGACCAACGATGCGGACGAGCCTTCCGGCCGGGAAATCTCGTCCACGCAGAAAAGTCTCGACGCCAATCTGCGCTTTGGCTTCCTGATCCATGACGTGTCGCGCCTGCGCCGCATCGTCGTCGACCGGGCGCTGAAGCCGCTGGGGATCACGCGTTCGCAGTGGTGGGTGCTGGCATTCCTCTCGCGGCGCGACGGGATGACCCAGACCGCCCTTGCCGCCGACCTCGACCTGACCAAGGTTGCGATCGGCGGGCTGATCGACCGGATGGAAGCAGCCGGTTTCGTCGAGCGTCGCTCCGATGAGCGCGACGCCCGGGCCCGGCGCGTCTATCTGACGCGCGCGGGCCAGAAACTGGTCGCCACCATCCGCGAAAACGTTGACGCGGTGGAGACCGACATCCTCACCGCCGTCAGTGACGACGAACTGGACGAGGCCGCGCAGGCCCTGGTCAAGATCAAGGACAGACTGCTCGAAATGATCGGCAGCGATGCCGAAGGCGCCGGCGAGCTTTAAGAACCGGCTCAATTATCCAATGGAGGTGTCAGTGAAGGGTTTGGAAGGTAAAGTCGCCATCGTGACCGGCGGCGGACAGGGTATTGGCCGGGCGCTCGTGCTGCGCCTGGCAGCTGAGGGTTGCAAGGTCGCGATCTTCGACCTCAGCCCCGAAGCGGGCGACGAAACCGCGAAGCTTGCGGGCGACGCCGTGGTGAAGACCTGGAAGGTCGACGTCAGCGACTATGAAGCGGTCCAGGCCGCCGTCGACAGCGTCGAGAACGACTTGGGTCCGGTCTGGGCGCTGGTCAACAACGCCGGCTGGGACAAGCCGCAGCCGTTTCTCGCTACCGATCCCGTGTTCTGGGAAAAGGTGATCGCGATCAACCTCAAGGGCAACCTCAACACCCACTTCGCGGTGGCCGGCCGCATGGCCCAGCGCGGCGGCGGGCGGATCATCAACATCGCGTCGGACGCGGCGCGCGTCGGCACGGCCAACGAAGCAGTCTATTCGGCGTGCAAGGGCGGCCTGATCAGCTTCACCAAGTCGATTGCGCGCGAACTGGCGCGCAAGGGCGTGCTCGCCAACTGCGTCTGCCCGGGGCCGACCAACACCCCGATGATGGCTTCGGTCGTGGGCGAAGGCCCCGAAGCCGAGAAGTGGAAGGACGCGATGGTTCGCGGCATTCCGCTGAAGCGCATCGGTGAGCCGGAAGACTATGCCGGCATGGTCGCGCTGCTTGCTTCGGATGACGGCGCGTTCATCACCGGTCAGGCGATCTCGATCTCCGGCGGTCTGACGATGCTCTGATCGCATCGGGGCAAGGAAATCACAATGAGTGAAACCACTCCCCCGCCGCGTCCGGGCGACTGGCTGGAAACGATCGATGCCGGCAGTGGCCCGTGGAACATGGGTGTGCTGTGGTACAATCGCGCCGCTGGCCAGATCGCGCTGCACGTCAAACCGGAGCATTGCAACGCCTACGGCAGCATGCACGGCGGGGCGATGGCGACTTTCGTCGACGGGCAGGCGGCGGGGGTGGTGGTCTATCACCTCAACGATGCGGCAGGCCATACGCCAACCATTTCGTTGTCTGTCGATTACCTTGCCCCGGTCCCCGCCGGCAGCTGGCTGGTCGCCGACGTCACTTTGCTGCGGGCCACCCGCACAATGCTGTTTACCCAGGCGGTGCTGACCGTGGACGCACAGGTTGTTGCCCGTTCAAACGCGATTTACCGCAACGTTCCAGGAAAGGTTCCGCAATGATCGACCCCACCACGTTCGAAGACGTAATCTACGAAGTCCGGGGCCGTGCGGCCTGGGTCATCATCAACCGCCCCAAGCTGTACAATGCTTTCCGCGCGCAGACGATGGAAGAACTGATCGCCGCCTTCAAGCTGGCGGCAGACGATCGCGGCGTGTCGTCGATCGTGCTGACCGGCGCGGGCGACAAGGCCTTCTGCACCGGCGGCGACCAGAGCGCCAAGGATGGCCAGTACGACGGCCGCGGCATCGTCGGCCTGCCGATCGACGAGTTCCAGTCGATCATCCGCGACATTCCCAAGCCGGTCATCGCCCGCGTCAATGGTTTCGCGATTGGCGGCGGCAACGTGTTCGCCACCCTGTGCGACCTGACCATCGCCGCCGATACCGCCAAGTTCGGCCAGGTCGGCCCGAAAGTTGGTTCCGTCGACGCGGGCTGGGGCACGGCATTTCTTGCCCGCCATGTCGGTGACAAGAAGGCGCGCGAGATCTGGTTCCTCAACCTGATGTACACCGCGGCGGAAGCAATGGAGATGGGCCTGGTCAACAAGGTCGTCCCGGCGGCTGAACTGGACGAGGCAGTCAACGAGTGGACCGAGATCCTCGGCCAGCGCTCGCCCACCGCGCTGGCGCTGGCCAAGCGCAGCTTCAATGCCGACAGCGATAACATTCGCGGCATTTCCATGCTTGCGCTCAACTCGGTGAAACTGTTCTACGATACCGAGGAATCGAAGGAAGGCATGCGCGCGTTCCAGGAAAAGCGTACGCCCGACTTCCACAAGTACGTGAAGTAAGCAGCAGAGGAACATCATGGCCCCGGTGCAACTGCGCAGCGGCGAACTGGCGTCGGTCCTCCCCGCCGGAGGTCACGCGCTGGTTTCGTCCAGCCCGGCAGAATCCGACCTGCTGATCGCCGAAGTGGCGGCGGCCGGAGAGGCGCTCGGGGCCATGGATTTCTCGGGCGTGTTCGTCCCCGGGCTCAACAAGGCGACGTGGCAGGCCGGACCGTCGTCGCGCGTCACCACCTTCTTCATGACGCCGGAGCTGAAGCGCCAGGGCGAACGCGCGCGGTTCCTGCCGCTGTGCTATGAAGACATCCTGCGCTTCTACCGGCGCGAGCAGCCGCACGCCGCGCTGTTCATGTGCAGCCCGCCGGACGAGCACGGCAACTGCAGCTTCGGCGCGGAAGTCTCGTTCATCGGTGCGTTGTGGCGCGAGCTTCCGCACCGCATTGCCCACATCAATCCGCTGATGCCGCGCACTCCCGGCGATCCGGGCATTCCCTTTGCCGAGCTGACTGGATGGTTCGAAGGTGAGCAACCGTTGCGCGGCCTGCCCGGCGGCGCGCCGGATGAAGGCGCGCTGGCAATCGCCGCCCACGTCGCGCCGTTCATCCCCAACGGTGCCACGCTGCAAACCGGCCTCGGCAAGATTCCCGATGCGATCATGCTGGCGCTTGGCGGCCACAAGGATCTTCGCGTTCACTCGGGCCTGATCGGCGATGGGGTGCTGGCGCTGGCCCAATCGGGCGCGATGGCCCCCGGCCAGTCGGCGCTGTGCGGCGTCGCGATCGGCAGCCCGGATCTGTACGCGGGCTTGACCCACGAGCATTTTCAGTTCCGCCCGATGACCGTTACCCACGATCCCGCCACGCTTGCCCGGATCGAGAAACTGGTCACGCTCAATTCGGCGATGGAGGTCGATCTGTTTGGCCAGGTCTTCGCCGAAGCCTCCTCGCGCGGATTCCAGTCCGGCCCCGGCGGCGCCGGCGATTACGCGCGCGGCGCACGGCGCAGTGCCGGCGGATTGCGCATCATCGCGCTCCCCGCCGAAGCAGGCGGCAAAAGCCGGATCGTCGCGCCCGGCGCCGGCCACGGCCCCGTCTCGCTCTCGCGCTTCGATGTTGATATCATCGCGACCGAATACGGCGCGGCAGACTTGCGCTTCAAGGACTATCCCGATCGCGCCGCAGCGCTTATCGCCATCGCCGCGCCCGCCCAGCGCGAAAGCCTCGAACAGGCTTGGCACGCGGTGCGCACTCAGTTCTAAGGCCACAACGGCCGCGACACCGCGTTCACAGGAGAGGATACCCCATGGCTGCCAACAAGGTCATCATCAGCTGCGCGATCACGGGATCGATCCACACCCCGTCGATGTCACCATACCTGCCGATCACGGCGCAGGAAATTGCCGACAGCGCACTGGGCGCGGCCGAGGCCGGCGCGGCGATAGTCCATCTGCACGCGCGCGATCCTGAAACCGGCAAGCCGGTGCACACACCCGAGGATTTCGAACCGTTCCTGCGGGTGATAAAGCAGAGCAGTGATGTGGTGGTGAACCTTACCACCGGCGCCTCGCCCTACATGCCGGTAGAGTACCGGGTAAAGCCGGCCGAAGTGTGGAAGCCCGAAGTCGCCAGCCTCAACATGGGCTCGATGAACTTTGGTCTGTTCCCGATGCTGAAGCGCGGCCGCGAGTGGAAGCATGCGTGGGAGCCCGAAATGCTCGAGGCCAGCCATGACCTCGTGTTTCGCAATTCCTTCAAGGACATCCGCTACGCGCTTGACACCCTGAACGCCACGGGCACCCGGTACGAGTTCGAGTGCTATGACACCAGCCACCTCTACAACCTGCATTACTTCTGGCAGGAAGGGCTCGTCAAAGGCCCGCTGTTCATCCAGACCTGCTTTGGGCTGCTGGGCGGGATCGGCGCGCACCCGGACGACGTGATGCACATGAAGCGCACCGCCGATCGCCTGTTCGGCGACAACTACCGCTGGTCGGTGCTTGCCGCCGGGGTGGCGCAGATGCGCGTGGCTGCGATGGCGGCATCGATGGGCGGGCACGTGCGCGTCGGGCTGGAGGATTCGCTGTGGCTCGGACGTGGCCAGCTTGCAGAAACGAACGCCGCGCAAGTCTCCAAGGTACGCCAGATCATCGAAGGCCTCGGCCTCGAAGTCGCGTCTCCCGACGAGGCGCGCGAGATCCTGCAGCTGAAAGGTGCCGACAAGGTCGGCTTCTGACAATCGAATGCTCAAGGAATACGCATGACCCTTTCCGTTCCCGAACTGACCCAGTTCCGCATCGAGCCGCAAGCCAACGGCATCGTCCACTTCGTGTTCGATTGCCCGGACCGGACGATGAACGTCTTCTCGAACAAGGCGATCCACGAGCTGGCCGCGTTCGCCGAATGGCTGCACCGGGCCGAAGACGTGCGCGGCGTGCTGATGCGCTCGGGCAAGGCCAACGGATTCTGCGCCGGCGCCGACCTGATCGAGCTTGGGGCGGCATATGACATGATTGTCGCGGCGCCCAAGGCCGATCGGTTCGACTTGGCGTTCGAGCATTTCTTCGCGCTCAGCCATGCGATCCGCCGGCTGGAAACCGCCGGCAAGCCGGTGGCGGCGGCGATTGCCGGGGTTGCGCTGGGCGGCGGCTGCGAACTGGCGCTGGGCGCGCATTACCGGGTTCTGACCGATTCCAAGCGCGCGATGATGGGCTTGCCCGAATACGCGGTGGGCCTGTTGCCGGGGGCCGGCGGCACCCAGCGCATGCCGCGGCTGGTCGGCCTCGAACTGGGCCTCGAAGTGCTGCTGCAGGGGCGCACGTTCCAGGGGCAGGCCGCGATCGACGCCGGGTTGGCGCAGCGCGTGGTGGCGGAGGGAGAGGAAGTTGCCGCAGCCGAGGAATGGCTGCTGTCGGCCGCCGCACACGCGGTCCAGCCGTGGGACCGGCCCGATTACGTGCCGCTCGCCCCGGCCGATTTCCTCCCTGCGCTCGAACAGCACCGGACGCGCGAACTGGAACGGATGCTGGGTCACGAGCCCGCACCCGAGGCGATCCTCAACTGCGTGGCGTTCGGCCTTGGCCAGCGCTTCGACGGCGCAATCCGGGCCGAGACGGCGCAGTTCACGTGGCTGATCCAGCGGGCCGAGCCGCGCAACCAGATCCGCACGATGTTCCTGGGCAAGCAGGCTTACGACAAGGCCGCCCGCGACGGCGGCCCTTCCGAAACGGTCACCGCAGCCGCCGCCGTGCTTGCGGATGCAGTGACGGCCGCGATCGCCGCCACGCCCGAACTGCGCCGGGCCGGGCTGGGTTCGGGCGAAAGCATGGGGGTGACGCAGGAGCGGATCGGCGAGGATTTCTGGTTCCGCTCCGACGCTGTGCTGGCTGGCGCGGTCGCCGCGCTGGGCGCAAAAACCGCCGCCATCACCGCCCCGCTGTCGGCGGGCGAGCAACTCCAGCTGGATCACGCAGTCGTTCGCGCGGGAACGGTGCCCGCCTATCTTGGCGGAGCGACCGGGCTGGCCGCGTTCGCCGCCTGACCGGCAGCACGATGCGCGTCGCCGTGATCGGTGCCGGCGCGCTCGGCACTTTCTTCGCGGCGCGTCTGGCCGCTGCCGGACACGAGGTAGGCGTGGTTGCGCGCGGGGGGCGTCTGGCGGCGATCCGGCAACGCGGGCTGCGGCTGGTGCTGGGTGATGCGCCGATCACGCTTGTCGTACCGGCGGCGGAGGACCTGACCGCCCTGCCGCCGCCCGAGCTTGCCATCATCGCCACCAAGACGGCCGATCTGTCCGCTGCAATCGCCCTGCTTGCCCACTGCACCGGCGCCGGGTCGGCGGTGCTGACGGTGCAGAACGGGGTCGAAGCGCCCGACGCGGTCGCAGCCGCGCTGCCGGCGGCGCACGTGCTGGCCGGGCGGGTCCACGGCTTCTTCGAGCTTACGGGCGACATCGTCCGGCACGTCGGGGTAACTCCGTCGCTGGCCTTCGGCCCGTGGCGCGCGGATGCCGCTGATGCTGCCGACCAACTGGAAGTGGTGCTGACCGGCGCCGGCATAGCCTGGGAACGGCCGGCGGGCATCGCGGCTGCGCTGTGGGAAAAGCTGGTGCTGGCCAGCAGCATCGGCGGGATTGGTGCGGTGCTGGGGCTGCCGACGGGCGCGATCCTCAACGACGCGGCGCACGCGGCGCTGCTGGAAGGGATGATGCGTGAGGTCGCGGCCGTAGCGGCGGCGCGCGGCGTGACCCTGACGGCGGATTGCGTGAAGCGGACCCTAGCTTTCGTGGGCAGCTTTCCGGAGTGCGCGACATCCTCGCTCCAGCGTGACCTGCTGGCCCAGCGGCCTTCCGAATTCGCGGCGTTGACCGGCGCGATCCCCCGGCTGGCCGCCGCCGCCGGCGTGGCGGTGCCGCTGCACGACACGGTGATCTCCCGCTTGCGGGCGCAGGGGCTGGTTTGATAGCGCGCGCGCACTTGCGCCGCGGCAAGTGGTGACTACGGATCATCGGCAAACGGGGCCGGCGAGGAGAACGACGCGATGTGGGTTTATCCCGAAATTCAGGTGTTGGGCGACATTCCGCGCTATCACGCGCGCGAGCGCGGCGATGCGGTTGCGCTGATCGGCGGGGGCGCGCAGCTGACCTATGCCGAGGTTGACCAGCGCAGCAGCCGGGTCGCGAACGCCCTGCTCGCGCTTGACCTTGCGGCCGACGCGCGGATCGGCTGGTATGGGCGCAATTACGTGGAGCTGGCGGACACGCTGTGGGGCGCGGCCAAGGCCGGATATGCTTTCATGCCGGTCAACTGGCGGCTCGCACCGCGCGAAGTTGGCCAGTTGCTGGCCGATTCTGCCTGTGCGGTGCTGTTCGTGGAGGACGCACTGGCGGACGCGATCGCCGAAGCGCTGGCGTTCGTCGAACACCCGCCGCAGGTGGCGGTGTTTACCCCGGGCGCTGCACGCTGGCTTGGCGGGTTCGCCGATGCCGCGCCCGACACCGATCCGCGGGTTGCGGTAAGCGAGTGCGCCACCGCACTGCAGATGTACACGTCGGGCACGACCGGGCTGCCCAAGGGCGTGGAACTGACCCATTCGGCTTTCAACCACATGCGGCTGATCGAACACCTCGATCCCGGCCGCGTGTGGGAGGCGGACGACAGCTATCTGATGTTCATGCCCAACTTCCACATGTCGGGCGTGGGCTGGCTGATCCAGAACCTGCACAACGGGATCCGCACCACGATCCTGCCGCAGTACGAGCCGGGCGCGGCGCTGGCGGCGATCCGCGAGACCCGCCCCACGCTGATGCTGATCGTGCCCACCGCGCTGCAGGCGCTGCTCGACCATCCCGACGCGGCGCATACCGATTTCACCTGCCTGAAGTTGCTGGCCTACGCCGGATCGCAGATGCCGCTGCCGCTGATCGAGCGCGCGCTGACGCTGATGCAGTGCGGGTTCCTGAACTGCTACGGCGCGACCGAACTGCTTAGCACCTGCACCTGGCTGCGCCCTGAAGAGCATGACCTGACCAACCCGGAACGGCTGAAATCGGTGGGCAGCGCGATGCCGCTGGTCGAGATCCGCCTGCTTGATCCCGAAGGCCAGCCGGTGCCGGACGGTGAAGTGGGCGAGATCGTGGTGCGGATGCCGTCGGTGTTCAAGGGCTACTGGCGCAACCCGGAAGCGACCGCGGCGGTGCTGAAGGACGGCTGGTACCACACCGGAGATGCCGCCACGCGCGACGGCGACGGGTTCTACTACCTGAAGGATCGGATCAAGGACATGATCGTGTCGGGCGGGGAGAACATCTATTCGTCCGAGGTGGAGGCCGCGCTGGTGCGACACCCGGCGGTGGCCGAAACCGCAGTGATCGGGGTGCCCGACGCCCGCTGGGGCGAAGCGGTGAAGGCGCTGATCATCCTGGCGCCGGGCGAGAGCGTGACGGCCGATGATCTGGTCGCGCATTGCCGTCTGCATATTGCCGGATACAAGGTGCCGAAGCACTTCGCGTTCGTGACGGACTTTCCGCGTACGCCCAGCGGCAAGGTGCAGAAAGCGGTTCTGCGCCGCGAACACGGCCCGGCGGCGGGCGGGAGCCGCTAGGCACGGGCCGCGCCGGATCCCATTTCAGCGTTAACCTGAACCCGTTGCAGGTCCATACTGCGACTTAACCCCAGGCCCCTCCCCCTGCGGGGAGGGGCCTGAAGGCCAACCTGGCCGCCTGCCGCCGGCAGCCTGATCGCGATCAGGCGATGAGGACCGCCTTTACGCACTTGCCGTCGTGCTGATCGTCGATGGCCTGGTTGATCTGGTCCAGCGGGTACATCGTGATCATCTTTTCGAACGGAAACTTGCCCGCTGCGTTGAGGGCGATCATTTCCGGGACCAGCTGGGCCGGATCGGCATCGCCTTCGGTGATGCCCTTGACCGACAGGCCGAGCGTCATCATCGGGATCATCGGCAGGGTGATCGTCGCTTCGAGCGAGCTGGGCACGCCGACCCACGCCAGCTTGCCGCGCGAGCCGAGGCAGCCGAGCAGCGTCTGGATCACCCCCGGAATGCCGGTGGCGTCGAGCGCGCGGTCCACGCCGGCCGGGACGATCGCCCGCAGCTGTTCCGCAACGTCGCCGGCGTTGGGATCGATCGTGTGGGTAGCGCCCAGTTCCTTCGCCAGCGCGCGGCGCGATTCGACCGGCTCGACCAGCACCACCGTGGCGAAATCGAGCGCTGCGGCCGCCATCACGCCGCTGAGGCCGACGGGGCCGCCGCCCGAGACGATGATGGTGCTGCCGGCGGGGCCGGAGAGCACGTTGAACACCGCGCCGGCGCCAGTCATCATCCCGCAGCCGAGCGGGCCGAGTTGGGCGAGCGGCACCGCAGCGCCCGTGACCTTGATCACGTTGCGCTGGTCTGCGAGCGCGTAAGTGGCGAACGAGGACTGGCCGAAATAGTGGCTGCCGACCGATTTGCCGCCCGCATCACGCAGGGCCTGCGAACCGTCTGAACGCGCGCCGCCGAAGTTGCGGGGCATGAATTCCGCGCAGTACCCCGGCTGGTCGTCGCCGCAGCTGGCGCAGTGGCCGCAGGAGGCGAAACCGAGCACCACTTCATCGCCGGGCGCGACCGCGGTGACGCCTTCGCCGACCGCTTCGACCACGCCCGCGCCTTCATGGCCCAGTACGACCGGCAGCGGCGTGGGCAGGATCTGGTCGCGAACGACGATATCGGTATGGCACAGACCAGTCGCGACGATGCGGACCAGCACTTCGCCCGCGCGGGGGGCTTCGAGTTCAAGCGATTCAATGGCAAACGGCGCTTTGGCTTCGCGCGCGACGGCGGCGGTGATCTTCATGTCCACTCCCGGTGGTTATGGTGGCGACAGATTAGGGTTTGCAGCGGCTATCGTTGACCCGTTCTGGCCGGCCGTGCGGCGACCGGCCAGAACGTGTATGGTGCATACGCGATCAGCCGTCAGTCCGCCAGCAGGGCAGTGACCGTCTTGGTTTCGGTATAAGCGAGAATGCCTTCCTCGCTCACTTCGCGGCCCCAGCCCGATTCCTTGAACCCGCCAAACGGCGCTGAAACATCGTTCAAGCCGTGGGTGTTGATCCAAACCGTGCCGGCCTGAAGCTTGGCGGCGGTCAGGTGGGCGCGCGAAAGATCGCGCGTCCAGATGTTGGCGGCCAGGCCGTAACGGGTGTCGTTAGCTTGGCGGATAACGTCGTCAATATCCTTGAACGGGGTGGCGACGACCACCGGGCCGAAGATCTCCTCGCGCACGACAGTGGATTCCGGCGCGGTATTCACGAATACCGTCGGCTGGACATAATAGCCTTCGTTGCCGTGCCGCTTGCCGCCGGTGACGACTTCGCCGCCTTCGGCCACGCCCTTGTCGATGAAGCCCATCACGCGGTCCTGCTGCGCGCGCGAGACCAGCGGGCCGATCATGGTATTCGGATCGCGGCCGTGGCCGATCTGGAACGACTGGGCCGCAGCCGAAACGGCCTCGACCACCTTGTCGAACGCGCTGTGTTCGACATAGAGCCGCGACGCCGCAAGGCAGACCTGGCCCGAATTGAAGAAGATTGCCAACGCAGCGCCGATGCCGGCCTGGTCCATATCGGCGTCGGCGAAAATCAGGCTGGGAGACTTGCCGCCCAGTTCCAGCGTGATCCGTTTGAGATCCGTGGCGCAGGTGCGGACGATGTCCTTGCCGACGCGGGTCGATCCGGTGAACGCGATCTTGTCCACTCCGGGGTGTTCGACCAGCGCCTGCCCGGCTTCGTGGCCATAGCCGGTGATGACGTTGAGCGCGCCTTCCGGCAGGCCGGCTTCGAGCGCCAGTTCGCCCAATCGCAGCGCCGACAGCGGCGTGACTTCGGACGGCTTGAGCACCACGGTGCAGCCCGCGGCGAGCGCGGTAGCCACTTTCCACGCGGCCATCGCCAGCGGGAAGTTCCACGGCACGATCGAGCCGATCACGCCGATCGGCTCGCGCCGGGTGTAGCTGTGATACTGACGTCCATCGCCCGAGATGGGGTTTACCTTGCCGTGAATCTTGGTGCACCAGCCGGCCATGTAGCGAAACACGTCAACCGCGGCCGGAATATCGACCATCAGCGCATGGGCGACCGCCTTGCCGTTGTCATAGCTTTCAAGCAGCGCCAGTTCCTCGGCGTGATCCTCGATTTTGCGGGCGATGTCTTCGAGCAGCTTGCCGCGATCGAGCGGGCGCATGCGCGACCACGCCGCGCTTTCGGACGTGGCGCGCGCGGCGCGGACGGCCTGGTCCACCTCCTCGCGCCCGCCGGCAGTGATCTGCGCAAACACCGCGCCGGTGGCGGGGTCTTCGATATCGATCAACTTGCCGCTGGCGGCGGCCACGCGCTGGCCGCCGATCAGCATGCGGCGATCGGGCATCTTCAGTTCGGGCGCTTTGATGTCAGCGGGAGCGTTCATGGCTCGAAATTCCTCTCCATAGCCGGTTATGAGCGGTGGCAGGGCCGCCCGATTCTGCGCGCGACCATGCCCCAAACGGCCGGGCAAATCTACCGGCCGAACGGACCAACCATTGACCTGCAGGTTGATCGCTGTCAATGAAGGTGCAGTGCGTAACTGGCTTACACGAAACGGCGGCTGCCGTGGCGCAAAGCCTTGTATAACCCACCTTTAGGAGAGAGAGCCCATGGAGGCTGACACCGCGACGCGGTCTGATCACCGCATTCCCGACGATCTTGCCGCCGCGATCATCTCGCCAAAGTCGTACGCCGACGAATCGATCATCTATCCTGTGCTCAAGCAGGTCCGCGAGACCACCCCGGTCGGCCAGGCGTTCGTGCCCGGCTACGATCCGTTGTGGATCATCACCAAGCACGCTGACCTGATCGCGGTGGAAAAGAACGCCAAGCTGTTTCGCAGCGGCGAAGAGAACCCGATCCTCAACGACCAGGCAAATGACGCTTTCATCCGCTCGATGAACAACGGCACGATCCGCAGCCTCGCCTCGCTGACGTTCATGGACCCGCCCGAGCACGGGCTGTACCGCAACCTGACTTCGAACTGGTTCTTCCCCAACCGGATCGCAACGTTGAGCGACAAGATCCGTGAAATCGCGAAAGCTTCGGTCGAGAACCTGATGAGCTTCGACGGCGAGTGCGATTTCGTGAAGGACTTCGCGCTGCTCTACCCGTTGCGGGTGGTGATGACGCTGATCGGGGTGCCGCCCGAGGACGAACCCCGGATGCTCAAGCTGACGCAGGAATTCTTCGGTACCCAGGATCCCGACGAGCAGCGCTCGGAAATCGCGGCCGATCCGCTGGTCGCGGCCAAGCAGTGGAAAGCCTCGATCGAGGACTTTTACGCCTACTTCCGCTCGCTGAGCGAGGCGCGCCGGATCGAACCGCGTGACGACGTGATCTCGTTGATCGCCAATGCCCGGATCAACGGCGAATACGTTCCGGATGCCGAAGCCAACGGGTATTACGTCGCGCTGGCAACGGCCGGGCACGACACCACCTCGTCCACCTCGGCCGGCGGCCTGTACGGGATGATCAAGTTCCCCGACCAGTTCGAACTGCTGAAGAATTCCCCGGAACTGACCGGCGCGTTCGTTGAGGAAGCGGTGCGGTGGAACTGCCCGGTCAAGCACTTCATGCGCAGCGCCTCGGAGGATACCGAACTGCGCGGAGTGAAGATCCGCAAGGGCGAGCGCCTGTTCCTGTCCTATCCTTCCGCAAACCGCGATGAGGACGTGTTCTTCCGTCCCGACGACTTCGTGATCGACCGCAAGCCCAACCGGCAGGTGGCGTTCGGATTCGGGCCGCACATGTGCCTGGGCCAGCATCTGGCGCGGCTGGAAATCAAGATCCTGTTCGAAGAACTGATGCCGCGGCTGAAGTCGGTCGAACTGGCGGGCGAGCCGAAGTTCGTCCAGACCAACTTCGTCGGCGGGCTCAAGTCCCTGCCGATCCGGTTCACCAAGGCCTGAGGCCGAGGCGATGCAAAAAGGCCCGGGAAGCACACGCTGCCCGGGCCTTTTTGCATGGCGCCGATGCCGTCAGAGCACGTCGGCGATTTCGGGCAGATCAGCGCGGTCGGGATCGAAGCCGATCGCCTTGAACCATGTCCGCTCGACCCGGGCCTGGCGGCTGCCATAGTCAAACAGCACATCCACCGCGGCCTGGGGAAACGACGCGTGGTCTGGCCCGCCGAGGATGACATTGTCGATCACCCCGCCAAGCGCGTTGTAGGCCTGTTCGAGCCCGTCGATGCTGCCACGATCGGCCTTGCGCGCGGTTTGCGCGGCTTCGGCAAGCTGCCCGGCGAAGGGCGCGGCGACGATGCCGGCCAACTTTTCGGCCAGATCGGTCAGCGCATCGAGCGCCACCTGTTCGAAGCGCAGCGCCGATTTCCACTGGCCGGAGATCATGCGCAGATGGCCGACCACCAGCATCGCCTGATCGCGCGCGAGCCGTTCGGACTCAGGCAGCGCGGGCACCACCACCTGCTCCATCGCCTTGATCAGGTTGGCGATGCGGACGTCAATATTGGGCAGCATGGCTCAGGCCTCCTGGATCAGCTGGACGATCTGGGCGAGGAACACGGCGCCGGCCGAGGCCAGCCATGTCAGCACCAGATCCTGGTGATTGTTGCTTTCGGTGGCGGCGCGGATCGCCTGGCCCAGATCCATCACCGCGCACTTATAGGCGTTGAGCACCTCGTAATAGCGCAGCCGGTCCGGATCCACCGTGTTGCCCGAAGCAACTTCGTACCGGCGCAGGAATTCGGCCCGCGGCATCAATCCGCAGACGAGGAATTCGCCCTTGTCATCGTACATGCCGAACAGCCGCTGACAGGCCCAGGCAAGGTCTTCGTGGAAATCGCCGATATGCGCCAGTTCCCAATCGAGCACGGCGGTGAACTTGCCGCTCGGCTCTTCGAACATGAAATTGCCGATCCGCAAGTCGCAGTGGCAGATGACAGTATTTTCGCAGACCGGCGCATTTTCGCGCAGCCAGCGTTCGGCATAGGTCACGATCGGGACCGGCTGGACGATACCGTCCCACCACAGCTTCGACCACCAGTTGACCTGCCAAATAGCCGCCTGGCGGGTGCCCGGTTCAGGCTCGGCGAAATACGACAGATCGCAGCCGGTGCGGTCGAAGTCGTGCAGCGTGGCAAGCGCGTCGATGAACTGCGGCGCCAGCTTGTCGGCCCATTCCCCATAGCTGGAGCCCATGCCCGATACGCCGCGACCCTTCATGTCGGTCGGTTCGGTCACGCCGTTGACGAAGCCCAGGATGATCGCCGGCTGGCCCAGCACTTCGCCATCCGGATCAAGCCCGCGTACCGGCGCCACGGGCATGACCGTTCCCAGCGCATCGTGCAGCTGCGCTTCACGCCCGCGGCAGGTTTGCGAGATCGCCTCCAGCGGATCCATGCGCAGCACCAGCCGTTCGCCCGCTGCTTCATCGGTGTGGCGCAGGGTATACGCGAACTGTTCCTTCGATGCGCCGCCCGCCATCCGCTGAACCTGCGAGATCTCGATCCCGGTCAGGCCCTGCGCAGTGTAGTAACGCTGCAGCATGGCGATGATTTCCGCATCGGTCTTGGCCGAATAGGGTCCAGTGGGACGATCGCGCACGGTGCGGTCGAGGATTTCCTTGACCCGCGGCTCCATGTCATCGCGATCCCAGATATCGACGTTGTCCACCGGCGCGACCTGCGCCGGATTATCGATTACGGACATTCCAGTTCCTCTCCATTCGGGGCGCGATGGCCCAATTCTCCCAACGACGGGCTACCTGCCGTCTCCGCTGCGTCATGCACGCAGGCACGCTTCAATCCAAAGGTTGAACCAATCCCGAACCATGTCAAGCACACCAAACGCAGTTCAACCGGCGTATTCGCCAAGCTCGACCCGTTCGGGGAGGGCCGCGCGTTCGATGACGTATTGGGTCGTTTCGGCGAAGTGCGCGCGGAGCGCTGCAGCAGCCCCGACAGCATCGCCTTCGCGCAGGCACCCGACGATTTTGCGACGCGGGGTCAGCAGATCCACCTCGGTCGTCAGGCGGTAGACCAGCAACACGTCCTTCATGATCATCGCCAGCGATTCGATCAGCATCGAGAGCACGACATTGTGCGACATCCGCCCGAGCAGGATGTTGAATTCAAGCACCGGTCCGATCGAAGCGAGCGGATCGTGCAGGTCGATCGCTTTGGCCGTGTCGTCGATGTTGGCCTCGAGTTCGTCCAGTTCTGCCGGCGTAGCATGGACTGCGGCCAGTTCCAGCGCATGGACCAGCAGATTGATCCGCACCGCCACCAGATCCGCCAGCGGCATCCGGCCAAGCACGATCATGTCCCGGATCGACTGGCTGACACCGTCACCCGTGGATTCGCGGATGAATGCACCGCCCGATGAACCTTTGGCGAACCGCAGTACCCCGGACATCTCCAGCGTACGCAGCGCCTCTCGCACGGCGTGGCGGCTGATCCCGTACTGGTCGGACAAGGTCCGTTCGGCGGGCAGCTTGTCGCCGGGATTGAGCTTGCCCGACCCGATATCATCCAGGATCGTGTCGCGCAGTCGTTCAAACTGCCGCAGCTTGTTGATCGCCTGATTCAATGTCCCGCGCGCCCCTTGTCCGCCGTTCCTGCGCTTTGCCCAGTTGTCTTGCCTAGTCCACGCCGGAATGCATCCACGCCAACTTCCGCGTGCGTGCGATCAGGCAAGATCGAGCACGTCATGATCGGTAACGGCTGCCGCGAGCCGTTCAATGAACACCATCGAGGTGGCCGGCGGTTGCATGTCCGGCATGCCTTCCGCGGGTTTCAGCGTCATTGTCCAGAACGCCAGCGCCGTCATCAAAGCGCGGCGATATTCGATGAAACCCGCTTCGGCGTCGATCGTGACGCCGCCTTGTGCCATCCGGTCGATATAACGCGCAAACAGCGCGCGTTCCCACAGGCGGCGGTGCTCGACGGTGAGTGACGTCGTCACCGTATAGACCAGATCGCGCGACCAGTGACCCCGGTGCGTTGCCCCCCAATCGGCCAGCCCGATCACCCCCTGTTTGGTGACGTACCAGTTCTTGAGGTGGGTATCGCCGTGGCACAGGGTCAGCGGAAGATCTTTCTGCTTGTCCAGCGTGGACAGCGTGGCGGGCCAGATTTCGGCCTCGCGCGCGCGCAGTGCCGCCGGAATGACGCTCCCCGCCTCGCGCAGGCCGATCGCGCAGGATTCCTCCAGCCGCCAGTGGGACAGGTTGCTGAAACGGGTATGCCAGGTGGGCAGCGTGGACAGCTCGGTATCGAGCAGCGGCGACTGATAGAACGGCGCGTGGATCGCGGCCAGCAGATCCACTTGCGCCTCAGCAAAGGCCCGGTCCACCACGGTGGTCTCGTCGCAGAAGTCAGCATAGCCGGCGAAGTCATCGAGCACGAGGATCGAGCCGAAGTTCTCCGGATCGTAGGCCGCGTGGCGCGCATTGGCGGTTTCGATATGCAGGTGCCGGCGCACCTTCTGGAAGAAGGTGATCTCGCAAACGATCGCGCCCGAATGCGCCATCAGCAGCCGGTTGTTCAGTCCCTGCGCCGCCTTGCAGAACACCGAGGGCGGTAACCCCGCTGCTTCGCCCGCAGCATTGTAGCTTAGGAAGATCCGGCGCCGGTTGTTCGCGCCGTCATCGGGCGCATCAAGGCGGTGGCCGGTCACTTCGGCGCCCGGGACATCACGGCAGAGCACATCGGTCAGCCATGCATCGGTGATACATTCATACCGCGCGGGAATTTCAGCGGCCCGGGTGACAAGCTGGGGTGCGGCTTCCTCGGCCGCGAACGCCGCCTCGATCCGGTCTGCGAGTTCAGCCATGCGTCTCTCCTCGATCCCCGAACGGGTTCAGTTCATTCGGCCAGTTGCTGGCGCAAGGCCATCTTGTTGATCTTGCCAGTCGTAGTCATCGGCAAACTGTCGACATAGCGGATTTCATCGGGCAGCCACCATTTCGCGACGCTTTGCGCCATGAACGCGCGCAGCGCATCGTCAGTCGGGCGCTCGTGCCCGGTTTCGGCAATGCAGATCAGCAGCGGTCGCTCTTCCCAGCGCGGGTGCGGCATGGCGATTGCCACGGCCGCGCGGATTGCCGGATGCATCAGCGCCGCCGCCTCGAGCTGGGGAGAGCTGATCCATTCACCGCCCGATTTGATCACATCCTTTGCGCGGTCGACGATCTCGATCGTGCTGTCGGGATGGATCCGCGCAAGGTCTCCGGTTTCCAGCCAATCCCGGGCTACCTGCTCGTCCTCGCCCAGATAGCGTGACAGGACGGTCGGGCCGGCGGCTTCCAAATAGCCGATGGTGGCGCCGTCGTGCGGCAGGACGCGGCCGTCCTCGTCGACGATGCGGAGCCGGGCCTGGAACCCAACGCGCCCCTGACGGGCAACCACGCGCTCCTGCCATTGATCTTCGGGCAGGTCGGCGGTGCCCCAGGCCATCGATCCGCGCGCGCTGCCCGGGCATTCGGTCATCCCCCAGCTCTGGCGCGGGCGAATGCCATGCGCGTGGAGCGCCGCGGCGGTATCGGGCGGCATGCGGGTACCGGCGACCAGCGCGGTATGCAGTGTCGTTCGGGCGATCCCGCGCGAGTCCATCTCGCGCAGCACGTCGTTCCAGATGGTGGGGACACCGCCGGCCAGCGTGACCCCTTCGGCCAGGATCAGGTCCAGCACATTGGCACCGTCGAGCCGGCGGCCGGGCATGACCAGCTTGTGCCCGTTCATCGGCGCGGAAAACGGCATCAGCCAGGCATTTGAATGGAACATCGCGGCGATCGGCATCACGCAACTGCGCTCGCCCTCTACCGTCGTGCCGTACATGTCGGCCATTGTCATCGCCATCGCGGTAAGCGTGAGCGAGCGGTGCGAGTAGACCACGCCTTTGGGCCGCCCGGTGGTGCCGGATGTGAAACAGATCACGGCGGCGCGATTTTCGTCGAAATCCGGCCAGGCAAAGCCTTGCGGGTCGGCCGCCATGAGCTCGCGCATATACAGCAGGCCGGGAAAATCGGCCGCGCCCTCGCACTCGCCCGCGCCCAGATAGATCCAGCAGCGGATCGGGGTGGTGCGCCCGGCGAGTTCGCGGGCCAGATCTGCGGTGCCTTCATCGAAGCAGCACATGTCGTCTTCAACCAGGCCGGCCATGTACTCAAGATCGTCGGCCGTCAGCCGGGGATTGAGCGTGTGCAGCGGCACCCCGAGCCCGGTCACTGCATAGTGGAGCTGGAGGTGATCGAGCGTGTTCCAGGCGAGCGACGCGATGCGCCAGTTTTCGTCCACCCCGAGCCGGACCAGCCCCGCCGCGATCCGCAGGGATTCGTCGCGGACCCGCGCCCAGTTCGAACGGTCGGACGTGCCGGCAAGGTTCTGGGCCACCACTTCGATCTGGCCATGGTAGTCCGCCGCGTAGTCCACCAGCCGCCAGAGGTTCATCTGTTGGGGCATCATCAAACCGCGCATCGGCCCGCGGCGCGGAACGGCGAATTCCTGCATGCTATTCCTCCGGCTGGGGCGCTGCGGGGCCTTTTCCGGCCGGCGTCAGCGACGCCAGACACCGCGGATCAAGCAGGCTGCGCCGACACTGCATCTCAGACTCCCCGGCGGCTGTCGCCCGCGCTGATTTCGTTTCTTTTGTCTGCGGCCGCAAAGTCCGAATGCCCGGCCGGCCGCAACGAAGCTTATGGTTGGTCCATTTAAAGGGGGTGCGAGGCCAGTCAACCGTAATCTGGGTCCGGGCGGTTTGCCGGCAAGCCGCAGCCTGCCCTGCCCTATTGCGCATTTCCGATCGCGCTGACGGCGATTCCGCGCAGTGCGAATTCAGCGATTTCGGCCGCCTGTGTCCTGATCTCGTTTCCATCCGCCGTGCTTAGCAGCCCGAGCCGCCGGCTGAGCGGCTTGAGCGTGAATACCGCCCCGCCGCCGTGCGCGACCAGCAGGAACACCATATGCGGCGGCACGTCGCGGAACTTGCCCTGGCGAATGCCCTCGCGCACGATATCCTCGAGCACGGCGTACCGATCCTCGATGATGGTTTCGGTCAGGAACGCAAGCCGGGCGCTTTCAGTGGCGGCCTCGTGGTTTACCAGCTGCAGCAGCGGCGGGACCGCCTCGATCGCCAGCAGCGTCTGGATGACCGCGTGCCGGAAGCGCTCCTCGATGGGCCCGGTACGCGGGGTTGCGTCCAGTCGCTCGGCCAGGTGCGCCAGTCCCCATTCAACACAGGCGCGCCACAGATCATCCTTGGACCCGAAGCGCACGTTGATCAGGCCGTGGCTGACCCCAAGATCGCGCGCCAGTTCGCGGAGCGAGAAGCCTTGATATCCCACCGCTGCGAACAGTTCGAGCGCGCGGCACAGGATGGCATCACGCGAGACGGCGGCGGCATCGTCGGCACGGGGCCGCCCGCGCGCGCGGGGTTTCGGAATCGTGTCGGCCATGTCTTCCTTAAGCCGGACAGCGCCGGGATCTGGATGTATATAGACAACTGTATATTTATTGTCTACGGAGGCTGGAGTCAAAAGACTGCGGTCCGCACAGAGCCGCTGCCGGGAGAACAACACCATGTCCACCAGCCTGAAAAGCGAATTGATTGGCCGCGCCGCGGAACTTGCTCCGCTGGTTGCTGCCGAATCGGCCAACGCCGAACGCAACGGCGCAGTCAGTTCCAACGTCATCGAGGCTTTCTGCGATGCCGGGTTCATGCAGATCATGGTGCCCAAGCGGTATGGCGGCCACGAATTGGGCTATGACACGATGGCCGGCGTCGTGGCGGCGATCGCGCCCGCCTGCACGTCCACTGCGTGGGTCACCTCGTTCCTGATCGGGCATAACTATATTCACGCGCTGTTTCCCCAACAGCTTCAGGACGAGATTTTCGGCGACCGCCCGTGGGCACTGACCCCGGGCACCATCGCCCCCAGCTTCACGCTTACGCCCGTGGACGGCGGGTTTACCGCAAGCGGGCGCAGCGCCTGGAATTCGGGGAGCAACGCCGCGGAATGGGTGCTGTGCAGCGGGATGGTGCCCCCGGCCGCGGAAGGCCAACCGCCGGAATTGCGCGTGTTCCTGGTGCCAGCGGCCGATGCCACCTTCATCCCCAACTGGGAGGTTGCGGGAATGAAAGGCACGTCCAGCAACGACATGGCGCTGGATGGCACGTTCGTCCCGGAATACCGCACGGCGCGCACGCTCGATGTCCTGGATGGCCGGTCGCCCGGCGCGAGCATCCACGCCAACCCGATCTATTCACTGCCGATCCTTCCGTTCATCCTGGGCGAAGTCGTACCGGTGGTGGTGGGGGCGTATCGCGGGGCGGCCGACGAATACCAGCGCCAGACGGCGGAACGCCACCACACCTTTACCGCCGCCAAAGTGGCATCGAAGCAGACCGCGCAGATCCGGGTTGGACGGGGGCAGACCGGCGCCGCGCTGGCCGAGGCGATGCTAAAGGATTATGTTGAATTGCTCAGCAATCCCGACCCCGACGCGCTGCGCGATCCGCTGGTCCGTGCAGGCATCAAAAGCCGCGTTGCAGCAATCACCGAGTTCTGCTGGGCGGGCATAAACGAACTGATGAACGGCGCCGGCGCCAATGCATTCCGCAGCGATTCGCCGCTGCAGCGGTTCCAGCGCGACATCAACATGCTGCACGTGCACGGCTTCCTTGATGTGGAGAGTGCGAGCGAGACGTACGGCCGCATGATTCTGGGACTGCCGCCAGAAACGCCGATCTGAGCCATGCGCGCCGGTTTGCGCTTTCCTTGACCTGACGGTCAGCATACTAACGCTTGTGACCAGCAGTGCGCGCGTGCGTACGGCGCCGCATGGAGTAGACCGATGAACATTGCCCGCTTTGCCGATGGAACCGAGCCGCGCTTGGGCGTTGTGATCGACGACGGTATCGTGGCGCTGGATTCGATCGGGATCGACGCGCCCGACATGATCGCGCTGATCGAAGCCGGGCCGCAAATGCTGCAACGGATCGCGGCTGGGCTGGACGGTGCTGCGCGCATTCCGTTGAACACAGTCAGACTCTTGGCGCCGCTGCGGCCAGGCAAGCTTCTGGCGATCGGGATGAACTACCGTCAACACGCGGAAGAGGCGCGCAAGCTGGGCATACCGGTTCCCGATGGGCAGGTCTGGTTCAACAAGCAGACCAGCTGCATCAATGGCCCGTACGATCCCGTGAGCCGCGGGGTCACCGAAAAGCTGGACTATGAAGTGGAGCTTGGCCTGGTCATCGGCCGCGCGGCAAAATCTGTGAGCGAAGATGCCGCCCTGGATCACGTGTTCGGCTATCTTGTGGTCAACGACGTATCCGCGCGCGATTGGCAGATGCATTCGCAGACGATGACGGTGGGCAAGTCGTTCGACACCCACGGCCCGATCGGGCCCTGGATCGTGACCGCCGACGAGATTCGCGATCCCCACGCGCTGCGGGTCCGCTGCCTGGTCAACGGCGAGGTCCGGCAGGACAGCAATACCGAACAGCTGATCCACACAATCCCGCAGCAGATCGCGTACCTGTCGACCGCCTTCACGCTCGAGCCGGGCGATATCCTGTCGACCGGGACGCCAGAAGGTGTGGGCGTTGCGCGCCAGCCGCCAGTGTTCCTGCAGCCGGGAGACGTGGTGCGCAGTGAAATCGACCGCATCGGGGCGATTGAGAACCGTATCGTAGCTTGACGGAATTGCCCGGACGCGGCCGGTGCATTACCAACGGCCGGGGCAAAACGGGATGGGCATTCAGCCGATCTGCGGCTAAGGCCGGACGGGTTTGTTGCCGGGCGGAGTACGTGATGGCGGATGGGGAAGCCGGGCAGATAGCGAGCACAGCTGCAAGACCCGCGCGCAAGGCGGGACAGGGCCGCATTGCCGTCCGGCTGGGGGGCGAGGAAGCCCATCCGGTAACGATCGATCAGAAAGCGCCGGTGCGGCAGCAGAAGCGTGCCAGCAAGCGCGGCGACGACGTGCGCCAGCGGATCCTCGCGGCCGCGCTGGAATGCTTTGGCGCGTTCGGGTTCGAAGGGACCTCGACCCGGGCTGTAGCTGACCGCGCCAAGGTGACCCACACGCTGGTGCTGTACCACTTCCGTTCGAAGGAACAGCTCTGGATCGCGACAATTGGCGCCTCGCTGGCGGCGTACACCGCGCGGATGGCGGCTTATATCGCACAGGCCGGGACGGGCCCGGCCGATGCCTTGCGCACGTTCATCGAGCAGTTCATCCGCATGTCGGCGCGCCAGCCACAAGTGCACCGCATCCTGACGATGGAAAGCAACCAGAACACGACGCGGCTGGAATGGGTGATAGAAAATTTCCTGCGCGAGCACTTCATCATGGTGCGCGACCTGATCCGGGCGGGGCAGGAACAGGGGGTGGTGCGGCAATGCGATCCGGCCCGCCTGTATTACATGCTGATCAGCGCCGGGGGCACGCCGTTCACGGTTTCGACCGAGTACAAGGCGCTGACCGGGCGCGACGTGTTTTCTGAAACCGAGATTCTGCGCAACATCGCGTTCCTGTACGAACTGGTGTTCATCGAAGCCCCATAGGATCGCGTTTGTGGAGCAGTCGCTGCCCACCGGCCAGCGTCCGACCCCTTGCCTTGCATGACAACTTGTGATTTCCTGACCACACGATCAATAACAGGCCGCGATGGGATCTGTCCCTTACCCGGCCCTAATGAAGAATCCGGCGACCTGCGCCCGCAGGCGCCGGAACCAAGAGAGGATGACCGTGATGACCGAAACGACCGCCACCGCCCAGCGTCCAGGGGTCGCGCCAGGAGTGATCCCGCCCCAGCGGCTTGCTCACATCGTGCTGCGGACCTCGCGCATGAACGAAATGGTCGCGTGGTATCGTACGGTACTGGGCGCAGAGCCCGCGTTCCAGAACGAGATCCTTGCGTTCCTCAGCTACGACGAGGAGCACCACCGGGTGGCGATTCTCAACATGCCGGATCTCAAGCCGCAACCCGACGGGATAACCGGATTTCACCACGCGGCGTTCACGTATGCCTCGCTTGGGGACTTGATGGCGACTTACAAGCGCCTGCGCGACGTCGGCATTACGCCGATTTTCCCGATCAACCACGGCCCGACCACGTCGATGTACTATGCCGATCCGGACGGGAATCAGATCGAGCTGCAGGTGGATAATTACGACAATATTGAGGATGCGACGGCGTTCTTCTTTTCGCCTGCATTTGAGCAAAATCCGATCGGCGTAGAATTCGATCCTGACGAACTGCTGAAACGGGTTGAAGCCGGTGAGGACCAGGCCGAGCTCAAGCGGCGACCGGATATCGGCACGGTCGGGCTTGAAGGCGTGAAGCTGCGCTGATGGGTACGCCCGACATCGCGCCCGACACGGTCCACCGCGGCCTTCACGCAGAGCTGGTCTCGCTGGTGGTCCGGTCGTTCTGGCTGGTCGATCACGGCCGTGCGGCCGAAGTAGCGGGCTTCTTCGCCCAAGACGGATTGCTGACGTTCGGCCCCGGCGCGCCCAAGCCGGGCGCCCTTCGCGGTCCGGAAATTGCAGCGGCAATGCAGGCACGGCAGGACGACGCCGCTGCTACCTCTCGGCATGTCCTGTCGAATTTCCTGGTCGAACCCCAGGCCGACGGGCGGGTAGAAGTGCGCAGCCTGATGACGCTGTTCCGCACCGCTACGGGTGATTTTTCACCCACCGTCCGATCGGTGGCCGATCTGGTCGATACCTTTGTGTTGCAGGATGGATCCTGGCGGATCGTCGACCGCCAGATCCTGCCAATCTTCGGGCTCGCCTGACCGGACCGGCCGTTTTTGTCAGCGCGGCAAGATAAGAGGCTGCGGTCTGTGCCAAGACAGCGGCGGGCCGCTTGTGGAGGAGAGAACAATGACCCGCATCAAGATGTTCGGCGCCATCCCGCGCCT
>JAZKDH010000013.1:0-198354 GCA_040387665.1 Pseudomonadota bacterium | reverse complement strand
GTGCAGTGGATCACGAGGGCGAAATCCTGGAGTGCTATGTCACCAGGAAACGGGAGAAATCCGCGGCTTTGAGGTTCCTGTGGAATTGGGGTGCCGGCAAACCGACGTGAGGAGTGCGCGAATTGCAAAACGTCCTGCGCCGGGCGGCCGTCCTTCACGAAGGTCCGCAACTGCCGATATCAGCTTTTCCACTGGCTGTGCAGCATGCCCTCGGATCGATGCGCCTTCCTTCGACCCATGCGCTAGCTTCCGTGTCGTCGATCGACGCCGATCATGACACGCTGCATCTGACCCAAGCGCTCAAGGGTCTGACGCTTGTTCAGATCGAACGTATCGTTATCGAAAATGCCATTGATCTTTCCGGAGGTAGCGTTCCTGCTGCAGCCCGAGTTCTGGATGTCAGTCCGTCGACTATTTACCGAAAGCGTGAACGGTGGGAGGCAGGAAAAATACCCGAGTCGAGTCAGTAGTCATTTTTGCAAGCGAGCATCGCCTTGCCCGTACATGTCGGGCCGTCTTGCCGCTTGTCGCAAACGATCAGGGCCTTGTTTGCGGGGTAGCATTTTCGGCAGGTGTGTCCGCTGTCCGGTAGATCAGTTCGACCACAGGCGGGATGGCGGAAGGATCTATTTCGAACCCGGTGGCGATCGTCCAGGCCCGTTCCATCTCGATGCGGCGTGCGCTGTGATCCAGCACCAGCCGCTCGATCGCGTTCAACTCCGTACCCGTGCGATCGGTGCACAGCCCGTCGACAGTATCCTCGACATCCTGCTTCAACGTCCGCAGCCGTTGCTTCAGCTCTGGCAGGTCAGGCAGCGCGGCGGGCAGAAGTGCTGCGATAACCCCGGCCGATCCGGCGAGGCGCGCTTCCAGCGCACCACCGGATTCAACATACGGCGCCAGATCGCGCGCCAGCACCAGATGGTCCTGAGCATCGCGTACCATGAAGACATATTCGTACGGGATCTGATCGATCGCCAGCTGCAACGACTTCTTGATCAGCGCGAGTTGCTCGTGCGCGAACCCGGCGTCGGGGGCGAGCGCGGGCGTAACGATATCGTCGAGCGCCTTCAGGCACGTCCTGAGACGAAGGCAGGTATCAGGCACCATGGGCAATTTCCTTGCGCAGCAGCGTTTCCAGCGTGTTCATGGTGATGTTGCCGAAACCGGCAATCCAGCTGAGCAGCACGTCCTGATGGCTTTTGCCGCCGATTGTGCAACGAATTCCGGTGGCCACGACGATGATCGTCGATTTCCACGCGTTCATGATCGCGTAGTAATCCAGTTTGCGCTGGTCGATCGGAAACCCGGTGAGCTCGGTGTATCGGCGCAGGAATTCGCCTTGTTCGACCAGTCCGCAGACTATGAACCGGCCCGCTTCGTCATAGTAGCCGTAGCCCTCCTGCATCGTCCAGGCGAGGTCCTCGTGATAGTCGCCGATGTGCGACAGCTCCCAGTCGAGCACGGTGGTAATCTGGTACGTATCCGGGTCGAACAGGAAATTGCCCGCCCGGAAATCGTGATGGACGACTGTCGCCTTGTCGATCGGCGGGGCATTGCGGCGGAGCCATTGCGCTGCAAGGCGCATCAGCGGGACGCCCTCGTAACAATCTTCTTCCCAGACCCGGTCCCACCAGTTGATGACCGAAATGACCCCGTCAGTGGTGCCTTCGGTCGGCTGGTCGAAGGCATCGAGTTCGGCGCTGCGCCAGTCGAACTGGTGGATGCGGGCCAACAGTTCGACGAACTGCGGCCCGAGCAGAGCCCTCTGCTCGGCGCTGAATTCGGTGCCGAGGCCCGACACATTGGAGCTGGATGACGGCGGCTTGGTCACGCCGGACACGAACTCGCTGATCAGCGACGGGCGTCCGAACCACTGCCCTTCGGCATCGACCCAGGGCACTTGCGGGACAGGCACCGTCCCGGAGGCCGCGCGCATCAGCTGGTACTCGCGCAGGCGGTGGGTTTCGACGATGGACTCGGGCGGCTCGCGGCGCAGCACGTAAGTCTGGCTCGTTCCTCCCACCGCGACATCGAACCGGTACTGTTCCTTCGACGCACCCCCGCCCAACGGCCGCACGTCCGATACGATGCCGCCCGGCACCGCTTGCGCAAAGAAGGTGCGTAGCAGTTCCTCCATCCGTGCCAGACTAGTCGGGGCATAGGCCAGGCCGGCACGATCGCGCAGCTTGCGGGTCAGGGCCGCGTCGACGGTCCGTTCGGTCGGAAACCGCGCGCGCAGTTCAGCGATCCATACGTCGCTGGGCGTCTGCTTATGATCCAAGGGTCGTCTTCCGTTCTGCGCTGATCATCTCGGCGATCGACGGCAAGGTGCGGGCATCGGGATCGAACCCGCTTGCACCGAACCAGCTGCGCTCGCGTCGGGACTGGCGCTTGGTAAAGGCCAGCACCCGCTGGTGCAGGTCGCGCCGGAATGGCGTGTCACCGTCACCGTCGGCGGTGCTGATCAGATGTTCCAGCGCCGCAGAGGCGCCGCGGTAAGCGGCGCGGCAATCTGTGCCCTGTTCGGGCAAGGGCAGGGCAGCGGCCAGGGCCGCCGCAGCCGCCGCGGTATCCTGACCGATCGCGGGCGGCAGATCGGCCATTGCCCCCGCCAGATCGGCAAAGCAGATCGCGGCATACTCGGCCACCTTGTCAGACTGGCCGATGATCATGCCGATATGGCCGATCGCCAGCATCGTCTGTTCGATGGCCAGGCTGTTGTCCGCCTCGATGCCCGGCAGGATCACTTCGGTCAGCGCACGCCGCACGCTGTCCAGCCGCAATTCGATGTCGGGGATCATCGGATGTCCTCCAGCAGCAGGTCGGCCAGTTCATCGACCAGCGAAGGCGTGACCATGGATAGCCACGTCAGCAGAATGTCCTGATGGTTGTGATGGGCCCGGGCGGCGCGCAAGCCGCTGGCGCACATCGCCACGGTGGACCATGCTTGGAGCACCCGGTAGAAGTGGAGCGTCTTGCGGTTGACGGTCCGGTCCGTCGCCGCCTCGTATCGCGCGATCAGTTCTTCCACGGTCATCAGGCTCGAACAGAGATATGCCCCGGCGGCATCGCGCGAGCCGAAGATCCGCACCAGCGACCAGGCCAGATCTTCGTGAAAATCGCCGATGTGGGCTGCTTCCCAATCCAGAACGCAGGTGATCTCGGCAGTTGCCTCGTCAAACAGGTAGTTACCAGTCCGGTAATCGCCGTGAAGCAACACCAGCTCATCGCAGGTCGGCAGGTTCTCGCGCAGCCAGGATTCGACGAGCGCGAAAATCGGCAGCGGCTCGCGCGTATCTTCGCGCCAGACGCGGGCCCAGTGGTTGATCCGCCATAAAGCAGCCTGGACTGGGTCGGCATCAGGCACGCCGAAGTGGGCGAGACTTGCCGTGGCAACGTCGGTTCCGTGGATCTTGACCAGTGTTTCAATGAACCGCGGCGAGAGCTTCTCACGCCAGGCCGGGGTGAAGCCGGTGCCGAGCCCGGTGACCCCAGAAGCGGCGTCCGACGGCTTGGTTACCCCGCCGACGAACGTCGTCACCATGCCGGTGCCGCCCAGCCATTGCCCGTCAAGGTCGCGGAACCGAATTGCCGGAACAGGAACGATGCCGTTGACCGCTTCGATCACTTCGCATTCGCGCTCACGGCTCGTTTCGAGCACGCCGGCGGTTGGGTCCATCCGCAAGACCAGCTTTTCGCGCACGCCCGCCGCTTCATCGACGTACATGAATACGAACTGTTCTTTCGAGGCGCCGCCCGCCATCCGCCGGATGTCTTCCGCGCGCGCCGCCGGTTTTCCGTGGGCAGCAAACAGGCGCTGCAGCTTTTCGCCGATCGCGGCGTCGGAGACCGGATGATAGGGCCCGCCCGCAATTCGCTCACGGCGGCGGTCGAGCATGTCGGAAAGGAACGGATCCTGGTCGACGATATCGGCGCCGCGGCGTGCGAGGTGGTTCGATTGGCTGGAGATTGTCATGCTCCCCGGACGCGGTTGAGGGGGAGGCCTGCCATGTAAGTGCCGCGGCCCGTCGCCGTATCGCGTTCCCACCCCATCAGCGCGACCGGCGCGACGCTGGCGCCGCCCAATGGTAGGATGCGAACGACGCGTTGTCCGGTGTATGGAACGCGATATCGCCGTCGTGGATCATGGCATCTCTCCGCACCAAGATTCTTGTGTTCTTTGCGCCAAACGATAGGGTTGGGCATCATTGCGTCAACTAAAATTTTTTAGCGCACTAAAGGAACGCCGATTGCTGCGGAAACAACAGCGGGAATATCGGCGCCAGCACATTCTCGATGTTACCGAGGCGCTGATTCGCGAAACCAACGGCACCGATTTCACGATGGTAGAGGTCGCCCGCCGCGCGCGGATGAGCGAGCCGACCCCGTACAATCTGTTCGGCGGCAAGGGCGCGATCATCTACGCCCTGCTGAACGGCGCGATGGATGATTTGATGCTGGGCGAGCAGGCCTATGCGGCGGGCAGCGCGGCTGCCCTGCACCCGGTGGTGGCGATGATCCATGCCGCGGAGTTCTTCATCGCCGACCCCGAATTGTTCCGTCCGTTGTTCAAATACCAGCTTGGCGAATATGCCTACGCCGAACGACCGGCTTACATGGACCGGGCACTGCAATACTGGCGCACATCGCTGAACGCGTTGGTAACCGACGGCACGCTTGACCCCGCACTCGGCGGCAGCGGTTTTTCGCGCGACGATCTCGCTATTCCGCTGCTCGCCCAAAGCGTCGGCCTGCTCGACCTGTGGGTGCAGGGTGAATTCACCGATGACGAATTTCGAGCCCGTATGACGATTAGCGCCGCGCTGATCGTCTATCCGGCCGTCGATGCGGCCAGCCGTTTAATTCTCGATCGGACGATTCGCGAGGCCAGATCGAATATCCGGCAGGACTTTTCGTTCCAGCTTGTTTCGCACATCAACTCGTCAAAGCCATAATAATTATAAGTCCGGAGATGCATGATGACGTCGCCAATATATCCTGAATTTGGCTATTACGCACTGCCCGGCCATATATCCGAGCCCAAGCAGATCGCCGAGGAGATCGTTACTGGCGAGCGGCTGGGTTTGGGCTCGGTCTGGATTTCCGAACGTCTCAATACCAAGAACGTCGAGGTGCTCTCCGGTGTCGCGGCGGCGCTGACGCCGAGAATGGGCATTGCCAGCGGCCTGCTGGCAAACATGCCGCTGCGTAATCCGCTGGTGACGGCATCCTACGCCTCGACGATGATGATGCTGACCGACAATCGCTTCGCACTTGGCGTGGGGCGGGGGTTCAGCATGGTTTCGGATGCAGCCGGCGTGGCACCGTCGACCTTTCGCGTCATGGAAGACTACATCACCATCCTGCGCCAACTGTGGCGGGGCGAATCCGTGAACTATGATGGCCCCCTCGGAACGTTCCGCAACCTGGCTTTGGGAACCAAGCTGGACGTTATGCCGCCGGTCATCATGGCCGCGATGGGCGACAAGACCTGCGAATGGGCAGGCCGCCTCTGCGACGGCGTGGTCTACAATTCCCTGTGGAGTCCCGCAGCGGTGCGCCATTCGACGCAAGTGGTGCGGCGCGGTGCCGCGCTTGCCGGCCGCGATCCCAAAAGCGTGAAGGTGTGGTCCATTCTTGTCACCGCCAGCGACGTATCGGAGGAGGTGGTGCTGAACTCGATCATCCGGCGCATGAACACTTATATTCTGGTGCCGCCCATGTTCGATGCAATCTGCGAACTGAACGGTTGGGACCTGGGCATGGCCCAGCGGATACGCGATGAACTGAAGTCGCTCGACGGCGCCGCCAAGCCCGGGCACTTCGGCGATGAACACACCACGCGCGATCTGGACCAGTTGCGGCACATGCGCGGATTATATCCGCAACACTGGCTGGATGACGGCGTCGCACTCGGGACCGCTTCGGAATGCATCAGCAAGGTGCTTGAACGGTTCGATGCCGATGTCGACGGCATCCTCTTCCACGGCACCCAGCCGGGCAACCTTGAATCCCTGCTCAACCTCTGGCCTGAACGCCGGCCGAGGGGCAAATTCGACGGACGGTCGGTGAACCCCGGGCTTTAGCCCCGGCGTGGCTACTATTCACATTTCTGCGTATTTCGCGGAGTTGCTCGCGACCGGATTACTGGGCGCGGGAAAAATCCGCCCCTAAAACACCGAAATTCCGACTTGGGCGAGTAGATTGCGGGTGGTCCTTCCCGCCAGATCGCCAATCTCTGCCAACGGCATGTCGGCCAGTCCGGCATTGACGACTTCCGGGCCGATGCTGGCCAGATTGCCTCTCGCGGCGATGATGGTCAGCATTTCCGCCAGCGCCAGTTCGCCTTCGCCCGGAAATTTGCGAAACATCACATCACCCGCAAGCGTTTCGGCATGAGCGGTGCGGTCGGCGTCGGCGAGTTGAACATGCTTCAGCCACTTCGCTGGTATCGTGCGGAGCAGTTCCATGTCTCGCTGGAAGTCGGAAGAGCCCTTTTGCAAGTGCCACGTGTCCACCATGATCCCCGAATTGGCGTGATCGGCAGCGGCCACGATGGCTGCCGCGCCGGGCAAGTCGGGTACGCCCCAGAACGGAATGAACTCGATATGGATTTCAATGCCGTATTGGGTGGCCGTGTCGCAGAAATTCCTGAAATTCTCGACAACCTGCGGGTGCGGGATGCTGCCTTCGTCGAAGAACGGAACCGCTACTGCGGCCGTTGCGCCAAGCGCCTCGCCGATTTCCAACGCTTCGACCAGGTCGATATCGAACAGGCTTTCTATCCAGGCGTTGAGCGCGGGATCCCCCTTGGTTGCGCGCCAGTTTTCAACCCAAGTGGCGATCCCATCAAGCTGGCTGTACCGCAGGCCCTGTTCCGCCGCCATGTCCACGAGGTTCGCAGCAGTAAGGCCCTGCTTCATCAGCGCCTTGGCGCGATTGGGTGCGATGGCCAGGCTGTCAAAGCCGCCCGCCCGCGCAATCGCGAGATGGTCACGCAGATCGAGCGCGGCATGGCCGACGGGCCAGAATACCAGATCAAGCGTCTGTCGTGGCTTCGGGCGGTCTTCCGGTGCGGAAGTCATTGCGCCTCCCCCAGTTTCACAACGGCCTTAGAGGGTCCGTTCCGTCCCACGCCTTCGCACTCTCCTCGATGTCCCGGTAGAAATCCAGGATCGCGTCGGTTGCTTCGGTAAGTTCGGTCATGAAGCCAAGCATTTGCCGCGTGTCGATATGGGCAAACCGGGTGCCGTTGAAATTGCCGGCAGTAGCCGGCTGGTAGCCAAGCGCGAGGCACCCGGCCAAAGCCTTGTCGTAATCACGATTAATCATGCCGAAATGATGGATGCCGCCGACACCGGATGGCGGACCGTCGGGATAACTGTCCGTGAAGGCCGAAGGTGCGTCGTTGTGTTGCTGGATGCATTCAACCTGCATCCCGTCAAACTGACCCCACGCAACGCTGAGTACGAGGCGGGAGGGGGTGCCGCGATACTCCGTATCGACCTCCATCTGGCGTGCGACCCGAAACGGACCAGCGCCGCGCTGTATCCAGATTGCCAGCGCAGCATCCAGATCTCTGACGAACCACGCGTTCTGCACCAGCGGGCTTGCACCTGCAAACATGTGAACTCTCCCAACTGCACTCTTGCCGGCCTTGGTGGCGGTGGGTGCGAATTCGGCATCGCGATCTTTCGTCCGATGGCTGCCGGATAATGATGCCTTCCGTCGAAACGTCAACGGCGTTCCCCGCAATTCAGCGAGCGTCCGGCGTTCGCGTATGTAAACTTGCTCTCGCCTTTTTTACCGACGCTCGCGCCCGTCGAGCCGGGGCGCCAGCTTTTCGCTTTTGGGCAAGAAGCGCGAACGCGAATCTGCGCTTGACCGCACCGGATCAGCGGGACAGCGACCCATGATTGCACTTATGGTAGCGGCACGTCGGCGGCCCGCCCTCACACGGGAAGTGTTCGAAGATCAATGGTTCGAAAGCCGCGCCGCGATGGACGCTGCGCTCAACGAGTCCCGCTACCTGGAGATTATCCGGCCGGACGAGGACCGCTTTCTCGACCGGGACGGTTTCCTCAGTTTCGTGACGCGGCCGCTGGTTCAACGGGAACTGGAAGGATGACACGCGCTTGAGCGCCGACCACGGGAGAGAGCGATGGACGTCCGCCTGCGATACCTGCTGACGCGCACGACATCCGCGAGATCCCGGTCTGTACGACCGCTATGCCGATGCCTGCGAGGGCGAGAAGTTCACCTCGCCGCTCACCGAAGAGGGCGGTGCCGCCTCTTCCGCCCTAAGGCATGGTAGTGCTGTAAAGGAGAAGCTCGCGTGACCGGGGTGGTAAACCGAGAACGCGTGAATGCTGCCGCACGTCCGGTTCGCACACTTGCCAGCCGGCGCTGCCCACATGCTGCTAAATTCGGTCCAGGATTTCCCCCATCCTGTCGATACCTGTTGGAGCGGCTCTTATAATGGGCTCGATCCCAGCCTACATAAGCAATATCACAGGCAATGCTCATGTAAGCGCCTGCGGCAGAGAGATACGACGTGCTCCCGCTTACGATAAGGAGGCACCTTTGGCTCTGAATCAGTTCTACTTTGATCATCAGGTTCTGCTGATGCAGACTGAATTCGCCGGCTTGCACAGCGCGAAACAACAGCCCGAAGTACGTGCGTCGCGCATGGCCGTTGGCGCAACTGCTGCCCCCGTCTGGGAAGCTCTGGCCGCCGTCAATGACCGGTCGCCGGCCCCTCCCGTCCGCCATCGTCAAGGCTGCTTCCGATGACCGAACCAGTTGTATCTGATGAACCCAAACGCAGTGCAATGCGGTTTCGCCGGACCCGCACCGCGAAATTCGATGTCGATGGGGCCAAGCGGCAGGGCGAGATCACCAAGCGCGCCTTTCTTTTGCTCGGGCGGGACAGAGCGATCGATTTTCTGAACAGCGAGAATGCGGAACTCGGCGCCCGCCCGCTCGATCTCGCCATAGCGAACGCGGACGGCCGCGACGCCGTCGAAGCGGTGCTTGGCCGTTTGGCCAACCGGCAGCCGGCGGAGATGTGACATGGGTTCGCTAACTGACGGGTACCCGAACAGCGACCAAGGTGCCATCGGCGCCCACTTGGTTAGTAGCAAGCGACCAGCCTACACAGGCATGGACAATAGCCGCGCGCAGCCCGAGCGATCGGTGCCGCGAGAATCAGGACCGGTGTCACTTCTTGATTTTCCGTGCGGAGAGCGTCGCTGTCACGTCTACACGGCGCGTCGGTGGAGACTGGCATTGGCGCCTGGATGGCTCTGACGGAGGCATACTCGCGGAAGGAACCGGATATCGCGACGAAGCCGCTTGCCGCCAAGCTGTGGCGATCCTGCAGGCGCACGCCGGTGGGGCTACCATGGCCTAAGACGTTGCCTCGCCTGATATCCGGGGCAAGCCCGGGATTGTTCGCACGCCGTGCGGGCGGTGTTTGATACTGCGGCTGTCGCAGAGCAGCCAGTTAACAATGGGAATAGCAGCATGTCTAAGGGACAAAAGAAATCGAGCCGCGAAATCCGCAAACCTAAAGCGGAGAAGCCCAAAACGAACGCGTCCCAGCCAAGCCAAAAATCGGGCGAGGTGAAGGGGCTGGAGAACTTGCGCAACAAGTAGGCAATGCAAAACTTGGTGCTTGCCACCACTAACCTGAATGGCATTGAGGTTCATCCGTCTTGCGCAGCCTGATTGCGGAGATAGATAGGACGGGCACGCCTGCTCCCTCAGTGCCACTCAAGGATTGAACGCTCCTTCATTTTCGCAAGGAAGCGCGGCCGTGGTCGGATTTGCCCGCCTTGCTGGCGGGAACACATTGGCGCGATGTGTCGTCTGTCAACGGCGGCTCCAGCTTGACGTGGGAGTGTACTGTGCTCATCGACAAACCATACAGCCAGATCGCCTATTTCGTGGCCGATGTCCGTTTGGCCGCGATGGAACATCACCGGACATACGGCTCGGGTCCATTCTACGTCGCCGATAATGTCCAACTTCCCTTCTGCGAATATCGGGGGCAGCCGGCCATATGGAACATGACCTCCGCGTTCGGACAATGGGGCGATGTCCAAGTTGAATTCATGCAGCAGGACGATGATTCCGACTCGATCTTTCACGATGTTTTTCCCGCACGATCAGGCCGCTACGGAATGCACCATATCGCCTTCATCATTGATGATCTGTGGGCCGTTGGAAGGGCCCTGGAACAACAAGGGCACCAGATTGCACTCCATGCCCGGATGGCGAACGGTATCGAGGCCCTGCTGATCGATACGATCCGGAGCAATGGTCACATGCTCGAGCTGTACGAACCGACACCGCCACTGCTGGATCTATATGATTTCATCCGGACGCAATCGATCGAATTCGATGGCATAAATCCTGTTCGAGCGTTTGACGTTTCTGCTTAGATACTAAGGTATCACTATTGCAAGGTTCAGCAGTGAAAACGATCGCAATCACAGACGGCGCCTGGAATAGTATTGCCAATGGTGTTGAGCCCGGCGTTCCTGTATTGACTTTGAATTTATTGCGTTTCCGCGATCAAGCGCTCTACCTTGATGACCAGCATTACCCACCATGTTCGGGTCGCGAAGCGTATTACGAGCGTTATGCCCGTATAACTGTCCCACGGGCTTTGGCACAGGGCGGGAAGCTTATCTTGAACGGTTCGGCGGCCGGCCATCCTGTATGCCCGCCCGACGAGCGCTGGGACGATATCCTGATGTTCGAGTATCCTGATATTACGGCATTAGTCAGTCTTGGCGCAGCACCCGAATATCAGGCTACTGCCGTGCATCGGACAGCGTCACTTGCCGATTCCAGACTGTTCGTCGTTGTTAAGAAAGAAACGCTCAGCTGAAACGGCCGAGCCAGATCGGTCTTTCCGCTTGACCGGATGAGTCCCGGCAGTTGATCGGCCGGGGTTAACCGCGGCCATTGCAGCAAGTTTGGCATGTTTCATGGACCGCAAGCATGCGTGACGTTGGGTCTCGTTCTAAACCGTCCGCTGGGCATGATGGACGTCCGTCCCCGTCGCGACTGCGGAATGAGAAGCGCTTGCTGTTCGAGCGCGGCATTGACCTGTGCCGCCATACGCTGCCGTCGTGGCGGACAGGTTCGGCGGCGGGTGATCATCGGAATGACAGCCATCCCAGAACCATTGCCCGATCTGTGCGTTCATTGCCCAAGCAGGCATTCTGACGCGCGTCGCTGTCGAGTGTCGCATTGTTGCGATGCAGGAAAAGGGGACGGCGCTTGGCTGAAACAGAATTTCGCCGACACCGGCTGCACCCCATCCATGCCGTAATTCTTGCGTCTGCGCTCCCGCTGTTCCTGGGAGCGTTGCTCAGCGACTGGGCATATTCATCGACCGAAGTAGTCCAGTACGTGAACTTTGCTTCCTGGCTGATTGCCGGTGCGCTCGTGTTTGCCGGGTTCGCTCTGGTATGGGCGGCGATCGAGCGATTGCGAACCGACCTGCCGAGTCATCGCACCGGGACCATGTACCTGCTCATCCTTGCCGCTACTTTCGTCCTGGGGTTCATAAACGCCCTCGTTCATGCCAAGGATGCCTGGGCAGTGATGCCGGCCGGCCTCATTCTCTCGTTTGTGGTATTCATCCTTGCGCTTGCCGCGGTCTGGATCGGCTTCTCGACGTTTCGGTCTGGAGACGCGCAATGAACGCGAAGGTACTGTTCGCAGCCGCTTCGGCGATCGTCCTGGTTACCGGATGCGGCAGCGAAAGCGACGTCACGCAATATGGGCCCACTCCGACACTGCCGAAGCAGCAGCGCGGTCTCCTGCCCGCCATGACCATTGCCGATCCGGACAACTGGGGTGATCGCAAACCTGCGGTCCCGCAGGGATATTCCATCGCCGCGATTGCCACCGACCTGAAGATACCGCGCCAGACCGTGGTCTTGCCCAATGGCGACATTCTGGTGGCGGAAGGCAAAGGCGGCGACGACGCGCCGGTGATGCGCCCGAAGGACCTCATCGCCGGTTTCATCAAGAAAAAGGGCACCAGCTCCGTAAAAGGCGGCGACCGGCTGACGCTGCTGCGCGATGCGAACGGCGACGGCACGTATGAGGGGAGGTGGATCTTCGCGGAGAACCTCAACGCGCCCTATGGCCTCGCACTGATCGAGGATCGGCTCTACGTTGCCAACCAGGACGAACTTGTCCGCTTCGAATATCGGCCCGGACAGACCCGTGCGAGCGTTGCACCGGTTTCCGTCGCCCCGTTACCGGCGGAGATCAACCACCACTGGACCAAGGCGCTTGCAGCGGGGGCGGACGGCCGTTTCCTGTATGTCGGGATCGGATCGAACAGCAATATCGGCGAGCGCGGCATGGCGGTCGAGGAAGATCGGGCAATGGTCTGGCAGATCGATGCACAAACCGGAGCCAGTCGCCGCTTCGCGACGGGGCTGCGCAACCCGACCGCGCTTGCTGTCCAGCCAGGCACGGGACAGCTTTGGGCGGTTGTGAACGAACGCGACGAACTGGGCGCCAACCTGGTGCCGGATTATCTCACCACGGTGCGAGAGGGTGCCTTCTATGGCTGGCCCTATGCGTACTGGGGTGCGAACGCCGACCGCCGGGTCCGGCCGTTCAAGGAGGAGATGGTCCGAAAGACCGTGCGGCCCGATTACGCCCTGCCCTCGCACAGTGCTCCGCTGGGAGCGGCATTCTCAACCACAGCGATGGGAGTGCGGTTCGCAAATGGCGTGTTCGTCGGCATGCACGGCAGCTGGAATCGTGAGGTTCCGGTCGGCTATAAAGTCATCTTCGTGCCGTTTGGCAATGGCCGCCCTTCAGGACTGCCGATCGATTTCGTCACCGGCTTCCAGGGCGACGGAAAGACGTTCGGACGGCCCGTCGGCGTAACGGTCGATCCGCGCGGCGCGCTGATCGTGGCCGACGATCTTTCCAACACCGTGTGGCGCATCACGCCGACGGCTCCGGCCCGCCCCTCGGCGCCGCCACCAGCGTGAGTTCAGCCCGGCAAGGCCAAGCCCGGTGCGGTTGATCGGAGTGCTCGGCGGCACCGGCTGGCGCTCTACGGTGTTGCCTTATCGCTACCTCAACGAGGAGGTCGAGCGCAGGTTGGGCATGCTCCACTCGGCGCGCATCGCACTGTACAGTGTCGACTACAGCCAGATACGTACAGCTTATGCGGGTGACGACTGGTCGGTGATCCCGGCTTTGCTCCTCAAGGAGGTGAAGACGCTGCTGTCGTTCTCGCCGGATTGCTGGATGATCGCGAACAACACGCTGCACAAGTTCGTTGGCCAGATTGCCAGTGACCTTCACGGCGGACCACCGCTGATGCATGCTGTCCAGCTTGTCCGCGATCACCTCGCGTCCCGCGGCATCAGCCGGGCGTTGCTGCTGGGCACCCGCTTCACCATGGAAGATGATTACTACACCGCGCCGCTTGCCGCTGCCGGGATCGATGTTGCTATTCCGGAACGGGTGGACCGCGATCGGATACAGGCAATCCAGACCCAACTGGCCAACGGCGTGAGCGATCCAACTTTCCCCGCGTTCTTCGCGGACCTTATCCAGCGTCATGCGAACCACGGCTGCCAGGCGGTAGTCGCCGCATGCACCGAACTGCCGCTTGCGATCACCCAGGACATCTCGTCGATCGAAGTCATAGATCCGCTGCGCCTGCAATGTAGCGCATGTGTCGATTTCGCGCTTGCGCCCTAGCTGCGTGCCAGCCTGATCCCGGTAAACGCCCATCGCACCGATGGCGGAAAGAAATTGCGATAGCTCGGCCGTGAGTGGCCGTTCGGCGTGGCCAGCGAACCGCCCCGCAGCACATGCTGATTGACCATGAACTTGCCGTTGTATTCGCCCACCGCGCCCTTGGCCGGCGCAAAACCCGGATAAGGTACATAAGCCGAGGCAGTCCATTGCCACGCGCGGTCGGCGACCTGGCGGAGCCGAGCCTGGCGGCACGAGACCTCCCATTCCGCTTCGGTCGGCAACCGGCAGCCAGCCCAGCGTGCATAAGCATCCGCTTCGTAATAGCTGACGTGGAGCACGATCCCGTCAGGGTCCAACAGCTTGCGCCCCGCGAGCGAAAAACTGGTCCACCCGCCGCCATCGTTCTCCCAGTACAGCGGCGCGTGCCAGCGTTCGGCTTCGACCATGGCCCAGCCATCCGATAGCCACAGTTCGGGGCAGCGATAGCCGCCATCGTCGATGAACCGCACAAAGTCCCCGGCAGTGACCAGCCGCTCCGCCATCTCGAACGGCTCCAGCCAGACTCGGTGACGGGGTCCTTCGTTGTCGAAGGCAAATCCGGTTCCGTCGTGACCGATCTCATACAACCCGCCGGGGACGCTGGCCCAGGCGCCGGGTCCGGCCTGCGCGGCGTTCGCGCCGTTCGTGCGGTATGCCGGCTGGAGGGGATTGATCGAGAGCGCATGCTGGATATCCATCAGGATCAACTCCTGATGCTGCTGCTCATGGTTGAGCCCAAGTTCCACCAGTTCCTGCCAGACGGCCGCGGGAACACGCTGCATCAATCGCCCCATCACATCATCGACGTGCCGGCGATAAGCGTAGACGTCTTGCAGCGAGGGCCTCGTAAGCAGTCCCCGCTGAGGCCGGGGAAAGCGGTCGCCGACGCCAACGTAGTACGAGTTGAACAGCACGGAATACGCGGGATCGAATGGCCGGTACTCCGCCAGCAAGGGGCAAAGCAGGAACGTTTCGAAAAACCAGCTGGTATGAGCCAGGTGCCACTTGGCCGGACTGGCGTCCGGCATCGATTGCACCTGGCAATCTTCGGGCGACAGCGGCGCGGTCAACGCCTCGGTCGCTGCCCGCACTGACTGGTAGCGCGCAAAGTCGCCAGCCTGATCCGTGCGGCTCTGGGCTGCCGGATTCATGGCTGCGGCTCGTCCGAAGTGGATGCCCAGACATGCAGGCTGAACAGCGCTTCGGGATCCGTCCAACCGGCCAGCGGTTCCCAGCCCGATGCGCGGGCCAGCAGCCGCGCTTCCTCGGGGGTGTACTTGTAGCTGTTCTCGGTATGGATTGTCTCGCCGGCGCGCATCGTAAACCGCCGCCCGGCGGCAGTGAATGACACATCGCTGCTTGCCACCAGATGCATTTCGATCCGGCCATAGCCGTCGTGCCACACCGCGCGGTGCTCGAACACTTCGACCGGCACAGTCCCGTTCAATTCGCGGTTGATGCGATGCAGGAGATTCAGGTTGAATTCGGCCGTTACACCGGCCGCGTCATCGTAGGCAGCCTCGAGCAGGCGCGAGTTCTTCCGCATATCGATGCCGATGATGAGACGGGCCTTCGCCCCCAACGTCCGGCGAAACGATCGCAAGAGGTCGACAGCGCACGCATGATCGAAATTGCCGATGGTCGATCCCGGAAAAAAGCCGGTCAAAGCCCCTTCCAGCTGCGGAAGTTCGATCGGCTGCGTAAAATCGCCGGTGATCGGTACGATCCTCAGTCCAGGCCGAGCGTCGGCGAGGTGGTCCATGGCCTGCTCCAGAAATTCGCCCGAAATGTCGATCGGGACATACGTTGTGGCACGCGTCGCGTTTAGCAGCAGCGGTGTCTTCGCCGCCGACCCTGCGCCAAATTCAACGATGGGACGACCTCTGCCAGCAAGGCGCTCGAGATCATAAGCATGCTCTTCCAGCAGTGCGGTCTCGGTCCGGGTGGGATAGTATTCGGGAAGCCGGGTAATCTCCTCGAACAGCTCGGATCCGCGAACGTCGTAAAAATAACGAGCCGGGATCGTCTTGCGCGGGCCCGATAGTCCCGCGATTACAGCCCTGGCGAAGTCGCTCGCCAGTTCAGCTGTCAGCTCGTGCATCCCTTCTCTCCATTCAGATCGGACGCAGAGGGCGTGTCCGGGACCGAAACGAGCGTATTAACCGTTCGATCCGGGATAGGCCTGTTCCTGCAGCAGCCGCGCCAGGTGCGCGGCGTTTGATCCCACCATCGCCGCGGTCTGTAACACGTTGTCCGGGACCTGCGGCAGGTCCTTAAAGTCCATCTTGCCCATCGCTTCCCCCACCCAGTACGAGGCGGCGGATGCGGGGATGGTCCACCCGGTGTCGTTCAGCGCCTGAAACACATCGGCGGTGATCCTGTGGGCTCCATCTTCGTTGCCAACCATGGCCAGCACGGCGATCTTGGAAAAACTCGGCATCCGTCCCTGATCGTCGGTCTCGCTAAGGAAGGCATCCATGCGTTCGAGGACGCGCTTGGCTATGCTCGACATCTGCCCCAGCCACACCGGGGTCCCGAAGATCAGGATATCGTGATCCAGGATGCGCCGCCGCAATTCGGGCCAGGCGTCACCATCACCCTCGTCCGACGTAACGCCGGGCTTCACGTCAAAATCGGCGACGCGGATTGTCTCGCTGCACGCAACGCCCAGCTTGCCCAGTCCGGCCGCGATCAGGCCGATCATCTGGTCGGTGGAGGATGGCCCTCTACCTGACTGCTTGAGAGTACAGTTGAGGCCGATCGCCTTCAGCGCCATGCTGTGACTTCCTGTTTGGTGAAGGGAAGTTGCATGAACCGGCAATCACCGGGGTTAGTTCCGGCAATCCGGATCGCGTCGGGCGCGGCGAATCCTGAGCGGGCAGCCATGACGTGACGATTGCGGCGCCCCCGTCAGTTCCACTGCCACGCTCATCGATTGCGATTGCCGCATTTTCGACCATCGTCGAATGGTACGACTTTACGCTGTATCTGTACCTTGCGACCGTCCTGTCGCGGGTGTTTTTCACTGGCGAAGGCTCCATCCTTGTAACGCTGGGCGGTTTTGCAATCGCCTACCTCATGCGGCCGGTCGGTGCGATCGTGTTTGGACACATCGGCGACCGCCACGGCCGGCGGCCGGCGATGCTGGTGTCGATGGCATTGATGACCGCGTCCATGCTCGCCACCGCCTTGCTGCCAACGCACGCACAGGCCGGGCATCTGGCCGGCGTGCTGCTGCTGCTGATCCGCTGTGTCATGGGATTTTCGGTCGGCGGCGAATACACCGGTGTCGTTGCGTATCTGCTCGAAGGGGCGCCCCCGGAACGCCGCGGGCTGATCACCTCCCTGGCCGCGGCGTCAAGCGAAGTGGGGGCGCTGCTCGCGGCGGGCGTGGCGGCGGTGACGGTCAGTTCGATGTCCAGCGAAGCACTGGAAGGCTGGGGCTGGCGGATACCGTTCCTGATCGGCGCGGGACTGGCCGCGGGGATCCTGCTTGCCCGCGCCGTCATGCGGGAATCGCCAGAGTTCGAACGTCAGCAAGCGCTCGGCACGGTGCCGCAGAACCCTCTACGCCATAGCCTGAAGCATTATCGTCCCGCGATTTTCCGTGGTTTCGCGATATCGGCATTGGGTTCGATCACATATTACGTGGGGATCACGTACGTGCCGATCTACCTTACGTCGGCAGGCTCGCTCGACGAAGCCGGTGCCCTCTGGCTGGCAACGATCGCCGCGGTGGCGGTGATTGTCGTCACGCCGCTCGTGGGAGCGGCGTCGGACCGATGGGGGCGCAAGCCGGTGTTGGTGGCCCTCGCCGTACTCAGTGCTATCGCGCCGATAGCGATGTTCTGGCTGATGGCCAACTCCGCGCAAGCCGCGGCGACGCTGGGGGCGGTCGTCCTGGCATTCATCGCCGGCGGCGTAAGCGCGGTCGCCGCATCCGCGACGGCCGAGCAATTCCCGGGCGAAGCACGCCTGAGCGGGCTCGCCTTCGGGGTCACGTCAGCGACCGCCATATTTGGTGGACTGACGCCCTGGATCGCGCAGCTGCTGCTCGAACGAGGCGGGTGGAGCCCTGTGCCCGGGGCCATGATCGCTGTGGTCGCGTGCGCGGTCTTGCCGGTAGTCGTGATGATGCCAGAGACGGCGCCGCGCCGCCTCCGACACGACGCATCAGTCCCTTAATTCTTGCTCGCGCGCTCCGGCTTGCCCTTGCGCTTGGTCGAGGCCATCTTTTCGAGCTCCTTCTCGCTCATGGATTCGGCCATCTGCTTCGATGGACCTTTGAGGTCGCTTTTCGACGTATCGCCGCGTTTGGCGGAAAGGGCCGCGCCGGCGGCTTTCTGTTGGGCTCCCGACTTTGCTGGCATGATGATCTCCTCGATTGACAGATCAGCAACCGGTATGACGAAAGCCCGTTCCAGCGGGCCGTATGAGCAGACCTGTTCAGGCAATAAGCACCGGCAAACCCTGCCAGAACACCGCGATCAGCGAAATCGCGGCGGACAGCGCGGCCAGATAGTCGGTCCAGCGCCCGAGTTCCTCCCGCCCTGCCTGCGCCATGCTGGCGGTGCCCGCGCGCCACAACAGGATCGCGTCCGCCGCAAGCGCCGCCAGAGTAAGCAGGCCGCTCAGAATCCGTGCCAGTGTCGTTTGCGGGAAGACGCTGCCGAAGATGTAAAGACCAAAGAAGTGGACCGTCCAGACCACCAGGCCGCCTAGCAGGTACGCCCAGGTCCGCATATCAGACGGCGCCCGGAAACAGGTGCGTCAGCGCGGCAATAAAGCCTCCTTGCGCGGCGGAGTAGACAACAAACATCGTTGTCAGATCGAAGGTGTTGTTGTGGGGGCGAACAATCAGGCCACGCGCATTGCGGGCCATCAGATACCCGGTCATGAGCATCGAAATGGCGGTCATCGTCCCCTGAAGCGAAAGGAATGCATAGATCATCGCGGCCTGTCCGCTCAGCTGCGGATCGAGGCCGATCGAGCGCCAGCTGCGGAATTCGAGCGCGACCGCTACGACCAGCGCAACCGCGGCGACGAACATCAGCACGGGCGGGGTCCACAGCGTCGTCTTCTCGCGTTTCAGCAGCCCCCTTGCCAGCAGCGGCAGACCGGCCGCCAGGGCGTAACCGCTCAAGATCGGCAGCAGCCAGAGGTTGTCCGGCGGCGAGCGCCAGAACGAGGGATGGATGCCGTAGAGATACAGATAACTGAACACGCTCATCAACAGGATCATCGCGATGACGATCAGCAGGATCACCATTGCCCACCAGCCATGAGTGCGCGGCCCGGTGACATACGTTGGCAACATGATGCCCCCGCCCACGTCAGCGTGCTGGGCCGCCACCGGCCGGTCGGTCTCCCACAGCCAGCGGATCACAGCCAGCACCGCCAGGACTCCGCTGATAAGGGCCGGCGTATAGGCCTGGATGGTGAGGATCACGAAGAACCCGGCGGTGAACACGGCCGCCAGCAGCGGCCACACCGAGGGGCCGGGCATTATCTGAAGGTATTCCGGCTCGGCGCGGAGCGGGCTGGTGACGATCGTCTCGCGGCGCCCGGTGGCCGAGTTGGGGAGCAGGTAGCGGCCCTCCTCCACGATCTTGCAAAGCTCGGGATCGTCCCACAGCGGATATCTGCTGCGTATCACCGGAATGCTGCGGGTCGAATACAGTCCGGTGGGCAGCCATTCCAGCGTGCCCCCACCATATACGTTGCCAGCGTCATCCTCGACGGTGAACCGGAAGTTGCGCGCCAGATCGATCAGGAACACCACCACGCCCGCCGCCAGAATAAAAGCGCCGACGGTCGAGATCATGTTGGTCACTTCCCACGACCGGCCCGGCAAATAGGTATAGACCCGTCGCAGCATGCCCATCAGTCCGGTCAGGTGCATCGGCAGGAAAGTGATCTGCATCCCGGCGAACATCAGCCAGAAGCTCCACTTGCCGAGCCGTTCCGAAAGCGCACGCCGGCTGGTCATGCCGATCCAGAAATAGAAGGCGGCGAACAGCGGGAAGACCATTCCCCCGATGAGCACGTAATGCAGATGGGCGACGATGAAGTGCGTGTCATGCGCCTGCCAGTCAAACGGCACCATCGCCACCATTACTCCCGTGAGTCCCCCGATCACGAACGTCACCAGTCCGCCGATCACGAACAGCGTCGGCGTGTTGTAACGCGGGGTGCCGGCGGCGAAGGTCGCAATCCACGAGAACACCTGGATGCCCGCAGGCACGCTGACCGCGGTGCTCGCCGCCGAGAAGAAGCCGACGGACAGCCGCGGCATGCCGGTTGCGAACATGTGGTGCGACCACACCCCGAAACTGATGAATCCGGTCGCCAGGAAGGCGAGCACGATCAGGTTGTGACCAACCAGCGGAGTTTTCGCCAGCCCCGCGACCATCGTCGATACCAGCGCGGCGGCGGGCAGAAAGATGATGTAGACTTCGGGGTGGCCGAAAAACCAGAACAGGTGCTGCCACAGCAGCGGATCGCCGCCGCGCGTGGGATCGAAGAAGGACCAGTTGAAAGCGCGCTCGAATTCGAGCAGCAGCGTGCCAAGGATCACCGCCGGAAATGCGATTACGATCATGCACGCGAACACCAGCATCGCCCAGGCGAAGATCGGCATCTTGTCTAGGCTCATCCCGGGGGCACGGGTGCGCAGTACACCGACGATGATCTCGATCGCTCCGGCGATCGCCGAGATTTCGATGAAGCCGATCCCCAGCAGCCAGAAATCGGCGTTGATCCCGGGGGAATAAGCCATGCTGGTAAGCGGCGGATACATGAACCAGCCGCCGTTCGGCGCCAGGCCAAAGAACAGCGAGGCGAAGAAGCACAGCCCCCCGACCAGATAGGCCCAGAAGGCATAGGCGGAAAGCCGCGGGAACGGCAGGTCGCGGGCGGCCAGCATCTGCGGCAGCAGCATGACCCCCAGCGCCTCGACGGCGGGCACGGCGAACAGGAACATCATCACGGTGCCGTGCATCGTGAAGAACTGGTTGTAGGTTTCCTGCGGAAGGATGCCGTTGAGCGGCAGCGCGAGCTGGACCCGCATGGCCAGTGCCAGCACGCCGGCCAGCAGGAAGAACAGGAACGCCGCGGCGACGTACCACAGACCAACGTAGTTGTTGTTGACAATGGTCAGCCGGCCCCAGCCGGTCGGCGCGCGCCAGATGCGCTCCAGCTCCTCCAGCTCGCCTTGTGGCCGTTCCTCGCGCGTCGGAAAATTGTCGTAAAGGCGCGTGTCGAAACCGGTCTCGGACGTCATTTCAGCGTCTCGAGATACACGGCCAGCGCCGTCAGTTCGTCCCCGGACAGAACGCTGTAGGGCGGCATCCGGTTGCCGGGCTTGATTGCTTGCGAATTGCCGATCCAGCCGATCAGCGTGCCCCTGTTGTTCGGCAGGATGCCGGCGCCCAGTGTCCGGCGAGAGGCGACGTGGGTCAGGTCCGGACCGGCAAGGCCGTTTGCATCGGTGCCGCCGATCCGGTGGCAAGCGGCGCACCCGGCCGATCGAAACAGCTGCCGCCCTCTGTTCGCCTCGCCCGAAGACACCGCCGCTTGGTCGGAAGACACTGCCGCCGCCTTGAGGCCAAGCCGCTGGGTTCGCCACCGTGCGAAATTCTCGGGTGTGTGAGCGATCACGGCAAAGCCCATCAGCGCATGCGGACCGCCGCAGTACTCGGCGCATTGCCCGCCATAGACCCCCGGCCGATCGGCCTGGATGCGCATCAGGTTGCGGCGGCCCGGAATCATGTCGAGCTTGCCCGAGAGCCGGGGCACCCAGAAGCTGTGGATTACATCGTTCGATGAAAGCTCGAGGACAACCGGCCGGCCGACGGGAATGTGGAGCTCGTTGGCATCAAGAATCACGGCGCGTCCCTGCGGATCGAGATAGGCCACGCGCCACCACCACATCTCGCCCACAACCCGCACGCGCATTTCATTGCCGGTGATCGGTGCGGTCAGGCTCCGCGTCAGTGTCAGGCCGTAGATCAGCAGGAACGTCAGCACGACCACGGGAAAAGCGATCCCGGCCAGCCAGATGATTTTCGTTCCGCCAAGCTTTTCCCGGGTTCCGGGCCTGCCCCACAGCGCCACGTACACGAAGAACAGCACCACCGCCGTGACCACCGCGGCCATCGCCAGCAGCACCCAGCCGAGCGTGGCGATCGATCCGGCAGCGGGGCCGGCCGGGTCGAACACCGGCGGCGGCCAGCCGCTCAGCACGTCAGCGAGCGGGGAGCGAGTAGAGGTACGAGGCGATATCGCGGGCCTCATCTTCGGTCACGGGCATTGCCGGCATCACGCTCCCTGAAATAAGCGCCGGCGCGTTGCGGACATAGGCGGCCAGCACGTTCGGGCGGTTGGGCAGCGTGCCCGCAATCAGGTTCTGTTCGGCGATGCCGCCCAGTTCCGGCGCAATCCGCCCGCGCGGCCAGGAAAGTCCCGGGATGGTATGGCACGCTCCGCAACCGGCCCGCTCGATTGCCTTCAATCCCCGGGCCGGATCGGCGCCGGGCATGAAGTGGCGCTCCTCGGGGAGCGGCTTGCAGGCGGTCGAGAACACCAGCAACGTCAGGATGTAGTGTACGGCTGACAGGATGCCCCCTTTGTCCACGCACGTGCGGCTACCGCTGGCATTGGAACAGATGCCGGTGCAGGAGGTTCCCCGGTCATGCCACCAGCCGGGCGCCTTCACACTGTCGCTCGCTCGTTCGCTGTTATGGCGTTGCTGGGCGGATGCAGTGCAATTACCACCCGCTCGGCGGACGCATTGAGCGAAACCGGCGAACTCATTGCGCTGAGCGGCGGACATGCCGGAGCGAGCAGCGCGTGCTTCACCTGCCATGGACTCGATGGCCTAGGCAACGGTTCCGGCGCGCCGCGCCTGGCCGCGCTCGATGCCGGCTACCTTAGCCGTCAGCTCGAAGCGTATGCCGACGGCCGTCGCAGGCATCCGCAGATGCAGCGGATCGCGGGGCGTCTGTCAGCGCAAGACCGGCAATCCGTGTCGGCCTATTACGCACGACTGCCCTATCGTGCCAGCGGATCGACGGGGAAATTAAGCGTGCTTCGGCTGTACCATGAAGGCGACCCGGCCCGGGGATTGCCTTCGTGCGCATCATGCCACGGCGCACGGGGGGAAGGTGGCGGCGCCGCCAACCCGCTGCTCGGCGGACAGCCGGCGCCTTATCTTGCCGAGCAGCTCCACCAATGGAGGCAAGCCAAGCGCCGGAACGATCCTGGCGATGTGATGCTGCGGATCAGCCGCCAGCTCACGAGGTCGGAAGTTGGGGCTCTCTCGGCCTATGCGTCCAGGCTCCCCGGGGATCAACCGCATCCGGCACCTCCGGAAGCATCCCGCGCAACACGTCGTGGCGATCCCAGAAGTGGTGCTTGAGCGCGGCGCCGACATGCGCCGGTACCAGCACCATCAGCAACAGGACGAGCGCCTGGTGGACGTCCTCTGCAATGTCCAGGATCGCCCAGCGCATCGCGAACGGCAGTTCCTCGAACGGCATTTGCGGCCACGGGACGATGCCCGCAACGTACAGGGGGCCCGGCGCGGCGACCGATGACCACATCGCCCAACCGCTGAGCGGAAGTCCGAAGAAGCAGAGATAGAACAGATAATGGGTGAAATGGGCGGCCTGGGTCTGCCAGCCCAGCCTGTCGGCGTCGTTGGTCGGGCCGGGGATGATCAAGCGCCAGATCGCGCGCAGTACGGCAAGGACCAGGATCAGCAGTCCGGCTGCGCTGTGGACCTCATAAGCCTGCAGCTTGTCGCCGCCAGGATGAAGCCAGCCTGTCCACCACCCCCAGCCGAGCTGGAACAGCACCAGCAGCGCCATGATCCAGTGGAACGCGATTCCTACGGGGGAATAGCGATCCTGCTCGGTGTGCTTTCGGGCCCAGGTCCGCAGGCGCTCGATCACAGCGCGCTGGCCATGTCATCCCGGCGCTGCTCGTCCGCGAGCCACCGTGCGGTCAGCAGGATCGCCGCGACGATGTAGAACCCGGCCGCCGGCGCCCACATGATCAACCCGGCGAGTTGCTGATCGTCGAGCGCGCTTAGCGACCAGGGGTCAGTCGTCGCAAGATGGGGCACATACAGCGGCGACCTCGCGAAGGTGATCAAGGCGCCCAGCAGCCCCATCTGGACCGTCGTCGCCAGCAGCGCGACCACCGCTGCCGTGACATGCGCCCGGCGGATCGCACTCCAGAATGTGACTGCGGAGCCCAGCAGGCTTGCCTGCATTGTCCAGTAGATGGCATCGCTTGACAGAGCCCAGGCGTACGCTTGCGGCGCATGCCAGAACCAGAACACCAGCGCATGAAGGGCGGTCCACCACGGCAATGCGCGCGCACGTCCGTGACCCCGCGGAAACGCGGCCACCAGCAGCGGGGCGACGGCGGCGGCGAGTATCACATGATGAGCGACGCGGGCAGAGAACAGCGCAGAAGTCAGCGCGCAAAACGGTGAGATGAACAGGAAAACACACAGCCCCAGCGCTGCCACCAACGGCACTCCGCGGCTACTTCTGCCCAGAACGTACCAGGCCGCAGTGGCAACAAGCAGGGCGCCGACCGGCCAGGGATCGAGGTTCCAGCGCCAAAGCCACTCGGCGGGGGTCGGCGCTGCGCCGCAGTAGGGTATCCAGACCCGATCCGCCTCCATCGCGGCTGCGCCTCCAGATGTTTGACAAACTATGAACCAATCAGCGCGGAATGTGGCCCCGATAAAACTCGCCTTGTCATCTAGGTGCACCGGCCTGTGGCTACACCCAGAGCGATGGCTGTTCAGTCGTCCAGGTATCCACTGAAACCAAGGCGGCACAACTCGCTCCGCGGCGACGATGGCTACGGTCTTGCAGCGGGGCAGCCGTACGCGAGCCTGACGCCGTTTCGCGCTAGGCGGATGTCCTCGTGTGTCCTACCAGTAACGCACTGAACGCTTAACTGGGGGGCGTATGGCGCTCGTAAAGAAGGCAACACTGGGCTCTCGCGCCAAACTGACGGCCGAAGCCGACCCGCCGGTGCTGGCCGCGCCGTCCCGGCGTGCCTCTCTTGCCAAACCTGCAAGACGCGCGGCTTCCGCCGAAGAGCGGATCGACCAGGCGACGCAGGAACTGGCCAGCGGCATCGGTCAGGCCGCGGCCGCGGCCGGGGAATTGCAACGCGCGGCCGACCAGATTTCAAGCGGGGCGGAAGAGGCGGCGGGTGCCGCGCAGGAATCGCTCGGCTCGATCGCCGCGCTCGCAGCCAATTTCCGCGAGGCGCGTGAGCGGGCCGATAGCACTGTAAGCCAGACAGCCGCGATCCAGACCACCTTTGCCGAAGTCAGCACTCAGATCGAAGGGTCGATCGCGGCTATCGAACTGAATGCAAAGCGGCAGCTCGCAAGCGTGACCCTGATCGCCGCGCTCGAAACGGGATCGGCCACAATCCAGGAAATCGGTATCGGCGTCGCCGATGTGTCCGATCAGACGAGCTTGCTCGCGCTCAACGCCACAATCGAGGCCGCGCGGGCCGGAGAGGCCGGCGCCGGCTTCGCGGTGGTCGCCGATGAAGTGCGCGCACTGGCCGAGACGTCCGAAGCCAGCGCGAGCGAGATTCAGTCACTTGCCGCCGACATCTCGCGCGAGGTGCAGGTCATTGCCGAGCGCGTGCGCAAGGCCTCCGAGATTGCGACCGCCGAGGCCCAGTCGGGTCGCGACGTCGTGTCCCAGCTGAAATCCGCGAGAGACGATCTTTTGGCTCTGGCCAGCGGCGCACAGGAAGTTCTGGCGGCAGCTGTCGAAGCTGAGGCGGCCGTTCGCGAGGCTGAAAGTGGCGCCGAGCAGATTGCCAGCGCAGCCGAAGAACAGTCCGCCGCCGCCGCCGAGGCGCAGCAGGCGATCGAGCAGCAGAGCGCCTCGCTTGAACAAAGCCAGCAGACCGCCGAAGCTATGGGCGCTCTGGCTCAGGAACTGCAAGGCGCGAACAAAAGCGATGCAATCGCCGAACAGGTGGCTGCTGCGGCTGAGGAGCTGTCGGCGACGGTCCAGGAACTGTCGGGTGCATCCAGCCAGATACTCGTGGCGCTCGAACAGATCGGCCGTGGAACCCAGGTTCAGGGATCGGCTACCATGGAGGCGAATACCGCCATGGGGCAGATCGAAAAGTCGGCCGAAATCGCGCAGCAACGTTCGGCGATCGCCAATGATCGCGTTACCGAGATCGTGCGCTCCGTGACCGAAGGACGCGCGACTATCGAGCGGCTTGGCGGCGGCGTGAGCACCGCGCTCAACGAAATGGCCGCGGTGGTGAATCTGCTGGGCGCGCTTCATGATAAAGGCCGCAGTGTCGAAAAGATCACCGACAACCTTGCGCTGATTTCGGTCCAGACCAACATGCTCGCGGTCAGCGGGGCGGTCGAGGCGACGCGCGCGGGCGACGCGGGCAAGGGCTTTGCCACCGTTGCTGGAGACATCCGCGCCCTTTCGCGCGAAACGGCGGCAAGCGCCGAACGGGCAAAGGATACCGTTCGCGGTATTCTCGATCAGGTTGCGGCAGTGCGCCGGGATTTCGATCAGGCAATCGGCGCAGCTGAAACGGAGATCGCGCGCAATCGTGCGCTCATCGAACGGTTTATAGCGATCAACGCCGACCTCGAGGCGCTTGGGGCGACCTACGCGACCATCCTGGTTGGCACTGACGACATCCTGCGTTCAGCTCGTGAAATCCGGGGCGGCACCGCGCAGATCGCCGAGGCCGCGGACCTGGCTTCGCAGGCCGTGCGCGAGGCGGGCGTGGCGGCGCGCCAGCAGGCACAGGGTGCCGAAGCGCTGGCAGCCGCGATCGAAGAGATCGCGTCCATTGCCACCGCGCTCAGCGGCGGGGCGGGCTGATCTTGTCCGCCGCGGTCATCTCGGCCGAACAGATGCTGACGGTGCAGGTAGGTGATCGGTATTTCGCGCTGCCGGCGGTTCTTGTCGACGAAGTGGCGTCCCTGCCGCGCATGTCGCGCGTGCCCAACGCCCCTTCGGGCCTGCTGGGCCTTGCCAATGTGCGGGGTGCGGTCGTTCCTGTGCTCTCGCTCGCCCGCTTGCTGTTGCACAAGGACGATGAGGCGGCCAAGCGCCTGGTCGTGGTCCATGCCGGCGAGCCGGTGGGGCTGGCCGTGGATGCGGTGCGCCGACTTGGAGCAGACGGTTCGCAGGGCGCAAGCCGCATCGATGTGGCCGATCTGGTCGCACGCTGTATCCCGGTTCGCGCAAAAGCGGGCGCCGGCCGCGGCGCGGTTGTCGCCGAGCATGCGGAGCATGCCGAACAGGTGGCGCTGGTCGCCTTCCGGGTCGCCAATCAGGATTTTGCCCTGCCGCTGACCTCGGTCGACGAGGTGCTGCGTATTCCGGCGGAGATCGCGCTGCTGCCGCACGGCGATGCCGTCGTTGTGGGAAGCGCGGCTTTTCGCGGGATCACCCTGCCGCTGTTGTCGTTGAGCGCGTTGCTCGCGCTTCCCATGAAGGCGGTCAACAGCCAGTCGCGCGTGGTTGTGGTGCGGATCGGCCGGAATCAGGTAGGATTCGTGGCCGACGAGATGCGTTCGGTTATCTGGATCGATCCCGCCGATATCGATCCGGTGCCCCACGTGCTGACGCGCGGGAACGCCGAATCAAAGATACAGGCGATATGCCGGCTGGACTTCGGCAAGCGGCTGGTCTCGGTGCTGTCGGCCGATCAGCTGCTGCGCGACGATATTACGCAGCGCCTGCTGCAAGGCGGATCGGGAGCGGACGAGACGATGGTTTCTTCAGCGGGCGCAGCGCCGAGCGAGCAGTTCCTGGTCTTCCGCATCGGCGATGAGGAGTTCGGTCTACCGATCGCTGCGGTCGAGGAGATCGCGCCGCTGCCGCCCAAGCTGACACCGCTGCCCAAGGCGCCGGCCTTCATCCAGGGCGTGATGAACCTGCGCGGTCAGGTCATTCCCGTGATCGACCAGGCCCGCCGGTTTAACCGCGGCACCGCGGCGGGCGCCAAGCGGCGGGTCGTGGTCGTCCGGATCGGTGATCTGCGCGCCGGTTTCATCGTCGATGCCGTGTCCGAGGTCCTGCGGGTCGGGGCGGACGAGCTGCGCCCTGCGCCCGATCTCGGGACCGAAGGCACGCGCGTATTCGATCGTGTCGCCAATCTCCAGGCGGACGGGAAGCTCGTCCTGATCGTCAGTCCGCGCGAACTGCTGGATCGCGCCGAGCAGGATCTGCTGATCGCGCTGGGCCGGAAAGGGGCCTCGGCTGCCTCGTGATAAGACTGTTGCTCGTCGACGATTCACCGCTGATGCGCCGGCTTCTGACCGAGATGTTCGAGGACGCCGGCGATTTCGAGATCGAAGTGGCGCGAAATGGTGTCGAGGCGCTCGAGAAACTCGAAGAGTTTCGTCCCGACGTCATTACGCTCGACGTCCACATGCCTGACATGGATGGTCTGGCGGTGCTCGACCAGATCATGGTGCAGCGCCCATGCCCGGTTGTCATGGTGTCATCGCTGACTGCGGACGGCGCGGACGAGACGCTGGAGGCGATGGCGCTTGGCGCGGTCGATTTCGTTTCAAAGCCGCGCGGCGCCGTCTCGCTCGAAATTGACGCCGTCGCCGATACGCTGATCGAGAAGGTCCGGTCTGCAGCGGCCGTGCGCATGTCGCGGGTGACCCGGCTGCGCGAACGGGTGCAGGCGAAAGCGAAAAGCGCCGTGCGCCCAGCCAAGCCGCGCGCCGCTGCGCCAAAATCAGCTACGCGCCCGGATGCGGTGAAGCCGTTGCCGGCCGGGTCGCACGTTGTTCTTGTCGGCTGCTCGACCGGCGGCCCCCCCGCGCTCGACGCATTGCTCGGCGCGCTTCCAGCCGACTTTCCTTGGCCGATCGTGATCGCCCAGCATATGCCCGCCAGCTTCACCGCGCCTCTCGCTCGCCGCCTCGACCGGCTCTGCGCGCTGTCGGTCCGCGAGGTCGATGTGGCGACCGCGCTGTCCCCGGGGACAGCATACATCGGCAAGGGCGACGCGGACGTCGTGCTATCGCGCAGAGGCGGCCAGACTGTAGTCATGCCCGCGCCCTCCTCGCCGGACCACCTCTGGCATCCCAGCGTCGATCGCCTTGTCGACAGTGCACTAAAGTATCTGGCACCCGAGAGCCTGATCGGCGTGTTGATGACCGGAATGGGCGCAGACGGAGCAAACGCAATGACGGAACTTAAGCGGCGCGGCGGACATACCATCGCGGAATCCGCGGCCACTGCGGTCGTGTGGGGCATGCCGGGTGCGCTCGTCGCAGGTGGCGGCGCCTCATCGGTCCAGCCCCTTGATGACATAGCCGGCGAGCTTCTGAGCCTGGCCGGCCGGTGACGCACCAGATCAAGCCTCTGCTACCTGCCTTCTCGGATGATGATATCTCGGCAATCAGCCGGCTGATGTACCGCTGGACCGGGATGGTCTTCGGTGCGAGCAAGCGCTATTACATAGAACGCCGCGTGACCGATCGCATGTCGCGGCTGTCCGTGACCGAACCACAGGCCTACATCGCGTTCGCCGCACGGCATCCTGGAGAACGCGAGGCGCTGATCAACGCCTTCACCATCAACGAGACCTATTTCTACCGTGAAGAGCACCAGCTCGCCGCGCTCAGCCGGCATATCCTGCCTGACATCGTGAGCCGTAAAGGCCCGGGCGACCTGATCCGCATCTGGTCGATGCCCTGCTCGACCGGGGAGGAAGCCTACTCAATTGCGATCTGGCTGCTCGAAAACTGGCCGCTGGTCGATGCCTATCACGTCGAGATCGTCGGCTCCGATGTCGATACCGCCGCGCTCGAATATGCGCGCGAAGGGCGCTTTTCGCAGCGTTCGCTCGCGCGCCTGCCGCGCGCTGCGCTGGAGCGTTATTTCGAGCCTGAACGGGCGCATCGCCGCAAGATCATCACCGACTTGCGCGAATCCGTGCATTTCGTGACGGCCAATATTGTCGACCGCGAGACCCTGGCACGGATGGGACGCTACGACGTCATTCTGTGCCGTAACCTGCTGATCTACTTCGATGACAGTTCGCGGCTTGTTGCCGCTGACAACCTTTACTCGAGCTTGACCGACGGCGGTTTCGTCTGCCTCGGCCATAGCGAGTCCATGAGCCGGATCAGCGATCGCTTCACGCTGGCTCGCTTTGAGGACGCAATCGTCTATCGTAAGGCGTGATGGACGAGCTGCTTGAACAGTTCCTGCTGGAAGGCCGCGACCTCGTCGCGCAGGCCTCGGACGATTTCGCCGCGCTGCGCCGGCGACCCGACGATGCGGGGGCCGTCGATAGCGCGTTCCGCGCAATGCACACGCTCAAGGGATCGGTGGCCATTTTCGCCATGATGCCGGCGGAACGTGCGCTCCATGCCGCCGAGACACTCCTCGAAACGGCGCGAACGCGCGGCGGCGCGATTGGGATCGAAGCGCTGGACGGGCTCGTTGCCTGTCTGGACCAGGTCGATCGATGGATCGACGATATGGAAGCGTTCGGTGCGCTGCCGCAGGATGCCGCGCCGATTGCCGACCGGCTGGTATCCCGCCTCGCGGGACACACACCAGGCCCCGAAACCGCGGACGCCGCTGCGATGTCCGACGGCGCGATCTGGGCCGATCTCATTGCCGAACGGCACCCCAGCATCGTCGCCGCGGCGGATACCGTACTGACCGCCTTTCGTTACTCTCCGTCCGCAGACTGTTTCTTTCAAGGCGAAGATCCGCTCGCCATTGCGATGGCCGTCCCCGAGTTGCTGTCGCTTGATGTCTTGCCTGCGGGCGGTGAATGGCCTGCCCGCGGCGACATCGAACCCTTTGCTTGCATCAGCGTGCTGGAAGGCATCAGCGCCGCTGGCCCGGACAAGGTGCGGAGTTCGTTCCGGTTGGTTCCGGACCGGGTCGAAGTCACTACGATCGGCGCCGGCGATGCCGCCGCGCGCTCGTCAACCGGCACGCGCGACAGCAAAGGCGGGGATATTTTGCGCGTGCCTTCGGCGCGCATCGACGCGATGGCGGACGGCCTCGGCGAACTGATCGTTGCGGTGAATGCCGTCGCGGGGCTGACCCGGGATGCCGCCCGCATTGATCGCTCTCTGGCGGCCAGTGTCCAGGCGGTGCAGGCCAAGCTCGAACAGGTCACCGGACGGCTGCACGGGGAGTTGAGCGCCGTGCGCGCGGTCACTCTGGAAAACATGGTGCGCCGCCTGCCGCGCCTCGTCCGCGAGATCGCTGACGGTCTCGGCAAAAAGGTGTCCTTCAACGTGCAAGGGGACGAGCTGGAGGTCGACAAGCAGATCGCCGACGGACTGTTCGAACCGCTGCTGCATCTGCTGCGCAACGCGATCGATCATGGAGCCGAACCGTCGGATAGCCGCACGGCCGCGGGCAAGACGGCCGACTGCACGATTACACTGCGCTTTTTGCGGTCAGGCGACAGCATCGAGGTTGTCCTGTCCGACGACGGCGCAGGCATTGATCCGCGGCGGATCCGCGAAGCGGCGGTCGACCGCGCGCTCCTGCCGCGCGCGGACGTCGATGTCCTGAGTGATGCCGAAGCGCTTCGGCTTATCTTTTCGCCCGGGTTCTCGACTGCGCATACGGTCACGTCCGTATCGGGCCGCGGCGTTGGAATGGACGCGGTCAAGGCCGCGATCGAGCGGTTGCGCGGCACGCTCGCCGTTGAAAGCGCAGTAGGTGAGGGGACCACGTTTCGCATTCGGCTTCAGGCCGGCGCATTGACGACGCCGCTGCTCCTCGTCCATGTCGGCGCTGAAAGGTACGGAGTAGCCTTGGACCAGATCGTCGAGACTGCGCGCTTGGGCGAAGGTGCATTGCAGGCGGTTGGCGGCGGCCGGGCCTGCGTGCTGCGCGGGCGAACCGTGCCTGTCGTAAGCCTCGGCGCCTTGTTGAACACAGGCGAGCCGGACGATCCGCTCGCCCGGGTACTGATCACGCAGGCCGGCGGCGATCGAGTTGCGGTTCGGGTCGATCGTTTCGGCGAGCGTTTCAACGCCTTTGTCCGTCCGCCGGTGGGGATGCTGGCCGCAGTGCCGGGCGTTACCGGCTCGGCGTTGATGGGTGATGGCAGCGTGCTTCTCGTGCTCGATCTTCCGGAACTCCTCGCATGACGGTGCGACGGGACGGCGACGTCCTGTGCCTCGAAGGGCGGTGCGGTGCCGAGGACGCGGAAACGCTGCTGGTCGCCTTGCAGGAGGACCCCCGGCTCGTCGTGGATGCCTCGGCCCTGCTCCGCCTTCATCTCGCGGTCGCTCAGGTTCTGCTTGCCTGCAAACCGCAGATCCGCGCCGCCCCTCCGGACATATTGCTTGCGACGACCATCTTCGCTGGATGGAGCGATATGTAACCTCCCCGCTTCCCCCCGCCCGCGATTCCGCATAACACCGCGTTCGAGCCAGCTGGAGATCTCATGACCGTTACTGTAATGATTGTCGACGACAGCAAGCTGGCGCGGATCGTCGCCAGCAAGGCCATCGCCGAACTTCAGCCTGACTGGACCAAGATCGAAGCCAGCAGCGCGGCCGAAGCGCTTGAAATGATCGGACAAACTTCCGTCGACGTCGCCCTTATCGATTTCAACATGCGTGAGATGGATGGTCTCGCACTGGCGACGGAACTGCGTGCAACGCGGCCCGACATGCCGCTGGCGATCATTACTGCAAACATTCAGGACGAGATCGTAAAGCGCGCGCGGGAAATCGGCGCGGCGTTCGTGCCCAAGCCCGTCACGGCCGATGGATTGGAACCGTTCCTGTCCGGCGCATCGCTTGGTCTGAGGTCGCGGCGCGCGTGACTCCGGAAAGCGTCACACTTGCGGAACTTGAGCGCGACGCGCTGACCGAAATCGTGAACATCGGAGTCAGCCGGGCCGCATCGAATCTGCGCAAGATGATCGGCGATCAGGTCTTCCTTTCTGTACCGTCGATCGAGGTGGTGAGCCAGCGTCGGGCGGCACGGCTTATCGGCGAGCGCGAGGTCAGCGAACTCATTGCCGTGCGGCAGGAATTCAAGGGCGCTTTCGCAGGACGCGCGCTTCTGATCTTTCCGGAAGCCAACAGCCTGGAACTCGTCAGGGCGGTTGCCGGCAATGAACTGAGCGCGCAGGAAATCATCGACATCGAGCTGGAAGCGCTTGCCGAGACCGGGAACGTGATACTCAATTCCTGCCTTGCGACGATGGCCAACATGCTGAAGCGCTCGCTGGAAATGTCGATCCCCGAGGTTATTCGCGGATCAGGCGCAAAACTTTTTGAAATTGACGACTACGGCACCGGGGATGGCCTGGTCTTGTTTCTCTATATTGATTTCGCGGTGAGAAACCGCGACATTCGCGGCTACATCGCTATGATCATGGACCTGCCGTCGCTCACTATTTTGAAGAAACTTCTGGAAGAATTCATCGTTCGCATTGTCGGCGAAGACGCCTGAGGCAAAATTGACTGACATAAATCATCTTCGGTCAGATCTCGCCGTGGCGGCAGCCAGCGGAACATGGAACTGGGACATTCCCGGGGAGATTCTCCATGTCGATCGCAAGTTCGCCGAACTCTATGGAATTGCTGCCGAAGCGGGCCTGGCCGGCGTGCCGGCGTCCAAATTCTTCAGCGCCATCCACCCCATGGACCGTGCGCGCATTCGTATAGCGGTCGCGGGAATTCTCGCGGGCGCAGAGCTGTTTTCGAAAGAATTTCGTGTCGTCGGCGTCGACGGCCTGTCGCGGTGGGTACATGGTCGCGGGCAATGCCATTTCGACGCTGACGAACAACCCGTTCGCTTCACCGGCCTGCTCGTCGATGTCACCGAACGTAAGCGGACCGAGGAGCGGCTGCGGATCGCCCAGAGTGCGGGGGGCGTCGGGACATTCGAATATATCGACGGCTACGCAACCGCGAGCGTGTCGGACGAGTTCTGCCGCCTGCTCGGCCTGCACCCGGCGTCGGTGCTGCCCGCGCAGACGATCAACAGCGTGGTGGTCGCGGGCCAGGATCTGCTGATTCCCGGCCCGCATGGCGAAGTAATGCCGAGCGCATTGGACGGCACGTTCGAGATCGTTCGCAACGACGACGGCGCGCACCGCTGGATCGAACGTCGCGGCGAGGTGCTTCGCGAGGGCCTGGGGTATCGCCTCGTCGGCGTCGTTTATGACGTGACAAAGGCGAAAGAGCAGGAAGCAAAGCTTCTGGAACTCAACGAAACGCTTGAGTACCGCGTCGAACAGGCGGTTGCCGATCGCCGCGCCGCCGAGGATGCGTTGCGACAATCGCAAAAGATGGAGGCTGTCGGTCAGTTGACCGGCGGCATCGCGCATGATTTCAACAATCTGCTGATGGCGATCTCCAGCAGCTTGTATCTGCTGAAGAAACGCATGCCGTCCGATCCACAGGTCGAGCGCCTCATCGAAAATGCGCTGCAGGGCGCGCAGCGGGGAGCGGCGTTGACGCAGCGAATGCTCGCGTTCGCCCGGCGGCAGGACCTCAAACCGGTCCATGTGGCGGTGCCCGATCTCGTCAACGGCATGCTTGATCTGCTGGACCGGACCCTGGGCCCGGCTTGGTCGATCGAATGCGAGTTTCCCGACTTCCTCCCGCCCGTCGTCGCGGACGCGAACCAGCTCGAAATGGCGATCCTCAATCTGGCAGTAAACGCGCGTGATGCGATGTCTGACGGTGGCCCGATCCGCATCGTCGCAGAGACTCGTGATTGGCCGCCCGAGCTGGTCGGCGAATTGAAGCCCGGCAACTATCTCAGGCTCAGTGTAATCGACAGCGGCACCGGGATGGACGAGGAAACCCTTGCGCGGGCGATGGAACCATTCTTCACGACCAAGGGTGTTGGGAAGGGAACAGGGCTTGGGCTTTCAATGATCCATGGCCTGGCCAATCAACTGAACGGCACTTTCACCCTGCAAAGCGCGCCAGCCAAGGGGACGATTGCGTCGCTCTGGCTGCCCGCTGGCCTGGGTCCGATCGAAGCGTCCGTGCAGCGGGTAACTGAAACGCGAAGCTTGACCCACAATCTGAAGATCCTGGCAGTCGACGACGATCCGCTGATCCTGATGAACACCGCAGAATTGCTTGAGGACATGGGCCACGAGGTCATCGAGGCGATGTCGGGCGCGAAAGCGCTGGCCTTGTTTGCCGAGCACGGGGACATCGACCTCGTCATCACCGATCAGGCGATGCCCGGGATGATGGGCACACACCTTGCCGAGCAGATCGAGTTGGTGCGCCCCGATATCCCGCTGATCCTCGCGACGGGTTACGGCGACCTGCCCGCCGGCTTCCGCAAGACAGTCGTGAAACTGGGCAAACCGTTTGACCAGACCCAGCTCGAACGAGCCGTGATCGAAGCGATGTCCAGTAAAGGCAACTGACGTTCGGTTGATCCAGCGCGCTGTCCGGTATGTCGCGGGGCCGGCCGGGGAGCGTTGGTCAGCGCCAGCCGCCTATCTGCCGCAACGACGTTCGCCTCGCGGGCCTTGAGGCCATCGCCAAACACATCAAGGCTGGAGCAAACGCGAGATTTGGCCTATCGTCGACACGTTAGACGCGTCCATTACATGGCCGCCTACAAAATTTCGATCAGTGAGGCATAGGCGGCAATGGCGATAAGCGATGATGGCTTGATGCGCCCGGAAGTGGCGCCTGCCATCGGAATGGCAAGGCTCGTTGAACAGTTCGACTGGAGTGCGACCCCGCTCGGCGCGCGGGCCACCTGGCCAGCAGAACTGCAGACCCTTGTGCGTCATATCCTGGAGTCCCGCTTCCCTGCTGCGATCGTCTGGGGCCAGGATCTCGTCACGATCTACAACGATGCTTTTCGCCCCATCCTCGGAGCCAAGCCCGAGGCGCTCGGCCGCTCGTTCGCAGACGTCTGGGCCGAAGCGTGGGACGATATCGGGCCGATTGCCAACCACGCTATGGCTGGCCATGCAACCTACATCGAGGATTTCCCGCTTTTAATCAATCGCAACGGAGCAAGCGAACAGGCCTGGTTCACCTTCTGCTACAGTCCGCTGCGGCTGGCCGATGGATCCGTGGCGGGGTTCATGGATACGGTGATCGAGACCAGTGACGTCATGCGCGCCCGCGCGGACCTGGCCATCTTGAACCAGGAGCTTGCGCATCGACTCAAGAACACGCTTGCTATAGTCCAGTCTATCGCGATGCAGACGCTGAAAGGAGTTGAGCCTCAAGCGCCGGTAAATGCCTTTCGCGAGCGGCTCACGGCTATGGGACGGGCGCATGACGTCCTGCTCAGCCAGAATTGGTCGGCCGTGCCGCTTGATCAGATCGCGCGTGAGACGCTCGGGCCCCTCGATGGGTTATCGCAGATCGCCATCGCCGGTCCCGACATCAGCGTTGCCTCCCATGCAGTGTTGACGCTGTCGCTGGTCCTGAACGAGCTTGCGACCAATGCCGCCAAGTATGGCGCGCTGACGGTCCCGGCCGGCCGCGTGGACCTGAACTGGACCGTGCACGACAACACCGTGCAGCTGCGCTGGCGCGAACGCGACGGTCCAGACGTTCAGGTGCCGACACACAGCGGGTTCGGCTCGCGCCTGATCGAGCGCGGGTTCGGACCGGGCAGCAAGGTCAGCAGGCGGTTTCCGCGATCCGGGTGCGAGGTTGAGGTGGCTGTGCCGCTGCTGGAACTTGCTGGCTGACACTGGCGGCATCACGCCCTGACACGCTGGCCGATCGCCGCCGTCCACCGCGACGCGGCAAATTGGACGCCCGAAGAGGCCGAGGCGTTCAAGGCCCCGATCCGCCAGAAGTACGACGACGAGGGCAACCCCTACTACGCCACCGCCCGCTTGTGGGACGACGGCGTGATCGACCCGGTCAAGAAGGTGATCGAGGAGGCGCCCGCCCCGGGGATGGACGCTGCCACGCGCCACGCGGTCTGCACGGCGGCGGTACGCGGGGCGAAGGCCGTGGACTTTGAAGGCGCCGGCACGATCGAGTTCATCGCCGACTGCTCCGAAGGCCTGCGCGCGGACCGCATCTGGTTCATGGAAATGAACACCCGGCTCCAGGTGGAGCACCCGGTGACCGAGGAGATCACGGGCGTCGATCTGGTGGAATGGCAGCTGCGGGTTGCCTCGGGCGAGCCGCTGCCCAAAACGCAGGAGCAATTGGCGATCAACGGCTGGGCGATTGAAGCGCGGCTTTATGCCGAGGACCCGGCCAAGGGCTTCCTGCCCTCGACCGGCCGGCTGAATGTGCTGCGCTTCGGCTCTGCACCCGGAGGGCGGATCGACACCGGGTTCTGCGAACAGGCCGAAGTCTCGTCTTTTTACGATCAGATGATCGCCAAGGTGATCGCCCACGCCGACACCCGCGATCAGGCGATCCAGCGGCTGTCGCAGATGCTGGCGGGCACCATGATCTACCCGGTCCGCAACAACGCGGCGTTCCTGGTGAGGGCGCTGGCCCATCCGCAGTTCCTGGCGGCGAAGTGGACACCGGCCTGATCGCGCGTGATGGCGAGACGTTGACAGTGTCGTCCGTTCCGTCCCGGGCGGCGCTGGCGAAAGCCGCGATGCAGCTTGTTCCCGCCAGCAGCGTCCTCGGTTTTCGGCTCAATGCCAAGGCCAGGCTGCGCGGCCGCTTCCTTCTTGACGGCGAAACCGTGGAGATCGCGCTTGCCGGCCGCGAAATGCAGTGCCCGGCCGAGTCAGCGCTGGTGGCGGAAAACGGACAGGCGTTGCTCTTGACCCCGGGGCGGAAAGACGGCGCGCAGGGCGCGGCGGTCAGCGACGGCGTAATCCTCGCCCCGATGCCAGGCAGGGTGGTTTCGGTGAATGTCGTCTCCGGGCAGGAGGTCACCCGGGGACAGACGCTGCTGACGTTGGAGGCCATGAAGATGGAGCACGCGCTAACTGCGCCATTCGATGGCACTGTAGCCGAACTGAAAGGTCGACCTGGGCGCGCAGGTGCAGGTCGATACCTTTTTGGTCCGCATTGCGGCACAGAAATCCTGATCGCGGCGGCCGGAGGGCGCAAGGGAATGCGCAGCACTGCTCGTTGACCAACAACCTGTCGCGTCAAAATGTTTATCGCGGACGGGACGATGGCATCGCGTCCAGTCGTTGACGAACTACCCCCGCCGGCCGTCGACCGGGCTCTGCCCAAGATGTGCGAGTTCGTCCGGCTCTGGTCCGCCGGTGGCCCAGTCGAGAAGTTCGACCGTATGGACGATAGGCAAGGCGCTATATTGTCCGATCTGAATCGCGCAACCCACGTTTCCGGCGGCGATGACATCGGGGGCCAGGCGGTCGATGTTGCTGGCCTTGCGCGCGCCGAGCTGGCCGGCGATGCCGGGTTGCAGGATGTTGTAGGTGCCCGCGGAGCCGCAGCACAGATGGCCCTCTGCCGGGCTCAAAACGGCATAACCTGCAGCCGCCAGCAGCTGTTTGGGGATTTCGGCGATCTGCTGTCCGTGCTGCAGCGAACAGGCCGCATGATATGCAACCCTCAGGCCCCGCCCGTCGCCGGGCGGCAGTCCGGCTGACGCCAGGAACTCCGTGATATCCATGGCGCACGCCGAGACCCGCGCTGCCTTTTCCGCATAGGCGGGATCCTCCCGCAGCATGAAGCCGTAATCCTTGATCGCGGTGCCGCAGCCCGAGGCGGTAACCAGGATGGCAGAGATCGCGTCCGCCTCGATCCGGCGGTCCCATGCGTCGATGTTGCGGCGGGCGGCCGCAAGGCTTTCGGCGTCGCGGCCCATATGGTGGACCAGTGCGCCGCAGCACCCTTCGCCCGGCGCTTCGAGCACCTCATACCCGATGCGGTCAAGCAGCCTTAGCGTGGCCGCACGGTACGCCGGGCGCAACACCGGCTCTGCGCAGCCGTTCAGGATGACGACCTTGCCGCGCGATCCGGAGCCCAACGGGCGGAACGGGCGGGCCGGGGGCGGCACGCGCGCGGGGGCAAGAGCGAGCATCGCGGCCAGCGGGCGCAATGGGCGGGCCCTCGCAAACAGTGCTGATAGCGGCCGCGCCAGCCGCGCTGCCTTAAGCGCCAGCCGGAACCGGCCGGGGTAGGGCAGGGTCCGCGCGAGCGCCGCCCGCAGCAGCCGTTCATGCAGGGGCCGGGTATGGTGCTCCTCGATATAGGCGCGCGCGTGATCGACCAGATGCATATAGTTCACGCCTGAAGGGCAGGTGGTCATGCAGGACAGGCACGACAGGCAACGATCGATGTGCTTGACCACTTCGGCGCTGGGCCTGGTCTGGTGTTCCAGCATCTCCTTCATCAGGTAAATCCGTCCGCGCGGACTGTCGAGCTCATCACCCAGCAGCACATACGTCGGGCAGGTCGCGGTGCAGAAGCCGCAGTGCACGCATTTGCGGATGATGGCTTCGGAGGCCGCCATTTCCGGATCTTCCAGCGCGCGTGGAGAAAAGTTCGTCTGCACTAAAAACGTCCCGTTTCAAACACGCCGGCCGGATCGAACGCGCGGCGCACGCGCTCTTCCAGCGCGGCAACTGCGGGCAAAGGGGGATGCAAGGCCGGAACCGCATCGCGCATTGCCACCGGCGCCCGGACCAGGGTCGCGTGGCCCCCCGCTTCCACCGCCAATCGGCGAACCCGTTCGGCGGAACCGCCGAACGCAAGCCAGATCAGCCCGCCCGCCCAGTCCAGCACAACGCTGCCGCCTTCCTGCTCGAGTGCGGCAGCGATCGCCGCTGCCTGGCGCGGAGCCACGTGGATCCGCCACAGGGGTTGGTCCCGGGGCAGGAACCCGACGGTTTGTATCCCGGCCCAGATTGTGTCTGCGTCTGCCCCGTCTGCCTCGGGCGCAGGCCCGAATTCGGCCAGAAGCGAGTCCAGCATCGCCGATCGTGCGGCAACCGAAGGCTCGACGCCTTCCAACCTCAGCAGCGTCATGGCTTGCGGCCCGGCCAGCCCCCCAGGAATATGACACGCTGCCGCGACATCCGCCGGCGAACCGAGCGCGCGGGACATGACGGAGACGGCCGTTCCGACCGTAAGCCCCGTAAACGCCTTGGTGATCGAGGCGCGGGGACGCGGAAGCGTCTTGAGCGTAACTTCGGTCAACGCCACCAGCCGACCCCAGCTGCCGGTGACCAGCTTGGACAGATCATACCCTGTCACGTTCTTGACGACCTTGGCACCTGCAAGGAACGGTTCCCCCCGCCCGGACACCGCCCTGAAGCCCAGCAGATGGTCGCGCGCGCTGCCCTGTGAAAGCCGGTTCGATCCGGCCACGCCCGATCCGATGACGCCGCCGATGGTGCTTGCTCCATCGGGCAGCCCATGGATCGGGCCATGGTCAAAGGGCGCAAACGCCAAGCGCTGGCCGCTGCTGGCCACCAGTTCCTGGATTTCGACCAACGGGGTGCCGGCACCGACCGTGAGCACAAGCTCCGCCGGGTCGTAATCGATGATCCCGGAAAACCCCCGCATGTCGAGCGTATGAGCGGTGGCGGCCGGACGGCCGAGGCCTGCCTTGCTGCCACCGCCGGTGATGGCAAGCTTCGTTTGCGTGCGCGCGGCGTCTGCGATCACATCGCACAGGTCGAGTTCGCATCCGGGGCGTGACTCAGAACGTGCAGTCATCTCAAAACCGCGGGAGCCCGGGGAAGGGCACCGCGCCGCGGTGAACGTGCATCCTGCCCAGTTCAGCGCAGCGGTGGAGGATTGGAAAGATTTTGCCCGGGTTGAGCAGCAGTTCCGGATCGAACGCGCACTTGACCCGTTGCTGGTGGGCAAGATCGATTTCGGAATACATTTCGGGCATCAGATCGCGCTTTTCCACCCCCACGCCGTGCTCCCCGGTCAGCACGCCGCCCACCTCGACGCAGAGGCGCAGGATGTCGTTGCCGAACGCCTCGGCTCGATCAAGTTCGCCGGGCTGGTTGGCATCGTAGAGGATCAGCGGATGCAGGTTGCCATCGCCGGCATGAAACACGTTCGCCACGCGCAGGCCGTACTGGCGGGAAAGCACCTCCATACGCTGCAGGACCTCGGGCAGGCGGCGTCGGGGAATGGTACCGTCCATGCAATAATAGTCAGGAGACAGGCGGCCCACGGCCGGGAACGCGGCCTTTCGCCCGGCCCAAAAGGCGAGCCGCTCGGCCTCGCCGGTCGATATCTTGCACGACACTGCGCCGTTGGCCTGCGCAATTGCTTCGACTTCGGCGATCAGATGATCGACTTCCGCTGCGGGCCCATCCAGTTCGACAATCAGGAGCGCATCGACATCGAGCGGGTATCCGACACGCACGAACGCTTCGGCGGCATGGATCGCGGGCCGGTCCATCATTTCCATGCCGGCGGGGATGATCCCTGCCGCGATCACCTCGGCAACGCACTGGCCGGCGCCCTCGACGGTGGCAAAGCCCAGCAGGACGGCGCGCGCGGTCTCGGGCCGGGGCAGGATCCGCAAGGTGACTTCGGTGACCACGCCCAGCAGCCCCTCGGAACCCACGACAACTCCGAGCAGATCCAGTCCTGCCGGATCGAGGTGGCGTCCGCCCAGCCGAACGACCTCGCCGTCCATCATCACCATTTCAACGCCAAGCACGTTATTCGTGGTCAGCCCGTATTTGAGGCAGTGAACGCCGCCGGAATTTTCCGCTACGTTGCCGCCGATCGAACACGCGATCTGGCTGGACGGATCAGGGGCGTAGTAGAACCCGCGATCTTCAACCGCGCGCGTGATGGCAAGGTTTGTCACCCCGGGCTGCGCGACCACGATGCGATCGTCGTAATCGATGTCGAGCACCCGGTTGAGCTTGCTCAGGCCAAGCAATACGGCATCTGCCAAGGGAAGTGCCCCGCCGGACAATGACGTGCCCGAGCCGCGGGGAACCACCTTCACGCCGTGACGATGACACCAGCCGAGGATGAGCGAGATTTGCGCGGTGGTCTCGGGCAGAACCACCAGCAACGGCGGCTGCCGATATGCGGTAAGCCCGTCGGATTCGTACGGGCGCAGGCCGTCGGGATGGTCAATGACGCCCTCGCCGGGCACGATGCGCCGCAGCGCGGCCGCAATTTCTGCCTTCCGGGCGATCGTCGATGCGTCCGGCATCGGCATTATGAGCGACATCTCAGGCTCCTTACGGGTCCGCAACTAACGCAACTGCTGTTGAAGTAGTAGTGTTTTAGGCGGCGCGGGCTCCTGAATGCCCGGGCGGCAATGTTATCATTCGGACTTGATGCACCGACTGCACTGACCCGCCCGACGTTGCATGTGCCGCGCAAGGTTCACGATGCTTGAAAGCGGACCGGTCATCTCGCACAGCGTTGCCGACAGTCGGTGTTTGAAGCGATCATCCTGTTGATCCAGCGTAAACCGCACCGACCCGATTGTCGGGCTGTCGGTTTGCGGCGATTGCAGATACGTTTGTTATTCCCGAGGCAGGAGAGAATTCCATGAAGACACGCGCCGCTGTTGCCTTTGCTGCCAGGCAGCCGCTGGAGATCGTCGAGCTCGATCTTGAGGGCCCCAAAGCTGGCGAGGTGCTGGTCGAGATCATGGCAACTGGCGTGTGCCATACCGATGCCTACACGCTTGACGGGTTCGACAGCGAGGGCATCTTCCCCTCGATCCTTGGTCACGAAGGCGCTGGCATCGTGCGCGAGGTGGGGCCGGGGGTGACCAGCGTGACGCCGGGCGATCACGTGATCCCGCTCTACACCCCGGAATGTCGCCAGTGCAAAAGCTGTCTGTCGGGAAAGACGAACCTGTGCACCGCGATCCGGACGACGCAGGGCCAGGGCCTGATGCCCGATGGGACGTCGCGGTTTTCGTACAAGGGACATACCATCTTCCATTACATGGGCTGCTCCACGTTCTCGAACTTTACCGTTCTGCCCGAGATTGCCGTTGCGAAAATCCGCGAGGATGCGCCGTTCCAGACCTCGTGCTACATCGGCTGCGGCGTGACCACCGGCGTCGGCGCGGTGATCAATACGGCAAAGGTGCAGGTGGGCGACAACGTGGTCGTGTTCGGGCTGGGCGGGATCGGCCTCAACGTGATCCAGGGCGCAAGGCTGGCCGGTGCGGGCAAGATCATTGGCGTGGACCTCAACCCCCAGCGCGAGGAGTGGGGCCGCAGGTTCGGCATGACCGAATTCCTGAACTCGAAAGGCATGAGCCGCGAGGAGACAGTCGCAGCGATCGTGGCAATGACCGACGGCGGAGCGGACTACACCTTCGATGCTACCGGCAACACGGAAGTCATGCGCACCGCGCTGGAGGCCTGTCATCGTGGTTGGGGCACGTCGATCATCATCGGCGTGGCCGAGGCCGGCAGGGAGATCAGCACGCGCCCGTTCCAGCTGGTCACCGGGCGAAACTGGCGCGGTACGGCGTTTGGTGGGGCCAAGGGCCGGACCGACGTGCCCAGGATCGTCGACATGTACATGACGGGCAAGATCGAGATCGACCCGATGATCACGAATGTCATGGGTCTGGACGAGATCAACGCCGCTTTCGACCTGATGCACGCGGGCAAGTCGATCCGCAGCGTCGTGGTGTTCTGACGCCGATGGAACAGGTTTCCGCCAACCGCGCGCATGGCGGCGTGCAGGGGGTTTACACCCACCAGAGCCGCGAGACCGGGACCGCGATGACGGTGGCGGTCTTCGTGCCCGATCATGCGCCGGGCGCGCGGCTGCCGGTGCTGTGGTATCTTTCGGGCCTGACGTGCACCCACGCCAACGTTACCGAAAAAGGCGAATACCGTGCAGCCTGTGCGGAGGCAGGGATCATCTTCATCGCCCCCGACACCAGCCCGCGCGGCGCGGGTGTGGCCGACGATGAAGCCTATGACTTCGGTCAGGGCGCGGGATTTTATGTCGATGCGACCGAGGCGCCGTGGGCCGCCAATTTCAGGATGCGCGCGTATCTCGAACACGAACTGCCCGCGCTGATCGGCGCGGCCTTCCCGGTCGCCGACATGGACCGGCAGGGTATCACCGGCCACTCTATGGGCGGGCACGGCGCGCTGACCATCGCCTTGCGCAATCCCGGCCGGTTCGGCTCAGTCAGCGCGTTTGCGCCAATTGTCAGCCTTATGCAGTGCCCGTGGGGGGAAAAGGCGCTGTCCGGCTATCTGGGGGAAGATCGCGCGGCATGGCGCCAATACGATGCCTGCGCGTTGATCGAGGACGGTGCGCGCCTGCCTGGGCTGCTGATTGACCAGGGCGATGCCGATAGCTTTCTGGCCGAACAGCTCAAGACCGACCTGCTGACCCAGGCGTGCGCGCGCGCCGGCATCCCCGCTGCAATTCGCCTGCAACCGGGATACGACCATTCGTATTACTTTATTTCGACGTTCATGGCCGAACATGTGCGCTGGCATGCGGAGCGGCTGAAGCGTAATGTCTGACGTCATGGATGCCGAGGACAAGCTGGCGGGTATCATAGCGGTACATCGCGGCCACGAAGGGCCGCTGCTGCCGATCCTCCACGATGTGCAGGCGGCGTTCGGGTGCATTGACCCGGCGGCCGAACGCGCGATTGCGCACGCACTGAACGTGTCGCGCGCCGAGGTTCATGGCGTGGTCAGTTTCTACCACGATTTCGTTTCCGCGCCAGATCCGCGGCCGCATGTGCAGCTATGCCGCGCCGAGGCATGCCAAGCCCGCGGGGCGGAGGCGCTGGTACCCTCGGCCCGGTCTGCGGCGGGGGAGCGGGTCCGCCTGTCGGACGTCTATTGTCTCGGTCTGTGCAGCGTGGGCCCAGCGGCGCGCGTCGGTGGCAATCTTTATGCCCGGCTCGACCAAGCGGCGCTGGTGGCGCTGGTAGAGAGCGCATGACGACCGTGCGCATAGCCGACGATGCGCTCGCAGTCGCGTGCGGGGCCGATGCCGTCGCAGCGGCGTTTGCGGCGGCGGGCTGCACGGTGGAGCGGGTTTCGAGCTGGGGGATGCACTGGCTGGAGCCGTTGATCGAAATCGACGGTGAAGGGTTCGGTCCGGCTTCGGTGGCGGACGTGCCCGCCATTCTGGCCGGGACCGGCCGCAAGGCGCTGGGTCGTGTCGCGCAGCACCCCTTTATCGCGCGCCAGCAGCGCCTGACATTCGCTCGCGCCGGGCAGAGCCGGCCGCTAAATCTTGCCGACTATGCGGCGACCGGCGGCTGGTGCGCGCTTGATCGCGCGCGCGCGCAATCGCCGGCCGATGTGATAGCCCAGGTCATCGGGTCCGGCCTGCGGGGGCGGGGCGGGGCGGGCTTTCCCGCGGGGCTCAAATGGCAGACGGTCGCGGCCGCGCCCGGAACGCGCAAATATGTCGTCTGCAACGCCGACGAAGGCGACAGCGGCACATTTGCCGACCGCATGCTGATGGAGGGCGATCCGTACCAACTGCTCGAAGGCATGGCGATTGCCGCGTACGCCGTTGGTGCGGGCCAGGGCTACATTTACGTCCGCAGCGAATATCCGCATGCAATCGCCAAGCTTCGGGCGGCGATCGACCTGGCCGCTCCGCGCTTAGCGCCATTCCGGATCGATGTGCGCGTGGGGGCGGGGGCCTATGTGTGCGGCGAGGAGACGGCGCTGCTGAATTCGATCGAGGGCAAGCGCGGTGAAGTTCGGGCCAAGCCCCCGCTGCCCGCGATCGCGGGGCTGTTCGGCTGCCCGACCGTGGTCAACAACGTGCTGACATTAGCCGCGATCCCGCATATTCTGGCCCCGCAAGGCGCATCGCCGTACGACAGCCTGGGCGTGGGTCGGTCGAAAGGCACGATGCCGATCCAGTTGGCCGGCAACATCCGCTACGGCGGGTTGTTCGAGACGGCGTTCGGGATCACTCTGGACGAGCTCGTGAACGACATCGGCGGCGGCACCGCATCGGGCCGCCCGGTCAAGGCAGTGCAGGTGGGAGGACCGCTTGGCGCATACATTCCGCCGGCGCAGTTTGATCTGCCGTTCGACTACGAAGCCTTCGCTTCCGCCGACGCACTGATCGGGCACGGCGGCGTGGTGGTGTTCGATGACAGTGCGGACATGGCCGCGCTGGCGCGCTTTGCCTTCGCGTTTTGCGCGGCCGAAAGCTGCGGCAAATGCACCCCCTGCCGGATTGGTTCGACCCGGGGTGCAGAGCTGCTCGATCGGCTTCGCGCACCCATCCGCGTGATTGACCCCGTGGGCGCACTGCCGCAGATGCACAATTCGCCCAAGGCGCTGCGCAGCCGGGCGCAGGATGTAGCCCTGCTGGAAGACCTGTGCGAGACGATGAAGTTCGGCTCGCTCTGCGCGCTTGGGGGCTTTACCCCGTACCCGGTGCTCAGCGCGTTGCGGCATTGGCCCGAAGACTTCAGCGTCAGGGATACAACCGATGGGATATGAGTCGCAACCCGACTTTGGCACGCCCGAAGTCCATTCCCCTGCCGCCGTCACCCTTACCATCGATGGCCGCGCGGTCACCGTTCCGGCCGGCACGAGCGTGATGCGCGCCGCGGCGCTGACCGGCGGATCGATTCCAAGGCTGTGCGCCACCGACAGTCTGGCAGCCTTCGGCTCGTGCCGGCTGTGCCTGGTGGAAATCGACGGCATTCGCGGCACGCCGGCCAGTTGCACCACTCCCGCGGCGGCGGGCATGGCGGTGCGCACCCAGAGCCCGCGGCTTGAAAAGCTGCGGCGGGGCGTGATGGAACTCTACATCTCCGACCACCCGCTTGATTGCCTGACGTGCAGCGCCAACAACGATTGCGAATTGCAGGACGCGGCGGCGCAGGTCGGTCTGCGCGACGTGTGCTATGGCTACGGCGGTGCGCATCATCTGGAGCAACCGACGGACAGTTCCAACCCTTACTTCGATTTTGATCCTGCAAAGTGCATCGTGTGCTCACGCTGCGTGCGCGCGTGCGAGGAAGTGCAGGGGACGTTCGCGCTGACGATCGAAGGGCGCGGGTTCGGATCGAAAGCGCGGGCCGGGCAGGGGGCAGACGATTTCCTTTCGTCCGATTGCGTTTCGTGCGGCGCTTGCGTGCAGGCCTGCCCGACCGCGAGCCTGAACGAAAAGTCCGTCGTCGCCATCGGCAAGCCCGAACGTGCCGTTGTCACCACGTGTGCCTATTGCGGGGTCGGCTGCACCTTCCGGGCCGAAATGAGGGGCGAGCAACTGGTCCGCATGGTCCCGTGGAAGGACGGCAAGGCCAACCACGGGCATTCGTGCGTCAAGGGCCGTTTTGCCTGGGGCTATGCTAACCACCGGGATCGGATCCTTGCCCCGATGATCCGGGAGCGGACCGATCAGCCATGGCGCGAGGTGAGCTGGGCCGAGGCTTTCGCCTATACCGCTGACCGGCTGAACGCGATCCGGGCGCAGCATGGGCCCCGCGCGCTTGGCGGGATAACCTCAAGCCGCTGCACCAACGAGGAAACCTACCTGGTCCAGAAACTGGTCCGGGCCGGTTTTGGATCGAACAATGTCGATACGTGCGCACGCGTTTGCCATTCACCCACGGGCTACGGCTTGAGGAATACCTTCGGTACATCGGCCGGCACCCAGGATTTCGACAGCGTAATGGATGCCGACGTGATCCTGGTGATCGGTGCGAACCCGACCGATGCCCATCCGGTTTTCGCCAGCCAGATGAAGCGCCGCCTGCGGTCCGGGGCGCAGCTGATCGTGATCGACCCGCGCCGGATCGACCTGGTCCGCAGCCCGCATGTCGAGGCTGCGCATCATCTGGCGCTGCAGCCCGGCACCAACGTTGCGGTGCTGACCGCAATGGCGCACGTGATCGTTTCAGAGGGATTGGCAGACGAACAATTCATCCGCGAGCGGTGTGACTGGGACGAATACCAGGACTGGACCCGGTTCGTTGGGGAAGCCCGCAACAGCCCGGAAACGCTTGAACCGGTTACCCGCGTTCCCGCCGGGCAGCTGCGCGCGGCGGCCCGGCTGTATGCCACCGGCGGAAACGGCGCGATCTATTACGGCCTTGGCGTGACCGAGCATTCGCAGGGGTCTTCCACCGTGATGGCGATCGCGAACCTGGCCATGGCCACCGGCAACGTTGGCCGCCGCGGCGTGGGCGTCAACCCGCTACGGGGGCAGAACAACGTGCAGGGAAGCTGTGACATGGGCAGTTTCCCGCACGAACTGCCGGGCTATCGGCATGTCTCTGATCCCGCCGCACGGGCCGGGTTCGAAGCGGAGTGGGGCGTTGCGCTTGATCCCGAACCGGGGCTGCGGATTCCCAACATGCTCGACGCCGCGCTCGATGGGTCATTCCGCGCGCTGTACATCCAGGGCGAGGACATCCTGCAATCCGATCCCAACACCCATCACGTCGCCGCCGGGCTGGGCGCGATGGACCTGGTCATCGTCCATGACCTGTTCCTCAACGAAACCGCCAATTATGCGCATGTATTCCTGCCTGGTTCGACGTTCCTGGAAAAGGACGGCACCTTCACCAATGCCGAACGCCGCATCCAGCGTGTGCGCAAGGTGATGGAACCTGCGAACGGATACGCCGACTGGGAGGTTACCCAGGAACTCGCGAAGGCGATGGGGCTCGATTGGGAATACGCCCATCCGCGCGAAGTGATGGACGAGATCGCCCGGCTGACCCCGACATTCTCAGGCGTGAATTTCGCGCGGCTCGAGGCCGAGGGCTCGCTGCAATGGCCGGTCAACGATGCCAATCCCGGCGGCAGCCCGATAATGCACGTCGATGGGTTCGTCCGCGGGAAGGGCAAATTCGTCGTCACCGACTATGTGCCGACCGACGAGAAGACCGGACCGCGCTATCCGTTGCTGCTTACCACAGGGCGGGTGTTGACCCAGTACAACGTCGGCGCGCAGACCCGCCGCACCGCCAACACGACCTGGCATCCCGAGGACCTGCTCGAGGTCCATCCGCTCGATGCTGAAAATCGCGGTATCCTTGACGGGGACTGGGTCCGTCTGGCCAGCCGGACCGGCGAGACGACGCTGCGTTGCCTGGTGACCGACCGGGTGGCGCCGGGCGTCGTCTACACCACGTTCCATCATCCCGCGACGCAGGCCAACGTCGTCACCACTGACTATTCGGACTGGGCCACCAATTGCCCCGAATACAAGGTGACGGCGGTGCAGGTCATGCCATCCAACGGGCCCAGCGCGTGGCAGGAAACCTATGCCAGCTGGTCGGAAAAGAGCCGCCGCGTGACGCGCGCGGGGGCCGATTAGCAGATGGACGTTGAGCGCCTGGTCTACATGGCAAACCAGATCGCCGCCAACCTTGGGTCGGGTGGGGGCGCAGACGCAGCCCGTGCCACTGCCGATCACATCCGCGCGTATTGGGACCCACGAATGAGGAAGGCGCTTGTTTCAGCCGGCCCTGCCGGCCTTGGCGACATCGCCTGCCGGGCTGTCATGCTGCTGCGCCGTGACGAGGCGCAAGCTGGCGCAGTACCGCCGCCGCCGTCCGGATTGCGGCCCGGCTCATAGCGAAATCCGGCGAAACTCCGCCAGCAGGCCAGTGAACGTCATCAGGAAGCGCGCTGCCTCGGCACCGTCGACGACCCGGTGGTCCCACGACAGGCTGATCGGCATCACCAGCCGCGGAACGAACGCTGCCCCGTCCCATACCGGCTTCATTTCCGCGCGGGCGGCGCCCAGGATGGCAACTTCCGGCGCGTTGATGATGGGGGTAAACCCGGTGCCGCCGATCCCGCCGAGCGAGCTGACCGTAAAGCATCCGCCCTGCATCTCATCAGGCTTCAGCTTGCCATCCCGGGCCTTCGCGGCCAGCCCTGCTGCTTCGCCGGCAAGCGCGACCAGCCCCTTTTGATCGGCGTCCCGGATCACCGGCACGACCAGGCCATTGGGCGTGTCCGCAGCAAATCCGATGTGGAAGTATTGCTTCAGCACCAGTTCCTCGCCGTCGAGCGAGGCATTGAACAGCGGGTGCTTGCGCAAGGTTGCCACGGCCGCCTTGATCATGAATGCCAGCATGGTCAGGCGGGCGGTTTCGCCGGATGCTTCGGCGTTGATCCGCGTGCGGAAGCTTTCCAGTTCCGTCACGTCGGCCTCGGCAAAGTTCGTGACGTGCGGAATGATGACGGAATTGCGCGCCAGGTTCGCCCCCGACACGCGCTTTATCCGCGACAAAGGCGCCCGCTCAACCGCGCCGAACTTGCTGAAATCCACTTTCGGCCACGGCAGCAGATCAAGGCCCGTGCCGGCGCTGGGCGCCGCCGAAAGCGCGCTCTGGACGAAACCGTGCAAATCTTCGGCAACGATGCGTCCCTTGGGGCCTGTGCCTGTCACCAGGCTCAGATCGACACCCAGGATACGCGCGAGGCGACGGACCGAGGGCGATGCGTGCGGCGGCGCGCCGGTGCTGGAAGCCGCGCGCGGAGGCTGCGCCGCGGTGACCGCGGGCGGGGCCGGGGGAGCGGCCGCCGCGATGTGCGGGGCGGGCGGTTCGGACGGGGTCGGCGGCGGCGCGGGCGATACCGGGATGCCGGCCGGATCGTCAGCCTCATCTGCCGGCTCTATCTCGAGGAGCGCCACAAGGCTGCCCTCGCTGACCGCGTCACCCAGGCTGAGGCGGATTTCGCTGACGCGTCCCGCTGCCGGCGAAGGCACATCGAGCGTGGCCTTGTCGCTTTCCAGCACGATGATCGTCTGCTCTTCCGTCACGACGTCGCCCGGCTTCACGGGCAATTCGATTACCGGAATGTTCTTGAAATCCCCGATATCGGGCACCCGAATTTCGATTGTCCTGGTCATGGCGCGCCTCAAATCGTCCAGGGGGCCGGTCCGGACGCTTCCGGCCCGTGGCTCTGCAGCGCAGCCTGCAGCGCTTCGGCCGGGAGCGTGCCTTCGCGGACCAGCGTTTCGACCGCCGCCAGAACGATGCTGGCGGCGTCCACCTCGAAGAACCTGCGCAGTGCGCTGCGTGTATCGCTGCGCCCGAAGCCGTCGGTTCCCAGCGTGACAAAGCGCGCACCGACATACTGTGCGATCAGCTGCGGATAGGCGCGCACGTAGTCGGTTGCGGCGATGACCGGGGTCTTGCCGGCGAGCAGGGTCTCGACGTGACTGCTTCGCGCCGCGACCGGCTCGCCGAGCCGGCGCGCGCGCTCGATCTCGGACGCCTCGCGCGCGAGTTCGGAGAAGCTGGTGACGCTGAAGACTTCGCTGGCAATGCCGAACTGCTCTGCAAGTATTTCGCTGGCCGCAATCACCTCGCGCAGGATCGCACCGGAACCCAGCAGGCGGACTGATCCCCGTTCGTCGTTCGCGTTGACCGCCCTGAAGCGGTACATCCCCTTCATGATCTGGTCTTCCACCCCCGGGACAAGGTCGGGCTGCGGATAGTTTTCGTTCATGACGGTGACGTAATAGAATTCGTCGACGCGCTCTTCCAGCATCCGGCGCGCGCCCTTGTCCATGATCACGGCCAGTTCGCCGGCGAATGCCGGATCATAGGCCCGGCAGTTCGGCACCATCGCGGCATGGACGTGGCTCATCCCGTCCTGATGCTGCAGCCCTTCGCCGCCCAGCGTTGTCCTGCCGGCGGTTGCTCCAAGCAGGAAGCCGCGCGAACGCTGGTCGGCGGCGGCCCAGATAAGATCGCCGATGCGCTGAAAACCGAACATCGAATAATAGATGTAGACCGGCAGCAGCGGGAGGTCGTTGACGCTGTAGGAGGTCGCGGCGGCGATCCACGAACTGATTGCTCCCGCTTCGGTGATGCCTTCTTCCAGCAGCTGGCCGTCGCGCGATTCCTTGTAATAAAGCATCGAGCCGGAATCCTCGGGCTCGTACAGCTGACCTTCGGGCGCGTAGATCCCGATCTGCCGAAACAGATTGGCCATGCCGAAGGTCCGGGCCTCGTCCGCCACGATCGGGACGATGCGCGGACCAAGCTGCTTGTCCTTCAGCAGCGAGCCCAGCATGCGGACCGCCGCCATGGTCGTGGACATCTCCTTGCCGTCCGCCTTGGTGGCGAAGCTGGCATAACTTTCGATCGCAGGTACGGGCAGCGGGTCGGAATTGCTGCGCCGGGCGGGCACATATCCGCCAAGCGCCGCGCGACGTTCCCGCAGATAGCGCATTTCGCTGCTGTCCTCCGCAGGGCGATAGAATTCCAGATCTTCGAGTTGCTGGTCGCTCAACGGCAGCCGGAAGCGGTCGCGGAACCGCACCAGACCTTCGATGTCCAGCTTTTTGGTCTGGTGGGCAGTCATACGGCTTTCGCCGGCATCGCCCATGCCGAAGCCCTTCTTGGTCTTCGCCAAAATGACGGTCGGCCGACCTTTGTGGGCCTTGGCGGCCGCAAATGCGGCGTAGAGTTTCCTGATATCGTGTCCGCCGCGCTTCAGCGAGTTGATTTCCTCGTCCGACATTGTCCGGGCGAGCGCCGCAGTGGCGGGGTCGCGCTCGAAGAACTTGCTGCGGTTGTAATCGCCGTCATTCGCGCCAAGCGACTGGTATTCGCCGTCGACCGTTTCGGCAAAGCGGCGCAACAGGATATTGTCCTTGTCGCGGGCGAACAGGGCATCCCATTCGGAGCCCCACAGGACCTTGATCACGTTCCAGCCAGCGCCCGTGAACAGCGATTCGAGCTCCTGGATGATCTGGCCGTTGCCGCGAACCGGCCCGTCCAGCCGCTGCAGGTTGCAGTTGATGACGAACGTCAGGTTGTCCAGCTTCTCGCGCGCGGCCAGCGTAAGTGCGGCAATCGATTCAGGCTCGTCCATCTCGCCGTCGCCGAACACCCCCCAGACATGGCGTTCGCTCAGATCCTTTAGCCCGCGGTGCGTGACGTAACGGCTAAAGCGCGCTTGATAGATCGACGTGATCGGGCCAAGCCCCATCGATCCGGTCGGGAACTGCCAGAACTCCGGCATCAGCCACGGATGCGGATACGAACACAGCCCGTCCCCCGACAGTTCCTGGCGATAATGGCCAAGCTGCTCTTCGGTCAGGCGCCCTTCCAGGAACGCACGGGCGTAGACGCCAGGGGCGGAATGGGGCTGGTAATAGACCACGTCACCGGGGTGGGAAACGCTGGGTGCATTGAAAAAGTGATTGAAACCCACCTCGAAGATCTCGGCTGCGGAAGCGTAGCTGGCGATATGTCCGCCAAGGTCGGGAGAGGCCCGGTTGGCACGCGCCACCATTGCCAGCGCATTCCAGCGCAGGATCGCGGTGATCCGTTCTTCGATTGCCAACTGGCCTGGGAATGGGCCCTGGCGCTCCAGCGGAATGGTGTTGCGATAGGCCGAGTACTGGCGCGTAAGGTCGGCGTTGCCAAGATCCCGCAGGTGCGTTTCAAGCGCACGCACCAGGTGCTGGCCCCGGTCCGCCCCATGCCGGCCGATGCTCGCGTCCAGCGCTTCCAGCCACTCGCGGGTTTCGGCCAGATCCGGGTCGACGGGCTCTGCAGGGTGAGTTGGGGCCAATTGATGGGCCACTGGCGGATTCCTTTGTTGAACGCATGCTTAGATAGGGCCGGGGCGACCCAAATGTCCTGCCGAAAAAAAGCACCCGCGGCAGCCAGCCCAGCATAATATATCGTAGCACGGCCGTTATGCAGAATTTTCAGCTTACGGTGACCGGCCGTTGTATTCTCAACTTGCTTTGCGCTTGGCGCGCTGCGCGGCGGACCTGTCTGCAGCTGTCTTTGGTTCCGTTCATAACCATTGTGCGCATGGCGAACCTGCGCCATCACGGCCATGCTGTCAGGGCGAATCGTAGCCGGTACACATGCCGGTCACCCAGGTGACAGACGATGCGGGCTTTTCAGGGACTGGCCAACTCTACCGCACCCGGGTTTTGAGACAGGGCGATGGATAAGGGCGATACCAAGACGATCCCGGTTACCGGCGCGCCTGTTCAGCCGCGTGTCCAGTCAGCCGGGTTACGCGCGTCCGCGGCGCTGCCGCTGCGCGTTCTGATCATCGCTGATGAGTCCCAAGCCCGTACGTCCGTGCGCTTGGCGCTCGAGTCCCAAGGCTTCTTGCTGAGTGAAGCGGATAACGGAACGCGCGGGCGTGCCGCTGCTGCGGCGCTGCTTCCCGATTGCATCCTGCTTGATTCCGCCCTGCCTGATATCGATTGGCGCATGATGCTGGACGTCCTGCGGCGGCCCGATGGAGCATTGCCTTGTGCGGTGGTGATGCTGACCAGTGGCAGCGACGGCGTGCCTGCTGCCGGGCTGCTCCAGGCCGGAGCCCTGGATTACCTCGACAAGGGCTGCCTCACCGAGGACAGCCTGCGACGTGCGGTGGATGGTGCGGTCCATCGCCACCGCCTGGAGGATGAACGCCGACAGGCCGAGGAGCACAACGCCCAGCTTGCCGCGATCGTCAGCAGCACGACGGACGGGATCTTCAGCGTTGGCCGCGACCGGCTGGTCCGCACGTGGAATCCCGGGGCAGCGGCGCTGTTCGGTTACACGCAAAGCGAAGCGGTGGGCTGCGTTGTGGATGATCTCATCGTTCCTGCGTACAAGCAAGAAGAGATGGAACAGCTGCGTGCGTCCGTCTTTGAACGCAAGGAGCCCGTCTGCCTGGAGACCGAGCGCAGGCACAAGGACGGGCGGCTGATACCGGTCGAGGTTAGCTCTGCCCCGGTGTTCGATCAGGGCGGCGAAGTAACCGCGGTTTCGTTGGTCGTACGCGACCGAACCGATCGTGTGCAGGTCCGCAAGGACCTGCACACCCGCAACGAACGCCTGGCACAGATCGCCCGCGCCAGCAGCCGGCTCGTACTGGAATCGGGGCAAGGTGCCACAGGCGCACGGACCGTGCTGACGGAGCTGGCGGCGGCGCTGGGGTACGAACTGTTCTTCCAGTACGACGCCGATGAGCCCGGCCGTCGCCTTCGGCTTGCGGCATCGAACGGGTTGACGCCGACACAGCACGATGCGTTCGCCCAGATCAGCTTTGGCCAGTACTTGTGTGGCCTTGTTGCAGAACGCCGTGAGCCGATGGTCATGGAAAGGTTTGACGTGGGCGCTTTTCCGCAGGCGGCCGAACTCGATCTGGAAGATGTCAAGCTCTACGCCAGCTTCCCGCTGCTCGTACAAGGCGAGATGCTGGGGACTGCGGCGTTTGCCACAAGGGAGCGCGATCGCCTGGACGAGGGCGAGTTGCAGCATATCCAGACGCTGTGCACGCTTGCCGCGGCGCAGCTCTGGCGCGCCCGGGCGGATGCGGCGTTGCAGACCAGCCAGGCCCGGCTGGCGCTGTTCGTGGAGCATGCACCCGCCGCGATCGCGATGCTCGACCGCGACATGCGGTATGTGGCCGCCTCGCGCCGCTATGCACTCGATTACGATCTGCCCGCCGACGCGCCGCTGGCCGGGCGGTCCCATTACGACGTGTTCCCCGATCTGCCGCAGCACTGGCCCGCCCTCCACGCGCGCGTGATGGGCGGAGAAGCATTCTCACGTGACGAGGACCGGTTCATTCGCGCGGACGGTCGGGTAGACTGGCTGAGCTGGGCGATGACACCGTGGCGTACCGCCGATGGCGAGGTTGGCGGCATGCTGATGTTCTCGGAACTTCGGACCAGGCAGGTCGAGGCCCGTCGCGCGCTGGCGGAAAGTGAGGCGCGGCTCGATCTGGCATTGCATGCATCAGGCACGGGCGTGTGGGATTACGATCTGACCAGCGGGAACGTGACATGGTCAGGCCACATCCATCCGATCTTCGGCGTCGAAGAATTCGGTGGGACGACTGAGGAATTTTTTGCGTTCGTCCATCCGGACGACAGGGGACGGCTGGAGGCCACCGTTGCGACCGCCTTGCCGGTTGGCACGATGATGGCAGAGTTCCGGATCGTCCGGCCGGGCGGAGCAGTCCGCTGGGTCGAAACCCATGCGGTCGTGCTGCCGGACGCGTCGGGGCAACCTGCGCGGCTGCTGGGCACCGTCACCGACATCACCGAGCGCAAGCAGCATGAAGAGCACACCCAGCTGCTGATGCAGGAGGTGAACCACCGCGCCAAGAACATGCTGGCCCTGATCCAGGCAGTGGCGCGTCTGACCCGGACGACCGATCCCGATGAATTCGTCGAGCGGTTCAGCCAGCGGGTGCGGGCAATCGCGGCCAACCAGGACCTGCTGGTCAAGAGCAACTGGAAGACAGTGCCGCTCGATCAGCTCATCCGATCGCAGCTTGCCCACTTCGGCGACCGCGGCGATACGCGTGCGGTGCTTGACGGACCGCCGGTTGCGATGACCGCCGCCGCCTCGCAGACGTTCGGTATGGCCTTCCACGAACTCGCCACCAATGCTGCCAAGTATGGCGCGCTGTCGACCAGCGCAGGCCAGGTGGCGGTGCGCTGGGATGTTCGCCAGCAGGAGGACGGCACCGCGCGCCTGGTCGTTTCGTGGGTCGAACGCGGCGGGCCCACGGTCGGGCAGCCGTCGCACCGCGGGTTCGGCTCGACCGTGATCAGCAGCATGATCAAGCGAAGCCTTGGCTGCGAGGTCTCGATCGACTTTGCCCCTGAAGGGGTGGTCTGGCGCGTGGACTGCGCGGCGGACCGCGTGCTCGAAGGTTACAGCGCGGCTGCGGCCGGCGAACCGGCGGGTGCTGCCAAACCGCCGCGCCGGGCTGGGGCCGGCGGCCGGCGCGTGCTCGTGGTCGAGGACGAAGCGCTGGTCGCGCTGGAGATTGACGAGGCGCTGTCGGCCGGGGGCATCGAAGTGTTGGGGCCTGCAGGCTCAGTCAGTGAAGCGCTTTCGCTCCTTGCCGAGGGCCGGTGTGACATTGCGCTGTTGGACATCAATCTCGGCGCCGAAACGTCCGAACCGGTTGCGCGCGAGCTGAAGCGTCTGGGGATCCCATTTATCGTCGTGTCGGGGTACTCGCGCGAACAGCAGCCCGAGGCGATGCGGTCGGCGCCCTTGCTGAGCAAGCCGCTCGATGCGGGGCAGCTGCTGGCCGCGATCGAGCGCTGCTGCAACGAACGGCAGCAGTAGTTTCGCAGCCGGCCGTTCGGTGTGCTTGGCGGACGAAGACTGCTGATATTGCCCCTGCAGCCGTTCATGGTTGCATGTGCGTGATTTACGGCACATCATGCTGCAAAGGGGCAGGACGGAGCAGAGTATGCCGAAAGATGTCGACAGGCAGGATATTCGGATACTGGATGCACTGCAGGAAAGTGGCCGGCTCAGCAATGTCGACCTCGCGCAGCGCGTGAACCTGTCGCCCTCACCGTGCCTGGCACGGGTGCGCGAACTTGAGCGGGCCGGCGTGATCGAGCAATACGTTGCATTGCTGAACCCCGCGAAGGTCGGTCTCAACCTCAGCGTGTTCATCGCCATTACGCTGGAGCGGCAGGTCGAAAAGGCGCTGGAACATTTCGAAACCGCCATGCTGGGCCATCCCGAGGTCATGGAATGCTATTTGATGACCGGGGATTCTGATTATCTGATCCGCGTGGTGGTTGCCGACGTGCGGGCACTGGAACACTTTATCGTCAATCAGCTTTCGAAACTGGCGGGCATCTCGAACATCCGTTCGAGCATTGCGCTCAAGCAGGCGAAGTACAAGACCGCGCTGCCCCTGCCGATGCTGTAGGGGTCGGTCGGGGGCAAGCTGCGCACAATGCTGGAACCAACCATGTTACCGGCCAGTTATATTGGAAACTGGTAATGGAGTTGGCGATGCTCGGAAAAATCATTGGCGCGATGGCGGGTGCACGCGCGGCGCGCAGCGCGGGTGCGGGCAGCGGACCGGGCGGAGCACTGCTCGGCGCGGCGGCGGTGGCCGTCGCCCGGCGGTTTGGCATTCCCGGGATGATCGCTGCCGCGGCCGGCGGTTACGCGCTCAAACGATATACTGAACGGCGTCGGTCGGTGCGACCGCGTCTGGTTCGCTGACGACTTCGCATATACCAGACCAACTGGCGTTTCCGGGCCGATGAGTGTCTGATCTGCCGTTTGGCTCCGACCAGTTCAATATCCTGCCGCATTTTGTCGCACTGGCCATCGCCTATCTGCTGGCACTGCCAATTGGCTGGAACCGAGAGAAGGAAGAGCGCAGTGCCGGTTTGCGGACGTTCCCGCTCGTCGCAATTGCGACCTGTGGGTTCGTCCAAGCCGCCGAAGCCCTAACGCGCGGAAGTCCTGAGGCAACGGCCCGGATCGTCGAAGGGCTGATAACGGGGATGGGGTTCATTGGCGGCGGCGCGATTCTTCGGCAGAACGATTCCGTCAAAGGCACGGCGACTGCCGCTAGCCTGTGGGTCACGGGAGCGATCGGCGTCTCTGCGGGGCTGGGGGCCTACGACGTTGCAGTGATGCTGTCAGTCGTCACGCTGGTGACCCTGTGGCTGCTGTCCCCCCTGAAGCGTAGTGTGATGGGAGAGGATGGCGACGAACTCAGAACGGAACACGATCAGCGGGCGGAATGACACCAGCGCGATTGCAGCCGAGCAACCTCAATCGATGACACGACGGCTCTCTCCCACTCGGTTCCGCAATCAATCAGGGTCATCGTCCATGCATGAACGCGGCCTTGGTGTCCTTCATGCGTCAGCCGTACAGCGCCTGCGTCTCCGCGCGAATCCGGACCCACAGCATCGCGCCATTGAGCAGGGTGAAGACCAGCGCGATCCAGACCAGTCCGAACACCAGCGGAAGCACCGCAATCTCTGCAGTAACGACGCAGTAATTCGGGTGACGCAAAAACCGGAACGGCCCGGACCTGACCATCGGCGCGCCCGGCAGGACGATCACCCGCGTGGTCCAGCGCCGGCCGAGCGTCCACAGCACCCAAACCCGCAGCGCCTGCAGCAGCGCAAACAGCGCAAGCAGCGGCAGGTGCACTGTACGTCCCGGGGTGGCCAGCCACAGCGCGGCTAGCCAGGATCCGTGCAGCAGGACCATTGCCGGATAATGCGCAGCCCCCACCTCGAACGCGCCAACCGCGCGCAGGTACCGTGTGTTGCGTGCGGAAATGAGCAGTTCGGCGCTGCGCTGCAGCGTTACCAGCGCCATGATCGCCAATGGCAGCATCATGCGGCGCTTCTCAGCGTCACCGTCGTTGCCGTAAATCCGGGGCCTAGGGCGGTTAGCACCGATAGCGGCGGCATTTCGCCCGCGCGCACCCGGTCGAGCACAAACAGCGCGGTCGGTGCCGACATGTTGCCGTGGCTGCGCAGTACTTCACGCTCGTGGTCCAGCGAACCCTGGTCGAGCGAGAGCGCCAATTCCATCGCGTCGATCACTTTTGCGCCGCCGGGATGGCAGATGAAACGGTCAACATCGCAGCAGCGGATTCCCTGGCTGTCCAGCATCCGTTCCATTGCCTGCGTCATGTTCTGACAGACAAATGCGGGAATACCGCGGTTGAGCACGACGCCAAGGCCGGTTGGCTCCATCGCCCAGCCCATGACGTCGAGCGTGCCGGGCCAGCTGTGCTCTGCACTGCCCGATATGTGGGCAAAGCCTTCATCGCCCACTGTAACCACGCACGCCGCCGCCCCGTCGCCAAACAGCGCCGCCGCGATCACGTCGGCCTTGTCGACCCCATCGGTCCGCCAGGCGAGGCTGCACAGTTCGACCGTAACCAGTAGCACGACCGAACCCGGATCGGCCCGCGCCAGCCTGGCGCTCAGCCCAAGTCCGGTGACCCCGCCGCCGCAGCCAAGCCCGAACACCGGAACCCGGGCAACGTCGGGCCTGAAGTCCATTCGCCCCAGCGCGCGCGCCTCCAGGCTGGGAGTGGCGATGCCGGTTGATGAGACAGTCACGATCGTATCGACGTCGGCCGCATCCAGCCCGGCACGCGCGAGCGCCACTTCGGCCGCCTCGACGAACAGGTCGAGCGCAACGGTAAGGTAAGCGTCGGTGCGCTCGGTAAAATCGCGCGGTTCAAGGTACCACGAGACCGGCTGCGCCAATTGGCGTGCCGCGATCCCGGCATTGGCGAAGACCGAGCGGAACCGCTCGAAATTATCGAGCTTGCCGGCAAGCATTTCGCGTGCGGTGCCCAGCGCGGCGTCCTGCGTGAGGTGATGGGGCGGAGTCTTCGTGGCCAAGGAAAGAAGTGTGACCGGACGGAGCATCGGATTCCTTGGGGGAGGGGCGACCAGATTGCGGGCCGGGCGTTCCCGAGTGAAACCCCGTGGATGCCTCAGGGTTCCGCCGCGGCCCCGGGACAGGCGCGCTACTATGCCCGACAGCGCCTCGGAGAGCGCGGTGTCCATTCCGCTGCGCACGGGATACGGGCTGGCTCTACGCCGTTGTCTTGGAACAGCGTGAGTTCTTGTCATGACCTTGGCCGAAATTTCTGACCCGGCACCTTGTCACACGGCCCTCTTGATCATTGACATGATCAACGATCTTGAATTTGCCGACGGATCGGCGATGTTCGCGGACGCGCAGCGGGCCGGCGAGAAGATTGCCGTACTTTGCGAGTCTGCGCGTGGCTTGGGCGTACCTGTCGTCTATGTGAACGACAACTATGGACAGTGGCATTCGGAACGGTCGCTTATTGTGGAGCACTGCTCGCGCGAAGGGGCGCTGGGCCGGCCGATCGTCAACCTGCTGAAGCCGGACCAGGACGACTTCTTTGTTATCAAGCCGCAATTCTCAGGTTTTTATTCTACCAATCTTCCCGCGCTCCTTCCCCGGCTGGGGGCGCAGCGGCTGATCCTGACCGGTGTGGCTGCCGATGTCTGCGTCCTGTTCACCGCCGCCGATGCGCATATGCGAGAGTACGAAATCTGGGTGCCGAGTGACTGCGTCGCGAGTTCTGACCCTCAGCGGACGCGCTGGGCGCTCGAGATCATGAGAAGCAGTATGCAAGCCGAAACGAACGCTACCGATCAGTTAGGGCTGGCGCAATGGTTGGTGCAGGACCGCCCGTCATGAGCCTGCGGCACCAGATCTTGGACCTGAGCCGGCAGACGCAGATCGGCGCACTTTCGCTGTTCCTGTCCGCCACGCTCGACCGTGCAATAGCGAGTGGACATTACCCGGATCAGGACCAGCTTGGGCTGATCAACGATGCGATCGTTTCATATACTCGCAGCTACCGCGAGCAAAGCGGTCGGGGTGTGGTCGCACTGGGGATGAGCGGAGGGGTCGATTCGGCGCTTGTCGCGGCAATCTTCAGCCGGGCAGGCTTTCACGTGGTGGGCGTGACGATGCCGATCCACCAGGATCCGGTCGAGACCAGCCGGGGCATGGAAGCGTGCGCGGCGATCGGGATCGAACACCGGCACATCGACCTGTCGGAACTGTTCGACCGGACGGTCGATGCGCAGTCCCTCCTGGATAGCGGACTGTCGCAGCCGGGTGACGACCGGGGCGTCCGCGTCCGCCACGGCAACATCCGGGCACGCCTGCGGATGATCACGCTGTACAATCTTGCCAGTGCGCTTGGCGGCATGGTTGCTTCCACCGACAACCTGTCGGAACTGGGAGCAGGGTTCTGGACGCTGCACGGCGACGTGGGCGATTTCAGCCCGATCCAGTCGCTGTTGAAATCGTGGGAGGTTCCTTCGCTGGCGCGCCGCAACGGCGTGCCTGAAAGCATCGTCGCGGCGACGCCGACTGACGGGCTGGGCATCGCGGCTGGGGACGAGGCACAGCTTGGCTGCTCCTATCTGGAGTGGGACCTGATGGTCTACGCGCTAGCGTCCGGCCTGGACGTACCCGACAGCGAACGGCGGGTGCGTTCGGCCGTGACCGCGCGGATGAGCGCGACGTGGTACAAGCGGCGCAATCCTGTGATGGTACCCCACCCGCTCGAAGACCGTTACGCGATGATTGACTCCATCGACCGGAAGCATTTTGTGCCGCAACAATTCCAATAGGTGTTGTTTCGGGGGGTTTGCCGGCTCGCGCCGTCACTGCTCGTCGGAACAAATGCACGGATCAACCGAATCCAATTGTTAATGGAAGCAAATCGGGGTTTAACTATTTCCGTTCGCCAGTAATAAGGAATATATATGACCATAACCTCGTCAAAAGTCGCAACCGCGGTCTTGATGGTAGTTGCTCCGGTTGTCTTGGGCGGATGTGCCACCAAGGGCTTCGTGCGCGACGAGATCGCCACCGTAAACCAGCGAATCGACGCGCTGGATACTCGGCTGCAAGCGACGGATGCGATGGCAAAGCAAGCCGATGCCGCTGCTCAGGGTGCCGCAGGACAGGGCCAGAACAATGGTCAGCGCATTGACCAGCTCAATGCCCGGGTGGACAGCCTGGATCAGCGCATGCAGCAACAGCCGAAGCGGGCGCGCAATTAACCTTAGGCAGAAACCAATTTCGGTTTGGATGAGTCGGCGCTATGATGGCGCCGACCATTTTTTTTGAGCTCACTGCGTGCGATGATGAAGTATGTTTTGACGCTTGCTGGACTTGTGCTTAGCGGTACGGCCTCAGCCGGGACCATGGAGGTAAGTAGCGGGGTTCCCGCGGCCGATGCCGTCGCAGATATCCTGGCGCCGGCCGACGGTGCGCCGCAGTTTGCCCGAATTCTGGACTGGATAACCAGTTCCTCTAACAATCTCGGGTTGCCGTTCATGATCGTGGACAAAAAGGCGGCGCGGGTCTTCCTGTTCGATGCGAAGGGTAAAGCACTCAAGGACGCGCCGGTACTCCTTGGTCGCGCCACCGGAGACATTGCGACGCCCGGCGTCGGGGTGAAATCTTTGTCCGAGATCGGCCCGGCCGAGAAAACGACCCCTGCCGGTCGGTTTCTGGCAAAAATGGGAAGAGCGGGAGGCGGGCAGCGGGTGCTGTGGGTTGATTACGCGACGTCGGTTGCCATCCACACGATCCCGAACGCTAACAAGGAACAGCGCGTCAAGCGCATGCTCTCGCCCGAGATTGACGACAACCGCATTACGTTCGGATGCATCAATGTCCCCAAGACGTTTTACAACACCGGCATACGGCGGCTGTTCACCAAGAAGGGCGGGTACGTCTATGTGCTGCCCGATACTGAGCCGGTCGAAGTGATTTTCCCGCTGGTCCGGCTGTATCCGGAAACGAACGTCGCCAGCAGCGGACAGTGAGCCCGGGGTTTTGAACGACCGCGGCCTCGGGGTGAGGCCGGGGCAGCGATTCGATGCGTTTATCGGCAAGTCCGGTGCTTTATTGACCAGCCAGGGCCGCAGCGGCGGCGAATTTACGGGCGCGCGCCGCTTGGGCGGCCGGGCTCATGTAGCTGGTGTTCCAGTCAAGACCCTCGTCAGTCGAGATTTCTACGGTGCATATTCCGGGAAGCGATGTCAGCCGCTTCGTTATTTCTTCGTGGAAGTAGGCAATCATGTGACAGAACGGGGCGGTCAGGCGCAGTTCGACGATCGCTGTGCCTTCGGGCTTAAGGACAAGCCGCTTTACCAGCCCCATTTCGAGCAGCCCAAGCGGCGTGCCAGCCGCAGCGCTGCACGGATCCTTGACCTCGTCCAGCAAACTGAGCGCGGATTCACGCGCAATGGCCGCCGGGTCAGGCATGGACTACCCCGGCGCTAACGGCCCGGCCCCGATCAATGGTCGACAGCGGCTCGGCTGGCGGGGCGCCCGGCGCCCGCGAGAACCGATCCCCGGAAACGCCTGCTTCCAGCGCTGCCAGATCGAGGCCGTGCAGACGTGCAAAATTCCCGGCCAGGATGTTGCGCTTGTCCCCCTCGGTTATCTGACGCAAGGGCTTGAACAGCCCCGCCGCATCCAGCAGGTCTTCGGGAAACGCGAATTCTGCGAATGCTTCGAGCGCGGGCTGAGGGTGGCAAAGCGTACCGCCCGACCCCCAGAACATCCGTTCCAGCATGTCCGAGCCACCCACCCGGCACAAACCAAGCAGCGTTTCCGCGAACGCTCGTGGCCGGCGTTCGATCAGGATGTTCTGGATTTCCATGTTGATCGCGATGTTTCCAAACCGTGCGAGCAGCCATGCGGTTTCTTCGAGGAACGCCAGCCCGCCGTGCACGATCTCGAAATTGAGATCGGGAAGATCGGTTGCCGCCGCCTCGATATCGGTCGGATTGAACGCATCGCCAACGGCAAATGGCCCGATCGGCACCGCTTTATGCACGGCAACGGTGTCGATGCCGAGCTTCTGCGCTGCTTCATAGAAGGGGTAGGCGATTTTCGGATCGTCCATCCGCCAGCTGACGAATTTCTCGCCGGTCCAGCTGGTTGGGTACAGCTTCATCCCCAGCGGCTTCCACATCGACGCCTGTTCGCGCAGCAGCGCCAGCGACTGCTGGCCCCCAAGGGGATCGGCGAATGCATAGGCCCCGATGAACCGCTGCGGATACTTCTCCAAAGCCTCCGCGGCTTTGGCGATCGAGGAATACCCGTCCTTGAACGACGCGAACAGCAGCGGATGAACCACGGCGACATCGGTATCGCTTTCGGCAAACAGCAAGTTGGCCATGCCGTCCACCTGCCAGTCGACGATGTACTGGTCTCGCGACATGGCATAACGCGGATCCGGAGCAGCGGCGCCGAGGTGGTAAGCCATTTCGACCATCGCCTTTGCGAAGACGGGCTCTGCCCAGTTCTCCTCTACCTGATTGTACGCATGCGTTACCGCGTCGATGACGAAGTGACCGCCGATCATGCTGCTCTCCTCGATTTGGCTTTTCGCCATTTCGCCGCGCCGCGAGCGGCACAGGTTTTTTCTGTGTTTCTCAGAGTTTGACACCGGCTACAGCAGTCTGTCAACAATGCCGTGGAAAAATTCCTCGCAGCCATAGCCGCTGCACCTGCCGGGCGTGCTGAGGGTTCAGATGGCAAGCGACCGGGCGCCGCAGATGGCTGGCGATTGCAGTGCTAGTAGGGGGCTTCGATCCCGCCCATGACCAGTTCGGCAAATGTCTTGCCAACGTCTTCCGCTCCGGCCGAGGCGTCCGGAGTCAACCACCGGTGGCTCCAGTTCAACATGCCGATGATGCCGCGGGCCACCGTCTTCGCAGTTCCGATCCGGCGAAAAGCGCCGGACTCGAACCCTTGTTCGACGATCCCGATCATGATCGACTCGATGCTGCGATTGATCTTCCGCATGTGAGCGCCCCATTCCGAGCGCCGGTCGGTTAGATGGGCAAGATCTTCGCGGACATAGATGTGCAGCAGAGGATAGTTTTCGACGAACGAGGTCATGAATGCGACGATGATCTCTCGCATCTTGCGGCCCGGCGACATGCTGCTTTCCGATATGCGTCTGGCCAGTTCTTCGTTCGTTTCGACCACCGTACGGACGACTTCATCGAACATCTGCTCTTTGGATGAGAAGTAATAATACAGCGTGGCCCGATCGACACCAAGCTCGTTCGCCACGGCGCTGAGGCTGGCCCCTTGATACCCATGCCGGTGAAACACGCGGACTGCCGCGTCGAAAATCACCCCCCGGCGATTTTCGTACGACGCCCTGCCTTCCTTGCGCGCGCTCGAGCGGCGCTTGCCGATGGTGGTGGCATCTTTAGGCTTGGCTTTGGCTTCGTCCATGTTCGCTTTCTGGCCCGTTCGCGCGTTGTTTAACGGCGATTTCGGCATTTGTGGACGCCTTCGCACGGTTGCCCACGCTAAAATGTATTTCGCGATCCGTTGTTCATCCGCGCGGGCCCCCGGCAACGTACAATGTCTGGCCGGTAACAAACGCAGACCTTGGATCGGCCAGGAAAGAGACCGCGTGGGCGATGTCCTCGGGCGTTCCCGCACGGCCGACAACGATGTCCTTCATCATCGCTTCGGTCAGCTGTTCGATCGTCAGCCCCGCCCGATCCGCGACTTGCCGGGTCATCTCGGTGACGACGAAGCCGGGGGCGACCGCGTTGACCGTGATGCCGTAGCGACCCAGTTCGATCGCAAGCGTTCGGGTCAGCCCTTGCACGCCGGCCTTTGCGGCGCTGTAATTGGCTTCGCCAAACACGCCGAGCGCAGCAATGCTGGAAAGATTAACGACCCTGCCCCCACCGCCCGCCCGCATGGAAGGCAGGACCTCGCGGCACATCAGGAACACCGATTTCAAATTGACGTCGATCACAGCATCCCAGTCGGCCAGTTCCATCCGGCCGACCGTGGCGTCCTTGAGCAGACCGGCATTGTTGACCAGTACGCGGGGACCGCCAAGCTGCGACACTACGGCGGCGACACCGGCGCGGACCGCGGGTTCCGAGGATACGTCACAGCCGACGGCGATTGCCCTGCGCCCCAGTGCGCCGACGGCCGCCACGGTTTCGGCACAGCGCTCGACATCCAGATCGATGACCGCGACATCATAGCCATCGGCGGCCAGCCGCGTGCAGATCGCTGCGCCGATCCCGCGCGCGCCGCCGGTGACGATGGCGGTTCCCGCATGTGCTGGCGCTGTCGCCATATCAGTCATGACAGTTCAAGCTTTCGCTGGGCGATTTCAGTCATCAGAAACTTGCGCGGCCGCCCCGACGCCGTAACCGGGATTTCGGAGGGATCCACGATCAGGAAATGGCGCGGCACCTTGAAGCGGGCCAGATTGCCGCGAACCAGGCGCTCGAGCCGCACCGGATCCGCCACTTCTCCCTCGCGCGGGATGATGAAAGCTACCCCGATTTCCCCCATGCGCTCGTCGGGCACCGGTACGACATGGGCGTGCAGCACCGCCGGGTCCGACGTAAGCAGATCCTCGACCTCGGACGGGAGCACCAGTTCCCCCCCGCAACGGTACGATTCCTTTGAGCGGCCGATCAGGGTGATGTACCCATCCTCGTCGATCGTCCCAAGATCCCCGGTACGGAACCATCCGTCATCGGTGAACGCTGCTGCGGTCTCGGCCGGCTTGCGGAAATATCCGTTGGTCACGCCCGGGCCGCGGGCAAGCAATTCGCCGACGCAGTTGGGCGGCAGGGTGATTGCCGTCTCCAGATCCGCAACCTGGTAATCCACCAGCCGCCCGCCCAGCGCCGGATTCCCTGCCGGGCCAACATCCCGCATGCGTCCATTCGTGCCTGCGACGCGCTCGGCCGGGTCGTCTGGCCGAGTGACCGTGGTTGAAGCAGTCGTTTCCGTCATTCCGTAGCCGGTCGTAATCTCCTCGACACCAAAGGCATCCCTGATCTCCTGCCAGATGCGGGTGGGGGCCCGTCCACCGGACGCCAGGATCGCGCGGAGCGATGCAAGATCGCGGGGGCGCGCCTTCTGCGCATCGATCAATGCGAGGCTGGTCGTAGGAATCGACAGCATATCCTCCGCGCGGTGCCGTTGGATCGCATCGAGCGTATCGTCGGCATCGAAGCGCAACCTGGGCACGATCGCGCCGCCGACATAGGGCACCGCCAGCAGCCCTTCTACATAACCGAAGACATGGAACATCGGCAGCGAGAACAGCATGCGATGACCGTCTTCGAACGCGCGCGCATAGGCGGAGCCGAATGCTGTGCGCGTCAGCATGTCGTGGGTCAGTTCCACCCCTTTTGGCCGACCCGAAGTCCCTGAGGTATAGATGATGTCGCACAAGTCGCCCGGATCGACTTTGGGGAAGATGGCGACCGGTTCCAGCCCCGCTTCTAGCTCGGCAAACGGCACAAGCCCGCCGGGGACGCCGGACCCCTCGGCCGGGAAAACGAAAACCTGTTCGAGCGCAGGCGTGATTCTTCCGGTTTGCGGCCAGCCGGGAGCGATGGTGCGAAGCATGTCCAGGTAATCAAGACCGCGAAACGCGTCCATCGTCACCAGCGCTCGGCACTCCGACTGGTCGAGCAGATACTGGATTTCGGCTTTCTGGTTGAAGATGTTGAGCGGCACCGCCACGGCGCCGATGCGCGAAAGCGCATATTTGATTGCAACGAATTCCGGATAGTTCGCCATGATGAGCGCAACGCGCTCTCCGGCCTGGATACCACGCCGCTGCAAGCCTGCCGCGATCCTGCCGGACCAGGCACCAACCTCTGCATACGTCCAGGTGCGCTCGTCAGTGATGACGAACGGGCGTTCCGGCCAGCGGGTTATCGCCCGATCCAGCACATCGTGCAGCGCCATCGATGGCCACGGCGAAAAGGGGGCGGCCACTGCATGCTGGCGATCCGCCACCGCGCGGGTCATTGCGGTTCTCCCTTTGTTGCCTCGCGCGTGCCGCGCTCCTGCCCTGAGCTTCGTTCTGGCAAGTTGCGCCGGCGCCGTCAACGACTCCGTGGAATGAGATTTTGCCGCGCGTGAAGCGCTCGACACGAGCGGCTGGGTCGTGGTTATCGTACATATTCCACGCAGTCGTTGACAAAGAAGCGGGCCTTTGACAAGTTTGCGCGCCAGGAGTGGATCATGGACGAAGCCCGCGAAATCGACGTCATAGTGGTGGGGGCAGGCTTTGCCGGGCTGCGCGCACTGCACAGTTTTCGGGAAAACGGCTACTCGGTCAGCGTGCTTGAACGGTCTGACGAAATCGGCGGAGTTTGGAATTACAATCGCTATCCCGGCGCGCGCTGCGATGTGGAAAGCTTTGACTATTCATATGCCTTTTCTCCCGAACTTGAGCAGGAGTGGCGGTGGACGGAACGGTATGCCACCCAGCCGGAAATCCTGCGCTATATCCACCACGTTGCCGACAGGTTCGATCTGCGGCGTGACATCAAACTCAACACCGATGTTGCCGAGGCCCGGTTCGACGAGAAGCGGGCGCGGTGGAACGTGCGGTCGCAGGATGGGCGGCGTTGGAGCGCACGCTACCTGATCCTGGCGGTGGGGCAGCTGTCAGTTCCCAAGGAAACGACGTATCCGGGGCAGGACAGCTTTGGCGGCACGATCTTGTACAGTGCCCGCTGGCCGCGTGAAGGGGCGGACCTTTCCGGCAAGCGAGTCGGGATCATCGGCACGGGTTCGTCGGGCGTGCAGATGACGCCCGTGATCGCTGAACAGGCGGCTCACCTGGCGGTGTTCCAGCGGACAGCAAACTACAGCATCCCGGCGGCGAATGCGCCAATTGACGACGCCGAGGATGCGTTCGTCAAGGCTGGGTACGCGGAACGGCGCATGCAGGCGCGCAACTCGCCCAGCGGCCTCGGCTTCGTGCCCGACCCGCGTTCCGCGACGGAGGTTCCGGAGGCCGAGCGGCAGGCGGTTCTGGAAGCGGCCTGGAATCGGCTCGGCTTCGGGTTCTCGCTGACGTTCAAAGACATTCTGTTGAACCAGGAATCCAACGACATCGCTTCGGAGTTCATCAGGCAGAAGATCGCGTCGCTGGTAAAAGATCCGGTCGTGCGCGAAAAGCTGACGCCGCGCGGGTTTTCGTTCGGCACCCGCCGCCCGTCGGTGGACAAGGGATATTTCCAAGCGTTCAACCGCGGCAACGTGGAGCTGGTCGATATCTCGGACACGCCGATCGAGCAATTCACGCCAACCGGCATACGGACCAGCGAACGCGAGATCCCGCTCGACGTGATCATCTATGCGACCGGTTTCGATGTGTTTACCGGGGCGTTGCTGAGGCCGTCGATTGTCGGCCGAAACGGGCAGTCGCTGCAAGAAAAGTGGTCATCCGGTCCGGTCTCGTACCTTGGCCTGGCGGCGAACGGGTTTCCCAACATGTTCATTATCGTCGGCCCTGGCAGCCCTTCGCTGCTGAGCAACGTCCTGCTGTCCAGCGAAGAACAGATCGACTGGCTGCTGCGATTGGCAAACCATGCACGCGCTGCCGGCATCGCCGCGATCGAGGCTCGGCGGGAGGCTGAGGCGGCATGGGTCGAACATGTCAACGAGCGCGCGATGCAGACACTCTATATGACGACGCCATCGTACTATGTCGGGGCGGAAATGCCGGGCAAGCCGCGCGTGTTCATGCCGTATTCCGGCGGGGTGCGGGGCTATCGCCGGATTCTGGAAAAGGTCGAAGCGGGGGATTACGACGGCTTTGATCTGCTGCCTGATCCGGTAACGGTTTGCGCTTGAGCGAATTTCAGGCAGCATCGTCACAAAACATCGGAGAGACGGGATGACAGACACGCAATTGCTCGAATCTTTGCGCATCACCGCTGATACCCCGGTCGGGTACGAACTTGGCCCGATCCGCAAACAGGCCGCCATCCAGCTGATGGGGTCCAGGCTGTGGGGACGGTTCAATCCGAACCACTGGGATCCGGCGTACGCCGCCGCGACGGGACTTGATGCTCCGATCCAGACCGGCGAGATGTCCTCGGCCTACATCGCTGAAATGTGCGTCAACCATTTCGGCGCGGCAATGTTCGTCGGGGCGCGGGTGGTCTGCAAATATGTCGCTTCGACCAAGGCGGGCGAGGTTATCACGGTGCGCGGCGTGGTGCGCGAAAAGCAGTCGCAGCCCGATGGATGTCGCTTCACGGTCGATGTCTGGTGCGAAAACCAGGCGGGAGAGAAGAAAACCGTCGGCTGGGTCGAGGCGACGGTGCCGAACTGACACCGTCCGGAATTAGATGCTGCCGCACGATGGCGGCACAGATTGGGGAGATCGCTTCATGCCTGATCAGGCAACCAGTTCGCTCAAACCGAACTCTGCAATTCAGGATGCGCAAACGCGTGAGTTCATCCGCGGCCTTGAACAAGGCTCGCAGACCTATTGGGACATGGTGCAGATCGGCGACGAACTGTCGCGCGAGCTGGAAATAACGCCGGAACTGGTCATTTTGTACTGCGACGGGGTCGAGGAGTACAATTCGTGGTATGAAGGCTGGCGGATGAATGTGTGGCGGATCAACGGGGAAAGCCCGTTTGGCGGCGCCATCGTTCCGCCGCTTATGATGTCCCATTTCGCGCTTTCGGTGCAGTTCGATCATACCAGGCCGTTTGCCATCGGCTCGATCCACACCGCCCACGACACGCAGCTGTTGAAGCCGATTCCGGTCGGCGCCAAAGTTCGCATCACCACCCGGGCGCTCGACAAGTTCGAGAAGCGCGGACGCCGTTACGTTCACCACGAGGTGCTGGTCACCAATGTAGCGGACGGCAGTACCTACATGCGGGAAACGCGCGACATCCTGTCGCTGTGAAAGGCGAACTGATGCACGAGTACGCCATGGCAGTCGACGGGCTTGTAGTGATGACCGACGGCGCGCCGCACCTGCTTGGTTCGCGCTGCGGCGGCTGCGGCGTGCCCAGCTTTCCGCCGCGGCAACTCTGCCCCAATCCGGCTTGCGCGCAGTCCGATATGCAGGAAATTCCGCTCCCCCGGACAGGCGTGCTGTATAGCCACACCATGCAGCGTTATCAGCCGCCGCCGCCGTTCCGCATGGACAATTGGCAGCCGTACACGCTTGCGCTGGTCGATCTTGGCGAGGGCCTGCGGGTGATGGGCATGATGACCGACCTGCCCGAGGATGAGATCACCATCGGCATGCCGGTACAGCTCGTGCTTGGCCGGCTGTTCGACGATGCGGATCGCGGCGAGGTATACACGTACAAGTTCGCCCCGCTCGCTACCGGCGCGGGCCGATGAGCGCGGTCTACGTTGCCGGGGTCGGCGCGCACCCTTGGGGAAAATGGCCCGACAAGACCCAACTCCAGCTTGCGCTTGAAGCAAGCGGCGCGGCCCTGAAAGACGCAGGTCTGCACTGGCCGGACGTGCAAGCGGTCGCGGCGGCGAGTTCGCGGTTCGAAGGCGGGCTCGGCTGGGGGCTGCATGCGAACGAACTGGTTCAGGCGGTGTCGGAAAAGGGCGTGCCGTGCATCAACGTGGGCGGCGCCTGTGCCGCGGGCGCGATCGCGTTTCAGACCGCCTGGGCCATGATTGCGAGCGGCCAGTGCGAGGTGGCGCTGGCGATCGGTGCGGAGCGCATGCCCAAGGGTTTCATCCCGCGACCTCCGGGAAGTGTCGATGATCGCAGCGATAGTGATTACCTGCGGTGGGTGATGATGGGGGCCACCAACCCGTCGTACTGGGCGCTGGAGGCCCGGCGGCGCCAGCATGACTATGGCACCACCGACCAGACTTATGCGGCAGCGGTCACGCTGATGCGCGAAAATGCGGCAAACAACCCGTACGCGCGTTTCCGCAAGCCTATCACCGTAGAGGAAGTGCTGGCCTCGCCGCTGGTATCCGATCCGTTGCATCTGCTGCAAATCTGCCCGGTGAGCGACGGCGCGGCTGCGGTGGTATTGGTCAGCGAGGCATACGCACGGCGCACGGCAAATCGATCGCTGAAAGTGGCCGGGTGCGCGGTGGCAACAGGCCAGTTCGGGGATCCCGCTCGCCGGATACCGACCATTGCGAGCACGGTGCGGGATGGAATTTCTCATACCAGCGAGGTCTCCGGAGCGGTGCGGCGCGCGCTCGAAATTGCAGGGCTGGGCCCGAAAGATGTCGATGTGCTGGAGATGGCGGACAATACAGCCTGGCATATCTTGGCTTGGCCGGAACTGTTCGGGTTTTGTGAACCGGGGCAGGGCGACTGGATGTTGGCCAACGGCCGCTACCGGATCGATGGCGATCTAGCCATAAATCCTAGCGGCGGGTTCCTTTCCTTTGGCGAGGCCACCACCGCTCAGGCGCTGATGCAGGTGGTCGAACTGACATGGCAGCTGCGGCAGCAGGCAGGGGCCAGGCAGGTCCCCGACGCGCGCTGCGGAATGACGGCGGTACTAGGACTGGGGGCGAACGGGGGCTCGATAATCCTGCAGCGGTAAGTGCAGGTTGCCGCCGATCCGCGAATCAGCGTGCGTCCACCGGCACCGCCTGCACCGTGGCCGTGCTGTCCCAATCGTTGCCGAGCCGATCGACATCGGTATCCGCGACCAGCAGGAACAGGGTGCCTCCGTCGGCTCCGCCCAGCGCGCAGTCCACGCAGTATGTCCCGCTCCCCGGCGCGGGGGTGATGCGGTGGGTTATTTCGCCGCCTTCGGCAACGCGCCGGAATTCGCCGGCGAACGGCATCGCGGCCCAGACGGCACCTGCCGCGTCGATGCAGATCCCGTCGGGGATGTCCCGGGCAGGGTCGGTAAACTGCGCGAACAGGCGCTGGTTGGACAGGGTGCCATCGGGCGAACGATCGAAGGCGGTCAGCCGGTGGCCGAACGATTCGGCAACGACCAGCATCGTGCCGTCGGGCGAGACCGCGATCCCATTCGGAAATATCAGACCGCCGCCGAAATGCTTGATACCGCCGCCGGCATCGACCCGCACGATATGGGTTGGCCGGGGTTGCTCGTGCTCGAACAGTTCATAACCGAACTGCGTCACATAGGCATTGCCCGCCGTGTCTACTGCCATGTCGTTGGCGTGGACAACGTGCGCAGACAGATCCAGTATTGCAGCCGATTCGCCGTCGGTGATGCGCCTCAAGGTGTTGTCTTCCATGCCGATGACCAGCATGTCGCCGCCGGGTGTCCAGCCGAGCCCGGATGGCCGTTCCGGCAGGTTCAGGACGATTTCGGGGGTGCCATCGGCTGACATGCGCCAGACCTTTCGGTCCTTGATGTCCGAAAAATACAGGCTGCCGGCGTGCCACCGCGCCGCCTCAAGATATCCAAATCCAGATGCGATTACTTGAGGAACCTTGTGCATCCCGCTCTCCATCGGCCGCTACTTTGGCTTGTGCGAGTGTTATCGAACGCGGAAGACCGGTCAACCGACCGCCAGCAAGTGCTGCCGCGCGCCCCCGTCTCTTGACAAAATACGGCGTCATGCCAAACAATGCAAACAAACAGTTGTTTTATCCGGCGTGAAAGCCGGCGTGTCGTTGCGCAAGCCTGGGAGACGGGCGGTCGGCAGCACGAAACAATGGCGATGCCGCAGCCGCGGCGTTGCTGGAAGGTGCAAGGAGAGCAGGATGCCCAAGGACGCAGACTTTGATGCGGTAGTGATCGGCGCAGGTATTACCGGGATGTACCAGCTGTACCGCCTGCGTGAACAAGGGTTCCGGGTAAAAGGGATCGAAGCTGCGCCGGACGTGGGCGGCGCGTGGTTCTGGAACCGCTATCCCGGCTGCCGGGTAGACTCTGAAAGTCACACGTACAGCTACTTCTGGTCCGAGGAGCTGTTGCAGAAATTCAACTGGACCGAACGTTTTGCCGGGCAGCCGGAAGTGCTGTCGTACCTGCAGACCGCTGCGGAGTTGATGGACATCCGCAAGGATTACATCTTCAACCAGCGTGTGCGGCATGCCCGCTGGGACAACGAGAACAAGTATTATGTGATTCAGCTGGAAGAAGGGGGCTCGATCCCCATAACCGCGCGGTTCGTGTTTTCCGCCATGGGTCCGCTGTCGGCCCCGCAAATGCCCAACGTGCCGGGCATCTATACGTTCGAGGGAGACTGGTGGCACACAGGCCGCTGGCCGCGCGATCCCGATAGCAACTTCGGGGCGAAAATGGACTTCACCGGTAAGCGCGTGGCCGTCGTCGGCACCGGGGCATCGGGCGTGCAGGTCATCCAGGAAATGGCCAAGGTCGCCAAGGATCTCTATGTATTCCAGCGTTCTCCCAACTGGTGCTGCCCGCTGGGCAATGCGCCGGTCGATCAGGCGGAAATGGACGAAATAAAGCGCAACTACAAAGCCCTGAACGATTTTTGCGACACCACGCTTTCAGGCTTTCCGCACAAGTGGATCGACAAGCACACGCTCGACGTGCCGGCAGAGGAACGCGAGGCGACGTGGGAGGATCTGTATCAAGGCCCGGGCTTCCGCCTGTGGCTGGGCAACTACAAGGACTACCTCGAAGATCCGGAGGCAAACGCGCTCGTCACCGAATTCGTCAAGAAGAAGATCCGGCAACGCGTGAACGATCCGAAGATTGCCGAAAAGCTGATCCCTACCGACCACGGCTATGGCACGCGCCGGGTTCCGCAGGAAACGAAGTACTTCGAATGCTACAACCAGGATAACGTCCACCTGATAGATCTGCGCGAGACGCCGATCGAGCAGATCGAGCCCAAGGGTATTCGTACGTCAGACGGCACGCTCCACGAGGTGGATGTCATCGTCTATGCCACGGGTTTCTATGCCATTCGCGGATCGCTGAGCCGGATCGAAGTCTATGGCAAGGACGGCCGGTCGCTGAACGAATTGTGGCGCGAAGAAGGGGTGAAGACCTACCTTGGTTTGATGATCGAAAACTATCCGAACTTCTTCACGCTTGTAGGCCCCCAGAACGGCACAGTATTCTGCAACATCCCGCGCTGTTCCGCCACCGCCGTCGATTGGAACGTCGACTTGATGCAGTACGTGCGCGATCACGATGTCAAAGTACTGGAAGCATCACCCGAAGCGCAGGACGAATGGAACGAGCTGTGCCATGAATTAATCAGTCATGGACTGATCGGGAAGGTCAATTCGTGGTTCACAGGCGTCAACAAGAACGTCGCGGGCGCACAGAAGCGCGAGGTCCTGTTCTATGCCGGCGGCAATCCGCAATTCAAGCAGTTGTGCAAGGATATCGAGACGGACGGCTGGCGCGGGTTCGTGTTCGACGGAATGCCCGCCTCGAAAGTAAGCGAGCCGGCATGACCGTCGGCTCGGCGCTGGAGGCCCGGCTGTCGCTGGCCGGGAAGACGGCGGTCGTCACCGGTGGGGCCAGCGGAATCGGCCGCGCAACGGCGCAATTGCTCAGTCAGCTGGGTGCGCGCACGATCGTTCTCGATCGCGACCAGGCCCAGCTGGATGAAACAATAGCGCTGTGCGCGGGCGGCGCGGGGCGTGCGCACGGGGCCTTGATCGACCTGTGCAACGCCGCTGCAATCGAGGTGCTGTTCCAGAGCATCGCGGCGGAGCACGGTGGGATCGACATACTTGTCAATTCGGCGGCGCTGAACGTCGCGGGGGCAAGCGTCGACTATGATCTCGAGACGTGGCAGCGGGTGCTCGACGTCAATCTCACCGCGTTGTTCGTGGCGTGCCGCTGCGCCGCCCGCTCCATGATCGCGCGGTCGGCCGGCGGGGCCATCGTCAACGTCGCCTCTGTCGGCGGGCTGAGCGCCGGCATCACCGGACGCGCGAACGCCAACCCGTCGTACCGCGCGAGCAAGGGCGGGGTCGTCAACCTGACGAGGGCGCTGGCAGTTGAATGGGCCGCCAATGGCATCCGGGTCAACGCAGTGGCGCCAGGCTATGTCCGGACCCCGATGATCAGCCGGCTAACCGATGATCCGGCGCGCGAGGCGGCGGCTGCGGAAAAGGTGCCGTTGGGGCGGCTGGCCGAACCGGAGGAGATCGGCTGGGTGATCGCGTTCCTGGCTGGGCAAGGAGCCTCGATGGTGACCGGGCAGATCTTGCCGGTGGACGGCGGATTGCTGTCATGACCGGCGAGCGTATGGTGCATTGCAGGCGCGGACTGGCCCGATGACCGGGCTGAAAAAGCCGCATGTCCATCCCGTCGACGAAGCGTGGCTGGCTCTCGGCGCGGAACCGCGGACGAACCGGACGATCGAGATCGTGGATTCGCACATCCATCTGTGGGATTTTTCCGACCCCCCGTATTTTGCGGACAGCTATGCCAGGGATGCGGCGGCGGCCGGAATATCGAGCTGCATCTACGTCGATTGCACCATGGGTTATCGCGGGTCCGGTCCGGTCGAGCTTCGGCCCGCCGGCGAGGTGGAATTCGCGCGGGCTCAGGCAGAAGCGGTCCCGGCGGGCATCAACGTGGGCGCCGCGATCATCGGCTGGGCGGACCTGACGCTGGGCGATGCGGTTGGTGAGGTTCTGGCGGAACTGCGCCGCGTCGGCGATGGCCGGTTTCGGGGCGTGCGCTGCCGGGCGACCTATGATCCCGATCCGCAAGCCGGTTATGGAGCGGGCGGGCCAGGCCCCGGCCTGCTGCTGCGCGAGGATTTCCAGCGCGGGGTTAGGCGGTTGCACGAGGACGGGCACGTGCTCGACCTGTATGCCTTCCACACCCAGCTGCGTGAAGTCGCGGCGCTGGCGCAGTGCTTCCCGGATTTGCCGATTGTCCTCAATCACATCGGCGGCCCGCTTGGTATCGGCCGCTATGCCAACTTGCGGGAACAGGTGTATGCCGATTGGGCAGCCGGAATGAGCGAAGTGGCCCAATGCCCCAACGTGGTGGTAAAGATCGGCGGCTTTGCGATCTCGCGCGTCGCCATCGTGGACGCGGCGGGGCGCGCTCTTCCCCCGTCGTCTGCCGAAGTGGCCGAACTCTGCCGGCCGTGGGTGCGCCATTGCATCGACGCGTTCGGCGCTGACCGCTGCATGTTTGGCAGCAACTTTCCGGTCGACAAGGTAGCAATGCCGCTCACCACGCTGGTCAATGCGATGATGGTTCTGACGGCGGATCTGTCGCTCGCGGACCAGCAAGCCTTTTTCGGCCGGACCGCGATGGAAACATACGGGCTTTGACCGGACACGTTGACCGGCCCGCCAAAGCGCCCTAACAAATGTTTGTTATAGATCGGGCGCGCTGCCCGGATTGCATGGATCAGGATCGATGGACTACAGTTTTACCCCGGAACAGACCATGTGGCGCGACGTGGTCAACAATTTCATGGACCGCGAATTTGGCCGTGATCTGACGCTGAAGCATGATCAAAGCCGCGAATTTCCCGAAGAGCTGTACCGGAAGATGGCGCACGAAGGCTGGCTCGGCCTGTTGATCCCCGAGGAGCAGGGGGGGCTGGGCATGGACAACGATCCGGTCATGTTCGCGATCTTTTGCGAAGCGATCGGCAAGTACAGCCTGGATACCGCGGCCTGCATCATGACCTCGATGTTTACCGCGACGAACGTTGCGCGCCACGGAACCGAGGCGCAGCGGGAGCAGTTCTTGCGCCCCTTCCTGGCCGGAGAGGCCAAGTTCGCGATATCGATCAGCGAACCCCATTCCGGATCAGATGCCGCGGGTGCCCGCTCCACCGCCCGGCTGGATGGTGACGAGTGGGTGGTGAACGGCAGCAAGGTATGGTGCTCGGGCGCGCATCATCCGAACACCTGTATTGCGATGATGCTGCGCACTGGCGACGGTCGGTACGACTTTAGCGTCCTGCTGGTACCGAACGACACGCCCGGTCTGGAAATCCAGAAAATGGACACACTGGTCCGGCGCAGCCTTGGGACGACGTCGCTGTTCATGGACGACCTGCGCCTGCCGCGCGGCGCGCTGCTCGGCACGGTCGGCGAAGGCTGGAAGTACATCGGCGAGCACCTGAACTTCGAGCGGCTGTCGATCGCCGCCTCGCAGATTGGCAGCGCGCGGACCGCGCTCGACGATACGGTGAAGTATCTGAACGAGCGATCTGCGTTCGGAAAGCAGTTGTCGCAGTTCCAGGTGCTGAAGCACCGCATGGCCGAAGACCAGGCCCGGCTTTCGGCCGCGTACTTCCTGGTTTATGCGGCCGCCAGCGCACTGGCGCGGGGCGAGAATGCAACCGCGCTGGTCGCGCAGGCCAAGCTCATCGCATCGCAGACGCTGTTCGACATTGCGACTAACGGAATGCAGGCGCTGGGCGGGTATGCGCAGCTTCCCGAATATCATATGGAGCGCTACTTCCGCGAGGCCAAACACGGCATGGTGGGCGGAGGAACCAACGAGATTCTGCGCAGCATCATCGCCAAATCCATGGGCATCTGATTCGGCGATCCGCGGCGCGAGCATGGAGCAAGCAAGACCAATGAACACTGCGGCAGGGATCGAGGCAGACAGCGGGCCGCGCGTCGCCATCATGAACGTAGCCATGCACCTGTTTGGCAAGCAGGGTTTCACCGGCACATCAATGCGCGATATCGCAAATGGCGTCGGCCTGCTGCCAGGCAGCCTTTATGCCCACATCCAGAGCAAGGAGGCTCTGCTGCTGTCGATCGTGGCCGAGGGCATCGGGCGGTTTCTCTCGGCGGTCGATCCTCACCTGCACGCGGGCGGAAGCCCGGTGGAGCGGCTGCGCGAGATGATCGCCGCCCATGTCGAGGTGGTGGCCGACAATCCCGAGCGCTCGCAAGTGGTGTTCCACCAGTGGCGGTTCCTGAGCGAGGAAAACCTACCCGTCGCAATCGAGCGGCGGCGCGATTACGAGCGGGCATTCGTAACAGTGCTGGAGCAGGGCATCGCGGCAGGCCAGTTCCGCACCGACCTCAACTTGCGAATCGTGGTGCTGTCGATCCTTGGTGCACTCAACTGGACGCCAGAGTGGTTCTCGCCTCAGGGCAAGCTGACCGCCAAAGAGGTCGGTTTCATGATGGCCAACACGTTGCTGCGAGGCATCCAAGCCTAACGTGAGCCTCCTGCGTCGGCTTGACAGCTTGCCGGCGTGCCATTAACGAACAAATGATTGTTTTACGTGAGAGCGGGATGGCGCGGACGTTCGTTGATCCAGAGCCGAAATGGTTTGAAGACTTTGCGCACGGGGATGTGATGATCACCCGCGGGCGGACGGTGGACATCGGCGATATCACCGTGTTTGCTGGCCTTACCGGTGATCACTATCAACTCCACACCGATGCCGCCTTCATGGCCGGAAACCGGTTCGGGCAGCGCATCGCGCATGGTCCGCTGACTTTTTCGCTGGCAGTTGGGCTGATCGGACTGAGTGGCTTTTACGGCGATGCGATTGCAGCGCTGATCGAAATCACCGGTCTAAAAGCGACCAAGCCGGTATTCGCAGGCGACACGCTGCATGTCGTCGCCACCGTTACCGTTCACGATGCCAGCGGGCCAAAGTACGGCACGCTGGGCGTCGTCTATTCGGTGCGTAACCAAAGTGACGAGGAGGTGATGACCTTCCTCCAGACAATGCTGGCGAAGCGGCGCCAAGGGGAGAACTGAGAGATGTCGGAGCAGTGGACGCTGCATGTCCCGCCCGGGGCGGATAACGATCCCGTCTTTGTCGGCGTGGGCGAAATTCCCACCGGTAAATTTCCGGAGCGCGGATTCATCCAGGCACTGACCAAGGTCGCGCTGCTGGCGTTGAAGGACGCCGGGATGACGCCGAGGGATATCGATACGATCCTGCTGATCCCCAACCTGCACAGCGCCGCCGACCAGGCCGACCTGATCTTCTCGCGCATGGTCGAGGAATTGGGAATCCATGGATCGTGCAAGTCCAGCTACATGGTCCATTCGGGCGGCTCCACCAGCGACAACGCGGTGCGATCGGCACATGGCCTGATAGCCACCGGCCATGCGCAGAACGTGCTGGTCCTGCAGTGCGAGCGGTGGGGCTCGGCCGATCTCAACGAAATGATCACGATGCTGTCGAAAAACGGCATTCCGGGCGAATGGGAACTGCCGACGGGCATCCAGTTCAATGCGATCGGCGCGATGATCACCCGGCGCTACATGCATGCGTCTGGCAGCACCGCTGAGGAGATGGCATCGGTCTGCGTCACGCTGCGCAACTGGGCGAATCTCAACGAGAACGCGATGTTCTATACCAAGCCGCTGACGGTGGAGCAGATCCTCGCCTCGCGCATGGTGGCCGATCCGCTGCACAGCTACGAATGCCCGCCGATGGCGGATGGGGCCTGCGCGTTCGTGATGACCAGCACCGCCAATGCGCGGAAACGCGGCATCGGCAATGCGGTGCGGCTGGCGGGTTCGGGCGGCTGCGTCAGCCATTACTGCCTGAGCCAGGAGCGTGACCAGGCGGTGCTGGGCTGGCCGTTGGCAGCAGAGCGAGCGTGGAGCCAGTCGGGCTGGGGGCCGCACGATGCCGACATTGCGCAGATCTACGACAGCTATGCGGCCGTCACGACGATTGCTCTGGAAGGCATCGGCATCGCCGAAAAGGGCGAGGGCGCGCGCTGGTTCGCGGCCGGCAACGGCGATCCGGGGGGCAAGCTGCCCACCAACACCAACGGCGGGCTACTTTCGGCCGGCCACACGGGCGTGGGCGGGGGGACGGCGCTGCTGGTCGAAGGCATCCGGCAGTTGCTGCACCGGGCACCGCCAAAGCGGCAGGTCGAAGATTGCCAGCGCGCGATCATCGGCGGATCCGGAGGCAGCTACATGGATGCCCAGATTCTCTTGCTCGAACGTACCAAGCTGGGGGCCTGATTGATGACTTTGCCCACAATAGTCTCCGATTTCCGCAACGGACTGGCGGCAGGCAAGCTGCTGATCCAGAACTGTTCGGACTGCAACAAGCCCAACATGTGGCCGCGCTATGCCTGTCCGCACTGCCAGTCTGAAAACCTCGGCTGGAAAGAGGCGGCAGGGACCGGCACGCTGCACAGCTTCTGCGTGCTGCGCCAAGGCGCACCGGAAGGGTTCGAGGCCGACTTGCCTTATGCCATCGGCGTGGTGAAGCTGGACGAAGGCGTGCAGCTGGCGGTCCGGCTCGAACCGGACGGTCCGGGCGATTGGTCGAGCTACCGGTGCGACGACCGGATCGAGTTCGTGTCCACCAGCGCGGCCGAGATCGAGCGGCGCGCGTGTGCGACGTTTCGCCGCGCGCGGGCCTGAGCGGCGCGGTGAATACTTTCGCCTTCCTCCAGAAGTCCGCGCTCCAGCGGCCGGACGGCGCTGCGCTGGTACAGGGCGAGGAAATGGTGACTTACCGCCAGTTCCATGACCGGGCGCTGGCCATCGGCGGCAACCTGCTGGCGCTGGGCTGTCGGCCCGGTGACCGCGTGGCGTTCTGCCTGGCCAATTCGCCGCGGATCATGGAGCTGGTGTTCGGCTGTTTCGCGGCCGGGCTGGTGGTGGTGCCGGTGAACGCCCGGCTGCATGTGCGCGAGATGGCCTATATCGTTGGCGACAGCGGGGCCCGCGTGCTGGTTCACGGGCCGGAATACCATGACGGCATCGTCCAGAACGCGGCGCTGTTCGGCGATGTCCGGCTGTTCTGCACCGCGCCGGCGGGCGATGCCGGCCTGTTCGACACGCTGCTCGATCCGGCAAACGCGCTGCCCGGCGGGGTCGAGGCCGCGCCGGAGGACTTGTGCTGGCTGTTCTATACTTCGGGCACCACCGGCAAGCCCAAAGGCGCGATGTGGAATCACCGGATGGTTCGTTGCGTCATCATGAACTATCTGGCCGATCTGCATAACATCCAGCCGGGCGAAGTGGTGCTGCACTGCGCCCCAATGTCGCACGGCAGCGGGATCGTGGCGCTGCCCACGGTTGCGCGGGGCGGGGTCAATGCGATCACCGAAACCGCCAGCTTCGAGATCGACAGCCTGCTCGCGACAGTTGAGCGGTTGCGGGTGTCGCACATCGCGTTCATGGCCCCGACCCAGATCGTCAAGCTGCTGGAGGATTACCAGCCCGGCCAGCACGACCTCTCGACCCTGAAGGCGATCTGTTATGGCGGTGCGCCGATCTATGTCGAGCATCTGAAGCAGGCGATCGCCACGTTCGGGCCGATCTTCATCCAGCTTTACGGCCAAGGCGAGGCGCCGATCACAATTACCGGCATGAGCGGCCGCCTGCATCAGGAACTGCTCGATGCCGGCGATCCGCGGATCGGCTCGGCCGGGCAGGTGCGCACCGACGTCGAGGCGCGCTGCGTCGACCAGCACGACCGGCCGCTGCCGCCGGGCGAGGCCGGCGAAGTGGTGGCGCGCGGGGACGTGGTAATGCCCGGTTACTGGCACAATCCCGAGGCGACCGCCGAAGCCCTCCGCGGCGGGTGGCTGCACACCGGCGACATCGGCTATTTCGACGAGCGCGGCTTCCTGTTCCTGCTCGACCGCGCCAAGGACATGGTGATTTCGGGCGGCAACAACATCTATCCGCGTGAAGTGGAAGAAGTGATCATTCTCCATCCCGCGGTTGCGGCGTGCGTCGTGTTCGGCATTCCGGATGATTATTGGGGCGAGGCGGTCCATGCGGTGGTGGTGGCCAAGCCCGGCGCGGCGGTGAGCGCGCGCGCCATCATAGACTTCTGCGGCGAGCATATGGCCGGCTACAAGAAGCCCAAGGCGGTCGATTTCGTCGCGGAACTCCCGATCAGCGGTTATGGCAAGGTCTTGCGCCGCGAGATTCGCGAGCGGTACTGGCAGGGGCAGGCGGGGCGGATCGGCGGCGGCGCGGGCGCGGCGGCCGTGTCATGAGGCAGGTGGCGATCGCAGGCGTCGGCATGACCGCGTTCGGCAAGCACATCGGGCGCGGCTTGCGCAGCCTGGCGCTGGAGGCGACCGAGCGGACGTTCGAGAGCGCGGCCGGCCTGACGTACCAGGATGTTGACCGGGTCTATGTCGGCAACGCCATAGCCGGGACCGTTGTCCAACAGGACATGGTCAAGGGGCAGGTGATCTTTCGCCATCACCCGCTTGGCCGGCTGCCGCTGATCAACGTCGAGAACGCCTGTGCGTCGGGCGGATCGGCCTTTCTGCTGGGGATCGAGGCAGTGGCCAGCGGGGCCGCTGATGTGGTGCTGGCGCTAGGGGTCGAGCAGATGAACCACACTGATCGCAGCCGCGCCTTCAATGCGCTGCGCGGATCGACCGACATCGAGGAGATTGGCGAAGTCGAGCCCGGCACGATGAGCGCCAATTCGATCCTGATGGAATACTATGCCGGGGTGGCACGCAACTACCTTGAAACCTACGGCGCAAGCGCAGCGGATTTTGCCCGGATCGCGGTCAAGAATCGCGCGCATGCAGTACATAACCCGTTGGCCTTCCTGCGCAGCCCGCAAACGCTGGAAGACGTGCTGGGTGCACGGACGATCGCGGCGCCGCTGACGCTGCCGATGTGCTCGCCGGTAACGGACGGCGCCGCGGCGGTGCTGGTGTGCTCGATCGAACGGGCGCGGACACTTGCAGCGCCGACGGTCGTGGTTCGTGCCTGCGCGAACGCTTCCGGGGCCAATGGTCACCCGGTTGCCGATTCGTCGCGCAAGGCGGGCGAGGCCGCGGGTCTCAGCGCGGCCGACTGCGATCTGTTCGAACTGCACGATGCGGCCGCTCCTGCGGAATTGACCCAGTACAGCGAGATCGGGCTTTGCGCCGAAGGTGATGGGTTCCGGCTGGCGCGCGACGGGGTGACGCAAATCGGTGGGCGGCACCCGGTCAACCCCAGCGGCGGCCTGCTCAGTCGCGGTCATCCGCTGGGTGCAACCGGCTGCGCGCAGCTGCACGAACTCGTGGTGCAGCTGCGCGGCGAGGCCGGAGCGCGCCAGGTCGAGAATGCCCGGCTGGCCATGGCCGTCAACGGCGGGGGCTGGCTTGACGATTCCTACGCGCTTGCGATCACCACCATCCTCGAGCGAATCTGAAGGGCGCAGCCAGCTTATGCCTTACGACACCATCCTGCTTGACCGGCCGGCCGACGGGGTGGCGCTGATCACGCTCAACCGGCCTGAGCGCGGGAACGGGGTCGTCCCCGAAATGGCGGCCGACCTGGTTGCCGCGCTGAATGCGCTCGAAGCCGATTTCTCGGTCCGCATGCTGGTGCTGACCGGCGCCGGCAAGCAGTTCTGCGCCGGGGCCGATCTGGTGGAATTCAAGCGCTATCTCGAACAGGATCACGCGCGCACGCAGGAACCCTACAACGCCCGGGTGCTGTTCCCGGTGACGCAGCGGATCGCCTCCTGCCGCCTGCCGGTGATTGCCGCGATCAACGGCGGGGCGACTGCGGGCGGGCTCGATCTGGCGATGGCGTGCGACATCCGCATTGCCTCCACCGCGGCCCGGCTGGGCGAGACGTACATCAAGCTGGGCCTCAACCCCGGCAACGGCGGCACCTATTTCCTGCCCCGGCTGGTCGGCAGCGGAATGGCGGCGGAACTGGCGCTGACCGGCGACATCATCGAGGCAGCGCGCGCACTGGAGATCGGGCTGGTCAACCGGGTGGTAGCCCCCGAGGCTCTGCTGGACGAGGCCGTGGCTTTGGCAGCCAGGATTGCCGAGCGGCCGCGACTGGCGCTCGAGGCGACCAAGCAGCAGCTGCGGCAAAGCTGGCACATGGACCTGGCCGCTTCGATGAACATGAGCTTTTGGGGCGTCGCGGCGATGACCCACAGCGATGATTTGCGCGAAGGCGTGAACGCCGCGCTGGAAAAGCGGACGCCGCGATACAACCGGACCGACTGACCGCGGCCGTGCAGGCGCTGCGCCTGATGACCAGCGGCGGGGCCATCACCGCCATAACCGATCTTCCGCTGCGCATGCCGCAGGTGGGGGGCGAGATCGACCCGGAGCCGTTCCGGGTCGCAGCCGCGGGCGGTGCGCCGCTGCGTGATGCGATGGCCACGTGCGGGCCGCTGCGTACGCTGCACCTGCTACCTGGGCAGCGCGCCGAACTGTTCGGCCTGACCGGATCGCGGGTAACGTTCGTGCTTGCCGGACGGGTGAAAATCGCCGCCGGAACCGAGGTTGCTGCTGCGCTCGATCCCGGTGACATGGTGCTGACTGACGAAGCATTGCCCGCAAGCGCATACCGCACCGTGGGCGAATGTCGCCTGCTGCAGCTGGCGGTCGATCCCGGCTGGCCCGGAGAAAAGGCGCGCCCGGTTCCGCCAGTGGTGGCAGTACCCCGTGAAAGCCCGCCCAACTTCCGCCGCATGTACGAAGGCGCGGACGGACGCTCGTACTTCCGGCTATTTACGGAACTGTTCGCCGCGCCGGGCGCGTGGAGCCGGGAGCTGCCGGTCGCGGGGCTGCGCTTTGTCGGCATGTCCAAGGGCACCTTCATCGACTGGCACCCGGAAGTCACCAACAACCTGGCAATCGTGCTGGCCGGCGCGCTGGAACTTGAAACCGGCGGCGGGATCGGGGAGCGTCAAGTGTTCGGGCCGGGCGACGTCTGCCTGGCTGAAGACCGGACCGGCGAAGGCCACATCGACCGCGTCCGCGCGGGGGCGCAGGTGGCGATCCTGACGATAGACGATCGGCATCTTTGGCCGGTGGCCGCCGGGCGCTGAACGCATGCCGTTCGGCGCTGGGGGTCAGCTGACCATCAGCGCGCCGAACTGCTCGCGGATGCGCGGAGAGAATGGCTGCGCGCGGCGCTGCGCGATATCGACCTGAACAACGGTGCTTGTGGATTCAGCCACCAGCCGGTCTCGCTGGAACAGCGCCTGGCGAAAGGTTACCGAGCTGGTGCCGAGCCGCTCAATCCCGGTCGCGATCTGGACTTCGCCCGGCCAGTGGAGCTCGTCCTTGAAATCGATGGTGGCGGTGGCGATCATGTACTGGCAGCCCGGATCACGCAAATCATGACGTTCGTGCAGAACGTCCGAGCGGCCGGCCTCGAGGAAGAACGCAAAATTCACGTTGTTCACGTGGCCCTGCCGGTCGGTATCGCTCAGCCTGATCTTTTCGGCGATCACTGTTGGGAAGGACGCCAAAGTACGATCAGGCATGAGCAAACTCACTCGACAATGATGATCGCTCGTTCCGGACAGCTCTTGACCCCAAGCTGGGCATTGCCTTCCTCGCCGGCTGGAACATCGATCGTAAGGCCGACGTCGGCGTTGTAGCCATCTTCGTCCCTGAGCCGGAACACATTAGGCGCATATTTTGCACAGCGTCCGTGTCCGGTGCACTTAACTTCGTCGATATAAACCTTCATCCCCATACTCCCGACCTACGCAAATTCCGTGCTTATTTGCCTTTCGCTCCCGCGAGAAGATCGACCGCGGCCAGCGCTTCCAGGCCAAGGCCCAGGCTAAGTCCTTCGTCCATCAGCCGCTTGTACCGCTGCGTCAATGCGACGCGCGCGTAGCGCAGGGCGAGATCGGTCTTGCCGGCGAACATGCCGGCTATTTCCATGGCCCGGCCAAGCACCCGATCGGGCGGCAGAACTTCCTGCACCACGCCATAATCCAGCGACTGGCGGGCATCGAGTTCCTGACCCATCAGCAGGAAATAGCGGCCGCGATTGGGGCCAAGGACGTGGGTCCAGACGACATGGGCACCGTCGCCCGGAACGATGCCCGCGGGAAAGTGCGGACCATCCTGGAACAGCGCCGTATCCGATGCGATCACGATGTCCGACATCACCGGGATTTCCGGATGGAACCGGGCCGGGCCGTTGATCGCGCTGATGATCGGCACCTCGATGTCGAGCAGATTGTTCAGCAGCTTGCGCCCTTCGTAAAAGGTCACGTCCCACTCGGCCGGGGTGGTCAGGCTGAAGCTGGCAAAGTCGATTGCATCGCACCATGCATCGGCGGTTGCGGTCATCACGATGACTCGGTTTTCACGGTCTCCGCCGACGTCAGCAAAGCAGAAGGCCAGTTCTTCGTGGCTTTCCGCGCTCCAGACGAACTTCCCCCCGCCGGTGTGCAACTGCATCAGCAGGATCCCGCGATCGTCGCGCGACAGCTTGATGTTGCGATAGCGGTCCTGGTAGTCCGCCAGACGCGGTGCCAGCCGGCTCATGCCGTTACCATTCCAGCTGCAGGGTGCGCATGGAGCGCAGAAAGCCCGTGACGTACGTGGGTTCGGTGCCGGGCTTTACGCGGAAATCGGGAATGCGCTTTAGCCATTCCTCTAGCGTTGCGGTGAGTTCAAGCCGGGCGAGGTTCGAACCGATGCACCGGTGCGGCCCCACGCCGAACGTCGAATGCGGGATGCCCTCACGGCGCACGTCGATCGTCTCGGGCTCTTCCATATGCCGGGGATCGCGCGAGGCACAGGCGTATGTCAACATCACGAACTCGCCTTCCTTGATCGGCGTGCCCGAAACCTCGACGTCGCGGGTGGCCGTCCGCCCCAGTGCAACCACCGGGGGGAAGAAACGCGCATATTCCTCGACCGCGTTTTCGATCAGCGACGGATCGTCAAGCAGCAGCTGGCGCTGGTCGGGATGGGTGGCAAGGTGATGAATGGCCGAGCCCATGACGAAGGTCGTGGTCGCGATCCCGCCGAACGTGAGATCGACCAGGATGCTGACCTTGTGCGCCCACGGGGCTTCGGTGCCGTCGTCGTAGGTCACGCCGGCCAGGATGGTGTCGATCAGGTCTCCGCGCGGGGGCTGCGTTGACCGCCACCTGAGATGAGTGTCGAGATATTCGAAGACTTGTGCAAAATGGCGCGAGCGTTCGCCGAGGTCGGCCGCAAACGTACCTTCCTCCACCCCGTTCACCAGCATCGCCAGATCGTCGATGGGCAGGCCCAGCACGTTCTTGAAGAACGCATAGCCGGGCAGAAGCGCGCCGAATTCCGAAATGAACTCGCATCCCCCCCGGCCAATGAAGCGATCGATCAGGGCGTTCACGTCATCGCGAACCGGCTGCTCGTAGGTCGCGACGGTCTTGGGGCTGAGGTGCGGGTTCAGCTTGGCACGCCACCGGGTGTGGATCGGGGGATCGGATTCTTCGGGCATCAGATAGGGCAGGTTTTCAGGCCGGTTCGGCATGTAGCCTTGGGCGCTGCTGAAAGTCCGCCAGTCCTGCGCCGCGGCGCGCACGTCATCCTGCGTGTTGATCATGTAGTATCCGCGGCCGACCTGCGAATGGACTACCGGGCACTTGCGCACCATGTAGTTCAGAACCTCGTCGAACTGGTCGTTGAATACGGGCGCGTCGAGATCGAAATCGTGGACGAGATCGCGGCCGAACCGCTCAATCATCTCATCCGAAGTTGCGTCCGCGTGGACCGGCGCGCTGCTTTCAGCTTCGCTCATTGGGGCTGTCCTCTTCCCTTGCCGACAGGTAAACAATCATTTGTTTTTGCCAGACGCCGCAGGCGGCGTCAAGCTGCATCGCGCGATGATGCCGTGGCAGTACATCTTCAGAGCGCTGTCATCCCGCCGTCGATGACATGTTCCGTGCCGGTGATGAACGAAGATTCGTCTGACGCAAGGAAGACCGCAAGGTTCGACACTTCGATCGTTTCCGCCAAGCGCGATAGCGGGATCATCGACAGCGCTTCACCGCCGCCTTCGTCCGTCGCGGCAGCCATCATCGGGGTGCGGATGTAGCCGGGGTGGATCGAGTTGCACCTGATGTTCTGCTTGCCGTATTCCACCGCGATCTGCTTCGTCATCCCGCGCACCGCGAACTTCGTGCCGACGTACGCCAGGTTGGGCGCGCCGTAGATGGCGACCATGCCCGCAATCGACGAAATGTTGATGATCGAACCGCCGCCTGTTGCAATCATCGACGGCAGCACTGCTTTCATGCCCAGGAAAACGCCGATCTGGTTGATATCGGACACGAAGCGATAATCGTCCTCGGTAAATTCGGTGGTGGGGGCGATCCTTCCCAGCACGCCGGCATTGTTCACAAGCACGTTCACGGTGCCGAAACGCTGTTCACCCTGCGTGACCACTTTGGCCCAGTCCGCCGCTTGCGCGACATCGTGCGCGATGAACATGGCGTCCGATCCCAGACTTTCAGCCAGCTGCTGGCCGGCTTCCGCATTGATGTCGGTCAGGATCACTTTCGCTCCGTGCGCGACGAACTGGCGGCCATGTTCGGCCCCCATGCCCTGCGACGCACCTGTGATAATCGCAACTTTGCCGCTCAACCTGCCCATGACAACACTCCCAAGGATTGACTTTGGGGGACGATGAACCAGAGTTCCGAGCAAAACAAGCGTTTGTTTAAATCACAGATCTCAAGCGGCGTGGGTCAGCAGCTTCACATCCTGCGCGAAATGCAGGAAAGCCGCATCGAGACTTGGCATCAGCGTTCCCCGCTCGCTTGCGAGCGCGCATTGCACCGGTCGCTTTGCGTTCCAGTTCAGATCACTGCCGGACACGGCGTCCACCAGCGCGGGATCAAGCCCGCAGGCCTGCGCCACGCGCCGGGCGAAGTCCGCCCAGGTTACGCTTTCCCCGTTGCTGAGGTGCCACACCCCATGTTCCCCGTCGATCAGCAGATCGAGCACCGCATTGCACAGGTCCGGGACGTAGGTTGGCGTAATGGCGTGGTCGCGAGCAGCAACAAAACGCTGGCCGTGCGCGATGGTCCGGACCGCCGCCACGGCAAAGTTATAGTCGTCGAATGGCGAGAAGAACGCCGCGGTGCGCACCACGAGGTGGCTGCCCGGAAGACCGGAGAGTGCCTGTTCAAGCCGGGCTTTGCTTTCGCCGTAAACGTTCAGCGGTGCCGGGGCATCGCTTTCGATGTACGGGCCGTCCTTGGTACCGTCGAAGACCAGGTCGCTGGAAAAGTTGACGGTGCCAATGCCGCGATCGGCGCATATCCGCGCCAGTGTGAGCGCACCGCGTTCATTGGCCGCAAGGCAGGCGTCGCGTTGATGTTCGGCCTCATCCACCTTCACCCAGCCCGCGGCGTTGATCACTGCCCACGGGCGGTGCAGGTCGATCGCGTGGACGATGCTCGCGTCGTCGAGCAAGTCCAGATCCGCGCGGCTGGTGAGCACGTGATCCAGTCCGCGATGCCGGCAGGCCGCGGCCAGCGCCTGGCCGAGCGTGCCGGTCGCCCCGGTGATGAGGATCGGCAGATGTTCGCCTTCCACATCGTGCTGGATGGAAAAATCGCGCGCCCGCGCCGGCCGCCAGATCACCGGATGGTGAATGCGCAAATCGCGCCGCCACCAGCCACCGCCGGTCGCAGCAGGCGGGCACTCGTCCGCAGCAGACAGGTGCCGCAACAGCTGCGCGACAGCGGTCGGGCGCGGGTGGCCGCTGCTGACGTCATATGCGCCTGCTTCGTACACGCCCTGGTCGGTAAGAAGCGTGTTCCAGCCGCAGTTCCCGAACAGCGCCCAGGCCGTAACGGCCCGCACATCGATGCCTTCGTCGCGCGCCTGCTCGGCGACCAGCCACGCTTCGCGCAGCCAGCGCAGCTGCTCTTCGCGGGTGCAGCCGTTATGCACTTCCGTCAGCGCAAGGGGTTTGCCGTAGCGATCCCAGGTTTCCCGGATGATGCCGCCCAGCCCAGAGGACGGCGGGTTAAGCACCCTGACCGCCTCGATGTCGGCAAACCCGCGCATCCCGTTGCCGCCCCGGACCCGGGAAGGATAACGGATAACGCGGTGATCCAGAAACCGGTCACTGGTGAGATAGTGGTTGATTCCAACGATATCCGGCGGGCTGGGATCATCGGCAATTGCGATAAGGCGCGCCTCGAACCCGTATTCGCACAGCCGGTCCCACAGGTCGTGGCCCGGGACGACGCGGCCAAACAGCAGGTCCCAAGACATCCAGCGCCGCACGTTGTCGAACGCAGCCTGATCGGCCAGCGCCGCGGTCGCGTATGTGCGCCCCAGATCATCGGTCTGGACCAGACGCGCTTGCGGTATCTCTGCGCGGATCGCCCGCATCGACAGTCGTATGGCATCAATCTGGTTCAGCAGCGCCAGCCAGAACAGGCGTTCGTCGCGTGCATGGGGATACCAGTGGCCGTACAGCGCCGCGAACCGCGCGGTCGTCAACGGTTCGTTGACGGGCGTCCATTCGGAAATCCACGGATATCGTCGGGCGGCCGCCGCTGCATGTTCGGCCAGACCGGTTGCGAATGTTTCGTCAAGCAAGCTGGTGTGCCGGGGGCCGCTGCCGTGATGGACCAGCCCCGCGATCGGCCGGATGCCCAGCTCCTGCAGGCGTTCCAGCCGGTGATCGCTCCAGCTCCAATCCGGATTATACTCCGCATGCGGCGAAATTCGCTCCCACAACAAGGGAAAGCGTACCGCATTTAGCCGCAACTCTGCGAATAAATCGACGTCCAGTTCACGAACGTCATGGCCGGTTGCGGCCAGTTGATCGCGGAATTCATCGTCGACGCGGTTTACCGTACATTCGGCACCGCCCCATAGTTCAAGCGGAGTCATGCAGTTCCTCCAGTGCATTGGCAGCCCGCGCGAATATGTGTCGCGACTCGCCAAGCCGGCGGGTTCAACTGCTTTGGCATCGAAACCTCTTCCCTGCTGGTATCAGCAAACGACAAGGCCCGGCCTCCGTCAGAGTCAGTGCAGGACCCGGTTCTCCAGCATGTGCAGATCGCTGATCCGCTGGTAGATTTCCCGCCACAGCGCGAGATCACCGGCTTTTTTGCTGACTTGCAGTTCCTCGACGCGCGATGCGGCATAAACAAATGCGCCAAGCCCGCCACGCTCCTGCTCAAGCTCCAGTGCGCAATGCCAGCTGTACTGATGGCTTGAAGAGTGCATGAAAGTCTCCTTTGCATGTCGAACCGACAAGCAACGGGTTGGTTCCGGAACTGCCCCATTTCGGAGCAGGGTCCGCCATCCACCGCTTATGCCGCAGCAACCCTGCCGCGGACGACGCGCTCCGCCGCTTCGACCGCAGGGTCCCCGAAACTCTTCCGGAACGTGGCCAGCGCCTGGCCCACGATCTGGTCCATATTGTAATAGCGATAGGTTGCCAGCCGGCCGACAAATGTCGTGTCGGTTTCCGACCTTGCCAGCGCTTCATAGCGTTTGAACAAGGTCTGGTTTTCCTCACGCGGGATCGGGTAATAAGGATCGCCCTCCGCCGCGGGAAATTCGCGGGTGATGCTGGTTTTCGGATTCGTCTGCCCGGTCAGGTGCTTGTATTCCGTGATCCGGGTGTATGGTGTCGCCGAATCGGGATAATTCACCACCGCAACGGGCTGCAGCCATTCCTGGTCCAGCGTTTCGTGTTCGAACCGGAGCGAGCGGTACGGCAACCGGCCAAACCGGTAGCCGTAATATTCATCGATCGGGCCGGTGAAGACCAGGTGGCGATGCGGATAGGCATCGCGGACTTCACGGTAATCTACACCCAGCAACAGTTCGATGTTTGGATGATCGAGCATGCGTTCGAACATCCGGGTATAGCCATCAGCGGGCATCGCCTGGAACTTGTCGGCAAAGTACCGGTCGTCAGTGTTGACCCGCGTGGGCACGCGCGAAGTGACAGACTTGTCCAGCTCGCTGGGATCAAGCCCCCACTGCTTGCGCGTGTAGCCGCGGAAGAACTTCTCATAAAGCTCGCGCCCTACCGCTGAAATCACCACGTCTTCCGACGTTTCGATCACCGCCACCGGTTCTGCACGGCTCGCCAGGAAAGCAGCAGCCTCATCCTCGGTCTTGAGGTCAAGGCCGTACAGGACGTTGATCGTCGTGCGGTTGATGGGGATCGGCACAAGCACGTCGTCCACTTTGGCCAGTACCCGGTGCTCATATGGCCGCCAGCGAGTGAACTGCGACAGGTAATCGAAGATCTCGGCGCTGTTGGTGTGGAAGATGTGCGGGCCGTACTGGTGGATCAGCAGGCCTGCCGCATCCTTGACATCATAGGCGTTGCCGCCAACGTGCGGCCGCCGGTCGATCACCAGAACCCGCTTCCCGGCCTGGGTTGCCAGCCGTTCGGCCATGACCGATCCGGCAAAGCCCGCACCCACCACCAGCACATCATAAGGCTCTGGCGCCTTGGCCGGCCAACTGGTGGGGGATACTATCGGGTGGACCTGGTTTTCGGCCACCAGCTTGGTCTGGACAAGCCCCCACATCCGTTCCACCGTCTCGTCCCAGCCGGTATCGCGCAGCAGCGCATCCGCTTCATCAAGCCACGCTCCACCGGTGCGGGCAAGGCTCATCGCGGCGTCGCACGCCGCGATGAATTCGGTTGGCGTCGATGCGATCTTTACCGCGGACAGTTCTCCGTAGTGGCGGATGACATCCTTGATGGGCGTCGAAACGACCGGTCGGCCGGCGGCAAGATATTCGGGCGTCTTGGTAGGGCTGATGAACCGGGTCGCTTCGTTAATCGCAAACGGCATCAGCGCCACATCCCACCCCGACAGATAGTCGGGGAGTTCAGCATAAGACTTTCCGCCCAGATAGTGCAGGTTGGCACGGAGGGGCAGTTCCTCATCGCTGATCTTGACCACCGGGCCTACCATCACCAGCGACCAGTCCGGACGCGCGTCGGCCACCGCCGCGATAAGGTCGAGGTCCATCCGCTCATCGATGACCCCGTAGAAGCCAAGGCGCGGGCGGGGCAGATCTTTCTGGGCGATGGGGTCGGCAATGTCTGTCCGCGCCCGTTCGAAGTGGGCGCGATCCACGCTGGAGGGGAACGGATACACCTCGTGGTGCCGGTCCTTCTTGGCTTCGTAGAGGCTGTATCCACCCGTGAACACAAGATCGGCATGCGCCAGCAACTCATGCTCCAGCGGAAGCAGTTCCGGGGGGGCGAACCGGAAGTTGGCCAGTTCGTCCATGCAGTCGTACACGACGCAATCCGCAGGGATGTGGCGGGAAAACGGCAGCATCAGCGGGGTATAGTACCATGCCACCAAATCGCCGGTGTGCTGATCCAGCAACTGCTCGAGCAACGCCCTCAAGACGCTGTCCGAGGCGGCCTTCCCGTGTGGAATCTGCGGGGTCGCTACGATGACACCGCTGTCACGGCACGGGCGGATGGACAAACGCGATTCCGCCAGTCCTTCCACGAACACCGGCTCCTCCCAGAACACCACCCGAGCGGATTTCGCCAAGCGGGTCATCAGGTGCTGTGGCCGCTGAAAAACGAAATCCCAACGCAAATGACTGAAGCAAAGCACCGTGGCTCCGCCGCTTCCCGAACTGCCAGCAGGAGAAACAGGGAGCGGCGAATGTGTGAAAGTCATGCAGGTTTATCCTCGGAATGGCTCTTGGTTGGAACACAAACCGGCGGGGATGGTTCCGTTTGTGCAACCTAGATCAAGACTTACGTTGTTCGTGAAGCCCGCGCTAATTCGGGAGACGCTGAGCTTTGTCCTTCATTTCGCGCATAGAAACATTCGCGGTTCCGCCGCGCTGGTTGTTCGTTCGGATCGAGGCGGACGACGGCGCGGCAGGCTGGGGCGAGGCTAGTCTTGAAGGGCATGCGGAAGCGGTCGCGGGCGCTTTTGAGGCGTTGCGGGACAGGTTCGTCGGACATGATCCCGATCAGATCGAGGAGATCTGGCAGATCGGTTACCGGATGGGGTTCTATCGCGGCGGACCGGTACTCATGTCTGCCCTGGCCGGCCTTGATCAGGCTCTATGGGATCTCAAGGGCCGCAAGCTTGGCCTGCCTGTCTGGCAGCTGCTTGGCGGCGCAGTGCGCACGCATGTTCCGGTCTATGCTTGGATTGGGGGCGACCGTCCCGGGCTGGTGGCCGAAGCCGCGCGAGCGCGCAAGGCCCAGGGTTTTCGGGCTGTCAAAATGAACGCGACCGAGGATCTTGGCTGGCTGGACAGCCCCAAGGCGCTTGAGCCGACGCTTGAGCGCGTGCAGGCCGTGCAGAATGAAGGGCTGGACGTGGGGCTGGACTTCCACGGGCGGGTCCACCGCCCGATGGCACGGCAGCTGGCCGCCGCGGTGGAGCCGCTGAAGCCGCTGTTCATCGAAGAGCCCGTCTTGTCAGAGCACCTGGAGGCGCTCGTCGCCGTGGCCCGTTCAACCAGCATACCGATCGCGCTGGGAGAGCGGCTTTACAGCCGGTGGGACTTCAAGCCCTATTTCGAATCCGGCGCAGTCGACATCATCCAGCCGGATCTCAGCCACGCCGGGGGGATCTCGGAGTGCCGCCGCATCGCGGCAATGGCCGAGGCCTATGACATCGCGGTCGCCCCGCATTGCCCGCTCGGTCCGATCGCGTTGGCGGCCTGCATGCAGATCGCGCTGACGTCGATCAACTTCGTGATCCAGGAAATGTCCCTTGGCATTCACTACAACAGTGCCGACTACGATCTGCTTACCTACCTCAAAAATCCCGAGGTGTTTGCCGTGACCGACGGCATGGTCCCGGCCTTGCAGGGACCGGGGCTGGGCGTGAATATTGACGAGGACATGGTCCGCCGCGCGGCAGCGGAGATGACCGCGGGGTGGCGCAATCCGGTCTGGCGCGGGCCGGACGGATCAATCCGCGAGTGGTGATTATCCTGCGAACGGGTTTAACGGTATTTCGTGCGGCTGTTGCATGTAGAAACGGTGGATCATGTCGCGCCGGCGCTGGGCCATCGGCTCGTGGTATTCGCTCGGCTGGATGATCGGCATGAGCAGGCATACGCTTTGCGCCGGCAGCAACTGGCGCCAGTCACGGATCAGCTGGCTGTAGGCATTGCCGACCGCCCGTTTGCGGCGGTCCAGATCGTATAGCCCGACCGGATGGACATGACCTACCGCGGTGGCTGGCGGAGTCGGCCCGGTCTCGGTCCAGTCAACTTGATCGATCAGCGGAAACCATGTGAAGCCCACCAGCGGGACGCCGTTGTTGCGTACCCGCAGCGCATTGGCCCATTCCTTCCACAGCCATTCGACAGCCTCGCCGCTGGTCAGTCCTTCGGCAGCGCTGGTCTCGGTATGCATCACCGGCAGCCGATAGCGCTGATAGTATTGCGTCACCAGATCCTCATAGCCCAAGGTCTCTCCCGCCGGCCGGCGGCTGCCATCTGCGGCCACCCGCCGTTCGTTGGTGGGATAGTAATCGGTTCCCAGCACGCAGTGCCGGCCGAGCCGCGTTTCCATGAAAAACCGGTACTCTTCGCGGCTCATTCCGTTGTCGCGCAGGAATTCGTACATCGCTGAATCGACGCGGTGCCCATAGATGAGGTCAAGCGACAGAAACCGCATCGCGTTCAGCGTTTCGGCCCGGCATAGCGCCTCGGGCGAATCAGCATGGAAATACGATGCCCGCTCATTCTGGATGAAGATCGCGTCCGGACGGATTTGCAGGATCTCGTGCATCGCCATCACGTTCGCGGCGCTGAGGTGTTTCAACGCGGTGACGAAGCTGCGCTCATCCTTCAGCGCCTCGTTGAACAGGCCGAGCAGTGCCGATGCAAATGCCGTGATGAAGATGTTGCTTACTGGCGTGTACAGCTGGATCCACGGATATCGCTCGGCAAAACACCGCGCGTAACGTGCAAAAAGCCTTGGAAAATCAGGGTTCTGGAAATCTCCGATCCAGTCCGGAATGCCGAACCGGCACAATTCGGCAATAGGGATCAGATCATGCGTGCGGATATGCTCCAGCGCCGCATCCATGTGCTCCCAATCGCAGCGCCCCTCGCCGTGAAAAACGCGGTGGAGCGGCAGACCATAACGCAAGTAGCGGGTGCCAAGCTCCTTCGCGAGATCGATATCCTGGCGCCAGCGGCTGTAGTGGCCGATCTTTTCCATCTGATCCAGCCGCTGGCCGCCCCCCATTGGGGCAGCGCAATCGATCCCCGTCGCGAACATGAAGAACGGATTGAACGGGGGTGGGGTGCTCATGCAAATTCTCCATCAGGCTCGGCAATCGGCCGAACGGTGCGCTTCACGCGGCGAAATAGGGTGCAGCAAGGCCGCGAACGCCCGGGCGAAAGGCAAACAATCCGCCGGCAAGCGGCTGCTTTGCCAAGTCCTCCTGGCCCAGCCCCACCGAAGCAGAGGTAACAAACACGGTATCCAGGCCCAGCCCGCCAAAAACACAGCTCGTCGGGCGCTGCACCGGCAACTCCACGGTGGTGAGGACTTGTCCGTCCGGCGCCAGGCGCCGGACGCACCAGCCATCCCAGAACGCAACCCACAGGCAACCTTCGGCATCGACCGTCATCCCGTCGGGATAGCCGTCACCGGAGCCAAACCGGGCGAACACGCGCTTTCCGCCAAGATCCCCGGACGATGCCAGGTCAAAGCGGAAGATCGTCTGGTCTGCGGAATCAGAGTGATAGCAGATGCGCCCATCCGGGCTGAACGCGGGGCCGTTGGTTACCGCATAGCCGGTGTCCGCAGGCGTCCAGCGCATATCCGGGCCAAGCCGGTAAAGCGATCCGGTGCGCGCCGTTTCGGAATCGTCCATCGTGCCCGCCCAGAACCGTCCGCATCCGTCGACCTTGCCATCGTTGAAGCGGTTGCCGGGCAATTCCGGCTCGGGATTGCCGATTATTGAAAAGCCACGGAATTCGGCATCGATCAGTACGAAGCCCCGCTCGCTTCCGCCTATGAACCCGCCCGATGCACGCGGGGCAAGCGAGGCGATCCGGAACGGTGTTGGCCAGGTTGCGTATTCACCTGAGGGGAAGCTGAGGCGGTGGATACGTTTGCCATGGATATCGAGCCAGTACAGGGCCTGCTCCTGCTCCGCCCAGACCGGGCCTTCGCCAAGCAGGGCCGAAGTCTGATGAAGGCACTGAACTGCCAAGCCTGGGTGCATGGATGGGCCGCCTTCAATTCCGTTGATTTGCGCTTCAGCCGGTCAACCAACCGCGGGTGTTCGGGGTTCCGGCCACCCGTGGGCCATTCCGCTCGCTGGCCGGGCCGAACGTGAGCAAAGAGGGATTTATCGCGGTCGATTGGGGCACGACCAATCGGCGGGCCTATCTGATCGCGCCCGATGGCCGTGTCATCGACGAGATGGAGGACGCTTCTGGAGTCACCTCCGTTGCCGAGGGCGCTTTCCCGGCCGCAATCGCGCAAATCACCGAACGTCTGGGCCATGCACCGATGTTGCTGGCCGGGATGATCGGTTCCAGCCGCGGCTGGCGGGAAGTTCCATATGTGGCTTGTCCCGCTCGGGTGGAAGATGTGGTGGCCGGCGTGCAATGGATCGAGCAAGGCCAGGTAGGGATCGTGCCCGGCTTGTCGATCGTGGAGGGCGATACCGGCGACGTGATGCGCGGAGAGGAAGTGCAAGTGTTCGGCCTGCTGCGACGGGAGGGCATTACCGACTGCGCCATCTGCCACCCCGGCACGCATACGAAATGGATCCAGGTCACCGGCGGCGCGGTGACCCGGTTCCGCACCGCGATGACGGGCGAGATGTTCGCGTTGCTGCGCGAGCACAGCATCCTGGCGCCGCTGCTGGGGCGGGAACCCGTGGTTGGCGGGGCATTTTGCAGGGGCGTGGCCTGCGGTCAGGCTGCATCATCGCTGTCCGCCGAGCTATTCGGAATTCGCGCGAAAGTCCTGCTGTCGTTGCTGGCCGAAGACGACGCGGCCTCGTTTGCAAGCGGGCTGCTGATCGGGTGTGATGTTAAGGCAGCGCCCGCCGGCTTTTTCGACCGGGAGGTGATCGTGCTTGGCCGTCCTTCGCTGACCTTGCTGTATGCCGAAGCCTTGCGGCACTGCGGCGCGCGCGTTCGGCAAATAGATGGCGCAGACGCCTTCGTTTCGGGCATGATCGCGATCAAGGAGGCGGCAGAATGAGTGCAGTCGAACTGTTCATGGGGCGTCTGGCGCAATGCCCGCTGGTGGCGATCATCCGGGGGGTTCAGCCGCACGAGGCGGAAGCGGTCGGCGATGCGCTGTTCAATGCCGGCATGAGGATCATCGAGGTGCCGCTGAACTCGCCGCAGCCGTTCTCAAGCATAGAACGGCTGGCCAAGCGGTTTGGCTCGGAGGCGACGATTGGCGCGGGCACCGTGCTCGATCCTGCCGATGTCCAACGCGTCCGTGATAGCGGCGGCCAACTGGTGGTTTCCCCAAATGTCGAGGACAGCGTCATTGCAGCGACTGCGGCGGCGGGGATGGTTTCGGCGCCGGGCTTCTTTACGCCGACCGAGGCGTTCCGGGCCGTTCGTGCCGGGGCTCATGTGCTGAAGCTGTTCCCGGCCGAAGGGGCGTCGCCGGCGGTGCTCAAGGCACAGCTGGCCGTTCTTCCCGCCGATGTGCCAGTGCTTGCCGTTGGCGGTATCACCGCCGCCAACATGTCGGATTACCTTGCCGCCGGCGCGCGCGGGTTCGGGCTGGGTTCGGGCCTGTATGCACCGGGTCGCAGTGCGGGTGACGTGGCGCAGCGCGCAGCAGAATACGTTGCCGCGCTGCAGCTCAGTCGGCAATCAGATCATACCTGACGGTGAGCCGCCGGGTTTCGCCCGGATCAAGTACCCCGATCCCAAGACCCGCCCATTCCTGTTCCGGCGCGTTGAGCGCAGCGTTGGCATTCTGAACAGGCTCTGCGGCGAAGTATCCGCCGCTTTCCGGCGAGTAGACCTGGAAAAACGCGGCGTCCGCTGCCGACAGGCGGAGGCCCTTGGACCCTTTTGCCCACCGGATGTCGGCAACGCCGTTCCAGCCGCCAAACCCGTTATCGAGCGCCTGTCCGCAGATATGCCGTTCCCGCAGGTCATAGCGGCCGGTGGCCGGCTGCTGCTCAAGCGGCAGCACGGCCGCATCGACAGTCCACACCGTGGCGACGTTGGCGTCCAGCACGGTGACGGAGTCGCAATCGTGATACGGATGGAGGCCAAGCGCGCACGGCATCGGTTCGTCTGCCAGATTCAAGCATTCCAGCACGATCGACAATCCCGCATCGTCCAGCGCGAACCGCTGGCAGGCCTCGTACTGCCACGGCCACTCATCCGCCGCATGGACGTACCGCAGTTCGGCCGACGCACTTTTGCGGTCCGTCAGCTGCCACGGATGGAGCCAGCCCTGACCGTGCAGGGGGCTGGGGTCGGGCAGCATGTTGGGAGCAAGCCGGATGGTGCGGCCCTGAAATTCGAAAGCGCCGCAGCGAATGCGGTTGGCGAACGGCACCAATGGAAAGCAGCCGACATCAAGAGGGCCGACGTTGTCAAGATCGATCCCGCGCATCAGTGGCTGCCGCTGCGTGCCGTCGGTAAAGTCAAAGCGGGCTATGCTTCCGCCGACTTGCGGCAACAGGTGCACTTCCAGTTGGCCAGCGCGCAAGACCACCCGGTCGGTCACAACCTTGCGAGCCTGCCGCCGTCCACCGTCAGTGTCGCTCCGGTGATGAAGCGGGCATCGTCGCTGGCCAAAAAAGCTACCGCCGCGGCGATGTCTTCGGGCTGGCCCACGTCTGCCGGATCGATTCTTTCCGCGCCCGACCGGATGTTGGGATTGTCCCAAAGCATAGGGGTATCCACTGCGCCCGGGAGAATCGCATTGGCCCGGATTTCTCGCTCACGTCCTTCGATCGAACTGGTCCGGGTGAGCGAAAGCATCCCGGCCTTTGCCGCCGCATAGGGAGCCGCCTGTGCACTGGTCTGCACTGCGTGGATGCTGGAGACGTTGATGATCGCGCCGCCACCGCGCATCTCGCGGAATGCGGCCCCGGTAAACAGCGCTGCGCCGATCAGATCGACCTGGAGCACCGCGGCCCAGTCGGCGGACCTCCACTCCTCGATCCGCTTGAACGTCATCATCCCGGCATTGTTGACCACGATATCCAGCCGGCCATAGCGCGACAGCGTCGCCTGCACGCAGCTTGCCACGTCCGCTTCGCTGCCAACATCGCAGGCAACGCCGAACGCCTGTTTGCCATCGGGTGAAAGACGCATTGCCAGCGTTGCCGCGCCTTCACCGTCCAGATCGGCGATCGCGACCATCGCCCCCTCATCGACCAGGCGGGCCGCGATGGCGGCACCGATACCCCGCGCCCCGCCAGTCACGATTGCAGACCGACCGTCGAGCCTAGCCGCCATCAGCCGTGCTCGTGAAGGCTGGCGGATGTTGGCGCCGCTTCCAGGCGCTCCCGCGCAGCGCGTTCCTGATTGGCGGAATGGCGCCCGCCCAGTTCGTCGAGCGGCACCACCGGCACGGTCAGGCACACGCTTTGCGTGGGCAGGACATCGCGCCAAGAACTAATCAGCTTCTTGTATTCGACGCCGACCTTGCGGATCTTGCGATCAAGATCGTACAAACCCAGCGGGTTTACGTGGCCGTTGCGGAACCGCAGCGCGCTGTCCCAATCGACCTGATCCGTCAGCGAATACCAGGTGAACCCGACAATCGGCACCCCGTCGTTGCGTACCCGCAGCACGTTTGCCCATTGCTTCCACAGCCAATCAGCGGCCTCGGTCCCCAGCGGGCCTTCGTTGAGGTTGGTTTCAGTATGCATCACCGGCAGGCCATACCGGGAATGGTATTGGCGGGTGATTTCGTCATACCCGAAGACTTCGCCGGACGAGCAGGTCATGCCATCCGCAGACACCCGATGTTCGTTGGTCTTGTAATAATCGTTCCCCATGATGCAGTGCTGCTTGAGCCGGTTGTCGAGGAAAAAATGATATTCCTCCCGCGACATCCCATTATCCATCAAATACTCGTACATCTCGGAATCGACCCGTCGCCCATAGTTCAGATCGAGCGAGAGGAACCGTTTTGAATTGAGCAGTTCGGCCGGGCGGATCGCGGCGGGGTTTTCCGCATGGAAATATTCAGAGGATTCGCTCTGGATGAAAATCGCATCGGCACGCACCGACAGGATCGCCCGCATGCCCAGCACATTTGCCTTCACGATGTGCTTGAGCGCGGTCACGAACGCCTGGTCGCTCGCCAGTTGTTCGTTCCACCAGCCATACTGCGCGGAAAACATCGCGGTGATGAACATTTCGTTCACCGGCGTGTACAGCTGCACCCATGGAAAGCGCTGCGCAAAATCGAACGAATATTGGGCAAACAGTTCAGGAAAGTCGCCGTTCTGGAAATTCCCCAGCCAGTCCGGCAGGCCGAAATGGCAGAGGTCCACGATCGGGATGATCCCCAATCGCCGGATCTCGGCAAACGTCAGGTCGCTGAATTCCCAATCGTATTTTCCTGGCGCGAGCCACGTCTTGTGGATCGGGGGGCCGTATCGAAGATACCCGATGCCGGTTTCAACAACGAGCGCGAAATCTTCCTGCCACCGTTCGTAATGACCGCAGCTTTCCATTTCATCGATGCGGGTGCGCCCGCCGTCGATGACAGGATAGCTGTTTTCGATCCCCGTGCTGAACATGAAAGTAGCGATAGGTGGTCTCCGCCAAGATCACTCATTCGCGGATTCACATATCGCCAATGGCGTGAAATCCGGCCAGCGCCACGCAGAATAGCGGCGGTTAAGTATCGCAGTAACGGAAGGCGGCAGGCGCGGTTCCCGCCTGCCATGCCGGATCATCCGCCGCGCCGACCCCCGCCGACGCTGGCTGGTTTACTCGGTAGGCTGGGCGCAGCGCAGACGCTCGACGGGGACCAGGCCTTCCTGACCGTTCTTCAGCGGCCGGATCCACGCCATCCCCTGCGCCACGTAAACGACTTCAAACACCGGGCCGTGGTTTGGGCCGACCATCACGAGATCGCCGGGTCCCTTGACCTGGTTGCAACCCGTGGTCGGGCGGAAATCGGGAGCGAGCAGTTCTGTGAGAGTCATCATCGTGCCTGCATACAGAAGCAAAACTTAAGATCACCCGAACGAGCGCCTAACGGAAGAGTTTTCCACAGGTGATTGGGTTGATTTCATAGCCAAATCGTCTGCGCATCACTGCACGTCTCGCGTCGCATTCAGCCAGTTCGATTTCAGCGTACCAGCGGCCGATCCTGTGCAAGATCGTTGCGAATGGTCGTGGCGGCGACGCCGGCCTCGCCCATCGCGTGGCTGATCTGATCCAACCCCTTCGTCACATCGCCCGCTGCGTACAGTCCGCGAACGGTCGTACGCTGATGTGCATCGACCTCGATCGACCCGTCGGCGGTCGCCGCGGCGCCAAGGTCGGTCGCCAGCTCCGATCGGATGACCGAGCCCAGCGCCGGGTAAATCGTGTCGAACGCCAGGTCCCCCGCAGACGTTGGAGCGACAATGCGGGGTCCGTCTGTCCGCAGCTCTCCGCATGGACCATCGACGGCACGGATGCCCAGTTGCTCCAGCTTCAGTCGTTGCTCCGGGGAGAGTGCGTGCCCGCCTTCTGGCGAGATCAGAGTGATCGCCCTGCTGTACATTCGCAGAAAACTTGCCTCGTCCACACCATGGGCGCCGGTGCCGATGACGCCGACCTGTTGGTCGGTCACTTCATAGCCATCGCAGACAGGACAGTACCGCAACAGTCCGGCAGCCACGGCTGCGTCGTGTTGCTCTGGTGCCATCGGCGGGCGATTGTTCACCACACCAGTCGCCAGCAGCACTGTACGGGCAGAGAGCACGAAGCTGGGGCAGTGTACAAGGAACAGATCCTGCTCGGCCTGCACCCGGAGCACGGCAGCATGCGTGAGGGTCGCGCCGAACTGTTCGGCGTGTTGCCGCATCCGGCTGACCAGGTCGGCACCCGAAATGCCTTTGGGGTATCCCGCATGATTGCGCGTGCGGGGAATGGACAGCGCGCGGCTGTGGCCCGCATCGACAAGCGTCACCGACAGATGGAAACGCGCCAGATATATGGCTGCAGTCAATCCCGCCGGCCCCGCGCCGACGATCACGCAGTCGAGGGGAGGACTGGTCACCGGAATCCCGTCCTTTGCCGCGCACTCATTGTTGTCAGTCGCGCATGCTGTCCGGGACGATCCCGCCGTTGTCGGCCAGCTTTTTCATCACCGCCTTGTGCAAGGCGATGTTCTGCTCGGCCGTGCCATCATCGCCGGTGTGGATCCCCAGTTCCTGTGCCAACTCGCGCCGCGCGCCAAGGCTGCTGTCCAGGCCCAGAAGTCGCAACAGGTCGACAATCGACGTACGCCAGTTGCCGCCGCCGTCTGGCTGCAGCGCTGCCATCTCGGTAAGCACGGCTGCGACGTCTACCTGCGCTGCCGGGGAAGTCTGCGCAGCCGGGGGGGCGGTACGGCCCGGAGCGATCGTCGAGGGCGCCGACGCGGGCGCGGCTGCCGCAGTTCCAGCCGCTGACGGCGACGGCGACGCAGCTGGCCGTGCCGCGCCCGACGCGGCGGCTGGCTTGTGGTTGAATATCTTGCTCAGAATATTGCCAAAAACGCTCATCGTCTTCCTTCCGGTTTTGGCGCGCGGCCCGCGTCCATGTCCGACGTTGTCCAACAACGCCGGTGCGCGCCGAAAGCTCCTGCGGGAACGGTCGGCAACGCGGAAACGTTCACCCGCAAGTCCGAATGCCCAGGAGAATTAACCATGATGCGCAATTTGTTGGCCGTAGCGGCCCTTCCGCTGATACTTGGCGGATGCGGATCGAAAAACGACGCAGCACCCGCTCCCACTTCGATCGCAGCAGACGATACGAGCATGAGCCAACCACCGGCCGCGGCGCTGGCGCCAGGTCAGATGTTCGCGAACAAGGCCGCTTCAAGCGATGCCTTCGAAATCGCTTCGTCCAGGCTGGCGATCGAGAAATCGCAATCGGCCGCCGTCAAGCGCTATGCCCAGAAGATGGTGGAAGCACATACGCAATCCACCGCCAAGCTGAAGACTGCCGCCGCCGGCGCGTCTCCCGCAGTCATGCCTGATCCGACGTTGACGGCCACGCACCAGAACAAATTGACCGAGCTTGGGGCAAACACCGGAGCAGCATTCGATCGAGCGTACATGGCAGCACAGGTTGAAGCCCACCAGATGACGCTTGATGATTTGCAGACTTACGCCGGAACGGCAGACGTCCCTCAGCTCGGGACATTCGCCAAGGAGATGATCCCGATCGTCACCGCCCACCTCAACATGGCCAAGGCCATGAAACGCTGAAATTTGTGATGCCGATGTGCCCCGCGCCTTCGTTCGCGGCACATCGGCTGCCACCCCGTTTGAGCCCCCCGCGCCAGCCTGTACCAGCGGCGTTAAATAAGTAGCGATTCAAAGCGACCTTTCGTAAGACCCAGTAGAACGCCGATCCAGGCGCCGGAGAGGTAGCGAAAGAGTGGTCAGGCTCGCGGCTGTCCTGGGCTTGACGCCAAACGATCCGCCGGCGTCGCGTTCGCACAACTCAATTCCGCGCCTTTTCTGGATTTTCCTGACGTTTTGGACGACGCTGGCGACAGCGGCTGCCGGATTGCAGCTGCAAAGCAATGGCATCGGTCAATTCTGGCCAGCGGTGGGTCTGATAGCCGGGCTATTGGCCCGCGCCCCCCGGTCCGTCCGCCTCTCCGTCGTGATTGCTGCCGCGGTGGCCCTGGGAATCAGCGGCAGCCTGTTTGGGCGTTCCCTGTCGACGCTGGCGGTATTCGTTCTGGCAACTTTGATTGAGGCCGCAGCGGCGGCCTGGGCTCTGTGTTATGTTCCGCGGAGCTCGGCTGGTCTGCTGTCGAGCACCCGTCAGACAGCGACATTCCTGCTGGTGGTTGCCCTCGCCGTCGCCGTCGTTGGCTTGGGCGTGGCCCCCGGGCTGCGCCTGACTGGTCACGTGGATGCACCGCTTATCGCGGTGTGGCAAACGTGGTTTGCCGCCCACGCGGGGGGGCTGGTTACGATTGCCCCGGCGATGCTGCTGGTCCGTGCTCCGATGTTCGCGCGCAGACTGCGCCGCGAGCACATTGCGGTGCTCGGCTATCTCGCGGTGGCGGGCCCGCTGGCGCTGTTTCACGAGGTGCTGGATATCGCGCCATCAGTCGCATTGGCCCTCGTGTTCGTCGGACCGCTGATCTGGTGGATTACGCTGGCGGATCCTGCGCCGCGCAGCGCGCTGGTCACGCTGCTGATCACCTTGACAGTTATGGCCGACGCCATCTGGGCCGACGGTTTTTTCGTCGCGGGAAGCCGGAATGCTCCGATCAGCCTGCTGCTGCTGGGCGGCGCGCTGGTGTTGTTCGGCGGCGCGCTGGCCGAAGGGAGGGGGGATTGGGCAACGGTTCTGCGATCAGGCAACCGGCCTGCAGCGGTTCCCCCGATTACAAACCTGTTGTTGTTCTATTCCGCCTGCGTTCTGACCGCGGGCTTCGGGCAGTCGCTCAGCCCCATTCGTGAAACCGTGGTGTCGTGGTGGCCGCCGAACGGTTTGCTCGTCGCTATGCTGCTTCTGAGCGGGCGGCGCGAGTGGGCATGGTGGATCAGTGCGGCGGCACTTGCCGAGTTCAGCGGTAACCTCATCTGGTTCGGCATCCCGCTTCCGCTCGCGGCCGCCGTCTTTGTCGTCAACGCCCTCGAAGCGCTGCTGGCGGCGCTGTTGCTCCGGCGGTTCTTTCCACGCCCGGTAAGGATCGTCGATCTGCGCCAGGTCGGGATGCTGATCCTGATCGGCGGAGGCGTTGCGCCGGCGCTGGGCGCGACGCTGGGCGCCTCGCTCAACGCCGCCACGGGGCGGCTGGACCTCATCCCGGGTTGGTTCGCGTGGTGGCTGGGCGATGCCAGCGGCGTCCTCATAGCCGCGCCGGCCGCGCTGGTTGTTGCGGAACTGTGGCGCGATCACACCCGCATCTCCCTCAGCCGGATGGGCGAGGGGTTCATAATTTCCGGGTTGCTCGCGCTGACGGCCATTGCAGTCTATTTCAGCGATCTCACACCCTATCTCCTGCTGCCCCCGGTGCTGTGCGCTGCCGCACGCTTTGAGTTCAAGGGTGCCATTGCTTCGGTCACGTTCGTTGCCATTCTTGCCAGTTTGCTCGGAAATTTCGGTGCAGAGCCGATATCCGGCGTTCCCGGTGATGTCCGGCAACAGGCGATCGCGAACCAGCTCTTCCTGCTTATAATCGCCCTTTCCGCGCTCGTCACCGCAGCGCTGGCACGCCGGCAGCAACTCGTCCTGGAGACACTGGCCCGGTCGAACCATGAACTGGAGCGCCGGGTTGCGATCCGCACCGCAGCCCTGGCCCAAACCGAAGCGCAATCGCGCGAACGCGCGGACGAGCTCGAGGCCATCTATTCGGCAACGCCGGTGGGGCTTGCCGTGCTCGATACCGAACTGCGCTATGTCCGGGTCAACGAAAAGCTCGCGGAAATAAACGGTAAGCCGATCGCCGATCATATTGGCCGCACCGTTCGCGAAGTCGTGCCCGAGATCGACGAGCGATCGGTCGCCGCGCTCGAACGGGTGCTGAATGGCGATGAGGTGTGGGGGGCCGAATTTTCCGGCATGACTCCGGCCCAGCCGGGCGTCGTCCGCACGTGGATGGTCAACTGGTTGCCGCTGCGGGACGCCGACCGCAATGTGATCGGCGTGACCCTTTCGGCGGAGGATGTCACCGAACGCAGGGTCACCGACCGGCGGCGAGCCTACCTGTTGCGCCTGGCAGAAAAGACGCGCGGGCTGTCCGATCCCGACACGATCATGGACCAGGCGACCAGGCTGCTTGGCGAAGAACTGGGCGTCGCCCGCGTCGGCTTCGGAGAGATGGACGAGGGCGGGGACCGCTTCACCGTCAACCCAAATTCAGGCGATGGTGGGACACCGGATCTTTCCGGCACCTGGTGGCTGGACGATTTCGGCCCGGACATCGCGCGATCCCTGAAAGCCGGCGAGACAGTTGCCATCGGCGACGTCTACCGCGACGAGCGTACTGTCCGCCCCGACGTTTTAAGCCTCTACACGTCAGTGCGTACCCGCTCCGTGCTCAGCGTTGGTCTGCTCGAAAGCGGTTATCTGCGTGCCATTCTGTTCGCCAACGACACCAGCCCGCACAACTGGACGCCCGAGGAAATCGCGCTGTTCGAGGCGACCCGCGACGTGCTGTGGGCCGAAGTCCAGCGGTGCAGGGCCGAGACGCACTTGCGTGAAAGCGAGGCTCGATACCGCGCGTTGAGCGACCGGCTCGAAGCCATGGTGCGTGAACGGACGTTCGAACTGCAGGCGGCGAACCGAAAGCTGCGTAGCGAGATCAGCCACCGCGAAACCGCGCAGGCGGCGCTCGTCCAAAGCCAGAAGCTTGAGGCGATCGGACAGCTGACCAGCGGCATCGCGCACGATTTCAACAACGTGATCGCGGCGATATCCGGTGGCTTCAAGCTGATTGAGAAGCGCACGAACGATCCGCGCATAATCCAGATCGCCGATCACGGGGCAAGGGCGGCAGAGCGCGGCGCCAAGATTGTGAAGCAACTGCTCGCCTTCGCCCGTCAACAGGCCCTGGCGCCGCGCCGCGTTTCAGTAGCCGCCCTGATCGATGAGACCGGGTCACTGCTTCGGCACTCGCTTGGTCCGGGCGTGCAGCTGCGGGTGGACCTGCCTGGTGATCTGCTCCCGATCTGGGTCGATCCGACCCAGCTGGAAACCTCGCTGATCAACCTGGCGGTGAATGCCCGCGATGCGATGGCGGGCACCGGCGAGCTTTACATCAGCGCCCGGCCCTGTCCGCGAGGTGAGCCCCGCCGCCCACACGAACTCGGCGAGCGTGATGCCGTGGCGATCGTGGTACGCGATACCGGCTGCGGGATGAGCCCCGAGGTGCTGGAACGCGTTCTGGAACCGTTTTTCACCACCAAGGAGGCGGGAAAGGGTACGGGACTGGGCATGGCGATGGTCCATGGCTTCACACAGCAATCAGGCGGTTGCCTGAGGATAGACAGCCGTCCGGGCGAGGGCACCGAAATCACGCTGTACCTTCCCGCCGCGCGGGATGACGATATGAGCGAGCCAGTTGCGGAGCCGCGGCGCCCGGTGTCGCGTACCACTGGTGGCCGCATTCTGCTCGTCGACGACGATGATGCAGTCCGCGCAGTCACCAGCGCGCAGCTGATCGATCTGGGTTACCGGGTTACAGATGCGCCTGGCGGTGATGAGGCCCTGCGCGTGCTGGCACGCGAAACACAGTTCGATGCCATCGTCTGTGACGTCGTGATGCCGGAAATGAACGGTCTGACTTTCGCTGCGCGCGTTCGAGAAATGCTCCCCGACATGCCCGTGATGTTCATGACCGGACACGCCGACCGCAACCTGTTGCGCGGCGAAACGGTCATCGACAAACCCTTCTCTGCCGACGACCTGTCTCGTGTGCTGGCCAATCTGCTAGACACTTGGCGCGGGCCCGGCGAGTCAGCAATCGCCACAAGCGAACAGCACGCACGCGACGCCTGAACACGGCAACGCCCCAGGGTTCATGCCTTCACCCGACCGGATGTCCCTGCGTTACCGGCCAGGCCGCTGATCCCCGCGCCGCCTTTCCTACAGCAGGTATTGCCGGAATGGTGTCGGGGTCGCGCCCGAACGCGTCGCAACCCTCCATGCGCGTTTCAGTCCGATCCGACGGGCGATTTGACCCGGCACCAGCCGTTCGATCGCGCCCAGTTCGGGCTGCCCGAGCCGGTTGCACAATGCATCCGGGCGCCCCGACCCGATACGTTGGAACTGAAAGCGGGTGACATTGTCGCTCGCCGCGAACCGGCTGATCAGCGATGGCGCGCGAACCTCCGGCATCGAAAGCTGCCCACGGTACTGCTCTTTCGACGCGCCGCTGCCAGCGGGCGCACGCCCTGCCGATGCGCGCGCGGGTCGCGATACGGTGCAAAGCGGGGGCGCAAATTCTACACTCCTGTTGTAACCTGGCTGACCGTTTCGTTAGTGTTGCCGTTTGCGGTCAAAATGGCCGAGCGCCTCTTCGCGGCAACGTCAAGCGGCCGGCGGATTTGCCTTATGCCGAGGGAAATAGCGGCAAAACAATAGACTATATGCAGACACCTGTCCCAAGCGGTCGGCCTTATGCGGCTCGTCCGCGCCGCATGATTTCACCTCGTGGTGTCAACGGGCCCTGCCGTGCAAGCGGCCGGAACCAAGGGCTGTACAACACTACTGTTCAAAGATATCAGCTATTCATATGAGTCGGGAGCTCGGGTTGAACGTGTGACTTAGCGCCTCGCGGCTCGCGCGATCACTTGCGGGTGCGGCCCTGGGAAGGTGCTCCGCGATCGGCGCGGATGAGGTTGATCGGTTTATAATCAGAAATTTCATGGGGATGTCGTATGTCGAACTTTAAAGTTAGCCTTGCTCTGGCCGCCTCGGCGCTGGCGGTGTTCAGTTCCGGTGCGTCGGCTCAGGAAGCCCCGTCCGAAGCCGGCGTGAATGCGGGCGGAGACATCATCGTTACCGCACAGCGGCGCAGCGAAACGCTGGAGCGCACCCCGGTTGCCGTTTCAGTGCTTAACGCCGAAACGCTCGCCAGGCAGGCGATCATTACAGAATCCGACCTGCAGAGCGCGACCCCGGGCCTGACCGTGCGCGCGGGCATGAACTCCAACCAGCTCAACTACGCACTGCGCGGCCAATCGCTCGACGCGTTCAGCGATACGCGCCCGGGCGTGCTGCCCTACTTCAACGAAATCCAGCTGAACGGCGTCGGCGGCGGCTCCTCGGCGTTCTACGATCTGCAGTCGATCCAGGTGCTGAAAGGTCCGCAGGGCACGCTGTTCGGGCGCAACTCCACCGGCGGCGCGGTGCTGTTCACCTCAGCCAAACCGACCGAGGAGCTGGAAGGCTACGTGGTTGGCCGCATGGGCGACTACAATGCGCATGGTTTCGAAGGCGCGCTCAACGTGCCGCTGATGGGCGATACGGTCATGGCGCGCGCCGCAGGCTTCTATGAGAAGCGCGACGGCTATCAGCGTAACCTGTTCACCGGTGAACGCGCCGGGAACGTCGATCGCTATGGCGTGCGCGGTAGCGTGACCTTGAACCTGTTGGACACAATCCGGAACGAAACCGTCGTGGATTATCTCCACTCCGACGGCAACAGCCTGGTCAACCTGATCGACACGCTCAAGAGCCCGGGTCTGGTCCCGCTGATTACCTTAACCAACTTCGGTGATCAGGCGGGATACAACGGCATAATCAATCTCTTCACCGGCGGCTTGGCGGGTTGCGACATTGTTACGAACAATTGCGCCGCGGCCTATGCCGCTGCCAACCCCAAGCTCGATCCGGGCGGTCTAGCCTCGTACATCGAGACGCAGAAGGCGCGCGGGCCCTACGTGATCGAGTCCGACGGTCCGTCGAAGTACCGCGGGCGCAACATCGTGGTGTCGAACATCACCTCGATCGACATTGCCCCCGATACCAAGGTCCGCAACATCTTTGGCTACACGTTCCTGCGCAACGGGATCGCCGGTGACATTGACGGCACGCCTTACGGGATCGACGATAACGGCAGCGGCGGCAAGAATGACGACACCAAGCAGTTTTCGAACGAACTGCAGGTGGTCGGCAAGGCGCTGGGCGGGAACCTCGATTACGTCGTCGGCGGGTTCTGGTCACACGAAACCAACCTGAACGAGACCACCAGCCGGCTGTTCCTGTTCCCGCCGCTCGCCCAGACCATCGTCTACCGCAAGAAGGCCACCCGCGATACGTGGGCCGGTTACGGCCAAGGCACGCTGAATCTCAGCGAGGCGACCGGCATCGAGGGCCTGGGGATCACGATCGGCGCGCGATACACGCACGAAAAGATCAGGTTCCAGACTCTGCCGGGCGATAGTGCGTTCCTTGCCCCGCCGGCGCAATTCGCAACGTTTGATATCGATCAAGGCAAGTCCTATGGCAACGTCAGCTGGACGCTGGGCATCCAGCAGCAGGTCAATGCCAACCTTCTGGTCTATGTCGCCTCGCGCCGCAGCTACAAGAACGGGGGCTACAACGGCATCCAGAACCCCGTTCCCGGTCCAGGGTCCGAAGGCGGCAACGAGTACGATCGGGAAACGGTGACCGACGCCGAAATCGGCGTGAAGTACCGCGGAAACTTGGGCGGCATGCCGGTGCAGTTCAACCTGGCCGGATACCAGAATTGGATCAAGAACGGTCAGCGTGTGGCTTACACGCTCCTCGGGGCGAATCCATCGGCGGTCACCGTCAATGTTCCGTTCTCGAAGATCACAGGGTTTGAGCTGGACGGTTCGATCCGGCCTGCTCCGTGGCTGACGCTGGGCGGTTCGCTGAACTACACCGACGCGCGCTTTACCGATAACCTCGTTTCGGTTGGTGGCGCCGCGCCGGTAGAATTCACCACCTACCCGGACACCCCGGAGTGGTCTGGATCGGTCTATGGAGAGATCAACGTGCCGGTTAACGAGACGCTGACCGCCAGTCTGCGCTCGGACGTGTACTCACAGTCCATGTTCTGGTTCACCTCGACCGGTGAAAACAACACCGGCGCCAACATCAAGGGCTATACCTTGGTCAACTTCCGTGCCGGAATCGAGGACAGCCGGACCGGATTGTCGCTGTCGGCGCACCTTAAGAACGCCTTCAACCGCGTCTACTATGTCGGTGGCATCGCAACGGGTGAACTTTTCGAGTTCAACACCGTTGTTCCCGGTGCACCTCGGACCTTCATGGCCGAGGCCAAGCTGAAGTTCTGAAGATAGCGGTTGGCCGGTTTGACAGGGTTTCGGCCCTTGCCGGACCGGCAGCCACTCGGTCCGTGCGATGAATGGAGTAACGAAGATGCCATTTACGCTGATCAACGCCCGCCCCAGCCCGTTCGGCCGCAAGGTGGCAATTGTGCTGCGCGAGAAAGGGCTGGACTATGATGTGCAGTACGATGTTCCGTGGGGCGAGCAGACCTGCACCCCGCAGTACAGCGCGCTGGAACAGCTGCCGATCCTGATCACCGAGGCGGGCGAAAACGTATACGATTCGGCGCATATCCTCGATTGGCTGGAGGCGAGCTATCCCGAGCCCCCGCTGCTGCCGGCCGTGTTGGGCCCGCGCCTCGATGCGTTCAAGCGGCGGATGCTGGGCGAGCGGCTGATGGAGATCGCCCAGGCGCTGATCTTCGAATTGCTCCGTCCCGAACCGAGCCAGCCGTGGGTGGATCGCCAGACGCGCAAGGTCCGCGGCGCGCTGGGTGAGTTGGAGCGGCTCTATACTGGGCACACTCCGCATACCGCACTCGGGCTTGATCTGGGTGATATCGCGGTTGCAACCACGCTGCTCGGGATTGATTTCGGACTGTCTTCGGGGCTGTGCCCGGATGTCCCGGTGCTGCACTGGCGCGAGGGTTGTCCGGTGCTGGCCAAGGCGGTCGACGCGCTCGACGCACGGCCGTCATTCGCCGCGACCCGGCCGCAGATGATGGACGTGAACCTGGGCGCTACGGTCGCCTGAGCTATCAAGGCCGGCCGCAATCATGCGGCGGCCGCCCAAAACAGTTGGAGAATAGGGATGTCAGGAAAGCTTCGCTACGGCGCGTTTTGTGGTCCGCACCACCCGATGAACGAGAACCCGACGCTGGCCCTTCAGCGCGATCTCGAATTGGCCGAGCATCTCGACCAGCTTGGGTTCGACGAACTGTGGTACGGCGAGCACCACTCCGCCGGCTGGGAACTTATCGCCAGCCCGGAGATCATGATTGCAGCGGCCGCGGAACGCACCAAGCGGATCATGCTCGGTTCGGCGGTGGCGTCGGTGCCCTATCACCATCCGCTGATGACGGCGGAACGCTATAGCCAGCTCGATCACATGACCCGCGGCCGGGTGATGCTGGGGATGGGCCCGGGCTCGCTCGCCTCGGACGCCAAGATGATGGGGATTCCGGTCGCCAAGCAGCGCGACATGATGGACGAGGCAATCGACGTGCTGGTTCGCCTGATGCGCGGCGAGACGGTGACCGCCAAGACCGAGTGGTTCACGCTCGACAACGCCCGGATCCACATGACGCCGTACACCCGGCCCTGCATCGAGATGATCTCCGCCAGTACGGTGTCACCCACCGGATCGCGCGCCGCGGGGCGCAACGGGATAGGGATGCTGTCGTTCGGTGCCACGTCCGGCGGCGCGTTCGATGCGTTGTCGTCCAACTGGCACATCGCCGAGGAGGTCGCCAAGGCGAACGGCAAGACGGTTGACCGCAAGAACTGGCGCCTGGTGGCCCCGATGCACATCGCGCCGACGCGCGAGCAGGCCCGCGAGGAAGTGAAGTTCGGGATCGAAGGGTGGGCGGACTATCTGCGCAACGTCGCAGCGCTTCCGATCGCGCCGGGCAGCGGCGATGTGATCGATGCGCTGCTCTCCTCCAGCATGGCGGTGATCGGCACGCCCGATGATGCGGTGGCGCAGATCGAGCGACTGCAGAAGCAGTCGGGCGGGTTCGGCACGCTGGTGCTGTTCGCGCAAAACTGGGCCGATTGGGCAAACACCAAGCGGTCTTACGAGATGTTTGCCCGGTTCGTGATGCCCAAGATCGACAACCTGCCCGATAACCGTTTCGTGTCGGAAGCGGAATGCCGCGCAAACCGGCCGGAACTCGCCGGGCAGATCGGCGCGGCGATCCAGGACCGGATCCAGCGCCATATCGACGAACAGGGGGCAAAGGACATCAGCCCCGATCTCATTGCGGCTTTGCCCCCGCGAGAATGACCCCAAAACATCGGGGCGGCTGCACACACCATTGCTGTTGCAATGCCGTCTCCTGCTGCGCCGCTACACCAGATCGAGACATGTTGTGACCCAATCGTCCATTGCATCTGTTCCAGACACCGAATGGCTGGAAGCCGCCGTCAGCGTTGCGAACGTTCCGACGCTGGCCTGCATCCTTGTCCAGATGACCGGGGATCGCCGCTGGATCGAAGGGGACTACGTTCCCTCCCGCACCAGGGGGCTTGAAGACAACGATGATGGAGGACTGCCCGAGTCGACGCAGCAGGAAATAAAGGCGGCCGCGCTCAAGGCGCTGACCGCCTGGTTCCATGGCCGACCTCTGGCCATCCCCAATCCGTCTGACGAACTGTTGCTCGAAATGATGAGCGTAACTTTGGGCGAGCAAATCCCGGCCGAATACGCTCCGATCATCCGCCATGAACTGGGCCTCGCTGCACAGCCGGTGCCAACCGCTCCGCCGCCGGGGTTCTCCGCCTTGATCATCGGCGCCGGAATCTCGGGGCTGTGCGCAGCAGTTCAGTTTGAAGCGGCGAAAATACCCTACGTCATTGTCGAGCGGCGCGAAAACCTGGGCGGCGTCTGGTTCGATAATCGCTATCCCGGCGCGGCATGCGACGTGCCCAGCCACCTCTATTCATTCTCCTTCGCGCCTTATCCATGGTCGCGCTATTTTGCCGGCAGCCGCGAAATCCATCGCTATCTCGAGCATGTCGCGGATGAATACGATATACGCCGGCACATCCGCTTTGGCGTCGACCTGATCGAGGCGCGTTTCGACGAGGGCTCGGGCACCTGGCACGCCGACGTTCGGAGCGCAGATGGACAGCTGGAAACGCTGCACGCCAATATCGTGATCAGCGGCGTCGGCGCGTTCAACAAGCCGCGTATTCCGGATGTTCCGGGTCTCGCCGCGTTCAAGGGGCCGAGCGTGCATACCGCGCAGTATCCGGACGCGGGGCTGGACCTGCAGGGCCGCAACGTGGTGCTGGTCGGGAATGGCGCCAGCGCGATGCAGGTAGCCCCCGCAATCGTGGACAAGGTGGGCTCGCTCACCATAGTCCAGCGTACCCCGCAGTGGGTTGCACCCTTTCCCAAGTTCGAGCAGCCGATCCCTGGCCCTCTGCAGAACCTGCTACAGGTCGTCCCGATGTACCGCCTGTGGTACCGGCTGCGGCTGAGCTGGGCGTTCAACGACAAGCTGTACGATGCGCTGCAGCAAGATCCGGAATGGGCCGGGGAGGGGCGCTCGATCAACGCCATCAACGATGCCCATCGCCGTCATCTCACCGCATACATCCAGTCCGAGCTGGGAGATCATCAGGAACTGCTGCCTGAAGTGCTGCCGGATTACCCTCCGTTCGGAAAGCGGATGCTGCTCGACAACGGCTGGTTCCGCGCGCTGACCCGCGAACACGTTTGCCACGTCAACGGCACGGTGATCGAGGTTCGGCCGGACAGCGTGATCACCAGCGACGGGGCCGAGCACAAGGCCGACGTCATCATCTGGGCGACCGGCTTCGACGTGGTCAACCTGCTGGCGCCGATGCGGATCAAGGGCATCGGCGGGCGCGACATACACGAGGACTGGAACGGCGACGATGCCCGGGCCTATCTCGGCACGGTGGTGCCGGGTTACCCGAACCTTTTCTGCCTGTACGGGCCCAACACGCAGTTCGGGCACGGCGGCAGCCTGATTACCGTGCTCGAACGGCAGATGCATTACGTGATGTCATTGCTGGAGCAGATGTTTGCGCGCGGGATCGCCACGGTCGATGTCCGCCAGGACGTGCATGACGCCTATAATGCCGAGGTTGACCGGATCCACGCGCACATGATCTGGACCTACCCCGGCGTCGAAAACTACTGCCAGAATTCGAAAGGCCGGATCGTGGTCAACAACCCGTTCCGCATCGTCGAGGTATGGGGAATGACCGAGACGGCCAACTTGTCCGACTTCATCTGTGCGCCCGCCGCTGCCAATCCGGCAATTGCGGGCACAGGCGGGCTGGGCCGATGAGCGATTTTGTCCTGGTTGAAGAGCACGGCGCCGTGCTGGTGATCGCGATCAACCGCCCGCGCCAGCGCAACGCGGTCAACCGTGCGGTATCGCTGGCAATTGCCGAGGCGCTGGACCTGCTGGACGCCCGCGCCGATCTGCGCGTGGGTATCATTACCGGGCGCGAGGGAAATTTTTGCTCCGGAATGGACCTCAAGGCGTTCGTCGATGGCGAGCGGCCCGAACTCGAAGGCCGCGGCTTTGGCGGGCTGTGCGAGAAATCACCGGAAAAACCCGTAATCGCCGCAGTCGAAGGGTTCGCGCTGGCAGGCGGGTGCGAACTGGCGCTGGCCTGCGACCTGATCGTGGCGGCCGAGGATGCGTGGTTCGGCCTGCCCGAAGCCGCACGCGGGCTGGTTGCTGCCTCGGGCGGGCTGCTCCGCCTGCCGCGGCGCATCCCCCCGGCGATCGCGCTGGAATATGCGCTCACCGCCGAGCGCTTTGGCGCGCCGGTTGCCCACCAGTGGGGCATGGTGAACCGTCTTACGCTCCCGGGCGGTGCGCTCGATGGCGCGCTGCGGCTCGCGGGGCAGATCGCGGCCAACGCGCCGCTGTCCGTGGCGATGTCCAAGCGCATCATCGCCGAATCCGCTGATTGGCCGATGGAGGGGATCTTCGACCGTCAGCGCCCGCTGGCCGAAGCGGTGATCGGCTCGCACGACGCGCTCGAAGGGGCCACGGCGTTCGCCGAAAGGCGCGCGCCGCTGTGGCGCGGGCAGTAGCATGACGGATGAGAACGGCATGACGGGTCGGATGGCGGTATTGGGCGGCGGCACGATGGGCGTGGGCATTGCCTATGTCGCGGCGCAGGCGGGCTATCAGGTCCTGCTGGTCGAGCCGGACGACCGCCGGGTCGAACAGCTCCACCAGACGGTGAAGGCGGCGGTTGCTTCCGCGATCGGGCGCGGCAAGCTGGACGATGCAGCGGGCGCGGCGCTGATCGCCCGCATCACCCGGGTCGCGGCCATCGAGGATCTGCCCGAAGCACTCGATCTGATCGTGGAATCGGTGCCCGAGCGGCTCGAACTCAAGCTGGAGGTGCTGACCCGTGCCGCCGCGCGGACCCCGCGCCTGCTGGCCAGCAACACCAGCGCGCTGTCGATCGACCGGCTGGCCGAGGCCGTTGCCGATGCGAGATCCTTCCTTGGCATGCATTTCTTCAATCCGGTCTGGTCGATCAAGCTGGTCGAACTGGTCCGGGGCGAGCAGACCGCGGAATTCGCGCTCGCGCTTGCCCGCGCGTTCGTGGCCCGGCTGGGCAAGGAATCGCTCACCGTTCGCAACGTGCCCGGCTTTGCCACCAGCCGGCTCGACCTGATCGCCTCGCTCGAAGCGATGCGGATGCTCGAAAGCGGGGTCGCCAGCGCCGAGGATATCGATCGCGCCGCGGTGCTTGCCTATCGCCACCCGGTCGGCCCGCTGCGGCTCAGCGACATTGTCGGGCTCGATGTCCGGCTTGATATCGCCCGCACGCTGCAGGCTGCGCACGGCGACCGCTTCGCCCCGCCCGCGCTGCTGATCCGCATGGTCGAGGACGGGAAGCTCGGCGCCAAGTCGGGCCAAGGCTTCTTCGCGTGGCCCGCGTGAAACTGTTCTAGAGAGGGAATCCAGATGTCCGCCGAACCCATGTTCTTTTCTCCGCTCGTTGATACCGCCGAGCATCATCGCGCGCTGCGTGAAAGCGTGGGCAAGCTGGTCGGCAAGTACGGGCGCAAGTATTTCCAGAAAATGGTGGCGGACGGCACCCAGCCCGATGCGCTGTGGAAGGAACTGGGCGAAGCCGGATTCCTTGGGGTCCACATCCCCGAATCCTACGGCGGCAGCGGCGGCGGGCTCGCCGAACTCTACATCGTGATCGAGGAATGCGCAGCGCAGGGCTGCCCGATGCTGGCGCTGGTGATCGCATCAATCTGCGCCCCCGTGATCGAGGCGTTCGGATCGGATGAATTGAAGAACAAGTGGCTGCCCGGCATCGCGAGCGGGACGCTGCGGATGGCGTTTGGCATCACGGAGCCCGACGCCGGGTCCAACACCCACAAGGTGACCACCACCGCGCATCGGACCGACACGGGCTGGGTGCTCAACGGTGCGAAATACTGGACTTCGGCGATCGACGAATCCCAGGCGGTGATGGTGGTGGCGCGGGACGGCGACATCGACGTTCCGGAAGGGCGCTCAGCGCTGTCGCTGTTCGTCGTGCCGACCGAAACGCCGGGCATCACGCTCCAGCCCATCGACGCGGCGGTGCGCACCACCGAGCGGCAGTTCTCCGTGTTCTTCGACAATGTCGAACTTGCGCCCGAAGCGCTGGTGGGCGAACGTGGGGCCGGGCTCAAGCAGGTGTTCGTCGGGCTGAACCCTGAACGGGTTTCGGCCGCGGCGATCAACAACGGGATCTCGCGGTTCGCGCTTAACCAGGCGGCGCAATATGCGCGGGATCGCAGCGTGTGGAAAACTCCGATCGGAGCGCATCAGGGCATCAGCCATCCGCTCGCCGAAGCGTATATCGGGGTTCAGGCGGCGCGGCTGCTGGCTGCGCGCGCGGCGGACCTTTACGATCAGGGCGAAGATGCGGGCGAGACGGCGAACATGGCCAAGTTCCTGGCAGCGGAATCCTCGCTCAAGGCGCTGGACCAGGCGATCCAGGTCCACGGCGGCAATGGACTCTCGTTCGAATACGGCCTCGCCGACCTGTGGTTCGTCGCCCGGCTGCACAAGACCGCGCCAGTCAGCCGTGAAATGATCCTGAACTATGTCGCGCAGCATAGCCTGGGCCTGCCCAAGAGCTATTGAGCATGACCGCGCACCTTGTCGACCTGCTGCGGAAATACGCCTTGGAAACTCCGGAGGCCCCGTGCCTCGCGCACGAGGACGTGCTGCTCAGCTTTGCGGAGCTTGACCGCCGCAGCAGCCAGGTCGCCAATGCGTTGCGCGCAGAGGGCATCGCGGCCGGCGACCGGGTGGCGATCCTTGACCGCAACGCGCCGGCCACGGTCGAACTGTTTTTCGCCTGCGGCAAGATCGGCGCGGTGATGATGCCGCTGAACTGGCGACTGTCGGCCACGGAGATCGCTGGCATCCTCAAGGACGGCGCGCCTTCGCTGATCCTCGTCGCGCCGGACCTGGTGCCGCTGCTGGCGCAGGTCACGCCGCCGCTCCGCCAGCTCGAACTAGGCGCCGCCTATGCGGCGTGGCGCGATGCCGCGAGCATCACCGATCCGGCCGTTCCGCACGAACCGGACGATCCGCTGCTGCTGCTGTACACCTCGGGCACCACCGGCGCGCCCAAGGGCGTGGTGCTGACGCATGAAAGCCACGGCTATACCGGCCGCATCGCGCAAGTCTGGGAGTTCACCGCGCAGAGCGTCAACCTGGTCGCCATGCCGTTGTTCCACATCGGCGGAATTGGCTACGGCCTGATGGCGTTCAGCCAGGGCGGTCACACCGTGTTGATGCAGCAGCCCGATCCGGCAGCGGTGATGGACCTGATCGGCCGCCACGGCGTCACCCACGCGTTCTTCGTCCCCACCGTGATCCAGCGGCTGGTGGAATACGCCGAAGGCGGCGGCAGCGTGCCGGGCGGCCTGCAGCGGATGATCTATGGCGCGGCGCCAATCGGCGAAAGCGTCCTTCGCCGCGCGCTGGCGGCGTTCGGCTGCAGCTTCGTTCATGCTTATGGTATGACGGAGACCAGCGGCACAGTGGTCTCGCTGCTGCCCGAAGACCATGATCCGGACGGACCGCACCGCGAGCGTCTGCGCTCTTGCGGGAAGGCGCTGCCGTGGGTGGAGTTGACCTTGTTCGATCCCGCGACCGGCGCGCGGGTCCCGCCGGGCGAGGTGGGCGAGATCCGCATCCGCTCGGCGATGAACATGGCCGGTTACTGGCACAAGCCGGTCGAGACCGCCGCCGCGGTCACGTCCGATGGCTGGCTGTGCACTGGCGACGCCGCATGGCAGGACGCTGACGGCTATGTCTACATCCACGACCGCTACAAGGATATGATCGTCTCGGGCGGGGAGAACATCTACCCGGCCGAACTGGAGAGCGTGCTGCTGGCGCACCCGCAGGTCGCCGAAGTCGGGGTGATCGGTACTGCCCACCCCCGCTGGGGCGAAAGCCCGCGAGCTTACGTTGTTTCGCGCGGCGATCCAGCCCCGAGCGAAGCCGAGCTGATTGCCTTCACCCGGGAGCAGCTGGCGCACTACAAGTGCCCCACATCGGTAGTATTCCTTGCCGCCTTGCCGCGCAATGCGTCGGGCAAGCTGCTGAAGGGCGAGCTGCGCGCGCTGGACCGGCAACGGTCGGCGGGTGAAGCATGACTGCCGGCACGCTTCCGCTTGCCGCCCGGCTGTTGCGCGGCTTTGCCGTGGATTTCCTCACCGCGCACAATGCCACGGCGGCGGAAAGGATCATGGATCCGGCCTATTGCCTGTCGATTGGCGGGTTCCTGCTCGACGGGCGCGACGGGTCATACCTGCCCGCCACGCTGGCGCAGCTGGAACAGTTTCCGGGCCTGTGCGTCACCGTCCACGACGTCATCCTGGGCGAGAATGCGGCGGCGATGCGCTTTACCGAGCATGGCGTGTCGGTCCGCAATCCTGGCTGCGCCGCGGCGTGGGGCGGGATCACGCTGTTCCGGATCGAGCGCGGGTGGTTGCGACGCGGCTGGGCCGAGGAAGACTATTTTGCACGCAAGCGGCAGCTGAAGAGCGGGCGGTGCGATCCGGTCCTGCCGCCGCAGCAGGCGCCGTGGGACCAGCCGGTGCTGGCTGCGGACCCAGCCACCGAGGCTGCCGCCCGCCGCTGGCTGGAGGACCCCGCTGCGCTGTTTGGCTCGGAGCAGGTTGAACAAATCTGCTCCGGCGGACCCGCGTTCGGCGCGTTGGTCGCCGCGGAGGAACTGGCTGTCACCACGCTGTTCACCGCCGGCAATCGCGCGGCGTTTCATGCCGCCTGCCGCGGCACATATGCCGGCGGGTTCGATGATATCGATGCCGCGCTGGCCGGCAGCCCCGTGACGCTGCTGGTGGCTGGCATGATGACGATGGACGATGCGGGGGCGGTGTCGCACATTCAGCTGTCGGCCGACCGGCTCGGCCTTCACCGCGCGCTTCTGAACGCGGCAGGCGATTGAGAGCGAGGACAACGTGAGCAAGATCATCATCACCTGCGCGGTCACCGGCGGGGCGCACACGCCCACGATGTCGGACGCATTGCCGGTCACCCCGCAGGAAATCGCCGACCAGTCGATCGCCGCGGTCGAGGCCGGGGCGGCGATCCTGCACCTGCACGCCCGCGATCCCGCGACCGGCCAGCCGACCGGCGATCCGGCGGTGTACGGCCAATTCCTCTCGGTCATCCGCCAGCGGACCGATGCCGTGGTCAACATCACCACCGGCGGTTCGGCGACGATGCCGGTGCAGGAACGGCTGAAGGCGGCGGTGGCGTTCAAGCCCGAGATGTGCTCGCTCAACATGGGCAGCATGAACTTCGCGTTCTTTCCCGCCGCGGCGCGGATCGAGACGTGGAAGCACGCCTGGGAAAAGGACTATGTGGTCAATTCGGACGACTACATCTTCCGCAACACCTTCCGCGACATCGAGTACATCATGCGCAGCCTGGCCGAGGCCGGCACCCGGTTCGAGCACGAATGCTATGACCTCAGCCACCTCTACAACCTTGCCCATTTCGTTGACCGCGGGCTGGTGAAGCCGCCGTTCTTCATCCAGATGATCTTCGGCATCCTTGGCGGGGTCGGGCCCGATCTGGAGAACCTGCTGTTCATGAAGGCGACGGCCGAGCGGCTGTTCGGGCGGGGCACCTTCCAGTGGTCGGTGCTGGCTGCGGGCCGCCACCAGATGCCGTTCCTGACCCAGGCCGCACTGCTCGGCGGCCATGTCCGCGTCGGGCTGGAGGACAGCCTGTTCATCGAACGCGGCGTGCTGGCGACCTCGAACGCCCAGCAGGTCGAGAAGATCGTGCGCATCCTGCGCGAAATGGGGCACGAACCCGCCACCCCGGCCGAGGCACGCGACATGCTGGGGCTCAAGGGCGGCGACCGGGTGGAGTTCTGACACATGGCGCGAACCATCATTGATCTGTCAATTTATCTCGAAAACGACGTGCTGTCGGACCCGGCGCCCTATCGCCCGAAGATCCAGTACATCGACCACAAGACCTCGGTGCCCGAACTCTTGCAGTTCTTTCCCGGGCTCAAGCCGGAAGACCTGCCCGATGGCGAGGCCTGGGCGATCGAGCGGGTCGAGCTGATCACCCACAACGGCACCCACCTTGATGCACCGTACCATTACGCATCTACCATGGACGGCGGGCAGCGCGCGATCACGATCGACGAGGTGCCGCTGGACTGGTGCCTGCAGCCGGGGGTCAAGCTCGACTTCCGCCATTTCGGGGACGGCTACATCGTCACCGCAGCGGACGTGGAGGCCGAACTGGCGCGGATCGGCCATACGCTGTCGCCGCTTGAAATCGTGGTGGTGAACACCTCCGCCGGGAAGCGCTACGGGCAGGACGATTACGTCTCGGCCGGGTGCGGGATGGGCTACGAGGCCACGATGTACCTGCTCGAACGCGGCGTCCGGCTGACCGGAACCGACGGGTGGAGCTGGGACGCGCCGTTCGTCCACACCCGCGACCGCTATGAGGAAACCGGTAACGCTGCCCTGATCTGGGAAGGCCACAAGGCCGGACGCGACATCGGCTATTGCCACCTGGAAAAGCTCCACAACCTCGAAGCCTTGCCGCCTACCGGCTTCACCGTATCGTGCTTCCCGATGAAGATCCGCGGGGCCTCGGCCGGGTGGACCCGCGCCGTCGCCATCCTTGACAGCTGATCCGACCCCGTACTTCCACTTCGGGCAGCGGTAGCCGCTGCCTCCTGCAAAAGGCCTGATCCCATGCGTGATGCCGTTATCGTTTCCACCGCCCGCACCCCGATCGGCCGCGCCTATCGCGGCGCGTTCAACGCCATGCCGGCGCCCACGCTGGCGTCGCACGCGATCCGCGCGGCGGTTCAACGGGCCGGCATCGACCCGGCCGAAATCGAGGACGTGATCATGGGCGCGGCGCTGCAGCAGGGCTCGCAGTACACCATCGCCCGCAACGCCGCGCTGCGCGCCGGCCTGCCGGTGACGGTGCCGGCGCAGTCGATCGACCGCCAGTGCGCATCCGGCCTGATGGCGATCGCGATCGCGGCCAAGCAGGTGATCGTCGACAAGATGGACGTCTGCGTCGCGGGAGGCGTGGAATCGGTTTCGCTGGTCCAGACCAAGGCGCTGCGGGTCGATCCCGATCCGGAGCTGGTGGCGATGGTCCCGTCCGCCTACATGCCGATGCTGCAGACCGCCGAAACCGTCGCCAGCCGCTATGGCATCGCCCGCGACCGGCAGGATACCTATGCCCTGCAATCCCAGCAGCGCACCGCGGCCGCGCAGGCCGCGGGCCGCTTCGATGCCGAGATCATCAGCGTCGATGCGAAGATGAGCGTCACCAACAAGGAAACCGGCGAGGTTTCGATCAAGGATGTCACCCTGACCAAGGACGAGGGCAACCGGGCGGACACCAAGCTGGAAGGCTTGCAGGCGCTGCAGCCGGTGATGGGCCCGAACGGGGTAATCACCGCCGGCAATGCCAGCCAGCTGTCCGACGGCGCCTCTGCCTGCGTGGTGATGGAAGCCTCGCTCGCGGCAGCGCGCGGGCTGCAGCCGCTCGGCCGCTATGTCGGGATCGCGGTCGCCGGGACCGAGCCCGACGAGATGGGCATCGGCCCGGTCTACGCCGTGCCCAAGCTGCTCAAGGCGCACGGGCTTACCGTGGACGACATCGGCCTATGGGAGCTGAACGAGGCTTTCGCGGTCCAGGTACTTTATTGCCAGGACGTGCTGGGCATTCCGGACGACCGGCTCAACGTCAACGGCGGCGCGATCTCGATCGGCCACCCGTATGGCATGTCCGGTGCGCGCATGGTCGGCCACGCGCTGATCGAAGGCAAGCGCCGCGGCGTGCGCCATGTCGTGGTGACGATGTGCGTCGGCGGCGGCATGGGCGCCGCCGGCCTGTTCGAGGTACTTTGACCGGCCCGCGCGCCGGGCCTGCCGTTTCAGGTCAGGTCCGGGCGCGCGTGGTGAAACTCCACCTGCATCCGCATCGGCCCGTCAAGCTCGACGTGGTGCACAGCCTGCGGAGCGATCAGGCCGGGGGAGTCGGGCGTCACCAGCACGGTCGAGGGCGGGTCGCGGAACACCAGCCGAACCTCACCCTCCAGTACCCGCAGCACCCCCCAGGTGCCGGCCTTGGTGCTATGCTCGTTGCGGATCGCCTCGGGCAGCGTGTCCTGATCCCAGACAGGGGTGATCTTGTAGGGGGCCTCGCTCATGTCCATGTCGTGTCCCGCGTGGTGGTGAGTAGCAATCCGTTCGTCCTGAGGAGCCTTGAAGCTGCAAGCTGAAAGGCGTCTCGAAGGACCTGCGCGGGTGCTTCGAGACAGGCCCTCAATCTGCGATTTCGGCCCCTCCTCAGCACGAACGGCGGTGAGTCAATGTAACGTCATCATGCTCCGACCCGGCGGCCTCACCGGTTCATCGTTTCGCTTTCTGGTATGCGTCCGCCACTTGCTGCTGCGCGGCGGCAGTGATCTGCGCGCCTTCGTATCCGGTTGCCATCACCGCATTAAAGCTGCGGCGCAGCGGCGCGCGGGTGCCATTATACCAAGGAATCACTTCCTCGGCGAACAGGCGCTGGCTGTTGCAGCGGGCAGGGAAGGCGGCCCAGTCGATCCCCATCAGCAGATAGGTGCCGAACCCGCCGGTCTTCTCGATCAGCCGGTCGATCTGCGCGCGCGCCATCTCGGGCGTGCCGATCACCGCATAGCCGTTCTCGTTCAGGGTGTTGACGGTGTTTTCCAGGTCGAACCAGTCGATCGGCGGGCCCGGATTGATGTGCGCCAAGTAGTCATGCAGCACCGACAGACCATAGCGGACCTCGTCCAGCGCCTTCTCGAATGTTTCGGCAATGTGCATTGGCCCCATCAGGCGCCACTGGCTGCGGTCGACGGTATGGCCGTACTTGGCGGCTTCCTTCTGCGCGGTGTCCCAGTGATCGAGCAGCAGTTCCACCCCGACCGGATCGGTCGCCGCCAGCGACAGCATCCCCATCCCGTACTTGCCGGCGATGATCGGTCCCGAAGGCGAAATCACGCTGACGGTCGCCATCTCGAAATCGCTGCACGGGAGGAGCTGCAGGCACGCGTCCTTCAGCTCGAACCAGTCGGTCTTCATGGTGACCGTCTCACCCTTGAACAGGGGGATGATCGCGTCGAGCGATTCCTGCATCCGGCGGCGGTTATCGAGCGGGTTCAGACCGATCATCGTCGCGTCCTTGACCAGCTGGCCCGGGGCGACGCCGAACATCATGCGGCCGTTCGTCATATAATCGAGCTGGACGATCCGGTCGGCCACCATCAGCGGATTATGATAAGGCAAGGTGATCGCGCCGGTGCCGAGCTTGATGTGCTTGGTCAGCTCGGCTGCAGCTGCGATCATCAGTTCCGGGCTGGAAATGGTCTCGACCCCGCCCGAATGGTGCTCGCCGATCCAAGCCTCGTCATAGCCAAGCTCGTCCAGGTGGACGATCGTCTGCAGATCCTGCCGTATCGAAACTTTCGGATTGAGGTCGGGCTTGTGGTACGGACCCATAAAAATGCCGAACTTCATGGGGTTATTGGTGAACTTCATCCGTGGCTCCTGCCGTGATCGCCGTGCCGAACGATTTCCGCGAAAAACCGCCGATTTGCAACCGCAGAATACCCCCATTCTGCCGGTCCGCAAAATTCCGGGACCGGCAGGATGACGGGTATCGGACTTAAAGCTTCAGGCCGACGGTTACGTGTTCAACCAGTGCTACTGGCACTGTTTGCGCCAGACGGCTTCGAACATCATCCGTCCGGTCGAATACACCTCAACCTGAAGTCAGCTTGAGGATTAATCCAGCCCGGCCAGCATGGTATTGTCATAGGGCCGCAGCTCGGCCATCGCCCCGCGGCGGACTTTGTCCGGCCAGCCCGCGTCGGCGAGCAGCGCCCGACCGACCGCTACCATGTCGAACTCGCCGCGCGCCATCCGGCCGTACAGCTCGTCGATCCCGGTAATCGACGTCGGCCGGTTCTCATACACGCTGACCGTCATGTCGAGGTCGAGGCTGACCGAGCCGACCGTGATCGTCGGCTTGCCGGTCAGCTGCTTGGTCCAGCCGGCCAGGTTAAGGTCGCTGCCGTCGAATTCGGGCGTCCAGAACCGACGCTGCGAACAGTGGAACATGTCGATCCCGGCGTCCACCAACGGCGCCAGGAATGTTTCCAGCTCGCCCGGCGTGTGCCACACCTTCGCGCTGTAATCCTGGATCTTCCACTGTGAGAACCGCAGCAGGATCGGAAAGTCGGGCGCGGTCGCGGCCCGGATCTCCCGGATGATGTCAGCCGCGAACCGGCTGCGGCGGGCCGGGTCCCCGCCATAGGCATCCTCGCGGTGGTTGGTGCCGGGCCAGAAGAACTGGTCGATCAGATAGCCATGCGCGCCGTGCAGTTCCACGCCGTCGAAGCCCAGCGCAAACGCGGAGACGGCGGCGCGGACGTAAGCCTCGCTGACCTCGTCGATGTCCGCCTGGGTCATCGCCCGGCCGATCGGCTGGTCCGGCGCGCCCAGCCCTGAAGGGCCGATCGGCAGGCCGATCGCGTCGGGCCGGTCGCCATAGATTTCGGCCACGTCGCTCTTGGGGGCGGCGCCGATATGCCACAGCTGCGGCATGATCGCGGCGCCTGCGGCGTGAACCTGGCGCAACACTTCGACCCACCCGGCCAGTGCCTCCTCACCGTGGAAATTCGGCACGCCGGGATCGTTGGAAGCGTTGGCCTGCGGGATCCAGGTGCCCTCGGTAATGATCAGGCCGACCCCGCCTTCGGCCCGGCGCCGATAATAGGCGGCGACGTCCGGCCCGGGCACGCCGCCGGGCGACATGCCGCGGGTCATCGGTGCCATCGCGATCCGGTTGGGGATGGCGGTCCGGCCCAGCGTCAGCGGGCGGAACAACAGGTCGGTCGACGCGTCGTCGGTCATCGCAGCTCCAGTCCGGAAAATTCTTCCGCTTGCCGCCAGTCGGCCAGCATGCGGAAGAAGGCCGTCGAGGGAAAAAACATCCCCGATCCGATCGCGCTGCGCCGGTCTTCGGGTTTGCCTTCGGCGTTGAAATAGCCGGGCGTACAGCTTTCCTGAAACGGACGGCGTGCTTCGTTCACCGCTGCGATGGTGTCCTGCCACGCGGCTTCGGCCGCGGGCGTCGCTTCGACCTGCGCTTTTCCGCGATCGAGCGACCGGCGGACGATCCATGCCAGGTGATCCACCTGTTCCTGCAGCATGTGCGGCACGCTGACGGTGGCTCCGGTCTGGGTCAGCCCCATGAAGAATACATTGGGAAAGCCGTGGCTGAACAGCCCGTGATAGGTGCTGATCCCCTGGCCCCATTTCTCTGAAAGCTTCTGCCCGCCGCGTCCGATCATGTCATACCCGGCCTGGTGCGCCCAGGTCGTGCCAAGTTCGAACCCGGTGCAGAAGATCAGGCAGTCGAGCGCGTATTCCGTTCCGTCGACGATCATTCCGCCCGGGGTGATCCGCTCGATCCCGCCGCTCACGTCCACGATCGCCACGTTGTCACGGTCGCACGCTGGCAGGTAATCGTCGCTGAAGCCCGGGCGCTTGCACATCGTGCGGTAGTACGCCTTGAGCAGCGCCGCCTTGGCCGGATCGCGCACGTATTCGTCCACCCGGGCGCGCACGATCGCGTTGTACTCGTAATCCGCCGCTTCCTGCGCAGCGCCGATTGCCGCCGGGGTGCGCTCGGCCTCGGGCAGGGAGTTGACCGCCGTGATCATCCGGCGGAAGAACCGGGCCCAGCCATCATCCACAGGGCAGTCGACGTCTTCGCCGTTGCCGATCCGGTTAAAGCTGTCGATGCGCGCCTGCTGCCATCCGGCCGGCAGCGCCTTGAACCAGTCAAGGTCGGTCGGGCCGTTGTCGCGCACGCCGACCGCGGTCGGGGTGCGCTGGAACAGCTTGAGCGACAGCGCGTCCTTGGCGAGTTCGGGCACCACCTGCAGCGCGGTTGTGCCGGTTCCGATCACCCCCACGCGCTTGTCAGCGAGGTTCGTCAGGCCGCCGTCGGTGCTGCCCCCGGTATAGGCATAGTCCCACCGCGCCGAATGGAATGCATGGCCCTTGAAGCTCTCGATCCCGGGAATCCCCGGAAGCTGCGGGCGGCTGAAGATCCCGCTCTGCGTGGTCACGAAGCGGGCGCGAAAAGTATCCCCGCGCGAAGTCGTCACGGTCCAGCGGGCTGCATCCTCGTCCCAGCGCATGCCGGTGATCTTCGTCTGGAACAGCGCGCGCTCGTACAGCCGGAAATGGTGGCCGAGCAGCTGGCAATAGGCCAGGATCTCGCGCCCGCGCACGTAACGCTCGGTGGGGACGTAGCCGGTTTCTTCCAGATAGGGCAGGTAGATGTAGGATTCGACGTCACAGCGCAGACCCGGATAACGGTTCCAGTACCATGTTCCGCCGAAATCCGCCGCCGCGTCCACGATGCGGATATTGTCGATCCCCTGCCGCCGCAGCGTTGCGCCCGCAATGATGCCGCCAAACCCTGCGCCGATCACAAGCACGTCAAGGCCTTCGCTCAGCGCTGCCCGCTCCGGGGCCGGGCCGGCATAGGGATCGTCGGCAAAGCGGGCGAACTGACCTTCCGCGAACACGTATTGGTCGGTGCCGGCCGGGCGCAGCCTCCGGACGCGCTCCGCCTCGTATTTCGCGCGGACTTCGTCAACGTTCAGGCGGTTGTCTTCGCTCATTGCCGTCTCTCGATTTCAGGTTCGTATGCGGGCGGGGCTATGGTCAGCGGATGGTCCAGCCGCCGTCGATCACCATCGCCGCGCCGTGGATGAAGCCGGACAGGTCGCTGGCCAGATAGGTGGCCAGTTCGGCGATCTCCTCCGGCCGGCCCATCCGCCCGGCGGGGACGCTGTCCACGATCTGCTGCACTTCGGGTGCATCCTTCAGAAATTCACGCGACAGTTCGGTGTCGATCGACCCTGGGCAGATGGCGTTGGCGCGGATGCCGCGCTGGCCGTAATCGGCCGAAACCTGCCGGGTCAGCCCGATCACCCCGTGCTTGGATGCGGTATAGGCGGTGCCGCCCGCCTGCGCGATCAGCCCGGCCATTGAGGCGATGTTGACGAACGTGCCCGAACCGCGTTCGAGCATGTGCGGCAGGAACGCGCGGCTGACGGTGAACGGCCCGGTCAGGTTGACGGCGATCACCCGGTCCCACAGCGCATCGCTCGTGTCGCCCAGTGGCGCGAAATCATCGAGGATGCCGGCATTGTTGCACACGATATCAATCTGTTCGAATGCCGCCAGCGCGTCGCGCGCCAAGCCGGCGACCGAGGCGCGGTCGGCCACATCGGCGGCGATTGCCACCGCGCTGCCACCCGCCGCGACCAACGCATCGGCAGCGGCCTGTGCGGCGCCGGGATCCAGGTCGCAGCAGACCACGCGCGCACCTTCGCGGCCGAACTGCTCGGCAATGGCCCGGCCGATCCCGCGACCGGCGCCGGTCACCACGGCCACCTTGTTATCAAGCCTGCGCATGCCCGCATCGTCTCCGGTTCGGCGTGTTCGCCCTTCCGACAGTTTGTCGGAACAGCGCCTGACCCGCAAGGCGCATCTGGGTGCTGGCCACGTTTTCCTGCCTTGCCATGCGGGGCCGGGTTCTGGCATTCCTGCGGGCACAAAAATGTTCCGGGAGAGACCGATGAAGCAGTGGTCAGTGGTCGAAAACGACAAGCCGCTGGTCTGCCTGGAGGCGCCGGACCCGGTGCCTACGGGGCGCCAGGTGCTGGTCCGCGTTACACATTGCGGGGTGTGCCATTCCGACCTTCATTTCATCCACGGAGCGTTCGACTTGGGCGGCGGCAAGACGCTGAAGATCACCGACCGCGGGGTCAAGCTGCCGTGTGCGCCGGGCCACGAGATCGCCGGCCGGGTGGTCGCGATCGGCCCCGACACCACCGGCGTGGCAATTGGCGACGAGCGCATTGTCTATCCCTGGATCGGCTGCGGGACGTGCGAGCTGTGCCGCTCCGATTACGAAAACCTGTGTTACACCCCGCGCGGGCTTGGCGTGATCCAGGACGGCGGGTTCAGTTCGCACATCATCCTGCCCGATGAAAGCTACCTGTTCGCCTTCGACGGGATCGATCCGGCGACCGCCGCCACGTTCCCGTGCTCGGGGCTGACGGTTTATTCCGCAATCCAGAAGGCGATGCCGCTCGATACGGCCAAGGCGGTGCTGGTGGTCGGTGCCGGCGGGGTCGGGCTGGTCGCGGTGCGGATGCTGAAGGCTCTCGGCTTCACCAAGGTGATCGTCACCGATCTGGCCGCCGACAAGCGCGCCGCCGCGCTTGAGGCCGGGGCCTTCGCAGCGATCGACAATGCCGCTGACGATGCACTGGCGCAGATCGGTGAAGCGGGCGGTGGGCTGCTCCAGGCGGCGTTCGATTTTGTCAACGTCGGCGCAACCGTCGCGCTCGCGCTCGAAACGCTGGGCAAGCAGGGCAAGCTGGTGCTGGTGGGCGTGGGCGGGGGCGAAATGCCGCTATCGCTCGCCAGCCTGATCTTTCGCCCGCGCGTGATCATGGGCACAATCACCGGCCGGCGGCAGGAACTGCGCGAGGTGATCGCGCTGGCCCAATCGGGCAAGTTCGTGCCGGTCCCGGTCACGCGCATGCCCAAGGACAGTGCGAACGATGCGCTCGGCCTGCTGGCTGCAGGCAAAGTCGTCGGGCGGATCGTTCTGGAAGACAGCGAAGCGTAACAGCAGCGGAGCAACACGCATGGACTTCAATTCGCCCGACGTGCTGAAGGAACTTTACGCCGGCTGGCTGGCCTGCACCGCGGCCGATCCAAACCTGCCGCTCGACAAGATCCGCAACCTGTTCGAGCACTGGGGCGACGTGACCGCCGAACCCGGCGGGGTCGATTACATCGAGGATCAAGTCGGCGGCATCCCTGCATTGTGGGCCCTGCCCAAGGCGCGCGCCGAGGACCGCACGCTGCTGTGCTTCCACGGCGGCGGTTATGTGCTCGGTTCGATGTACTCACACCGCAAGCTCTATGGCCATTTCGCGAAGGCGGCAGGCTGCGCTGCGCTGATCGTCAACTATGGCCGGGCGCCGGAAAATCTCCATCCCGGGCCCGTCAACGATTGTGCCGCCGCTTATGCCGGACTGCTGCATGAACAGGGCGCAGACCCGCACACGGTGGCCTTTGTGGGCGATTCCGCGGGCGGCGCGCTGGCGCTGACCACGCTGCTGCGCGCGCGCGAACTGGGCCTTCCCCTGCCAGCCGCGGCGGTGGTGCTTGCCCCGTACCTCGATCTGGAAGCAACGGGGGAGACGTATATCACGAATGATGCGGTCGACGTGCTGGGCGCGCGCGAGGCCACCTTGAAGTTCGTCGAGGTGTTCCTTGGCCCGGACGGTAACCGCCATGATCCGCTGGCCAGCCCGCTCTACGCCGACCTTGCGGGTCTGCCGCCGATCCTGATCCAGACCGGCGGGGACGATGTGCTGCTGGATGACAGCCGCCGCTTCCACCGGCTGGCCACCGCCGTCGGGGTGGACGCGGTGCTGGACGTGTCGGCCGGCCAGCAGCACGTGTTCCATTTCCTCGCCGGACTTGCGCCCGAAGCCGACGCGGCGATTGCCGGGGCCGGGAAATGGCTGCGCGAAAAGCTGAGCCTGTAGCGGTTCAGCCGCCGGCGACCTTCGCCACCACCAGCACTTCGGCATCGGGGCCGACCGGCGTTGACCAGTCGCTCGCCAGAACGCCGTCCACCGCGAACACATAACGTCGCCGCGCGACGTCGGCAAAGCCGGGGGCAGCGGCGTTCAGCGCGCGCACCACGGCGAACACCGTGTCGCCCCCGGCCGAGACCGCCTCGCGTCCGCCGAACCAGGTCCGTGCGGCATCGAGGGGCAGGATCACCTGCGCCATGCGGTCAGCCGCGGGCGGCATTCACCGCGGCAAAGACGCGGTCCGGCGCCAGCGGCAACTGCTGCATGCGCACGCCGGTGGCCCGGCTGACGGAGTTCGCAACCGCTGCCAGCGGCGGCACGATCGGGGCTTCGCCCACCCCCTTCACCCCATAGGGATGGTGGGGGTTGGGAACTTCCACCAGCACCGTATCGATCATCGGCAGGTCCGACGCCACCGGGACGCGGTAATCGAGGAATCCGGCGTTATCCATCAACCCGGCGGCGTTCCACAGGTACGCCTCGTTCAGCGCCCAGCCGATTCCTTGCGTCGCACCGCCCTGCAGCTGGCCTTCGACGTAGTCGCGGTGGATCGCCCGGCCAACATCCTGCACCGCGGTATAGCGCGTAATGGCCACATGTCCGGTTTCGGTATCGACGGCGGTGTCGCAGATATGCACGGCAAAACCCGGCAGCCAGCCTTGCGCGTTGAGCGATGCCTCGGCCGAGATCGGCCCGCCGGTCACCCCCGCCTGCGCCGCAATCGCCGCCAGCGTCAGCGTTTCGCCCGCATGGTCGCCGGTCGAACACCGGGCCATGCCATCCTGCCAGGCCACTTCGTCCGCCTCGACCCCCCAGATCAGCGCCGCGCGCTTGACCAGCTCGGCCAGCGCCCCTTCAGCGGCGGCGATGACAGCCCGGCCGGTGGCGAAAGTGGTGCGGCTTCCGCCCGTGACCATCGAATAGCCGATGGACGAGGTGTCGGCGATCGTGACGCGGACCTTGTCGTACGGCAGGCCCAGGGTTTCGGCTGCCATGATCGCCATGCTGGCGCGGCTGCCGCCGATGTCGGGGCTGCCTTCGGTCACCAGCACCGAGCCATCGTCGGCGACGCTCACCTGCGCGGTCGAAGGCCCGCCGTAGTTCATCCACAGCCCGCCCGCGATCCCTCGTCCTTCTCCGGGCTTCAGCGGGGCGGTCCAGTGCGGGTGGGCCTTGGCCGCTTCCAGGCATTCGATGTAACCGACATTGCCGTGGGGCAGGCCGAACAGGCCGGGATCGCCCTGGCGGACCGCATTCTTCAGCCGCATCTCCAGCGGATCGAGCCCGAGTTGCTGCGCAAGTTCGTCGATGCAGCTTTCCACCGCGAACGTCGTCTGCGGCGCCCCCGGCGCGCGGTAGGCGGCGGTCGAAGGCATGTTGCTGAGCACGTCCCAGCCCGTGATGTCCGCATCGGCCAGCCGGTAATGTCCGACCGCCATCGTCACGCCATACAGCGCATCGCCGCCCGGGAATGCGCCGCAGTTATACCAGAACTCCATCTCCACCCCGGCCAGCGTGCCGTCGGCCTGCGCCCCCAGCCTGATGTCGATGATCGATCCCGGCGCCGGGCCGGTCGCGCGGAACACCTCGCCCCGGCTCATCGTCAGGCGCACCGGACGGCCAGCCTTGCGCGACAGCAGCATCGCCACCGGTTCCAGATAGACCTTGGTCTTGCCGCCAAAGCCGCCGCCGATCTCCAGCGGCGTCACGCGGATATTGGCCTGGGGAATCTGCAGGATCGCCGCGGTCAGTTCGCGGATCATGAAGTGGCCCTGGCTTGATGCCCAGATCTGCGCCTGGCCATCGGTGTTCCACAGTGCCACGCAGGCATGCGGCTCGATATAGCCTTGATGCACCGGCGCCGTAACAAAGCGCCGGCTTACCACCTTTGCCGCCCCGGCAAGTGCGGCGGCCGGATCGCCGCGGTTCAGGGCCTGGCGCGCGGCTGCGTTCGGTTTCGCCTCGGCCGGCTTGCACCCCTTCGTGAGCAGGCCTTCGTGCAGCACCGGCGCGCCCGGCAGCAGCGCTTCCTCAAGCCCGGTTACATGCGGCAGCAATTCATAATCCACCACGATCAGCCGCAGCGCTGCCTCGGCAATCTCGCGGGTCGTGGCCGCCACCGCCGCCACGGCGTGGCCTTCATACAGCACCTTGCCTTGTGCCATGCAGTTGTGGGCAAGGTCGGCGGCGTTGCCTTCCGCCTCGCCGATCGCGATCTCGTCGGCCGATGCCTGCGGAAAATCGCGCCCGGTCACCACCGCCTTCACCCCGGCCAGCGCTTCGGCGGCGCGGGTGTCGATGGCGCGAATCCGGGCATGGGGGTGCGGGCTGCGCAGGATCGCCCCGGCGAGCATCCCGGGCGCTACAAAGTCCGGCCCGTACAGCGCCTTGCCGGTTACCTTGTCGATCCCGTCGGGGCGCACGGGGCTGGTCCCGACCACGCGGAAATCCGACCGGAAGGTGTCTTGGCGACCAGGCGCGTTCATGCCGGCACTCCCTTCAGCGCGGCGGTGTCCTGCCGCAGTTCTGCAGCCGCCGCCATGACCGCGCGCACGATCTTGTCATAACCGGTGCAGCGGCACAGGTTCCCCGCCAGCCAGTACCGCACTTCGGTCTCGCTCGGGTCGGGGTTGCGCTCGAGCAGTGCCTTGGCGGCCACGATGAAGCCGGGGGTGCAGAAACCGCACTGCAGGCCGGCGTGTTCCAGGAACTGGCGCTGGATCGGGTGCAATTCGCTGCCCTCGGCCACGCCTTCGATCGTGCGGACACTACGTCCTTCGGCTTCGGCCGCCAGCACCAGGCATGCACACACCATCTCGCCATCGAGCACGACCGTGCAGGCCCCGCAATCGCCAGATCCGCAGCCTTCCTTGGTTCCGGTAAGGCCCAGGTTGCCGCGCAGCGCGTCCAGTAGCGTCGCGCCGGGATCGCACAGGAATTCCGCCGGATCGCCGTTGACCGTCGTCGTTACATGCAGCTTGCTCATGCTTTTCCTCCTGCGCGAGCGGCCGCGATCAGCACCGCCCGTCTCGCCAGTACGCCTGCCATCGCCGTGCGATAAACGGCACTGCCACGTTTGTCGTCAATCGGCCGGGCCGCGGCGCAGGCCGCTGCCGCCATCGCCGCCAGCGCGGCTTCGTCAAGCCGGGTGCCGACCAGCGCCGCCGCTGCCGCGTCCAGCCGCAGCGAGGTAGCCGCCACCGCGCCCAGCGCCACGCGTGCGGCGGTGCAGGTGCCGTCGGCGCCAAGCACCAGTGCCGCACCGGCCCCTACGATCGCAATATCCATTTCGGTGCGCGGGATCAGCCGCAGATATGCATCGCCGCCGCCTACTGGCCGTGCGGGCAAGCGGATTTCCGCCACGACTTCGCCCGGTGCCAGTGTCGTGCGTCCCGGGCCGGCGGGAATCGCCTCGACCGGTACCTCACGCACCCCGCCCGGGCCGACCACCAGCGCCGTCGCACCGGCGGCGATCAACGCCGGCACGCTGTCCGCGGCCGGAGAGGCGTTGCACAGGTTGCCGGCGATCGTCGCGCGGTTGCGCACCTGCACCGATCCGATCAGGTTCGCCGCCTCGACCACGCCGGGCCAGCTGGCCACCAGCGCGGGATGATCCTGCAACGCGGTGCACGCGGTCGCCGCGCCGATCGCAAATCCGCCACCAGGCAGGTCGCGCACGCCGGAGATGCCGGCGATGCGCTTGAGGTCTATCACCGCCCCGGGTGCGGTTCGCCCGGCACGCATCTGGACGATCAGGTCAGTCCCGCCCGCCAGCACCCGCGCCGTGGGATCGGCTTCCAGCAACTGTGCCGCTTCGCGCAGCGATGCCGGCGCATGATAAGCCAGTGAAGCCATGACTCTCCCCAATTCTGTCACCCCTTGTTCGGGCGGCACGGGCCATCCGTCAACTCCTAAGCGGCAGTTGACACCGGCGCAGCGGGCGGCAACCTCTGCGCGATCGCCCGTGCAGGAATATATCGATGAAGCGCACCCTCGCCGCCCGTCAGCTTACCCCCATCGGGCTTGGCTGCATGAACCTCAGTCACGGCTACGGCGTCCCCCCGCCGCCGGCGGTGGGTGCGCGGCTGCTCCACCGGGCGCTGGACCTTGGCTATGACCACCTCGATACCGCCCGCCTCTACGGCGGCGGTGCCAACGAAACGCTGATTGGCGAGACACTGAAGGGCCGCCGGCGTGAATTTTTCCTGGCTTCCAAATGCGGGATCGTGGCCGACGGGGACAAGCGGCGGACCGACTGCCGCCCCGAAACGATCCTGGCCCAACTCGAAACCAGCCTGCGCACGCTCCAGACCGACCACATCGACCTGTACTACATGCACCGGCGCGACTTTGCCGTGCCGATCGAAGACAGCGTCGGCGCGCTCGTCGATGCGGTCGCCGCCGGCAAGATCGGGGGCATCGGCCTGTCGGAGATGAGCGCCGCAACGCTGCGCCGCGCCCACGCGGTCCATCCGATCGCTGCCATGCAGATGGAATATTCAGCCTGGAGCCGCAATGTCGAGATCTCGGTGCTCGAAGCGACGCGCGAACTGGGCGTGGCGCTCGTGGCGTTCTCGCCGCTCGGGCGCGGTGCTTTGTGCGGCACGCTGCGCGATCCCGCCGCGCTGCCCGATGACGACATGCGCCGGTCGATGCCGCGGTTCGATGCAGACCACTGGCCCGCGAACCTCGCGCTGATCGACAGGTTCGCAGAGATCGCCGCGCGCGAGGGGGTCTCGGCCGCGCAGCTGTCGCTGGGCTGGGTGCTCGCGCGCGGCGATCATGTCCATGTGATACCGGGCACCACATCCGAAGCGCATCTTGCGGAAAACATCGCGCGCGCCGGTTGGCTGCCCGGCGCGGCGCTCGTTGCCGAAGTCGATGCGCTGATCAACCAGCACACGGTTGCCGGTCCGCGCTATCCTGAGTCGATGCAGCGCTCGATCGAAACCGAGGAATTCGCCTGAGCCTTCGCGCCCCCGCTCAGCGTTTGAACACGACGGTCTTGTGTCCGTCCATAAATACTCGGTCCTCCAGGTGCAGCAGCACTGCGGTGGCCAGCACCCGCCGCTCGATGTCGCGCCCGGTGCGGACCAGGTCATCCGGGCTGTCCGCGTGGCTGATCGCCTCCACGTCCTGATGGATGATCGGCCCTTCGTCTAGGTCGGCGGTAACGTAGTGCGCGGTGGCGCCGATCATCTTGACCCCGCGGGCGTGGGCCTGATGATAGGGCTTGGCCCCTTTGAACCCCGGCAGGAACGAATGGTGGATGTTGATGCAGCGGCCCGACAGGAACTCCGCCAGATCGTCCGATAGGATCTGCATGTATCGTGCCAGCACCACCAGTTCCGCCCCGGTCTGCGCCACCAGCTCCTTGATCCGGGCTTCCTGCTGCGGCTTGGTTCCGCTTGTGATCGGCAGATGGTGGAACGGGATGTCGTCCGTCAGCGATCCGTTCAGCGCCGCGCGCGGGTGGTTCGATACGACGCCGACCACGTCCATCGGCAGTTCCCCGATCCGGTGGCGGTACAGCAGGTCGCCCAGGCAATGGTCGAACTTGCTGACCAGCAACAGCACCTTGCGCCGCTCGCTGGTTGCGCGCACCTGCCAGTCCATGCCGAGCCGCTCGGTCACGTCGGCAAAGCGCGCCGCGATGTCGGGTGCGGTCAGGCCCGGACAGTCGAACCCGACGCGCATGAAGAAGCGCCCGCTGTCAATCGCGTTGAACTGCTGCGCCTCGCGGATGTTGCCGCCGATTTCGGCCAGCCGGCCGGTCACCGCGGCGACCAGCCCCGGCCGATCGCTGCATGACAGTGTAAGCACGAATTCCTGTTGCATCGCCGCCCCTTGATGCCGCGCCCATGCGCGATCACGCCGCTGGCCGCAAGCCGGGCTTGCCGTTACTCGCGCCCGGGCTGGGGTTCAGAGCACGTCGCTGTCAGGCAGGATCGCGCCCGGGCCGGCTTCGGGCATGCTGTCGGCGCTCTCTGCCGCGCCGCCGCTGTCCGCCCCTGCAGTGCCGCCGTTCTGCGCCAGTTCCACGGCGCCCGCGCCGTTGGCCTGGGCCAGCGCATCATCGCCGGGCGCCTCGGCCAGGGGCACGGCGATCGGCGCATCGAGCGGAACGCTGGCAAATCCGCTGCCGAACGCATCGGCAAACAGCGGAGCATACGCAGGCTGCGCGACCAGTCCGGCAAGCTGGGTCGGCCCGGCGGCGGATGATGCCTGCCCGTCGCGATCAGCCGTTGGATTGGCGCGGAGCAGCGCAAGCGCTCGCGCGGTCGGGATCGGCCCATCCTGGACTGTCGCCATTGCCGGCTCGCGCGGCGTGAACTCCCGGGCGGTCGGCGCGGCCGCTTCAGCTGGCGCCACATTCACGCCTGCGCTTGCAACGGCCGGCGGCGCGGCAGCGGCGGCCCGCTGCTGATCCGGCGCAAACGCGTCCGTTGGTGCAGCGACGGCATATGCCAGGTCGCTCCCGGCATCCAGTTCCACCGGCCGGGAAAGCCGATCGTGCGCAATATATATGCCCACGCAGTCGACCACGCCGAACGTGACAACCGCGGCCTTCAGCCACCGCTTGGTCGATTTGTGCATCGTGCGTTTCCCTGAACCTTCATTCTTGGACCGGTGCGCTGTGCGCGACTCGGCCTGACGTCGCGAAACTATGCAACCGCGGCGCTGCTGGCTAGTGCGTTGGCCATCGCCTGGCTTCTCCGTCCACGCGTGGTTCGCGCTGGACCAGCGGCGCCGATTAATCGTACCGCCGCCTTCCATCGGTTTCATGCAAATGCAACAAGAGTTACCCATGCGCGGGCAGCGCATCGATTTGAAAAGGACCAGTATGAGCGACCACGGGCTGTCACGGAGCGCGGCCGGCGACAGCGATAACGTAAATTCGGTTGCTGTGTCGGTAAACGCAGTTGCAGCGGCAGATCCAGCAATCGGGGCATCGTTCTTCAACCGCGAACTCAGCTGGCTCGCGTTCAACCGGCGTGTTCTGGCCGAAGCGCGCAATCCGAACTATCCGCTGCTGGAACGGCTGCGGTTCCTGTCGATCTCGGGCAGCAATCTCGACGAATTCGTGATGGTCCGCGTTGCCGGCCTGACCGGCCAGGCACAGCGCCAGATCGATGAGGTGTCGATCGACGGGCGCACCCCACTGCAGCAGTTGGCGGCAATCCGCCAAGGAGTGGTGGAACTCGTCGCGGAACAGCAGGAAAGCCTGGCCCTGCTGACCCGGCTGCTCGCCGCGGCGGGCGTGCGGATCGTCAGCGAAACTGCCGGCAATCAGGTGTTCGGCAGAGCTGAAACCGAATGGCTGCAGCACTACTTTACCGAACACGTGATGCCGGTGATCACGCCCCAGGCGATCGATCCAGCACATCCGTTTCCGTTCATTGCCAACCAGGGCGTGGGCATCATGTTCGCGTTGACCCGCGTGGCGGACGGCGCGCCGATTGCCGAAATGGTGCTCATCCCCACGGCACTGCCCCGGTTCGTCCGCCTGCCGCCTTCGGTCGGCGGCGGAGAAGTCATCTGGATCTCGATCATTGACGTGATCCGGCGCCACGCGTCGCTGCTGTTTCCGGGGTTTCGGGTGCACGGCAACGGCGCGTTCCGGGTCCTGCGCGACAGCGATATCGAGATCGAGGAGGATGCCGAGGACCTTGTCCGGTATTTCCGCACCGCGATCCAGCGCCGCCGCCGCGGCCGGGTGATTCAGCTGCAGCTCGAAGACAATTTCGATCCGGGGTCCGAACAACTGCTGCGCGAGCAGTTGCGGCTCGATAGCGCGCTGGTGCTCAAGATGGGCGGCCAGCTTGATTTCAACGGGCTTGCCGCAATCGTCGGAGAAGAACGCCCAGACCTGAAGTTCGAACCGTACAGCCCGCGTTTTCCGGAACGAATCCTGGAACATGACGGCGATTGTTTCGCGGCGATCCGCGAAAAGGACCTCGTCGTCCATCACCCCTACGAAAGTTTCGAGGTGGTGATCGACTTCCTGCGCCAGGCCGCGCAGGATCCGGATGTCGTGGCGATCAAGCAGACGCTGTACCGCGCCGGCAAGCAATCGGCGGTGATTGCCGCGTTAATAACTGCCGCGGAGGCCGGCAAGTCGGTCACCGCCGTAGTCGAACTGAAAGCCCGCTTTGATGAGGAGCAGAACCTGCTGTGGGCCTCGCAGCTTGAACGCGCCGGGGTCCAGGTGATCTACGGCTTCGTCGATTGGAAGACCCATGCCAAAGTTTCGATGGTGGTGCGGCGCGAGGGCGACGGCTATCGCACCTATTGCCACTTTGGCACCGGCAACTACCACCCCGTCACGGCGCGCAACTACACCGATCTCAGCTTCTTCACCGCCGATCCCAAGGCGGGCCGCGATGCCGGGCAGCTGTTCAACTTCATCACCGGTTATATTGAACCCAAGGCGACCGAACTCCTGTCGATCGCCCCGATCTCGATGCGCCGCACGCTTTACGACAATATCGACCGCGAAATCGCATGCGCCCGTGCCGGCAAGCCCGCGACGATCTGGGCCAAGCTCAACGCGCTGACCGACGAGGCGCTGATCCGCCGGCTCTACGATGCCGGTCTGGCCGGGGTGGAAATCCGCCTGGTGGTGCGCGGAATCTGCTGCCTGCGCCCGGGGGTAAAGGACCTGTCCGAACGGATCGTCGTCAAGTCGATCGTCGGCCGGTTCCTCGAACACAGCCGCATCTGGGCGTTTGGCAACGGCGCACGCCTGCCCCACCCGCGCGCGCGGGTCTATATCTCCTCGGCCGACGGGATGAGCCGAAATCTTGACCGCCGGGTCGAGGCACTGGTCCCGATCCGCAACCCGACCGTCCACGATCAGGTGCTCGATCAGGTCATGGTGGCCAACCTGCTGGACACCGAGCAAAGCTGGGTGCTTGCCGCCGACGGCAGCTATCGCCGGCTCGATCCGGGGCCCAAACCGTTCAACTGCCACAAGTATTTCATGACCAACCCGTCGCTGTCCGGGCGCGGCGCGGCGCTGGAAAGCGGGCGCAAGGTGCCCAAGCTCGCGCTGCGCCGGGGCGGGGGGCTCTAAGGCCCGGTGACCCACTATCCCGATCCCGAACCGTCCGATCTCGCGCCCGCACGCGCGATCATCGATATCGGCTCCAACACGGTCCGCCTTGTCATCTACGGGGGGCCTCCCCGCGCGCCGGTGGTCCTGCACAATGAAAAAGTAAGTGCCCGGCTGGGCCGCGGGGTCGCCGAATCCGGACGGCTGGCGGAAAAGCCGGTCCGGGCCGCGCTCTCGGCACTGCGCCGCTACCGCATGCTGCTCGATCTCAAGGGCATCACCCGGGTCGATGTGGTGGCGACCGCGGCGATCCGCGATGCCGCCGATGGCGGTGCGTTTCTCGGCCGGGTGGAGGAGATCGGCCTTGTGCCCCGGCTGTTGTCGGGCGAGGAGGAAGCTGCCGCCAGCGCGATGGGGGTGGTTGGTGCCTTTCCGGGGGCAAGCGGCGTCGTCGCCGATCTTGGTGGGGGCAGTCTCGAACTGGTCCATATCGACGCCGGGACCAGCCGCCACGGGGTCAGCCTGCCGCTCGGCACCTTGCGCTTGCCGCCGCTGCGCGCCGCCGGCGACGCCGTGTTCATGCGGCACGTCGGGCGCGTGCTCGAAGCGCAGGACTGGGCGGCGGCGCACAGCCCGACGCTTTACCTCGTCGGCGGCTCGTTCCGCTCGTTTGCGCGCTATGCCATGCAGGAAGGCGAATGGCCGTCGGACGATCCGCATGGTTTTGTCATTCCCGCCAACGCCGCCGCGCGCGTAGCCGGCGCATTGGCGCGCAAGAACGCCAGTACCTTGCTGCCTATCCCCCGGCTTGGGGCCGCGCGTCTCGCCGCGCTGCCCGATGCCGCGGCGCTGCTGCTGGCGGTGATCCGCACACTCAAGCCCGCCGAGCTGGTGTTTTCATCGTGGGGCCTGCGCGAAGGGTTGCTCTACAGTTCGCTCGCCCCGGCCGTACGCCGGCAGGATCCGTTACTGGCCGGTGTGACCGCGTTCGTCGGACACCGCGGGGGCGCGCCCGACGTCGCTGAAAGGATGGCCGGATGGACCGCGCCGGCTGCCATCGGTGGCGCCTCGGCGGACGCGGAACGTCTGCGCCTGGCCGCGGCCATGCTCGCGTTGGCAGCGGCCAGCGTGGAGCCCAACTTGCGGTCGGACCTGTCGGTGGTGTGGGCGATGCGCAAGCGCTGGATCGGCATTTCCAATCGCGAGCGGGCGATGCTCGCGGCCAGCCTGATGGCCAATGCCGGGCGGGTCGATGTACCCACGCTGTGGCGCCAGTTCGCTTCGGCCGAAGATCTTCACGAGGCGCAGGCCTGGGGCCTGGCGGCGCGGCTGTGCCGCCGCCTGTCATGCGCCGCCATGCCCTCGCTCGCCAACTCCGCCTTGCTGGTAACCGAGGCGGCCGTCACGCTGGTGGTGCGCAAGCCGTTTGACGTGCTCGTGAACGAAGGCGTGGAACGCGATTTCAAGGCGCTCGCGGCGCATCTGGGCCGGCCAGGAAAGTGCCGCGTGGTCGAGGCGCAAGAGCCGCTGCACTGACCATTGCCCTGTCGCCGTGGCCCGGTATCCTGGTGGAACAGGCCCCGTTGCGAACGCGTTTCGCGTTGGCATACTGTCCAAGGAACGAGCGTGATGGCCGAATACCGCATCGAAGCCGACAGCCTGGGTGACATCGCCGTCCCCGCCGACGTCTACTGGGGTGCCCAGACCCAGCGCAGTCTCGAAAACTTTCCGTTCGGCGCACAGGAACGGATGCCGCTCGCCATCGTCCACGCGCTGGGCATGATCAAGCAGGCGGCGGCGCGGGTGAACCGGCGTCACGGCCTGCCGCCGCAGCTCGCTTCCGCGATCGAGACCGCCGCCGCCGAAGTCTGGGCGGGCACGCATGATGCGCAGTTCCCGCTGGCGATCTGGCAGACCGGCAGCGGCACGCAGACGAACATGAACGTGAACGAGGTGGTCGCCGGCCGGGCGAATGAAATTCTGGGCGGCGGGCGCGGGGGCAAGGCGCCGGTGCATCCCAACGATCACGTCAACCTGAGCCAGTCCTCCAACGATTGCTTCCCGACCGCGCTGCACGTCGCCGCCGCTCGCACGGCGACGTTTGCGCTGCTCCCCGCGCTCGACCGGCTGCACGCGGTGCTCGCGGAGAAGGCGGAGCAGTGGTCGGCCATCGTCAAGATCGGCCGCACCCACCTGCAGGACGCGACGCCGCTGACACTTGGGCAGGAATTCTCGGGCTATGCCGAGCAGGTGGCACGCTGCCGGGCGCGCATCGCCCACGTCATCGCCGATGATATCGCGGCGCTGGCCCAGGGCGGCACCGCGGTCGGCACGGGGCTGAACGCGCCGCCCGGTTTTGCCGCCGCAATGGCCGAGGAGCTTTCCGCGCTCGCCGGCATCCCGCTGCGCCCGGCGGCAAACCTGTTCGAGGCGCTCGCCAGCCATGATCCGCTGGTCCAGCTGTCGGGCACGCTCGCAACGCTCGCCGCCGCGCTGAACAAGATCGCCAACGACATTCGACTGCTGGGCAGCGGCCCGCGCTCGGGCCTGGGCGAACTGGAACTGCCGGCCAACGAGCCGGGAAGCTCGATCATGCCCGGCAAGGTCAATCCCACCCAGTGCGAGATGCTGACAATGGTCTGCGCGCAGGTGATCGGCAATCACCAAGCGGTCATTGTCGGGGGGATGCAGGGCCATTTCGAACTGAACGTGTTCAAACCGCTTATCGGATCGGGGGTGCTCCGCTCGATCGACCTGCTGGCCACAGGCGCGGACAGCTTTACCACCCGCTGCCTGCTCGGGCTCGAACCTGATCGCGCGCGCATCGCCGATCTCGTCGCCCGCTCGCTGATGTTGGTCACGGCTCTCGCGCCCACGCTCGGTTACGATAACGCCGCCCGGATCGCGAAGCATGCGCATGACCACCGCCTGTCGCTCCGCGAAGCAGCGCTGGCGCTTGGTCTGATCGACGGTGCGGAGTTCGACCGGCTCGTGCGGCCTGACCGGATGGTGTAGCCACAACTCCGGCAGGAGTCAGAACTCCGGCAGGCGCTGCGCCGCAAACCCCCAGCCGCGCAGTGGCTTTGCCGCCGCGCGGCGCAGAAGTTCCGCGCTGTCGCGGATGGTGAAGCGGTGGGCGCTGTCGATCTCGTCCAGCTCGTCCCAGCTGACCGGCGCGGCTACCGGAGCATTCTCGCGCGCCCGCGCGGAATATGGCATCACCGCGGTGCTGCCGCGCTGATTGCGCAGCCAGTCGATGAAGATGCGGCCCTTGCGTTTGGCCTTGCTCATCGTGGCCACGAACCGATCCGGCTCGGCCAGCGACAGCGCCCCGGCAAAACGGTGCGAAAAGTCGGCGTGGGCTGCCCAGTCATGTCGGCCATCGCCCGGATTGTCGAGCGGCACGACAACATGGATGCCCTTGCCGCCCGAAAGCAGTGCGAACGACACCAGTCCAAGATCGGCCAGTTTCTCCCGGATGTCGTGCGCGGCGCGGCGCACGTCGGCAAAGTCCAGGCCCTCGTCGGGATCGAGGTCGAACACCATCCGTTCCGGCGCCTCTACCGCGTCGATCCGCGCCGCCCAGCCGTGAAATTCGATCGTGCCCATCTGTACGCACGTCAGAATGCCGGTGGCATCCGATACATACAGGTAATCCTCGGTGCCGCCGTCCTTCTCGGTGATCGGTACGTGATGGACGGAGGGACCGAACGTCCCGCTGTCATGCTTCTGGAAAAAGCACTGCTTCGCGCGGCCCTGCGGGCAGCGGATCAGGCTGATCGGGCGATCGCCCATGAAGGGCAGCATCAACGGGGCGACCGCCGCATAGTAATCGGCCAGGTTGCCCTTGGTTTGCCCGCTTTCGGGAAAGATCACCCGGGCGGGGTTGGTGATCTTGACCGATCCGGCCTCATCCTGCGGCGCGGGCTCGGCGCGTTCGGGCGTCACGTCCTGTGCCCGCTTGTCGGCGCGCAGTCCGATGAAACTGGCATGACGGACAGACCCTTCGGCGGTGAATTCGGCAAACGCGATTTCCGCGACCAGCTCGGGCCGCAGCCACGTGACGCCGCGGCGGTCCTCGCGCGGGACTTCGGCGGGCGGGTCGGCCACAACCAGCGGCGCCATCGCCTCGGCCACCTCGCGCAAGGTGCGTTCATTGAACCCGGTGCCGACGTTCCCGGTATACGTCAGCACGCCGCCGCGCATCTGCGCGAGCAGCAGCGAGGCAAAGGCCCGCCGGCTGGTGCGTGATAATTTCCAGCCGATGATCACGAATTCCTGCCGCAGCACGCATTTGACCTTCACCCAGTTCTTGCCGCGCTTGCCCCGGTATGGCGCGTCGATGCGCTTGGCGATTATCCCTTCCTGCCGTGCCGCGCACATCGACTGCAGCAGCTTCTCGCCCGCGCCGATGACGTGGTCGGCCACGTGGATCGGGGGCGCGGCGCGGCCCAGCAGCACCTCAAGCCGCTCCTTGCGCTCGATGTTCGGGCGTCCGGCCAGATCCTCGCCGTCCACTTCCAGCAAATCGAACGCGTGGAACGCCAGCGGCGTCGCTTCGGTCTGGCTGCCATGGCCGCGCTTGAGCACGCCCTGCAGCGCCGAAAAGTCCGGGTTGCCTTCGGTGTCGTAGGCAACGACTTCGCCATCGATCAGGGCGGGGGGCAGATTCAGACCAGCAAACGCGCGCACCAGCGGCTGGAACTTGTCAGTCCAGTCCAGCCCGTTGCGGGTGTACACGCGCACGTCGGCACCGTTCGCCGCAATCAGCGCGCGATAGCCGTCGAACTTGATTTCGTGCATCCAGCCGTTTCCGGCCGGAACCGCATCGACCAGCGTTGCAAGTTGCAGCTCGCGGAACGCCGGGATCGCGCCCCGCTTTGCCTTTGACCGCTTGGGCGCGAGCGCCGCGGTATGCGTCGCGGCCTTTTCCATCTCGGCGGCAAAGGCCTTGCCGCGCTTGCCCGCCAGCGCATGGGAGCCGCCGGCGTCCGCCGCGATTTCCGCCATGGTGCGCCCGGTCAGCACGCTGGTCAGCTCGCGCTCCACCAAACCGTTTCCGGCCGCGGCGTGTGCATCGGCCACCTTGCGCAGCAACCAGTTCTCGCGCTTCTCCCCTGGTCGGGGCTTGAGCCGGATCAGGATCCATTCCCCGTTCATCCGCTCGCCCTGCAGCACGAAGTGCAGATGTCCGTGTTCCAGGTCCTTGGCGCTCTTGCCCGCGATCGGCGCCCATGTGCCCCGGTCCCACAGCATCACCGTGCCGCCGCCGTACTCGCCTTGGGGAATGGTCCCCTCGAACCCGGCATAAGCCAGCGGATGGTCCTCCGTCCGCACCGCCAGCCGTTTGTCCTCGGGGTCAGCGCTCGGCCCCTTGGTAACCGCCCACGATTTCAGCACACCGTCCAGTTCAAGCCGAAAGTCCCAATGCAGCCGCGTTGCGTCGTGCTTCTGCACAATGAAGGTATTGCCGGTAGTTTCGGCAGGCGTGTCGCCCGATGGTTCAGCGGTGCGTGCAAAATCACGCTTGCGGGCATATTCGGCCAAGGCCGCGCTGCTGCCCCGCCGGGCCATCAGGCGCGCCTGCGCTTGGCCGCACCTTTGCCGGCCGACCGGGCCGGGGAACGGGCTTGCCGTTTGGGCGTCGGCGGCTCAGACCCATCCTCCTTGCCAAGCGAGCTTTTCAGTGCCGCCATAAGGTTGATCACATTGCCGCTGCGCGGCGCCTCTGCGGCCGGGTCTTCCAGCACCAGCTTGCCTTTGGCCTTGCTTTTCTTTTCGACCAACCGCTTCAGCGCGTCCTCATACCGATCGTGGAATTTCTCGGGTTCGAACTCCGCTGTTTTCTGGTCGATAAGCGTGGTCGCCAGTTCAAGCAATTCGGGAGCCGGCTTGGTATTGCCGACGTCTTCGAAAAAACCATGGGCGCGCTGCACTTCGTCGGCATAACGCAGCACTTCCAGCACCATTCCGCGTCCGCACGGCTTGAGTGCCACCAGATGCTCGCGGCCCCGGACCGCAATCTGCCCGACGCCCACCTTGCGCGCCGCCTTCAGTGCCTCGCGCAGCACAATATAAGCTTCTTCCGCCAGATCGTCGGCTGGGACGACGAAATAGGGCTTCTCGAAATAAAGCACGTCGATCTCGTCGGCATCAACGAACTGGACCAGGTCCATCGTGCGGCGGCTTTCCACCTTGGCGGCTTCGATCTCCTTTTCTTCCAGCAACACATAGTTGCCTTTTGATATCTCGTACCCCTTCACGATCTCGTCCTGGTCGACCGGTCCGATCCCCGGCACGACCTTTTCATAGCGCACCCGCTCGCCCGATGGTTCGTGGATCATGTTGAAGCCCAGCCGCCCCGCGGTACGCGTAGCTGGGTAGATTTCCACCGGGATCGAAACCAGCGCCAGCCGGATCTGGCCGGACCAATATGCACGTGCTGCCATGTCATCGCAGCGCGCGGGCCGAGGTTTGGTTCCTTTCCGGCCGGGGCGCGGCCGGCCGATTGGCGTGCTGCAAATCCGACGAACCGGCCGGGGCCGAACACGGGCTGCGGACCCGGATGCCGCTCCGGCGATTGTATGCGGGTACAACCTTCTGGATTTTATGGAGAATTCTTATGTCGGACCAAACCAAGGAAGTGGCCACGCTCAATACCTTGATCGCCACGCTGATCGACAGCGTCGACGGATACGAAAAATCTGCTGGCGAGGTGCGCGGTCCGTCCCTTGCCCAGTCGTTCACCAGCCGTGCGCAGGAACGCCGGGCGGCCGTAACGGAACTTCAGGCCGCAGTGCGCACGGCCGGCGGCGAGCCCGAGGATGATGGCAGCGTCATGGCAGGTGCGCACCGCATGTTCCTCAACCTGAAGGAGGTCGTGACCGGGACGGACGATACCGCTATCATCAACGAGATCGAACGCGGCGAAGATTATCTGAAGGCGAAGTTCGAAGCCGCCCTGAAGAATGTCGATCTTTCTCCCCAGGCGCGCAGTGCCGTACAGTCCGCGTGGACCTCGGTGCGCGAAGGGCACGACGAAATGAGCCAGCTGAAGCATTCATTGAACTGATGCAGGCGTCGGGGCGGCCGGCCGGCCGCCCCGCACTGCCGCTGGAATTCTCCGCCGCGCCGCGCTAGGTGCGGGTCCATGCCCAGCCTTATCCTCAACGGACGCCCGGTGGAATTTGCGGCCGATCCGGCCATGCCGCTGCTGTGGGCGCTGCGCGACATCGCCAACCTGACCGGCACGAAATACGGCTGCGGCACGGGTGAATGCGGCGCGTGCCTCGTGCTGGTCGATGGGCAGGCGTTGGCTGCGTGCACGCTGCGGCTGGATGAAGCCGCCGGGCGGAGCGTGACCACGATCGAGGGCTTGGCCCGCACCGCCGCCGGCGGCCGCCATCCGGTGGTGCAGGCCTTGATCGATGAGCAGGCGATACAGTGCGGGTTCTGCACCCCCGGGCTGGTAGTCGCGATCTGTGCGCTGCTTATCGCGAACCCGCGCCCCGGCGATGAAGAGATCCGCGCCGCGATCACCAACATCTGCCGCTGCGGGGTCTATCCGCGACTGATCCGTGCGATTCGCCGGGTAACCGGGCCAATGGCTGCAGCCGCCGCCGACCATGCGCTCGCTCCCGATCTTGCCGGCGATCCGCCGCCGGCTTATTCGCCCGACGCGCTTGACGCCGGTGACGACGGCGAAGCGGCAGATGCAAGGAACCCACGATGAAGGCAACGATCTGGCATAACCCGGCCTGCGGAACGTCGCGCAAGACGCTGGAGATACTGCGGGAAACGCCCGGGATCGACGTTACCGTGGTCGAGTACCTCCGTGCGCCGCCCAGCGCGGAGAAGCTCGCCCAGTTGTACCGCGATGCCGGGATCACCCCGGCGCAGGGGCTGCGGCTGCGCGGGACCGATGCCGCCGAACGCGGCTTGCCGCAGGCGGACGATCAGACCGTGCTGGCGGCAATGATCGCCGATCCGATCCTGATCGAGCGCCCGCTGGTCGAGACGGAACAGGGCGTCGCCCTGTGCCGGCCGCAAGACCGGGTCCGCGAATTGCTGTGACGCCGTTCATCCCGCCGCGTCGTCGCCACGTCCCGCCGGATCCGGCCAGGCTGTACCTCTGCCGGATTCCTGCTTGCGGCTTGCAATGCCGGGGCAAATTTGCAATCGCCTGAACCCCTGTCGAAAACCCCGGGACCAACAGCCAGATGACATCTTCCGAGCTTGCGCAGGAGCGCCCGGCGAATCGGTACCTGGGGCGCGTCAAGGCGATGCTCGGGCCATGGGGAGTCTTTCTCGAAGGCTTTGTGCGCAACCCCGTCATGGTCGGCTCGATCATTCCGTCGTCGCGGTTCACGATCGCCAAAATGCTCGAGCGGGTGGACTGGAACGAGTGCCGCCTGTTCGTGGAGTACGGCCCGGGCGTCGGCACGTTCTGCCGTCCGGTGCTCGAACGGCTGCGGCGCGACGGTCAGTTGATCGTGATCGATACAAACCCGCTGTTCATCGAATATCTGCGCGGCACGATCACCGACAGCCGGTTCGTGGCGGTTCACGGGTCCGCCGCCGATGTCGAGGATATCGTGCGGGCCCACGGGCACGACCATGCCGACTACATCATTTCGGGTCTGCCATTTTCGACCCTGCCCGATGGCATCGGTCCGGCTATCGCGGCCGCGACGCACCGGGCATTGCGGCCGGGCGGCGCGTTCATGGTCTATCAGTTCACGCACCACGCGCGCAATCTTATGGCGCGCCACTTCCGCCGGATCGACAGCGGGATGGAATGGCTGAACGTCCCGCCGTGTCGGCTGAACTGGGGCTGGAAGGAAGAACCCGACAGCGCCGACCTCGAAAGCTGAAACGGCCTTTCAAAAGGCTGAGATGATCTCGTCGGATGGTTCGCCTGCCAACTGCGCATGCACTGCCGCCAGCACCGCCACGAACGTCAGCGCCATCGCCGCGCCCAGCGCTGCTGACAGAACCGCCACCACGATCGTCGCCAGTCCGGCCGGCAGGACAAGCGCCAGCAGCAGGCCCGCAACCGCCGTCACCACCGACAGCACGATCGCGAAGGCCAGCAGGATCAGCGCATAGAATACCGTTATCCGCAACGCATTGTGCGCGGTTAGCCGCCACGATCGGGACAGCGCGGTGATCGGATTGCGCACCCCGTCGACCGCGATCACCGGGGCGGACAGCGATGTGCGCACCGCCACGTAGAGCACCACGCCCAGCATCGCCAGCAGCACCGCCGCGACCAGCGCCTTTGATCCGGACAGCGCCGCCACCGTCAGCGCCAACGCGCCAAGGAGCCCGGCCGCCAGTCCCAGCAGCAACTGCGAGCCAAGATAAGGCAACAGCCCCGAACCGCCGATCCGGATCGCTTCGCCCACGGTCGGGCGGCGGCGGTCGGTCAGCAGCGTCAGCAGCGCCAGCACGCCGGCCGCCTGCAGGACGGTGACCGGGATCATGTAGGGCACGCTGGCCGAGTAATACGCCAGCATGAATTGCGCCGAAGCCTGCTGGTCCATGCCCGCTGGGGCAGGGGGCTGGGGGAACAGCAGGCTGAACGCCAAGGTCGGCAGCAGGAAGAATACGCCCGACAGCGCGATCAGCACCTCGCGGTTGGCGCTGATCGAAGCGGTCGCCTGTTGCCAGGCCCGGTTACTGTCGAACTTCATTGTCATGCGTCTCCTCAGGAGCCCCTTGATAACCGCACCGAATGCCGCCACGCAACGCGCGATGGTGGACAACCTGCCCTTTGCGCTCCCCGCGGGCCTGCCCGGCGCAGTGGAATGGCGCCGTGACACCGCGCCGGTGCCCTACCGCGCCGCACTGGCAGAGATGGCCGCGCGCAACGCCGCGATCGCCGATGGCACGGCGCAGGAACTGGTCTGGCTGCTCGAACATCCCAGCGTCTATACCGCCGGCACCAGCGCTGCCGCCGCCGAACTGCTCGATCCCCGGTTCGATGTAGTGGAGGCCGGACGCGGCGGGCGCTACACCTATCACGGCCCCGGACAGCGGATCGGATACGTCCTCGTTGACCTGCGCCGCCGCGCGCGCGACGTGCGCGGCTTCGTCCACGCGCTCGAAGGCTGGGTGATCGATACGCTCGCCGATTTAAGTGTTCAATCCTGGCGGTCGGAAGGCCGCATCGGCATCTGGACTCGGGATATCGACGGCCGCGAGGCCAAGATCGGCGCGATCGGCGTGCGGATCCGCCGGTGGGTCACCATGCACGGCTTCTCGGTCAATCTGTCGCCCGATCTCTCGCACTTCGCCGGGATCGTGCCGTGCGGAATCGAGGAATTCGGCGTCACCAGCCTGGCCCGCCTCGGCCGTGCCGTCTCAGCTGACCAGTGGGACGCGGCGCTCCTCGCCCGCGCGTCCGCGTTTCTCGCCAAGCTCGATATTCCCTGCCCGCCAGCCCCCAGCGGAGACCCCTTGCCATGAATCGCCCGTTTCATGCCGCGCTGCTGCGCGCGCTTCCTTTCATGCTCCCGTTCGCCGCGGGCGCCTGCCAGAAGGAGGAGCCCGCCGCCAGCAACGCCTCGGGCGAAATCCTGCCCGGCTCGATCAGCGACGCGATGCTGCCTGAAGACCGCGTGACCTCCAAACCCCCGCTCGCCCCGCCGACGGACGTGCGCGGGCAGAGGACCGAACCCGCCGCCACCGAAGCGCCGACGACGGAGCCGACCGCACCTGAGGCCACCGCCGAACCGACGCCGGAATAGCGCGCCGCGCGAACCGTGATCCCGGATCGAGTCCGGGATGACATACATCGTGAACCACACCCCACGTCACCCTGGGGCTTGGCCCGGGTTCCCGCTATGCAGCCCCGGCTGGCCGCCCGCGCTTAGGCACGCCCGCCCAAATCGCCCCTGCCCACGGTCCCGCTGGCCATCTCCATCATCCGGTCAAGGCTCTTCTTGGCCTGCAGCCGCAGACCTTCCTCGATCTCGATGCGGGGGCTCAGGTCGCGCAGTGCCATATACAGCTTTTCCAGCGTGTTCAGCGCCATGTACGGACAGATGTTGCAGTTGCAGTTGCCATCCGCGCCCGGCGCGCCGATGAAGGTCTTGCCCGGCAGCGCCAGTTCCATCTGGTGGATGATGTGCGGCTCGGTCGCCACGATCAGCGTCTCACCCTGCATGGTCTTGGCATATTGCAGGATGCCGCTGGTCGATCCGACATAATCGGCATGGTCGATGATGTGCGGCGGGCATTCCGGGTGAGCGGCCACCGGCGCGCCGGGGTGCTGCGCCTTCAGCTTGATCAGCTCGGTTTCCGAAAATGCCTCGTGCACGATGCACACGCCCGGCCATAGCAGCATGTCGCGGTCAAACTTGCGGTTCAGATACCCGCCCAGGTGCCGGTCCGGCCCGAAGATGATCTTCTGGTCGCGCGGGATCTGCGAAAGGATCGTTTCGGCGCTGGAACTGGTGACGATCACGTCCGACAAAGCCTTCACCTCGGTCGAACAGTTGATGTACGTCAGCGCGATGTGATCGGGATGCGCGGCGCGGAACGCCCTGAACTTCTCCGGCGGGCAGGCGTCTTCCAGGCTGCAGCCGGCGTTGAGGTCGGGCAGGATCACGGTCTTTTGCGGCGCCAGGATCTTGGCGGTTTCGGCCATGAACTTCACCCCGCAGAAGGCGATCACGTCCGCGTCTGACGCGGCTGCCTTGCGGCTCAGTTCCAGCGAATCGCCGATGTAGTCGGCCAGGTCCTGGATTTCCGGCTTCTGGTAGTAATGGGCTAGGATGACCGCGTTCTTTTCCTTGCGCAGCCGGTCGATCTCGGCGCGCAGGTCAAGTCCGGTCAGGTTCGTGGGCTGGGCAGTCATCGGCGGTTCGGTTCCTCGGGATCAAGCCTCTTGCAGATAGGGATTGCACCCCGCCAACCCAAGGAAAATATCCCGCCGACGCGCTGCGCGGCAATCATTGGCGCGCAGTTTGCGGATCGTCCCCATCCGTGCCAGTATTTCCGGCCCTCCGCACAGGAACTTGCTCATGATCTCGGTTCTGCTTGCCGCCGTCGGCGCGCTGTCCCCGCTGCCCGGCTCAGCCGCGGCCATCGGCCGGAACCTTCCGGCCGAACAGCGCTTTGCAACGATGGATACGGCGTGGGAACGGTTCGACAAGACCGTCTTCTATTATGACGCCTGCGTGTTCGCCGCCGCGCGCACTTATGCGCTGCGCACTGCCGAACCGGCCGAAGTGGTCCGCGACGCGGCTTTCGGATCGTGCAGCGAATGGAGCGGCACGCTGGAAGCGGCGATGACCGCGATCTATCCCAACATCGGGCGCGCCGAGATTGATGGCCGGCTGGCCAAGTACCGCGGCGCCCGCGCAGACCGTGTGCTGGCCGCGGTGCTTGATGCGCGAATGAACGCGCCGCGCCGCAAACGCTAAGCCATCACGCCGCGACCATCCAGCGGCCCCCGGCCTGGGCCACCGCGCCCCGTCGCTCCAGTTCGATCAGGTGCGCCAGCACCGAACGCCCGGCGGCAGGCCACAGTGCCCGGTCAACCCCCTTGTACATCGGCGGCACCAGATCGTCCTCGATCGTGCACGCGCCGCCTTCCAGCAGCTTCATGATCTGCCGTTCGCGCTGGCGGCGGTGACCGATCATTCCGCGCACCAGTTGCCGGGGCTTGTCCACTTGCGGCCCGTGCGCTGGGTAGAACACGCGGTCATCGCGGCGGTGCAGCTTGTCCAGGCTGGCCATGTAGCATGCCATGTCGCCGTCGGGCGGCACGATCACACTGGTCGACCAACCCATCACGTGATCCCCGGTGAACAGCGCGCCGCTTTCTTCCAGCGCAAAGCACAGATGGTTCGATGTGTGGCCCGGGGTCGCCACCGCAGTCAGCGTCCAGTCTGGCCCGCCAAGGCTTTCGCCGTCGCGCAGCACGCGGTCGGGCTGGTACGCGGCGTCGAACGCCGCGTCTGATCTTGGCCCATCCGATGCCAGCGCCAGCGGCGCGCAGCCGATGATCGGCGCGCCGGTTGCCGCCTTGAGCGGTGCCGCCGCCGGCGAATGGTCGCGGTGGGTATGGGTACAGCAGATCGCCGCCACCGGGGCGGTGCCGATCGCAGACAGCAACGCGGCGATATGGGCCTCGTCCGCCGGGCCGGGATCGATCACCGCCACCGCGCCTGCTGCGCCCACGATGTAGCTTTCCGTGCCGGTGTAGGTGAAGTTCGACGGGTTTGGCGCCAGCACGCGGCGTACCAGCGGTTCAAGCCTCTCCGCGATGCCTACCGGCCAGGGCTGTTCGGGAATGGTCATCCGTGCGATATGGATAATCGCATCGGGTCTGTCCACCGCGCGCGGATAACGCGGTCTGCCGTCAGCCTTGCCGCACCGCCTGGGCCAGGCGCTGGCGCAGCCGCTCGATCGCCGGTTCCGCGCGCTGGTCCTGCTCGCGCCAGGTCGTGTCCAGTCGGACCAGCCGCGCGAGGAACCGCTCGGTCTCCAGGATCAGCTCCTGTACGTCGGGCGCAAGCAGCGCCAGCCGTTCCGGCTCCGATGGCGGGAGGTTGGTGGCGATCCGCCCGTGGCGGCGCAGCTGGAACTCGCTGATTTCGCCCTGCAGGTACGCCCGGTGGTTCAGCAGCCAGGCGACCGCGTGCATCATCCGGGTGGTTGTCCGCAGCGCCTCGCACGACTGCGCGATCCGCGCCGGGTCTTCCGGGTCGCGCGGCAGTCGGGAAGTGTCGCGCGTGGTCAGATCGAACGCGGCCCGCACCTGGTCGGAAAGCATCAGGCCCTGTGCGTAGAGCGACTCGATGATGCGGGGATTGAGGTCGGCGGGCTGGTCCATGGTGCCTGTCCGATAGCGCCGGCGATTCCCGGGTATCAATTGCTGATTCCCGTAGTTCACGTTTCAAATCCCGGGTGTGCCGGATTGAAACGCACGCAAACGGGCCGCCAGCCGTTGGGAGAGGCGCTGCGGCGGCGTTGCGCAGCGCGTGCAGTGCGGTTGCAGTTCATGCAATGATGTCGGGGATCAGGTAGTCCTCCAGGATCGCAATCTGATCCTTCAGCTTCAGCTTGCGCTTCTTCAGGCGGGCCATCTGCAGCTGATCTCCTGCTCCGGCAGTTGTCAGCGCGTCAATCGCGGCGTCAAGGTCGCGATGCTCTACCTTGAGCATTTCCAGACGCTTGCGCATTTCTTCTTCGCTCACGTTGCCGTGCCTCACCTTTATTAAGCGGCGTTAAGACGGCCCTCGCGTGCGCTGCACCGTTGGCCGCGCGAGCCGCCGGGTTCGCCTCGTATTCGCTTCGCAAGATACGCCGTATGTGCTTGTCTGACAATCGTGCTGCCAAGTCCCGATAGTCCGAGTCGGGCAGGGCCGGAGCAGCTCGAATAGCGGGGCAAAATCAGGAGGTTGTGCTCATGGAATCGTCGCACATCAGTGCTTTGCAGCTGCGTCATGCCGGCATCGAACGCAAGATCGCCGAAGAGCTCACCCGGCCCGCGCCTGACCAGTCGGCGATCCAGTCGCTCAAGAAGCAGAAGCTGCGCATCAAGGAAGAACTGACGCTGCGCTGATCCCACGGTGGCGGGAAGCGGATGCGGGCACGTCCGCGTCCGCGGCATATCGGCGCAGGTACCGTTCCCAAACCGCATGGTTTGCGATATCCGGCATGAATGCCCACCGCCGTAGCCGCCGCCCGGACGATCCTGACCCGCCTGCACGAGGTGATGGCGTCACGCAGCCATGCGCAGGCCAAGCTCAACACTGTGGTCGAGGTGATCGGCGGAAGCCTCGATAGCGAGGTGTGCTCGATCTACCTGCTGCGCGAAGGAATGCTGGAACTGTTCGCGACGCGCGGGCTGGCGCAGGAAGCGGTCCACGTCACGCGCATGGCGATCGGCGAAGGCCTGGTCGGCACGATTGCCGGGAACGTCGATACGCTCAACCTGGCCGAGGCGACCGCGCACCCCGACTTTTCGTACCGGCCCGAAACCGGCGAGGAAAAGTTCCATTCGTTCGCTGGGGTTCCGATCGTGCGGCGTGAACGCGCGGTCGGCGTGCTGTGCGTCCAGCATGTCGATCCGCGCCGTTACGAGGAAGTCGAGATCGAGGCGCTGCAGACCGTCGCGATGGTCTTGTCGGAATTGATCGCCAATGCCGAACTGGTCGACGAGGACACCGCCTGGGGTCTGAGCCAGAACCCGACGGGGATGGAGCGGCTGCTTGGCCTCACGCTCGTGAAAGGTCTCGCCAGCGGCCACGCGGTGTTCCACCAGCCGCGCATCACCATCGAACATACGATGGCCGAGGATACCGAGGCCGAGCGCCAGCGCGTGATCCTGGCGTTCGACAAGATGCGCGACCAGATCGAACGCATGGCGGCACAGGCCGAATTCGGCGTAGGCGGAGAGCACGAGGAGGTCCTCCAGACCTACAAGATGTTCGCCTACGACGAAGGCTGGACCCGCCGCATCAACGAGGCGATCGATTCCGGGCTCACCGCCGAGGCCGCGATCGAGCGGGTGCAGCAGCGCACCCGCATGCGGATGCGCCAGATCGACGATGCCCTGCTGGCCGATCGCATGCACGATTTGGAGGATCTGGCGAACCGCCTGCTCCGGATCGTGTCGGGCCAGCTTGGCACCGCCGCCAGCAAGGGCCTGCGGCAGGACGCGATCCTGATCGCACGCAACCTTGGCCCGGCCGAACTGCTTGAATACGACAAGCGCCGGCTGAAAGGCGTGATCCTCGAGGAAGGCTCGCTCACCGCGCACGTGGTGATCGTCGCGCGGGCGATGGGGGTGCCGGTGCTCGGGCGGGTGCGAGGTTTGCGCGGCATGCTGCGCGAAGGCGATCACGTGCTGCTGGATGCTGACCAGGGTACGGCCACCGTCCGGCCTACCCCCCCGCTGGTCCAGGCGTTCGAGGCTCGGTTTGCCCGCAACCGCGAACGTCAGGCGATCTACGCCGGCCTGCGCGATGTCGAGCCGCGCACGCTCGATGGCACGCGCATCATGGTGATGATGAATGCCGGGCTGCGCGACGATGTCCCGATGCTGGCGTACACCGGAGCAGACGGGATCGGGCTTTACCGCACCGAATTCCAGTTCCTGGTTTCGGCGACGCTGCCCTCACGCGAACGGCAGACCCGCCTCTATCGCGACGTGCTGGAGGCCGCTGGTAGTCGTCCGGTGGTGTTTCGCACGGTCGATATCGGCGGCGACAAGGCGCTGCCGTACCTACGCCATGACGACGGCAACCGCGAGGAAAACCCGGCGCTGGGCTGGCGTGCGCTGCGCGTCGCGCTCGAACGCGAAGGGCTGCTTAAAGCGCAGGCACGCGCGCTGCTCGAAGCGGCGGCCGGGCGGACGCTCAACGTGATGTTCCCGATGGTATCAGAGCCATGGGAATTCGATGCCGCCAAGGCGGTGTTCGAAGCCCAGGTCGATTTCCTGAGGGGGCGCAAGAAGATGATGCCCGAGGCGATCCGCTACGGCGCGATGCTGGAAGTACCAGCGCTGGCCGAGGTGCTCGACGTGATCGCGCCCAAGCTGTCGTTCCTGTCGATCGGCACCAACGATCTTACCCAGTTCCTGTTCGCGGCGGACCGGGCCAACCCAAAGCTGGCCGAGCGGTACGATTGGCTCAGCCCATCGATTTTGCGGTTCCTGCGCCGGGTGATCAGGGGCGTCGCGCCCTACAATATCGACGTAACGGTCTGCGGTGAAATGGGCGGGCGAAGGCTCGAAGCGCTGGCGCTCATGGGGCTCGGCCTGCGCCGGCTGTCGATCACTCCCGCCGCCGTCGGTCCGATCAAGGAGCTGGTGAGCAAGGTCAATCTGGCCGATATCGACGCCGCGATGGAAGGCTGGCTGGAACACCCGCCCGGCGACATGCGGGCCACGTTGCTCGCGTGGGCGGCAGCCCGCGGCATCGACTGCGATTGACGCTGGCGGCGGACGGTGCCGGATCGTGCGGGCAATCGCGCTGACGGTCGCGGTTGCGCTCCGCCTTGTCGTGCAACACGGTTGCAGTGGCCGCGCCTTGGCTTGACTTTGCGGCCCGGTGCGCCTTGTCTGCACCGGCGGGGCACCACCATATCCGACGGGACCGGAATGGCAGAAAATGAATTCAATTCGGCGCGCGCGCCGGTTCAAGGTGCCGGACCCCGGCTCAAAACCGCGCGTGAGGCAGCGGGAATGTCGCTCGTCCAGATTTCGGCGCTCACCAAAATCCCCGTGCGAATGCTGGACCTGATCGAGGCGGGCAACTTTGCCGCCTTGCCCGCCCGTACGTACGCCACCGGCTTTACGCGCGCCTACGCCCGCGCCGTCGGACTGGACGAGAACGAATACGTGGCGGCGGTGCGCCAGGAACTTGGCCTGGTAGACACCCCCGAGATACGTCATGCGCCGTCGTTTGAACCGGGGGACCCGGCCCGCGTGCCGACCGCGCGGTTTGCCTGGCTGGCTGCGATCGCGGCCCTGCTGGTGGTTGCGGCCGGATTGTCGTTCTGGCGCACCTATTACGCGCCGGCGGTCAACCTGCCGCCAATCGTGCCGCCGGCGGCAGCGCCGCTTGCGCCGGCAGCCGCTGGTCAGCCGCCTGTGCCGCGGGCCGCACCTGCTGCAGCTCCTGCCGGTGTGCGGGTGCCGGCCGTCACCGCGCCCGGGGCCGAAGCACCGGCGGGCGCCAGCGCCCCGGCCGAAGGCGGCGGCGTTCCGGTATCGCCCCCGGCAGCCGCCTCGGTGCCCGGGCCAAGCGGAGAAGCGATGGCGGCACCTGCCGGTCCGGGTTGAGACCGGGTCGACAGGAGATGGTCTGTGCGGCTAAGCGTCGGCAGGATCGGCTTGGCCGCTGCGCGTTGCGCGGCCAGTCCGGGCCAGGAGCGGACGGGAACACAACGACGATGACAGCAGAAACCGCAAGGCGATCGGCCGCCACGCGTCCAGTGCTTTGGGCGCTGGTTGTGGCACTCGTGGGGACCGGGGCGCCGGCGCTGGCGCAGACCGCCAGCGCGCCCGATGCGGAATCGCGATTGCGCCGCGTCGAAGCCGAAGTGCGGGCGTTGCAGCGGCAGGTCTTCCCCGGCAGCGACGGTAAGTTCTTTGCCCCAGAAGTGGTGCAAAACCGGTCCCCGGCGGTACCGGCGGGGACCCCGGCAAGTTCACCCATGACCGACGTGCTGACCCGGATGGAAGCGGTCGAAGGACAATTGGCGCGGCTGACGGCGCAGAACGAAGAACTCGCCAACCGCGTCGCCCAGTTCGAAGCGCGCCTGACCGCGGCAGCGCCCGCGGCAACGATCGGCGCCATTGCGGTTCCAGCGCCCGCGCCATCGGCCGCGATCGTCGCCCCGCTTGCCGAACCGCCCACCACGCCCGCGCCGCCGCCCACCGCGCTCAGCGCGCCATCGCCCGCTCCCGTTCTGGTGGCCGCCGCCACGCCCAACCGTGCCGCTGCCAAACCGGTTGCGGCAAGGCCATCGTCGCAGCGCATCGCGGCAGTGCGACAGGTGGAAAAGCCGCAAACCGGCAAGGCTGCTGATGACGAGTACAGCTATGGCTTTCGCCTGTGGGATGCGAAATTCTATCCCGAGGCGGCGCAGCAGTTGCGGCTTTATGTGGATAAGTATCCCCGCGATGCAAAGATCAGTTATGGCCGCAACCTGCTTGGCCGGGCATTGCTTGATGATGGCAAGCCCCGCGAAGCGGCGCCGTGGTTCCTCCAGAACTATCAGGCTGACAAGTACGGCGCCCGCGCCGCCGACAGCCTGCTCAACCTGGCCGAGGCGATGCGGCAGCTGAAGGACACCAGCCGCGCGTGCATCGCGCTTGCCGAATTTGGCGAAACGTATGTGCGGGAGGCTTCCGGCCGGCTCAAGACGCCATACGAAACTGCCAGATCAGCGGTAAAGTGCGATTGACGTCGATCCCGACCTGATCGCCCGCTTTGCCGGATCGCTGCGTGCGCTGTGGCCCGGCGCGTCGGCCGACCGGGCGGACAAGCTGGCAGTGGCGGTGTCGGGTGGCCCCGATAGCCTGGCACTGCTGATGCTTGCCGCCGCGGCGCTGCCGGGGCGAGTCGAAGCCGCTACGGTCGATCACCGGCTTCGCCCGGCCAGTGCAGACGAAGCCGCGTTGGTCGCTGCGGTTTGCGCGGCCCGCGACATTCCCCACACAACGCTTCCGGTTACCGTCGCGGACGGCAACCTGCAGGCCGAGGCGCGGTCGGCGCGGTACGCAGCGTTGGGCGCGTGGACGGAGCAGCGCGGCCTGGCCGCACTCGCCACGGCGCACCATGCAGACGACCAGGCCGAGACGCTGCTGCTGCGTCTCAACCGCGCGAGCGGCGTCGCCGGCCTGGCCGGGGTACGCGCCATCGGGCAGGTGCCGGGATCCGCGCTGCCGCTGCTCCGTCCGCTGCTCGACTGGCGCAGGATTGATTTGGCCGGCGTTGTCGCCGCTGCGGGGTTGATCCCTGTGCAGGACCCGAGCAATGCCGACCCACGCTTTGATCGCGCCCGGATCCGGGCGGCGCTTTTGCACGCAGACTGGCTCGACGTCGCGGCGATTGCGCAGAGCGCCGTCCATCTGGCAGACGCCGATGCTGCGTTGAACTGGGCCACTGCGCGCGAATGGGCCGAACAGGTCAAGCCTGGCGCCTTGGGCAGCTACACCTACCGGCCGGCCGCGCCGCGCGCCATCGCGCTTCGCGTGGTGGCGCTGCTGGTCGAAAAGCTTGATGGCACGCCGCCGCGCGGAAGCTCGCTGGCGCGGCTGTTCGACGCGCTGCTGGCCGGGCAGCCCGGCTCGATCGGCGGGCTGGTCGCGCGCCCGACAGTCGAAGGATGGAGTTTCATGAAGGCACCAATGCGCCGCGCGCGGTGACGGCGCTCAAGTCAATGGGTCCCCAAGTCCGACCATCTTGCCGCGGGTAATATCGACCGGCGTGCCCAGGGTGGCGATCTCGAACAGCATTTTGGCTCGAACAGCATTTTGGCGAACGAGATCGGCCCGTCGGCGGGCGCGCCGGCTTCGTGTCAGTGCTACTCGCCATGCCGGATCGAACCGGTGATAGGCAGCACCCGCTTGATCACCTGGCGGGCGTCCGCCGCCGGCACCGCGTCCGGCGCTAAGGCCACTGGTCCAAGCCCCCGCAGCACCCCCACCAGTCCCAGCTGGCCGCGCGTTCTCAGTCGCATGTTCCGCTTCTTCAGCCGCTCCCCAGTGTCGCGCGGCTCGCGAACAGCCAGCGCCATTCGCCTTCGATCACGCCGTCGTCCGCGCCCCGGACGATGCGATAGTCGAACGTGACCTTGCCTTGCGGCTTGACCGCATGAGGGCGCACCTCGCGCACGGTCAGTTCCAGCCGGACGGTGTCGCCGAACAGGACCGGCGCAATATAGCGTATCGTCTGGTCGATGATCGCCAGGCCCGTGCCGGCTGACAGGCCAAGCCGCTCCATCAGGCCCGAAGCGATCCCGATCACCGCCAGCCCGGGCGGGAACGCGCCGCCGAACAGGCCGTGGGCGGCGGCATAGTCATAATCGACGTGCATCGGGTTCATGTCGCCGCTGTACATTGACCAGAACAGGCCGTCCGCTGCGGTAACGGTGCGCCCCTGGGTAACGATCCGCTCGCCCACGGCGAAGTCCTCGCAGAACCGCGCCGACGGTCCGATATAGCGTTGCTGGGTGCTCACGATGCCCTTGCCTCCGGTAGTTCGCCCGCCCCGTGCCGTGCTGCCGCGCATGCTAGCGAGACCGCAGCCCCGCGGCCAGCCGTTCGTTGGCAGGCTGACACCTGCAGCAGTTAACTTGACCATTAGCACAGTGGCCGGTAAGCCATCGCAAACGGCGGACGGGCGATCCGCGTTGGTAAGAGGTTGGCCAAATGCTGCAGGAAGTGCATCAATCCGGGCGCCCCGGCTTTGCCGCGGGGCTCGCTCACACCCCCGTACCGCTGGCCCCGTACCGCGATGCGGACTTTTTCGAGCGGGAGAAAGACCAGGTTTTCCGCCGCGCGTGGCTGCTGCTCGCCCGGGTAGAGGAACTGCCGGTGCCGGGCAGCTATTCGGTCAAACCCTTGCCGACGTTCGGCTCGTCGGTGATCCTCACGCATACCAAGGGCGGGGCGATCCGGGCATTCCACAATTCGTGCTCGCATCGCGGAAGCGAAATCCTGCCCGAAGGGTCGGGCAAGCAACCCCGGTTCGTCTGCCCGTATCACAACTGGACCTACACGCCCGATGGCGCGCTCGTCGGCGTTCCGGACGAGGCCGATTTTCCGGGCCTCGACAAGCGCGATTGCGGGCTGAAGCCGGTTGCCTGCGATACGTGGGACGGCTGGGTGTTCGTCAACCTGCAGCGCGAACCCGAGGTGGGCCTGATCGAATACTTGGGTCCCATGGCAGAGCATCTGGCCGGCCTGAATTATCCAGCCGCGGCAACGCCGATGGTGTTCCGCGCATCGCTTGACGCAAACTGGAAAGTGGTGGCCGACGCCTTCATCGAAACCTACCATATCCCTTTCATTCACCCCCGCACGATCGGCGATACATTCGCCTCCGCCGCCAATCCGTTTTCCCGGTTGCTTGATTTCACGGCGCTGGGGGTGCACCGCGCGGTGTCGATGTACGGCAATCCGGAATTCCAGCTCGGCGCGGAAAACCGGGTCGAACGCACCGCGTATGCCGGGGCCGCCACGGACAGCGTCATCGCGGCCGCCGCGTCCGAGGGGCTGACGGCATTCCTGGGCCATCCATCCGTCAATCCCACCGGCTCGGGCAGCTGGTCGATGGACGTCAAGAACGTGTTTCCGCACGTTCACCTGGATTGCGGTCCGGGTGGGTTCTGGCTCCACCATTTCTGGCCGATGTCCGCCACCACCTGCGAATACGAAGTGCAGTTTTACGTGGCGCCGGCCACAACGGTGCGGGAACGGTTCCAGCAGGAAATGTACGTCGGCCGCGTGCACGAGATCGTGCTGGAGGACCTTGCCAACGTTGCCCGCACGCAGCGCGGGATCAACTCGGGCGGGCAGCAGGTGATGCAACTCAAGGACAGCGAGGCGGGGATCCGTCATCACCTCGACCAGATCCTGAAATGGGTCGATGCACCGACCATGCGCGAGGCGCTGCTGTGAACGCGGCGTCGGACGCGGGCGTTCTGCCGCATGGGTTCGCCGATCTTGAGCAATTCGTCCCGGTCTGGGCGCATCCGACGGTCGGTCGCAGGATCGCCGCGCGGTGCAACGCTTCGATGGACGATATCCGCACTTTCTACGACGCGGCAGAGCCCCGCCTCGAAGCGATGCTCGCCCATCTTGACGCGGCGAAGCTCGACTCGATGGCGCCTGCCGACGCCAGGTTGATGCAGTTGGCCCTGGCGCTCGTTCAGGCGGCGGTCGCGGTCGAGATCAACGGCGCGCCGATACGGCCCGGCACCCCCTGGCCGAACAGTATTCGCGTCGTCGCGGGCCCCCAGCCGTTCGGGTGACGGCAAGCCACATTTGTAATTCAGCAACGAAAAGGTTCGGCCGATGACGTCTTTGGCAGGGAAAAGCGCGATGGTAACCGGGGCCGGTTCTGGCATCGGCCGGGCGACCGCCCTGCTGCTTGCCCGGCGCGGGGCGGCGGTGATGGTGGCGGATATCAACCGCGATGCGGCGGCGGCCGTGGCCAAGGAAATCGCCGCAGACGGCGGCCGGGCCGATAGCGTCTATATCGACATCTGCGCGGACGAGGCGATCGCCGCGGCGGTGCAGGCGACGGTCGACCGGTTCGGCCGGCTGGATATCCTGCACAACAACGCTGCCTATGCGCCGCAGGATGCGCTGGCGGCCGATACGGACATCCTGTCCATTCCGATCGAGGTGTGGGATGCGGTGATGAGCGGAACGTTGCGCGGCACCATGCTCGGCTGCCGTCATGGCATCCGAGCGATGCTCAAGACCGGGGGCGGTTCGATCGTCAACACCTCGTCGATGTACGGGGTGGGCGCTTTCAACATGCTGCCCGCCTACGGGGTATCGAAGGCCGCGATCAACCTGTTGACCCAGCAGGTGGCGACCGCGTTCGGACGCCAGGGCATCCGCTGCAACGCGGTGGCGCCGTCGATGGTGCGCACGCCGATGCTGGAGGGCGCAATTCCCGAAGAACTGATCCGGATCAACGAGGATTCGACGCTGACCGGATCGCTCCCGTCGCCCGACCAGATCGCCACCGTGGTCGCGTTCCTGGCATCCGATGACGCATCGCACATGACCGGGCAGATCCTGCACGTCGATGCGGGCACCACTGCCCACCTGCCGACATACGACGCCGCGCGCCGCTTTTTCGGCCAATAACTATCAGACGGAGGACACTGAGCATGACCATCGAAGCAAATCGGGCACTGATCACCAAAGTCGCCGGCGCACTCAACGCGCGCGACGTGCCCACCCTGCTCAGCTGCATTCACGAAGAAGGCTCTTGGTCGGTGCCCTACCGCGCCGACAAGTTCCAGTTCGCCGGCCACAAGGACAAGCCCGCGTTTGCAGAGCTGATTGCGTTTTTCCTTGGCGGCTTCAGCGAGTTTTCGTTCACGGTGACGACGATGACCGCCGAGGAGGACCGCGTGTCGATCGAAGCGAAGTCATCGGGCGTCGGCCCGGGCGGCGCCATCTACAACAACATCTACACCATGAACTTCCGGATCAAGGACGGGCTGGTAATCGAAGCGCGCGAATTTTTCGACCCGTTCGAAGTGCTCGCCTATGTCGAGCAGTGGCCCGCCCAGTAACCGCGCCAACGACGTCCGCCGTCCGCCTGAACACGCGCGTCCGATCCCCGTTACCCGTGCGCCCCGAATTCGTTGGCGATCGCGGTGGTGATGCGCAGGCTCAGCCGCCAGGCACGCTCGATCCGGTCGACGAAGTCATGCTGGATCGCGGCGTAGCCGCCGGCATTGCTGTCAGGGTAGTCGCTCGGCTCATCGACCAGAAAGTCGGCGAGTTCAGGCGCGCTGGTCGGGAAGGCGCGGCGCAGCTGCGCCACGGCGTCTTCGATCCGCAAGGTGAATACCATTTCAAGCACGTCCTCGCGTGAGATATCGTTGGCCCGGCTGAACGCCGGAACCATGACCGCCCGCAGGAACATGTGCTGGAACAGCGCCAGGCGGATCGCTTGCAACACCCCAATCGAGCGGCGGCGCTTTTCGCGGTCCCCCATCGGCGCTTCGTCCGGGATCAGACGAAGCAGCCGGTGCAGTTTCACCGCATCGACCCGCAGACGCGAGACGAGCCGGCGGAACACGCCGGTCCGGTCATCGCTGGTGAGGTATTCGGCCAGCGCCAGGCACGCCCCCGATATGTGCTGCTCGTCCCCCCGATACGGGCGGCTGGCCCAGTAGGCAGAGTTGAACAGCTCGCCATAAGCGGCAACCGTCTTGATGCTCGCCAGGGCATTTGCGGCGCGGACCAGCCGCACCATCTGTCGGCCCCGCGCACTGTCGGTCAGCAGCGCCGCCACTCCTTCGACGTTGCCGTCGGCGGCTGTGCCGAACCCGGCGATAACGTTGACCGGATAGCCCAGCTGTTGAAGGATCGCGTTGTGCGGAATCGCGCGGATCTGGCGCAGGCTCAGCTGCCGGTCGGCCGCCAGGTCTGACTGACGGCGCGCCTTGCGGCTGCCGGTGTCGTTGAGCATGCCCAGCCCGAACGCGGTCACCGCGCGGGAATAAGTGGCGCTGGTCAGGTGATCCTGCTGGATGCGGCGGATCGCCCGATAAAGATCCAGGCTGAGATCAGTGCGGCGATAAAACGGATCGGCCGGGGCCGCCGGGTCGGTATCGCGCAGCGCCTGTTCGCCGAACCGGACCAGCGTAGCAAGAGCAAGCTCGGCCGATCCGAACCAGAGATAGCCATCGCCGCCCTGGAAACTGACTTCGGGCTCCAGCCGGATCCCCGCCTTGGCAAACCGGCGGCGCGCCCACGGGGCCATCTGCCAGTCCACCCGGTCGGTCATCGATGCCGGGTGGCAGCCGCGCCCCATGGACTCCCCGCCGGTGTTGAAGATCAGCGCGGCAACATCGGTCAGGCCGTTCGCCGCCATTGCCTCGGCCAAGCGCCCATGCAGCCGCTCGATCGCCAGTGCGGCCGGAATCTGGCCGACGAAACGGCCGGCGTCCGAAAATCCGCATTGGATCGAAACCCGCCCCCGCGCACGGGCATATTCCCGGTACGCTTCTTCCGCCAGCAGTGCGTCGAGCAACCGGCCACCGTGTTCCAAGGCGGTTTCGGTCTCGAACAGCGGGGAAACATCCACCTTGTCGGCAATGCCGAACAGCCGCGCGAAATAGAGCGCGGCCAGCACCGTGGTCGGCTGCTCACACTCTGCCACCAGCATCCGGACCGGCGAATCTGCGTCGATGTGGTGCAGGATCTGCGCCATCGCCAGGAACTGGCGCACCGCCGTGCTGTTCTCGATCGCCAGCGCCGCGAAATTCGTTCGCAGTGGCAGGGCCTCGGCCAGCATTTCACGCATCCGCACCACGGCCGCCTGGCTCCCCAGGTCCAGCGTCCCGTCAGGGTCGATCCGGCGCCGAATGGCGTTGTGCAGCTGCGACGCGTTTACCCGGAAATGGACCCAGCCCATCCCCAGCCCGTCCCCGCGCATTGCCGAGGCCGTCACCAACAGCGCGCGCGCGATGCCGTCGCCGGCGTGCTGCGCCCGGGCCTCAAGCTCCTCGATTATCCCTGTCAGGCTGACCAGCTTGTCGGGATGCGGCGCAGTCAGCGCATTGGCGGCATGCGACAGCGCTTCCGGGTCGGACAGGTCTGCCGCGAACATCTCCGCCATTGTCGACGCGTGGTCCGACGCTCGGCGCAGGCGCTCCGCAACGTCGGGCGCCGTTTCGGACAAATCGACGTCGTATCCGGCAAGCCGCTCCGCCTTTTCCGCCAGGCGATAGCGGATCGACGTGTGCCAGCCGATGTCGGTCCGCCCGTCCATGTCATAGCCGACCCAGGTCGCGAACCGGAACGGCAGCGGGCGCAGGTCGCGCCATTGTTCCGGCCATCGCGCGCGGGCGGAATCCAGCACCTGGCCCACGATCCGGCTGCGGGCAGCCTGTGCCCGTGCCAACGCCTGCATGGCTTCCGCATGCTCATAGTCGAGCGTGATGGAATCGCGTGCATGTGGCGCGATGCAGACGGTCGTCGCGCCGATCTCGCCGGAGGACGCCGCTGCCGCAACCGCCGCCGACTGGGCGCGCGACAGCAGGAACGTAGGGTGTGCGGTGAACACCACGTGGAGCAGCGGGCGCTGCCATCGGGCTGCGAAGCCGGCAAAGTCCTCGCCCTCTCCGCAAGGTTCGCACAGGTCGCCGATTGCCGCATCGTTCGCGGCCGGCTCCAGCGGGCTCAGTATACGCACCAGCCGTGAGGCGCGCGTCTGCAGGCTGTCGCACTCAAGTTCGGCGACCAGATTGTCGAGCATGTCGAGCGAAATTTCGCCGCTCTCCAGCCCGCGCGAGAGCTCCAGGCCAACCTGGAACACCGGATTGAACAACGGCGTTTCGGCAATCCGCTTGTGCAGTTCCTCCAGCCGCCGTTCAAGGCCCTGTACCGTCGTTGCAGTGGTCATGCAGTTACGCCCTTCATCCTGCCTCGCCCGCCGGTCCCGCCAACCCGGCGGCCCCGCGTGCCGCAGCTTCGATCGCCGTTACGTTTGGAAGGCCGCGCGGGACCAGCCAGCTGCCGCCCACGCACAGCACCCGGTCCAGCGCCAGCCAGTCCCGCGCATTCGCCGGTGAAACGCCGCCGGTAGGGCAGAACCAGGCCATGTGAAACGGCGCCGCGAGCGCCTGTAACGCCGCGATTCCGCCTGATGTCGCGGCGGGAAAGAACTTGAAATGCGTCAGCCCCAGTTCAAGGCCAAGCATGATGTCAGCGGCATTCGCGATGCCGGGCAGGAATGGAACTCCACTCTGCGCCGCGGCCGCGCCCAGCGCGGGGGTGAGGCCGGGGGACACGACGAATTCGCTTCCGGCGGACAGCGCTTGATCAAGATCTGCTTGATTTAAAACGGTTCCGGCCCCCACGATCGCTCCCGGAACCTGCTTCATCTCGCGGATCGCGTCCAGCGCAGCCGTGGTTCGCAGCGTTACCTCAAGCACGTGCAAGCCGCCGGCGACCAGCGCCTGCGCTATCGGCGCGGCATGGGCAGCGTCGTCGATGACCAGCACCGGTATGACCGGCGCCGTACGCATCAGCGTATCGATATCCTTCACCACCGGTTTCTCTCCGACCACCGCCTACAGCCCCGCTGCGCCAAGCATTGCCGACGCGCCCTGCTCGGCGCCGTCGGCCCCGGCACGGAACATCGCGAACAACTCGCGGCCCACGCCGTGCGTTGCGGGGGGAGCCGAGGCCGGCGTCCGGCCTGAAAGGTCGGCCAGCACCTCAAGTACGCCCGTCTCGGCGCAGAGCCGGACCACATCGCCGTCCATGACATACGCAAGCGCGCCTGCCCGGCCATTGTGCGCCAGCGCCTCGGGTGTGACGTGGATCGCCGCGGGCACCTTGCCCGAGGCGCCGGACATGCGGCCGTCGGTAACCAGCGCCACCCGAAAACCGCGGTCCTGCAGCACGCCCAGTGCCGGCGTCAGCTTGTGCAGCTCGGGCATTCCGTTCGCACGCGGGCCCTGGAAGCGGACGATGACGACGACGTCCCGGTCAAGCTCGCCGCGCTTGAAGGCATCGTTGACCGCTTCCTGCGTATCGAACACGCGGGCCGGTGCCTCGATCGTCCAGCGGCTTTGATCTACCGCGCTGGTCTTGTAGGTGGCGCGTCCCAGGCTGCCCTGGACCAGCCGCATCCCGCCATCGGGCTGGAACGGATTGCCATGCGGCCTGAGGATGGTTTCGTCTCCCGGCTGCTCGGGCGTGTCGATCCAGCCGAGTTCCCCGTCGGCAAGCACCGGTTCGCGGGCATAATCTGCCATCCCGCCGGCTGCAATCGTCAGCACGTCGCCGTGGATCAGCCCGCCCGCCAAAAGCTCGCGCACGACAAAGCCGATCCCGCCCGCCGCATGGAACTGGTTCACGTCGCCGGCGCCGTTGGGGTACACCCGCGCGAGCAGCGGCACCGCCCTGGAAAGCTCGTCAAGATCCTCCCAGTCGATCCGGATGCCGGCGGCGCGGGCAATGGCGGGAAGATGGATCGCATGGTTCGTCGATCCTCCGGTCGCGAGCAGTCCGACGGCCGCGTTCACGACTGCTTTCTCATCGACGACCCGGCTCATCGGCCGGCATTCTTTACTGTCCTTGCCGATCTGCGTCAGCCGGTGAATCGCGGCGCGGGTGAGGGCAGAGCGAAGCGGCGTGTTCGGCGGCACGAATGCTGCGCCGGGGACATGCAGGCCCATCAGTTCCATCATCATCTGATTAGAGTTGGCAGTGCCATAAAATGTGCAGGTGCCCGGCGCGTGGTACGATTTGCTTTCGCTTTCCAGCAGGTCTGCGCGGGTGGCCTTGCCCTCGGCGTAAAGCTGTCGAACCTTCTGTTTTTCCTTGTTCCCGATGCCCGTGGGCATGGGACCAGCCGGCACGAACACGGCGGGCAGGAAACCGAACCGCAGCGCCCCGATCATGAGCCCCGGGACGATCTTGTCGCAGATGCCAAGCAAGGCGATACCATCGAACATCGCGTGGCTAAGCGCCACGGCGGTCCCGAGCGCGATCGTATCGCGGCTGAAGAGCGACAGTTCCATGCCGTCCTGCCCCTGGGTCACGCCGTCGCACATCGCCGGTACCCCGCCGGCTACCTGTGCGGTTGCGCCAACTTCGCGGGCGTAAAGCTTGATCGCCTCGGGATAGCGGCCATAGGGCTGATGGGCCGAAAGCATGTCGTTGTATGCGGTGACGATCCCCAGGTTGGCACTGCGCCCGGACGCGATGACCGGCTTGTCTTCCAGCGCCGCCGCGAAGCCGTGCGCCAGATTGGAGCACGAGAGAAAATCGCGCGATCCGTGCCGCGCGCCTTCATGCGCCATTAGCTCCAGATAGCGGGCACGGCACGGGCCCGATTTCTCGATTATCCGGGCGGTCACGCGATCGATGGCGGGGTGCAGGCTCATGCGTGTTACTCGTGCCAGGTGACGCCGTCGCGCTCGGCCAGCGCAATGGCGGCGGAAGGTCCCCAGCTTCCCGCAGTGTACGACTTCGGATCGATCGCGTCGTCTGTCCAGATACCGCGGATCGCATCGATCCAGTCCCACTGCGCCTCCACCTCGTCACGCCGGACGAACAGCGTCTGGTCCCCTTCGATCAGGTCAAGCAGCAGGCGTTCATACGCGATCCGCCGTTTGGGGCCGGCGAATGCATGGTCCATCGCGATATCGAGCGGCACCTCGCGCAGCCTGAGCCCGGCGCGGTCAAGGCCGGGTACCTTGGCCATCAGCGAAAGCGTGATGTTCTCTTCGGGCTGGATGCCGATCACCAACCGGTTCGGGTCGGTCCGCGCGCCGCGCCCGGCAAAAATCGAATGCGGCACCTGCCGGAACTGGACGACGATCTCGGTCGTGCGCTTGTACAGCCGCTTGCCGGTCCGCAGATAGAACGGAACGCCCTTCCACCGCCAGTTGTCGACGTGGGCCTTGATCGCGACAAACGTCTCGGTGTCACTATCCCGGCCCAGTTCCTGATCGTATCCCGGCACGGCCGCGCCATCGATCGCGCCAGCGCGGTACTGGCCGGTGACGGTCTCGTCACGCTTGACCCGGCGCAGGCAGCGCAGCACTTTCACCTTTTCATCGCGAACAGCCTTAGCGTCGAAGGTGGCCGGCGGCTCCATTGCGACCAGCGCGAGCAGCTGCAGCATGTGGTTCTGCACCATGTCGCGCAGTGCGCCGGCGCCGTCGTAAAATCCCACCCGGCCCTCCAGTCCCACCGTCTCGGCCACGGTAATCTCGACGTGGTCGATATGCGCGGCGTTCCACAGCGGCTCGAACATCACGTTGGCAAAACGCAGCGCCAGCAGGTTCTGGACGGTTTCTTTGCCCAGATAATGGTCGATCCTGAAAATACGCTCTTCAGGAAAAGCTGCCGCCACCGCGTCATTGATTTTGCAGCTGCTCGCCAGATCTGATCCCAGCGGCTTTTCCAGACCGATCCGCACCTTTGGCCCGGCCAGGCCGCTGGCAACCAGCCCCCCGATCGTCGGCCCGAACAGACCGGGCGCAGTGGACAGGAAAATCGACAGGCCTTCGTCGATTGGTCCGACCTTGGCCGCCAGATCTGCAAAACCGGCCGTGTCGTTGGCGTCAAGCGGTTGATAGTGGAGCCGCTGGAGAAACGGTTCGATCGCCGGCCTGCGCTCAGCTGGCAGGAACTTGTCGAGCGCCGTTCGCGCAAACGCACGATAGCTTTCGTCGTCGAGCGCTTGCCGCGCGGTGCCGACGATCCGCAGGTCCTGGCTCACCAGCTGGTCGGCGTCGAGCGCACAGAGTGATGGCAGCAGCATCCGCTGCGCCAGATCGCCGGTGGCGCCGAACAGAACCAGGCAATCCGCGGTAAAGCTCATTCACTCGTCCCTGATGCGTCGGCCCGGCTAGGCAACGGCCCCCGCAGCGCCGCCGACCCGATGGTTAGCGACTTTGCGGCGGTGTGCACAAGAATACGTTTGCGCAGCCTTCGTCCAAGACATCGTGGCACATTCATCCGACCGAGACGAACACCGATTGGACGAGCATCTGGCACTGGCCAAAGCTTGTGAGAAAGCTGACGTCTGCGGCATCCCGGCCGACGCCGATTATCGCCATCTCGGCGGGTTCTGCCATTCCCGTAGCATCCACCAAATGCCAGGCGCCCCCGGTACCGCCGGGATCGGCAAGGTACACCTGGGCCACTGCGTGGAAGTCCTGCGGCGCGACGTGCGGGGCGTATACGGCAACATAACGCGCAGGAATCCCGCTGGCCCGCGCCAGGGCGATCAGCACATGCGCAAAGTCGCGGCATACGCCGCCGCGCTGCACGTACGTGTCCATCGCATTTGTCGTGCTGTCGCTGGACCCGGGGGCATAGGCGACGTGCGCCCCGACCCAGTCACGGATCGCCGCGATGCGCGCCCCGCCGCTGGTGTCGCCAAAGTCAGACTGGGCGATCACATTGAACCGGTCTGCCGGGCAATAGGGGGAGTTGAACAGGTACGCGACGGTCTCCGCCGGCAACGCGCAGGCCGGAACGGCCCCCAACGCGCCAAGTTCCTCGGCCCGGCGCTGGACCGTCACCGACGCAATGTAGTCCACGTCGAACCGGCCATCCGCGCGCAGCCAGATCCGTTCGCCGATAGAATCCTGAGCGGCCACCCGCGCGAATGACTTGGTCGGCGACAGCCCGATCCATTGGTTGGAGACGACTTGGTCGGGAAGCGGCGCCGCTTCGATTTGCAGCAGCACGTCGGCATCGCCAGCGAGTTCGAAAGCCAGCCGGACCGAAAGGGAAAGTTCCATGCCACCCAATGCCTGAACGGCGTTCGGTTTCCTACCGGGTTGAGGAGGATATTGCGGCTCCGCGGCTTGCCGCTGCGATTTTTTGCTTTCCTACACATGTATTCCAATGTCAACGAACCAAATAGGCACTGAACAATGGCAGGAAGAACCGTATGAACGATGGCGCGAACAGTTCGGCCAAGTCATCTCGCACCGGTCTGGATGGTCTTAGCGATGCTATTGCCGCCACCTTCGATGTCGCAGCTGCAGCCGGACCGTGCAGCACATGGACCCCTGTGAAACCGCAGGCGCCTGAAGGGCCAACCGGACGGACCCGCCGGCTCGGGGCGTTGTCGGAGCGCTATGAAAGCGGCGGGCGCGGTCCCGGAACGGTGTCCACGGGCGTCGGTGATCCCGGCGGGGTGTCGTACGGCCTGTATCAGCTGGCGACGAGAACCGGCACGGCCGCAGCGTTTGTCGCCGCTGAGGGAAAGCGCTGGGCTGCCGACTTCGCGGGACGCACACCCGGTAGCGCTGCGTTCACGGCCGCCTGGAAAGCGGTTGCGCGCGCGACGCGCCGGCATTTGCCGATGCCCAGCACGCTTTCATCGAGCGGACTCACTATCGCCCGGCAGTGCACGCCGTGAACGGCCAGACGGGGTTGGACCTGGATGTGCGCGCCGACGCCGTGCGCGATGCCTGCTGGTCGGTCGCCGTGCAGCACGGTGCGGCGGCCAGAATCCTGTGCCGGGCCGTCGGCTTGGCCCGCGCGGGGTGCGACCCCCGCCAACGCCGCTTTGACCGCGCCCTGATCGAGGCTATCTATGCGGAACGGTCGGCGTACGTGCGCAAGGTGGCGGGAACGCTTCCGCAACCAGCCTGCCGGACGTTGCTTGCCGTGGCGGCCCGGCGCTATCCTGCCGAGCTGGCGCAGGCACTGGCGATGCTGCCGGCCTGATCTGCGCTGGCACGAATTTCCTGCCTTTGCCATTCCGCACTTTGTGGGCATGACGCGCGTCAGACTATCAGGACGCGCCCATGAAATATCATACTGCCCGTTTGCTTGCCATGGCCGCGCTGTTGCCGTTCCACGCACAGGCCCGGACTCCCGAGGCGGTTGCCGCTGCCGCGCTGAAGGCGGCTCCGGTGTGGGACGGGCATAACGACGCCCCGGCCCAACTGCGCGAGCGGACCGGCAACGTGCTGGCGGGCTTCGATTTTTCCGATACGCGCAACACGGCCGACCCGGCGAAAGACAGGGTAGCGATGCATACCGATATCGCGCGCCTGCGGGCGGGGCGGGTGGGCGCGCAGTTCTGGTCGGTGTACGTGCCGGCCCGGCTGTCGGACCCGCAAGCGGTCCAGGCGGTCATCGAGCAGATCGACGTAACCAGGCGCCTGATCGAGAAATATCCGAACGACCTGCAGTTTGCCGAAACCGCGGACGATGTGGTCAAGGCATTCCGCAGCGGCCGCGTGGCCTCGCTGATCGGGATGGAAGGCGGGTATGCGATTGCCGGGTCGCCCGGCGTGCTGCGGCAGTTCCGTGCGCTGGGCGTGCGCTACATGACGCTGGTGCACTCAAAATCTACCGACTGGGCCGACAGCGCGACGGATTCCCCCCGGAACGGCGGGTTGTCCGCATTCGGCAAGGACATCGTGCGCGAGATGCAGCGTATCGGCATGCTGGTCGATCTCAGCCATTGCAGCGAGGCAACGATGCTCGCCGCGCTCGACGCAGCTCGCGCGCCGGTGATCTTCAGCCACTCTGGCGCGCGCGCGATCGATGATCATCCGCGCAACGTGCCCGATGGCGTGCTGGCACGGATCAAGTCAAACGGGGGCGTCGTGATGGCGATAACGCTGCCCGACTTCGTAAGTCAGCAAGTGCGCGACTGGGCTCTGGCCCGTGCGGCCGAAAAGGCGCGGCTCGACCTGCGCTGGATCGAGACGCCGGATCGCGCATCGGCCGACCTTGCCACGTGGGAACAGGCGAATCCGGCCCCCCGCGCGACGATCGCGCAAGTCGCGAACCATATCGACCATGTCGTCCGGCTGGCCGGGGTGGATCATGTCGGTATCGGCGCCGATTTTGACGGAATGGACGCCACCACGCAGGGGTTGGACGATGTTTCCGCCTATCCGGCACTGTTCGCCGAACTGGCACGGCGCGGCTATTCGCAAGCAGCGCTCGAGAAGATCGCCAGCGGCAACATGCTTCGAGCGTTGCGTGCGGCGGATGCGTATGCGCTAACGCACCGCGCGGACCCGGCGCTGGAGAAGGCTGCGCCGTTCTGAATTGATCAAGGTGCGAACGGATCGCGGAGGCCGTCCAACCTAGCAGATGCGCCGGTTCAGGCGGGCGGTCTGCCGCAACGTTACGGATTGTCCGGCGTGGCTTGATTGGTGACGACGCCGTTCCGGTCGCCCTGCGGTGCGTTGAGCGCACCGACGATCCAGACCGTCGACATCGCAGCTATGGCCAGGAACAGGCCGATGATCAGCACGTAACGCACGATATGGGGCGTACTGCCCGAACGAGCCTCGTCGGTCTCGATATGAACTTCGTCACCTTGGCGGTCCATCGCGTATGCTCCGGGGTTGCGGCTGGATTGCCTGTCATATCAACGCCCCAGAAGAAGCGAACGTTCCAGCCGGCGCGCGCCGCTGAAGGTGCCGTCAGTCGCGCAGCAGTTCGTTGATGGCCGTTTTGGCGCGGGTTTGCGCGTCAACCGTCTTGACGATGACCGCACAGTAAAGCGACGGGCCGGTCGAGCCATCGGGCAGCGGCTTGCCGGGCAGGGCGCCAGGCACGACCACCGAATAGGGCGGCACCCGGCCGATGTGGACTTCGCCGGTCGCGCGGTCGACAATCTTGGTCGACGCGCCCAGATAGACGCCCATCGACAGCACCGCGCCGGTGCCCACGATCACGCCTTCGGCCACTTCTGCCCGCGCGCCGATGAAGCAGTTGTCCTCGATCACCACCGGATTGGCCTGGAGCGGTTCCAGCACGCCGCCGATGCCCGCCCCGCCCGACAGGTGGACGTTCCGGCCGATCTGCGCGCACGATCCCACCGTTGCCCAGGTGTCGACCATCGCGCCCTCGCCGACATGGGCGCCGATGTTGACGAAGCTGGGCATCAGCACGACGCCCTTGGCGATGTGCGCGCCGCGCCGCACCACCGCGCCCGGAACAACGCGGAAGCCGCCGGCGCGAAACCGCGCCTCGTCCCAGCCGTCGAATCTCAGCGGCACCTTGTCGAACGCCGGGGCGCCGGCCGAGCCGTGCGCCATCACCGCGTTGTCGTTCAGGCGAAACGACAACAGTACCGCCTTCTTCAGCCACTGGTTGACGCTCCAGCCCCCGCTGCCATCAGGCTCCGCGACGCGCGCTGCACCAGAATCGAGCAGTCCCAACGCCTTGTCAACCACGGCGCGGACGTCCGTGCTAGCCGGGGTGACGCATTCCCGGGCGTCCCATGCGGCTTCGATCCTGGTTTGCAAATCGGACATTTCGGCTTCTCCGGCAGACGGCTGTGCACCGCGCGCCTAGTGCCACAGCGGGCTTGCGGCAAGTGCGCGTTGGCTTTGATGCACCGCCGCTGCACCGCCGCTGCACCGCGCCTGCTTGTCACGGCCGCCCCGGTTGGCCACAATCGGCCCGAAACGGGAGAAGTCGCACATGGATGTTGCCGGATTGTTTTCGCTGTCGGGGCGGGTCGCCGTGGTCACCGGCGGCTATCGCGGGATCGGCCGGATGATTGCCGAGGGGCTGCTCGGCGCGGGCTGCGCGCGGGTCTACATCACCGGGCGCAAGGCCGAGCCGCTGGAAGCCGCCGCGGCTGACCTGGGCGAACGCTGCATCGCAATCCCCGGTGACATTTCCACCATGGATGGGATCGCCGCACTGGCCGAAGCGCTCGCCGCGCGCGAGGAGCGGCTGGACATCCTGGTCAACAACGCCGGGGCGGCCTGGGGCGCGGAGTTCGAGCGCTTTCCCGAGAACGGCTGGGACCGCACGATCGACCTCAACCTCAAGACCCCGTTCTTCCTGACCCAGCAGCTCTACCCGCTGCTGCGCGCGGGCGGGGCCGAGCGCCCGGCCAAGGTGATCATGATCGCCTCGATCGACGGGCAGAAGGTCAACCCGTGGGAGACTTATGCTTACCAGGCGAGCAAAGCCGGGCTGATCCACCTGACCCGGCGCATGGCGGCGCGGCTGGTGAAGGACAACATCGTGGTCAACGCAATCGCGCCGGGCTTCTTCCCCAGCCAGATGAACCGCGTGGCCGGCAATCCGCCCGAGGAACTGCTGGCGGCCGTGCCCGCGCGCCGGATGGGGCAGGCCGAAGACATGGCGGCGGCGGCGATCTATCTCGCGGCGCGCGGCGGCGATTACGTGGTCGGCACGACGCTGACGGTCGACGGCGGGATCGTCAACGCGGCGATGCCGGAGGAGTTTCCGGACGCGGGCGGGTAGATGCCGGCAGACCAGGCGCTGGCGTCGATAGCAGCCGTTCCGGATACGGCAACTATGCGGATGCTCCTCCGGGCTAGCAGAGCGGAGGGACGGGTTCGCGTACAGTGTCACCCGATAGCGAGGCGCGGGACGCCCCCGGTCCCGTGCTATTAACCGCACGTAGCTGGCGATCGAGCAACGAAATGCCACGTGCTCGCCGTTCGATGAAAAGATCGCGTGCTTCGTGCGTTGCGGTGTGACCAGCTCAAGCGAGCGGACCAAACGGCAGGTACCCGATATGCGCGAGGCCAGAAGCTCACTAGCGATGTTCGTCATGATCTTAATGTTTTCGGGGGTAGTCGGCGCATGCGCGAAGATCAAACAGAACGACCCTCAGGAAGATATTAAGGCGCGAGCAGAAGCGAAGCGACAGCAGGCGGCCTGCGCGTCGGGGACGGCCTACGATCGACTCAAAAATCAGCTGTTCGATGCAGCTGTAGCCGCACGGCAGGGAGACAGATCGAATCTCGATACCCTCGCCGACTATTCGTTGGTGCGGATGGAAGACCCGGTGGTCGTAGGGCACGACCGTGCACTCGACATCACAGACTGCAAAGGCATGCTGATCCTGCATGTGCCCCCGGGCGCCGAGCGCGCTTTCGATGGTGAGCGACAGTTGCGAACCGAGATCGAATACACTGCGCAAGCGTCCGCCGATGGCAACGGGTATGTCTATCGCATGCGAGGGGCCGATCCGATTGTCGCCAAGTTGGCAAATTTCCAGCTGAATGGCTTGGCTTTCCGGCCTCCGCCGGCGGTTGACTACCCCGCTCAGGCCGCGCGGGCGTCGGATACTACCACATTGGCCCGGGCAGATGCGACCGCAGCGGTCGCTCGCGCGCCGAGAACCGACACGGCACCTCCTGCCGACGAAAGGCCGGCGCCACTTAGTCCGCATTCCCCCGTAGAGGCTCGTCCTGGTCCAGAGCTAGCGCGGCGCTCCTCACAGAGACCTGCTGATCAAGGCGGTGAAGCCACAGTTCGGGCGTTCTACGATGCGCTTCGTAGAGGCGACGGCCAAGCAGCGTCCGCCAACGTCATCCCCGAAAAACGATCCACCCGTGCATACTCGCCCGAGGGCATCGAGCACTTCTACGGAAGTTTGCCAGAGCCAATTCGGCTGAACGCGATCGCGCCTGCCGCCAACGGTACGTACCGCGTGCGCTACTCCTACTCGGCTGGGAGGTCGAGGTGCAATGGGAGCGCGATTGTGAGCCTTTCGAACCGCAACGGCCGCGCCCTCATCCGATCAATACGAGCATTGAGCGGCTGTTGACAACATAGGGCCTCAATCCGTTTGCGTGAGGCCGCTCTCCCTAGTGCTGGTGGACGCGCCGGATCAGGTCGGCCGTAACTCCGAAGTATGTTCCACCGCGATGGCGGTCAGCCTTGATTTATACCCAACCATCCGTCTGCATGGGTACTTCATGCCGAACCGTCGCGCCGAAGAAAAGCGGGGCCCCCGCGTCAAGCCTAGGGCGAAGGGGGGAAGAGTATTCCCGCTCACCCCTCGCCCGTCAGCGCCCGAACAAAGTCGATCAGGCCGGTCTGGCGGGTGCGGCGCATGCGTTCGGCTTCGAGGATTTCGCGCACTTTGGCGAAACAGGCGTCGATGTCGTCGTTGATCACGACATAGTCGTATCCGTCCCAGTGGCTGATTTCGGCCTGGGCGCGGGCCATGCGGGCGGCGATGACGTCGGCGGCGTCAGTGTTGCGGCCGACCAGCCGGCGGCGCAGTTCGTCGAGGCTAGGGGGCAGGATGAACACCCGCACTACGTCGGCCTGGGCTTTCTGGTAGAGTTGCTGCGTGCCCTGCCAGTCGATATCGAACAGGTAGTCGCACCCGCTTTTCAGCCCGGCGCGGATCGCGGCCTTGGGCGTGCCATAGTTGTGGCCGAACACGCGGGCCCATTCGAAGAACTCGCCCGCCTCGACCATCCGGTCGAATTCCAGCTGGGTGACGAAGTGATAGTCCTTGCCCTCAACCTCGCCGGGCCGGATCGGCCGCGTCGTGGCCGACACGGACATGTCGATCTCGCGGTCCTCGGACAGCAGCTTGCGGGCGATGGTGGTTTTCCCCGCGCCCGAGGGCGAGGACAGGATCAGCATCAATCCGCGGCGGTGGAGCGTATCGTTGGCCATGACCGCCCATGCCGCACAGGGGGGCGGTTGATCAAGGGGCGGGTGGTTTTAGTCGGTGCCGCGTTCGGCCTGCTTGTCCAATGCTTCGGCACCGTCGCTGGCGGCCTGCCGGGTCCGGTGACGGTCATACAGCGTCTTGGCCAGCAGGCCGCCGCCGACGATAAGCGCGCCCGGCACCGACCGGGTCGCGATCCGCGCCACCGCGGTGCCGACCAGGGTCTGGGTCATCGTTCGCCCCTTGATGATCCGCTCGGCCTTGCCAGTGGAGTGGGCTCGGCCCAGCAGGCCTTTTTCCAGCACCCGGCGCAGCAACGCGCCGCTGCTGCGCAGCGCGATGTCGGCCAGCACCATGTTGGTCATCGGGTTTGGGGACGGGTTTGCCGCCGCGTCCACCGCCTTGCCCAGTTTCCGGGCAGGTTCGTTGTCGGATGCGGTGACCTTGCCGAGCAGCCCACGTTTCGCCTTGCCAAGGTTAGCCATACGCACTCCCGCCATTGGGTGGGTCTATTTCTTGCGGCCGAAATCGACCGTCACGACGTTCGACCCGTCGTCGCTGGCAACGCGATTCGGGTCAGCCTGTTCCGGGGTGTCGTTCTCGGCATCGTCATGGGGTTCCGGCGCCAGGTCACCGACCGATGACTGGAACTGCAGACCGAAATCGACGGCAGGATCGACAAAGGCGGTGATCGCGGCGAACGGGATGACCAGCTGGGCCGGCATCTGGTTGAACGACAGGCCGACCATGAACCGATCCTCATCCACCTTAAGGTCCCAGAACTTGTTCTGGAGCACGATGGTCATCTCGTCGGGAAACCGCTCTTTCAAGTGGCGCGGAATGTCCACGCCGGCGGCGGCGGTCTTGAATGTGACGTAGAAATGATGGTTGCCCGGCAGGTTGCCCCCGCCAGCTTCCACCTGGCCAAGCACGCGGCGCACCACCGCGCGCAGAGCCTCCTGCACGATTTCGTCGTAAGGGATCAGGCTGTCGGGCATATCGGTCATCGCGTCTCAAGTGGCGATGGACAGACGCGGGGTCAAGGCTCCAGTTGTGGTATGGGCCGGCCACAGCGCGCCTTGCACCGTCCGGCGGGGGGGCTATAGGCGGCTCTACCCGATAACCCCCAAGGACCGGCCATGCGTACCGCCCGGATTGATCGCAAGACCCACGAGACCCAGATCGCCGTTGCGGTGAATCTTGACGGAACGGGCAGCTATGACGTGTCGACCGGGATCGGATTTCTCGACCACATGATCGAACAGTTTTCGCGCCATTCGCTGATCGACATCATCTGCCGGATCAAGGGCGACCTGCACGTCGACCAGCACCACACGACCGAAGACAGCGCGATCGCCATCGGCCAGTGCATCGCGCAGGCACTGGGCGACAAGGCCGGGATCGGGCGTTATGGCCAGGTCTATTCGCCGATGGACGAGGCGCTGGCCCGCGTCGCGCTCGACATTTCGGGGCGGCCGTGGCTGGTGTGGAACGCCGCGTTCACGCAGCCGCGCCTGGGCGAGATGGACACCGAACTGTTCGAGCACTGGTTCCATTCGATTGCCCAGGCGGTGGGCATCACGCTGCACATCGAACTGCTTTATGGGCAGAACAACCACCACATCATCGAAGGCATCTTCAAGGGCTTCGCCCGCGCGATGCGCGCCGCGGTCGAGCTTGATCCGCGCAAGGGCGGGGCGGTCCCGTCGACCAAGGGCCTGCTGGGCGCCGGCAGCCTGGCGGGCTGACGATGGCCGAGGCGCTGGCCCTGATCGATTACGGCGCGGGCAACCTGCATTCCGTCGCGAACGCACTGCGCGCGGCGGGTGCCAGCGGGGTGACGATCACGGCGGAACCCGCGGTGGTGCGCGCGGCAGACCGGATCGTGCTGCCGGGGGTGGGCTCGTTCAGGGCCTGCGCCGAAGGTCTGCAGGCGATCCCGGGGCTGGTTGCCGCGCTGGAAGAGCGGGTGCTCGTCGGCGCCGCGCCGTTCCTGGGGATCTGCGTGGGGATGCAGTTGCTGGCCAGCCGCGGGGTCGAGCATGGGGTGACCGAGGGGCTGGGCTGGATTCCGGGCGAGGTGCGGCTGATCCGTCCCGCCGACGCGACGATCAAGATCCCGCACATGGGCTGGAACGACGTGGGCGTGGCCTCTCATTACGAGGCGGCCGGCCTGATGGAACCGGGCGAGGCGTATTTCCTGCATTCCTACCACTTCGTTCCGGATGACGGCGCCGCCATCGCCGCGATGACCGACCACGGCGGCGGGATCATCGCCGCCGTTGCCAGGGACAACATCGTGGGGGTGCAGTTCCATCCCGAAAAGAGCCAGGCGTACGGCCTGGCCCTGCTCGCCCGTTTTCTTGAGTGGAAGCCCTGAGGCATGATCGTCTTTCCCGCCATCGACCTGAAGCGCGGCCAAGTCGTCCGTCTGGCCGAGGGCGACATGAACCGTGCCACCGTCTATGGTGATGATCCCGCCGCGCAGGCGTGCCTGTTTGCGGAAGCCGGCTCGCAATATCTGCACGTGGTCGATCTTGATGGATCGTTTGCCGGACAGGCCGAAAACCGCGGCGCTGTGGAGGCGATCCTTGCGGCGTTCCCGGGCCACGTCCAGCTGGGCGGCGGCATCCGCACGCGCGCGGCGGTAGAGGGATGGTTCGACCTTGGCGTCAGCCGCGTCGTGATGGGCACCGCCGCGCTGAAGGATCCGCAATTCGTCAAGGACATGGCAAGGGAGTTTCGGGCCGGGATCGTCGTCGCGGTCGACGCGCGCGACGGCATGGTCGCAACCGAAGGCTGGGCGGAAGTGTCCGACGTATCCATCGTCGACATGGCGCGCCGGTTCGAAGATGCGGGCGTCGCCAGCCTGCTGTTCACCGACATCGGCCGCGACGGCCTGCTCAAGGGCTGCAACATCGACGCCACGCTCGATCTTGCCCGCCACACCGATCTGCCGGTGATCGCCAGCGGCGGGGTGAAGGGGCTCGACGATATCCGCATGCTCGCGCTGCACGCCGCCGAGGGGATCGAAGGCGTCATCACCGGCCGCGCGCTGTATGACGGGCGGCTCGATCTGGCCGCGGCGATTTCCATGGCGCGCGGAACATGACGGTCCGCGTCCGCGTCATCCCCTGTCTTGATGTGGCCAACGGCCGGGTGGTCAAGGGCGTGAACTTCGTTGAACTCAAGGATGCCGGCGATCCGGTCGAGCAGGCGCGGGCCTATGACGCTGCCGGCGCGGACGAGCTGTGCTTTCTCGACATCACCGCCAGCCACGAGGCGCGCGGGACGCTGCTCGACATCGTGACCCGCACCGCCGAAGTCTGCTTCATGCCGCTCACGGTGGGGGGCGGGGTGCGCACGGTGGAAGACGCAAGGGCGCTGCTGCTGGCGGGGGCGGACAAGGTGGCGGTCAATTCCGCCGCCGTCGCGCGGCCCGAACTCGTATCCGATATCGCCGAGAAAATGGGCAGCCAGTGCGTGGTCGCCTCGGTCGATGCGCGGCGGGTATCGGCGGCGGGAGAGCCGGGGCGGTGGGAGATCTTCACGCACGGCGGGCGCAACGAAACCGGGATCGACGCGGTGGCGCATGCCGTCCGGCTCGCCACGCTGGGCGCGGGCGAACTGCTCGTCACCTCGATGGACGGCGACGGGACGCAGGCCGGGTATGATCTGGCGCTGACCCGCGCCATCGCCGATGCGGTGCCGGTGCCGGTGATCGCCTCGGGCGGGGTCGGCACGCTCGACCATCTGGTCGAAGGCGTGACGCAGGGCCACGCGAGCGCGGTGCTGGCGGCCTCGATCTTCCATTACGGCAAGCACACCATTGCCGAGGCGCACACGGCGCTGCGCGCGGCCGGAGTATCGGCGCGCGGCTGACTTGACCGCCGCCGTCCCGCGCGGCATCCGGGGTGTATGACCGATACTCTCGCCAAACTTGAAGCGACGATCGCGCAGCGGCGTACTGCCGATCCTGCCAGTTCCTACGTCGCGAAGCTGAACTCGCGCGGCATCGGCAAGATCGCGCAGAAGCTGGGCGAGGAAGCGACGGAGACCGTGATCGCCGCAGTGTCCGGCGGCCGGTTCGAGCTGGTCGGGGAAGTGGCCGACCTGCTGTTCCACCTGCTGGTCCTGCTGGACGCCAAGGGCGTGCCGCTGGCCGAAGTGCTGGCCGAGCTGGACCGGCGCGAAGGCCTGTCCGGAATTGCAGAAAAAGCAGCTAGAAGGGCTGACTGATGCCGATCGATCCCCTTGCCCCGTATGATCCGAACAACATTTTTGCCCGTATCCTGCGCGGCGAACTGCCGTGCAAGAAAGTCTACGAGGACGATCACGCGCTGGCCTTCCACGATATCAATCCGCAGGCGCCGGTGCACATCCTGGTCATCCCTAAGGGCGCCTATGTCAGCTGGGACGATTTTTCGGCGAAGGCGGATGAGGCGGAAATCGCCGGCTTCGTCCGCGCGGTCGGGACGGTGGCGCGCGAACAGGGGCTGGTGGCGCCGGGGTACCGGATGCTGGCCAACGTCGGGCAGCATGGCCATCAGGAAGTACCGCACCTGCACGTCCACCTGTTCGGCGGCCGGCAGTTCACCGCAATGATCCCGGCCTAGCACTCGCGGCGATCATCCCGGCGCAGGCTGCAGCGATCCGCCGCTTAATTTAACGGTTCCCCTTGCCCTGCGAGTCGGGCCAAGGCTAAACCCGCCACCGCATGACGGCGCCTCATCTTCCTCCGGCCGGGACCTTTGACGGGCGCGTCCACCACTTCGCGGTCCGCGCCTATTTCGAGGATACCGACCTGACCGGCGTGGTCTATCACGCCAACTACCTGCGCTGGTTCGAACGTGCTCGCAGCGATCTGGTGCGCCTGATCGGGATCGACCAGCGCCGGGCCCATGAAGCGGGCGAGGGGGCCTATGCCGTCGCCGAACTGGCGATCCGCTATCTTGCGCCGGCCCGGCTGGACGACGACGTGCTGATCCGGACCTCGGCCGAGGAAATCGCCGCTGCCAGCTGCCGGTTGCTCCAGACCGCCTCTCGTGGCGGCACGCTGCTGGCTCAGGCGCGGGTGCGCGTCGGCTTCGTCGGCCCGGGCGGGCGCGCGCGCCGCCAGCCGGCTGCCTGGCGCGAGGCTTTTGCCGCCATCGTCACACGTTCTCCAATCACACCTTCTCCAATCACGGACGCTGCATGACCATTCTTTTGCACCTTGCTGCCGGCGCGGCCGCCCCGGCCCACCTCAATCCGGTCACGTTGTTCCTCAACGCCGATATCGTGGTGCAGATCGTGATGATCGGGTTGCTGCTGGCCAGCGTCTGGGTGTGGATGATCATCGTTTCGTTCAGCCTGCGCCTGGCCCGCGCGAAACGGCGTTGCCGCGAGTACGAGGACGGGTTCTGGCAGGCAAAGGACATGGAAGCATTCCACAAGGGGCAGGCCGATTCCGGTATCGCATCGGCCAATGTCGTCGGCGCGGCGCTGGGCGAATGGCGCCGCAGCCTGGCGCTGCAGGAGCTTGACCGCGAAGGCACGCGCCAGCGCCTGGGCGGGGCGATGGCGGCGATTGTCGAACAGGAAAGCGACGCGCTGGGCGACCGGCTGAATTTCCTTGCCACGGTCGGTTCGGCGGCTCCGTTCATCGGCCTGTTCGGCACGGTGTGGGGGATCATGAATTCCTTCTTCCAGATCGGGCAGCAGCAGAACACGTCGCTGGCGGTGGTTGCGCCCGGCATTTCCGAAGCGCTGTTCGCCACCGCGATCGGCCTGTTTGCGGCGATCCCGGCGGTCATCGCCTACAACCGCTTTTCCCACGCGGTAAACAGCTTCGAGGCTCGGTTGCAGCGCTTTGCCGACCGGTTCCACGCGACGCTCAGCCGCGAGCTGGAGGCTGAGTGATGGCAATGGGGATGTCCCGAGGCGGCTCCGGACCGCGCGGCCGGCGCGGCAAGCGCGGCGCGATGTCCGAAATCAACGTGACCCCGCTGGTCGACGTGATGCTGGTGCTGCTGATCATCTTCATGGTCACCGCGCCGTTGCTGACCGCCGGGGTTCCGATCGAACTGCCCGACAGCCGGGCCGCCGCGCTGCCGAGCGAGCCGAAGGAGATCGCCATATCCATGTCTGCCGATGGCCGGACTTATCTGGACCGCGACGAGGTCTCGCCCGGAGAGCTGCCCGACCGGCTGGCTGGCCTGCTGCCGCCCGCCGGTGCCAAGCCGCCGCTGGTCACGCTGCGGGCCGACCGGGCGCTGCCCTATGGCGACGTGATGGAAGTGATGGGTGAGCTCAACCATGCCGGGTTCAACGCGATCTCGCTGGTCACCAACGGTTCAGTTGCCGCGCCATAGCCGATGATGATGGACGCCAGCCTGATTGCCCGCCCCGACGCGCGGCGTCTGCTCAGCCCCGAGGAAACCGGCGCGCTGGCCGCGGCGCTGGTCGTGCACGCGGCGCTGATCGCGTGGCTGGCGCTCAATCCGCCGGCGCCCGCGGTGCCGCCGCTGCCGGAGCGGATGACGGTGACGATCTCGAACGAGGTCGCAGAACGGTCCACCTCGCCCGATCCCGCCGCGCAGGCCGCCCCGGCCATCGCCCCGGTCATTTCCGAAAACCCGGTGCCCGAACCGGCCCCGGTGCCGCTGGTGCGGCCCGCGCCGGTCCCCAGCCCGGTCGCCGCGCCGCCGCCGCCGCCGCGGCCCGCGCAGACTAAACCGGCACCCGTCAAAGCGCCGCCCAAGCCGGCGCAAAAGCCCGCCGGCGGCGGCGCCAGCCGGATCGGTGACGATTTCCTGCGCGGCGTCCCCGGCGGTCAGACTCCCGGCGCGCGGTCCCAGTCGCCGGCGGCGCAGGCGATCGGGCCAGCGGTGAAGTCGGCGCTGTCGGGCGCGATCACCCGGCAGCTCCGCCCGCGCTGGGCAGCGCCGCAGGGCGCGGAGGCGGATCAGTTGGTTACGGTGCTGTCATGGGATATGAATCCCGACGGCAGCCTCGCGGGATCGCCCCGCGTGGTCTCGCAGGCCGGGATCACCGATGCCAACCGCGCGCAGGCGCAGCGTCATGCCGAACAGGCCGTCCGAGCGGTGCGGCTCGCCGCCCCGTTCGATCTGCCGTCCGATCTTTACCCCGCGTGGAAACGAGTGGTTTCGTTCCGTTTTGACAGGAAGTTGTCGCAATGATGTTCCGCCCGCTGGCCCCACTCGCCCTGACCCTCACCATGTTCCTGAGCGCGCCGCTGACGGCCCAGACTGCCGCGCCCCCCGCAGCGCCTTCCCCCGCCCCGGCCGACGGCCCCCCGGCGGACGAGGCGGGGCTGACCGGTTCGGTTTCCGACGAAACCCCGTGGCAGGACCTTGGCATCGCGATTCCGGTGTTCCCGACCGACGCCGACCGGCCGACCCGGGCCAGCGCGGGATCGACCGCCGCGCTCGGCCGGGCAATGGCTGACGTGATCACCGCCGATCTCAGGAACAACGGCCTGTTCAAGCCGGCCGGCCCCGAGGCACTGCCGCAGCCCTCGTTCGGGCAGGTTCAGGCGCCCGACTTTGGCGTATGGTCGGGGCGGGGGGCGGAGATGCTCGTGCACGGCTATGTCCGCGCGGCCGAGGATGGCAACCTCACGGTCGGCTGCTATCTCTACGATGTCGCTCTGCGGCAGCAGCTGGTAAAAGGGGGCTGGGTGGTCAGCCCGGCCGAATGGCGACGAGCCGCGCACAAGTGTGCCGACCTGGTCTATTCGCGCCTTTCGGGCGAAAGCCCGTTCTTCGATTCCAAGGTCGCCTATATTGCCGAAACCGGGCCGAAGAATCGCCGGATGAAACGTCTGGCGATCATGGATTCGGACGGCGCCAACCACCGCTACATCACCACCGGCCAGGCGATCGCGCTCACTCCGCGCTATTCGCCCGACTACAAGTCGATCCTGTACCTCAGCTATTTTAACGGTTTCCCCAGAATCTACGCGTACGAAATCGCCAGCGGAAAACAGCGTCTGATCACGCAGAGCAAGAACCCGACGTTCGCGCCGCGATGGTCGCCCGATGGGAAATGGGTGCTTTATTCGATGGCGATCGGCGGCAATACCGACATCTATCGCGTCCCGGCCGCTGGCGGGGGCGAAGCACAGCGGCTGACGAACACGCCGGGGATCAACATTGGCGGGTCCTATTCGCCCGACGGGTCGCGGATCGTGTTCGAGAGCGATCGTTCCGGCGCGCAGCAGGTCTATGTGATGAACGCCGACGGGTCCAACCAGCAGCGGATCAGCTTTTTCGGCGGCCGTGCGGCCACGCCCGAATGGAGCCCGCGCGGGGATCAGATCGCGTTTACCTATATTGCGGGCGACTTCAAAATCGCGGTAATGTCACCAGCGGGGGCAAACATGCGCACGCTGACCAACGGCTGGCAGGACGAGGCGCCAACCTGGGCGCCGAACGGGCGGATCATCCAATTTTTCCGGAATGAGAAGAATTCCGGCCGGGCCTCGATCTGGCAGGTCGATCTCACCGGCCGCAACGAGCGCAAACTGCCCACCCCGGTCGATGCGTCGGACCCGGCCTGGGGCCCGGTTCAGCCATGAGCGTGCCGTCAATTTCTATGGAGGACAAAGCAATGCCAATTCGGATCGAGTCAAAGTCGACCTTCCGCACCGCCGCCCTGCTGCTCGTCGGCACCGTGGCGCTGGCCGGGTGCGCAAAGAAGGCGCCTGAGCAGTTGCCGCCGGCTCCCGAACCCACCGTGGCCAGCGAAGCACCGCCGCCAGCGGCGCAGGGACCGGTACCGGGCAGCCAGGCCGACTTTATGGCGACGCTGATGGGTCAGGACGTCATCTACTTCGATACCGACAAGTACAACGTCGATTCGGCGGATCAGGCCGCGCTGGCCAGCCAGGCCCAGTGGCTGGCGCGGTACCCGGCGAAGCGCGCCACGATCGAAGGCCATGCGGACGAGCGCGGCACGCGGGAATACAACCTTGCGCTGGGCGAGCGCCGCGCCAATTCGGCCAAGAACTATCTCGTCGGGCTGGGGGTCGATGCCAGCCGGCTGACCACCGTCAGCTATGGCAAGGAACGCCCGGTTGCGCTTGGTTCGGACGAATCGAGCTGGGCCCGCAACCGCCGCGCGGCCACGATCACGCTCGACTGATCGATTGCCGGGTCCAAAGCGGCGCCGGGTGGTGATCCGGCGCCGTTTTCGGGCAACGTCCCGTGTCAGTCCTTGCTTCGCACCGGGCACTCGCACTATCTGGCCGGATGAGCCGCGCACACCGCAAGAACGATTGGGGATTTCCGCGCTGGCGTGGTTACGGCAGCGGCACTGACGCTGCGCCGGTGCGGATGTGTGACCGGTCCGGCTGCCACGAAAAGGGCGATTGCCCGGCGCCAAAATCGCCCAACAACCCGGATCGATGGTACTTCTGCCAGCGCCACGCGGCCGAATACAATTCCGGCTGGGATTATTTTGCCGGGCTGACCGCCGAGGAGGCAAAGGCGCGCGAGGACCGCGAAAGCGCCGATGCCGGCGGATACAAGGAGGCGGCGCATTACGGCTGGGCCGATTCGGGCGACGGTTCGCGCAGCCGCGACGAACTGCGCGCGCTGGAGGTGCTGGGCCTTGATCCCGATGCCGATTTCGAAGCGGTGAAGAAGGCGTGGCGGGCCAAGGCCAAGGAAGTCCACCCCGACGTCAAGCCGGGCGACGCGGTCGCGGCCGAGGCGTTCCAGAAGCTGCAGGTCAGCTACGAAGTCCTGCGCGCCGCGGAAGAGCGGCGCGAGTGGAAGGGCTAGGTTGCCAAGCCGCCGCGGGCGGCCGCACTTGGCGTGGTCAATTAAATACCAATACCTATATCTGCGACGCGGTTAACAACTGTTAACTTAGGCAAATGTTGCAAATTTGCCGCATTTTCACGCCAATATCTGCGCGCGATAATTTAAGGTTGATTGCCTTCATCCTGCATCATATCGGCGGCCGCGGCGGCAATGTCCGCCTTTAGGTATGGCCCAACATATTTTTGAATATGTTGGGCCCGATTTATTTATAGATAGCAGGATTAAAGAATGAAAAGGCTTATTGCTTCGTCGGCTGCTGCCGTGCTCGCGCTTTCCGCTCAGTCGGCTTTCGCCCAGGATACGACCTGGTCCGGCCCGTACGTCGGCATCCAGGCGGGCGCCGCGCGCGCGGAAACCGTGCACAGCGATCTGGACGATTGGTATTACAACTACCAGAACTTCAAGTCCGACAAGACCGACGTGGTCGGCGGCGTGAAGGCGGGTTTTGACTATCAGGCCGGCCCGGCGCTCGTCGGCGTGTTGGGCGAAGTGTCGTTCGGCAAGATCGATACCGCCACCGAAGTGACCCCGGAAGATCCGTCCTATGCGATCTCCTCTAAGACGAAGCTGCTCGGCTCGCTTCGCGCGAAGCTGGGCGTCGCCAGCGGTAACCTGGCGGTGTTCGCCACCGGCGGCTGGGCGTTCTCGGACACCAAGCACTCGTTCGGTGACACCGATGGTTCGGACGAAGGCTTCAGCGAGAAGGGTGCCCGCAGCGGTTACGTGGTTGGGCTCGGCGCCGCCTACGCGATCGGCGCGCACTCGAAGATCGGTTTCGACCTGAGCCGCTACCAGTTCGGCGCCCGCACGCACGAAGTGCTGGCATCGGATGGCACCTCGACCGACTACTTCTTCACCCAGAAGGACCGGATCGACGCGGCGACGATCAGCTACACCTTCTCGTTCTGAGCGGGCCGGCCTTCGGGCCGAACATACGGGGGGAGGGCGCTGCCTTCCCCCTCTTTTCTGCCGCTCCAGTGCAATCTTGCCGCGCGGTCAGAAAAGCAAAAGGCGCCCCGAAACGGAGCGCCCTCGCTGTGCCTTGCCGCTTCTGCCGCGCCTTACTTCGGCGAAACCACCATCAGCATCTGGCGGCCTTCCATGCGCGGATAGGCTTCGACCTTCGCGACTTCGGCGATGTCTTCCTGGACGCGGCGCAGCAGGTTCATGCCGAGCTGCTGGTGCGACAGCTCGCGACCGCGAAAGCGCAGCGTAACCTTGACCTTGTCGCCCTCGCCGATGAACTTGTGCATCGCGCGCATCTTCACGTCATAGTCGTGATCGTCGATGTTCGGACGCATCTTGATCTCCTTGACCTCCTGCGTCTTTTGCGACTTGCGGGCGATATTGGCCTTTTTCTGCGCCTCGTAGCGGTATTTGCCCACATCGAGGAACTTGCAGACCGGCGGATCGGCGTTCGGGGAGACTTCGACCAGATCAAGACCGACTTCGCCGGCCTGTTCGATGGCCTCGCGCGTGTACATCACGCCGATGTTCTCGCCGTTCTCATCGATGACGCGGACCTTGTCCGACTGGATGAGCTGGTTGTAGCGCGGCCCGCTCTTGACTGGGGGCTGCAGCATACGCCGGGGTGGGGGGGCTATAGTTCGTTCTCCGGTTGTTGATATTTACAAGCGTTCCGGCGCGTCCTTAATGCGAAAACCCGCTTCGGGGAAGCAGGGATTCTTGCCCGCGCGCGCGCGGCGGCCCACGGCGCGATCCGGCGTTGCCCGAAAGCGCCGGCACTGCGCGGCGCAGCCCGCCAATCAGGCGATTTCGACCTCGACCGTATCTTCGCTGGCCCCTTCCAGCAGGGACCGTTCGACGGCCTGCAACCGCGCAGGATCATCGACTTTTTCGCCCAGCAGATCGGTGACATAGAAAGTGTCGACAGCGCGTTCGCCATATGTCGCGATATGGGCGGAATAGACGATCAGGCGCGATTCGAACAACGCCCGCGCCAGGCGGTTGAGGAGGGCCGGGCGATCCCGCGCGTTCACTTCCACCACGGTAAAGCGGTTGGACGCCCCGTTGTCGAATTCCACCCTTGGCCGGACCTGGAAGGCCTCGGCCCGGGTGCGGGGCAGCGGACGCGCAGCAAGCTGCGGGACCAGCTTCACGCGGTTGGCCAAGGCGTCCGCAATCGCTGTTTTCAGGCGCGCCAGTTGCGATGCTTCCCCGAACGGACGGCCCAGCGGGTCCTGGATCAGGAAATTGTCCAAAGCCATGCCGTCGCGCGTGGTATGGATGCGCGCGTCGATGATGTTCCCGCCGGCCAGGTGAATGCCGCCGGCGATCCGGTAGAACAGCCCGGGATGATCCGCGGCGATCACGGTCACCAGCGTGGCACCCCGGGCAGCGTAGTATTGGGTTGCGACGTCGAGCGGCGCCCCCTGCATCGCGTCGAGCTGGGCCAGGTTAAGGGCGATGATGTCTTCCGGCTCGGCGATCCAGTATGCGTCGGCCAGTTGGCGGCCCACCGTTTCGACGAGTCCGCCGCGGTCCGCCAGCCGTTCGGCCACCGCGCGCTTGCGTGCGGCGACCCGTTCCACGCGGCCGTGCTGCGCATGGCCCAGACGCAGTCGTTCCTCCGCCAGCTCGAACAGCTCGCCGATCAACTGGCGCTTCCAGGAATTCCACACCCCGGGCCCGACCGCCCGGATGTCGACGATCGTCAACAGGGTCAGCGTGCGCAGCCGCTCGATCGACTGGACTGCGCCGACAAAGTCGGTGATCGTTTTCCAGTCGGCAAGGTCGCGCTTGAACGCGGTCGCACTCATCAGCAGGTGGTTGCGCACCAGCCAGGAAACCAGCTCGGTCTCCGCCACATCAAGGCCGATACGCGGGCACAGCTTGAGCGCGATTTCCGCGCCGAGGGCTGAATGGTCGCCGCGGCGCCCCTTTGCAATATCGTGCAGCAGCACCGAGGCGTACAACGCCTTGCGCGAAGCGAGTTTGCGGCACAGCTGCGTCGCCAGCGGGTGATCGACCGCCAGTTCGCCCTTCTCGATCTGCGCAAGCAGCCCGATCGCGCGGATCGTGTGCTCATCCACCGTGTAGTGGTGATACATGTCGAACTGCATCTGAGCGTTGACCCGGCCGAAGTCGGGCACGAACCTTCCGAACAGCCCGGTTTCATTAAATGCGCGCAACGTGGTTTCAGGATCATGCCGGCTGGTCAGCATTTCCAGGAACAGCGCGTTGGCCCGGGGAGACCGGCGCACTTCGCCGGTGATCAACCGCGCATCGCGGGCGGCCTGGCGGATCGCTTCGGGATGGATTTCCAGCCGCTCCTGATCGGCCATGACGAAGATCTCGATAAGCCGCACCGGATCCTGGGCAAACCAGTCGTCCGACGGGACATTGATCTTGCCGCCGAACACCTTGTATCCGCGAAGCATCCGGGGGCGGCTGCGGAAACCGGCCAGCAGCCCCCGGGGTTGCTTGCGCGCGAACTGTTCGTCCAGCTGCGCCAGGAACACGCCGGTCAGGTGGCCAACCTGTTTGGCTTGGAGGAAGAAGAATTGCATGAAGCGCTCGACCGCGCTTTTCCCCGGACGGTCGGAGAACTGCATGCGCGCCGCGATTTCGCGCTGGACGTCGAAGGTCAGACGGTCCTCGGCCCGGCGGGTGATGGTGTGAAGATGGCAGCGCACCGCCCAGAAAAAGTTCTCCGCGCGGCGGAACGCGCGATATTCCTTTGGCGTCAGCAGCCCGACATCGACCAGTTCCGACGCATCGCGGACCTTGTGAATGTATTTTCCGATCCAGTATAGCGTGTGCAGATCGCGCAGACCGCCCTTGCCCTCCTTCACATTCGGCTCCACGACATAGCGGCTGTCGCCCAGCCGTTTGTGTCGTTCGGATCGTTCGGCCAGCTTTTCAGACACGAACTGGCGTTCGGTGCCCTGGACGACCTCGGCCCAGAATCGGCGCTGAGCCTCCTGGTACAAGTCCTGATCGCCCCACACGTAGCGCCCTTCGAGCAGCGCGGTCCGGATCGTCAGGTCCGACCGGCTCATCCGCACCATGTCGTCGAGGGACCTGCTTGACTGGCCGATCTTCAGCCCAAGGTCCCACAGGAAATAGAGCATCGCCTCGATCACCTGCTCGCACCACGAGGTCTGCTTGCCCGGGGTGAGGAACGCGATGTCGACATCGGAATGGGGCGCCATCTCGCCCCGGCCGTACCCGCCGACCGCCAGAATCGCGATCCGCTCCCCGGTGGAACGGTTGCTCGAACGATAGACCCGCCCGACGACGTGATCGTGGATCAGCCGGACCAGTTGATCGACCAGGAAGGCCTGGGCGGCCGCGCATTCTGCCCCCGCCGAGGGGCGTTCGGCAAGCCGGCGGGCGATTTCGTCCCGACCCTGCGCGAGCGCGCCGCGCAGCAGTTCCACCACGCGGGGGCGGGCCTTGGCCTCGCCCAGCTCGGTCACCGCATCGGCGATCGCGGCTGCTACGCCCCGACGTTCGATGATCGCGCGTTGATTGACGATGCGGGAGGAACTCAAGATGCAATGGTCCAGTGAATGGGCGGTTCAGGCATTCCGGCCCAGCAGGCTAGCAGATTAGGCCGGCAAGAACACCATCGAACTACCCAGCGATAGCGGGCGGTGCGCTGCCGCGTGCTCTTCCGCCGCATCATCCGGTTCCATCGCGGCCGCCGCTGTGCCAAAAGCACGCGCACCGTCACGCATTTTTTCGTTCCAATCCGAGGGGGGTCCTTCCCGGTGATTTCAATCCTGGCAGCCGCTGCCGACTCCGCTGCTCTTGCAAGTGGCGGTCCCGCGCCCATCCACTGGCTCGATCTTGGACTGACGCGCGGCATCGAACTGGGCTTCTTCACCTTGCGCTGGTACAGCCTGGCCTACCTGGCCGGGATCGTGCTGGCCTACTGGCATGTGTCACGCTCGCTCAGGATGCCCGGCGCGCCCATGGCGCAGCGCCACGTTGACGACCTGTTTTTTTACTGCACGCTGGGCGTGATCCTGGGCGGACGGCTTGGCTATGCGACGTTCTATGCGCCGCAGTTATGGTTGCATCCCGGCGAACTGATCAAGCTGTGGGAGGGCGGGATGAGCTTTCACGGCGGGCTCATCGGATGCACGCTGGCGCTGGCCTGGACAAGCTGGCGCAACGGACTGGCGTTCCTGCGGGTGTGTGATTACGTCTCGCCGTGCGTGCCGTTCGGGTTGCTGTTCGGGCGCCTTGCCAACTTCGTCAACGGCGAATTGTGGGGGCGCGTGGCGGGGCCGGACGTTCCCTGGGCGATGGTGTTTCCAGATGGGGGGCCACTCGCCCGGCATCCCAGCCAGCTGTACGAGGCGCTGCTCGAAGGCCTTGTGCTGCTGGTGGTGCTGCAGCCGCTGTTCTGGAAGACGCGGGCCCGTTTCCGCCCTGGCCTGCTGACCGGCGTGTTCGTGATGGGGTATGGTCTCGGGAGGTTCGCCGTCGAATATTTCCGCGAACCGGACGCGCAGCTGAGCGCCTTTGCCGAACGGACCGGGTTGTCGATGGGCCAGTGGCTGACAGTGCCGATGATCGTGCTCGGCCTGATCCTGATCGTGCGCGCGCTGCGGCGGCCGGCGCCGGGTTCGGGCGCCGGCACGGGGACCCGCGCGGCCGCATGAACCCGGTCACGGGGCCCGCCGCCACCGGTTCGCGGGGCGACCTGACCCATGCCTTCGCCCGCCTGATCGCGGCGGACGGGCCGATCTCCGTGCAGCGCTACATGGGCGAGGCCAACGCGCGCTATTACGCCACGCGCGATCCGCTGGGTGCGGGCGGCGATTTTGTGACCGCGCCGGAAATCAGCCAGATATTCGGCGAGCTGGTCGGGTTGTGGCTCGCGGACGTGTGGATGCGCGCAGGTCGGCCGGGTCCGCTGCGCTATGTCGAACTGGGGCCGGGGCGTGCGACGCTGGCGCGCGATGTGCTGCGCACGTTCGCGCGGTTCGGCATGGAACCGGAAGTCCATTTCATCGAAGCGTCTCCCGCGTTGAGGGCGATCCAGCTGGCGGCGGTGCCAGGGGCCGTAATCCACGATGATCTGTCAACCCTGCCGCAAGCGGGCCCGTTGCTGATAGCGGCCAACGAATTCCTTGATGCATTGCCGATCCGGCAGCTGGTCCGGACGGACTCCGGCTGGCGTGAACGGATGATTGGTCTACGGGACGACAGCTTTGTCCCGATGGCAGGCAGTCAACCGATGGATTCCGCGGTTCCCCCGCCGCGGCGCAGCGCGCCGGCGGGCACGATCATCGAAACGTCCCCGGCCGCGGCGGCAATCGTGCAGGAGCTTGCCCGCCGCCTGACCGAGCAGGGCGGGGCGGCGCTGCTGATCGATTACGGGTACGACGCGGTGTGCGATGGCTCAACCCTGCAGGCGGTGCGCGCCCACGAAAAGGTCGATCCATTCAACGCTCCGGGCGAAGCTGACCTGACCGCCCACGTGGACTTTGCGACGCTGGCCGAGGTTGCACGGGCTGCGGGCGCGCGGTGGTCGGGCACCGTCGGCCAGGGGGCCTGGCTGCAAGCGCTCGGTGCCGATGCGCGCGCCTGCGCGCTGGGCGCGGCCGCGCCGGAAAAGGCCGCCGAAATCCTTGCCGCCAAGGAACGCCTGGTCGCGCCGGAGCAGATGGGAACGCTGTTCAAGGTCATGGGCCTGGCCGCGCCCGACTGGCCGGATGGTGCAGGTTTCTGACGGGGGCGCTGCCGAACGGCGCAACGCGGCCGATTGACGGCGTGCGCGCGACCTTGGCACCCAGGCGGCATGAGACAGGCCGCAAGTTGCCACGCCTTGGCAAAGATGACACGCTCTCGAAATCCGAACGTCCGTCCGCGCTTGCTCCGGCCCCCGACCGGAATGCCCGTTGCGCAACCGGCAGCATTGGGCAAATGCACCCGGACAGCGACCTGTGGCAGGGGTGAATGAAGGTTCTTGTTACCGGCGCAGCCGGGTTCATCGGACACAGCCTGACACTGCGGCTGCTTGCCCGCGGCGATGACGTAATCGGCCTCGATTGCCTTAGCGAATACTATGACGTCCCTCTCAAGCAGGCGAGGCTTGATCAGCTGCGCGGCGCGGGGGGCAACCGGTTTGCGTTCCTGCGGCAGGATTTCTCGGACTATGCCGGCCTTGTCGCGGCGCTGGACGGCGTGGAGTTCGATTCCATCGTTCATCTCGGAGCGCAGCCCGGCATGCGCTCCTCGGTCGCGAACCCGCGTTCGTACCTGCATTCCAATCTTGCCGGGCACCTCAACATGCTGGAAATTGCCCGGAATCGCGAAACAACCCATCTGGTCTATGCCAGTTCCTCGTCGGTGTACGGGGGCAACACCAAGCTGCCGTTCGCGGTGGAGGACCGGGTCGATCAGCCGGTCAGCCTGTATGCCGCGACCAAGAAAGCCGATGAGTTGATGAGCGAGGCTTATGCCCACCTCTATCGGCTGCCGCAAACGGGCCTGCGCTTCTTCAGCGTGTACGGTCCGTGGGGGCGGCCCGACATGATGATGTGGATTTTCACGCGGGAGATCATGGCGGGGCGGCCCATTACCGTGTTCAACCACGGGGACATGTGGCGTGATTTTACCTATATCGACGATATCATCTCGGGCGTTGTTGCCAGCCTCGACAACCCTCCGCCAGACGACGGACGGGTGAAGGCCGGCGGTTCAACCAACCCGCACCGGCTTTACAACATCGGCAATCACAAGTCCGAACACTTGATGAAAGTGATCGAAATCCTGGAAGCCGAATGCGGCCGAACGGCAGAGATTGACTTCCAGCCGATGCAGCCGGGCGACATGCGCCAGTCCTTCGCGGACATCGAGGCGATCCGCCGCGACCTGGGTTACCAGCCCACCACCAGCATCAGCGTCGGCATTCCCAGGTTCGTGCAGTGGTACAAGGCGTACCACGACGTCTGAATAAGAATTTCCGGGTAGCCAATCCGCCGATCACGCTCTGGCCAAAGCGGTCAGACGTCCAAGTTGGCGACGTTCAGGGCGTTGTCCTGGATGAATTCGCGGCGCGGCTCGACGATATCGCCCATCAGGCGGGTAAAGATCTCGTCCGTGACATCGGCATCCTCGACCTTGACCTGCAGCAGGATGCGGTTGTCCGGGTCCAGCGTGGTCTCCCACAGCTGGTCCGCGTTCATTTCGCCAAGTCCCTTGTAGCGGGCGATCGACAGGCCCTTGCGCCCTGCGGCCATCACCGCTTCCAACAGTTCGGATGGGCGCGTGACCCGGTCCTGCGCGGCGCTTGGCCTGGCGGGCGCGGCTTGCCCGTCGCCATCGTTGTCGGCTGCTTCGGGCTCGGGCGTTTCGGCAGCGACGCCTGCCCCCCTGACCAGGTGGGACGGGGCGGCATAGACCTCGACATTCTCGATCGCCAGGCGCGCCAGCTTGCGAGCTTCGGCGCTGGTCAGGAAACTGGCCTCTATCGGATAGGCGTCGGTCACCCCGCGCCACACCCGCCGGACCAGGACCGAGCCTTCCTCGGTCAATTCGGAGGTCCACTTAGCCTCGCGGTCGCCCGCATCAAGCCAGATGGCCGACCGGCCCAGCGCGGCCTCGCGCCCGGCGCGGTCCAGTTCGGGGTCAAGCACACCGGCCATCGCCAAGGCCTCGACTACGGCAGGGTTGTAGCGCCGCGGCACGAATCCCATCAGCGCCCGCAGGCGCAGCGCGTGATCAACCAGCGCTTCCAACTCCGCGCCGCCGCGGCGCAGGACGTTGGATCCATCGCTTTGTGTTTCGAGCATCCGGCCGGCCAGACCCGCCTCCACCAGATACCGGTCAAGCGCGGCGCCGTCCTTGAGATATACTTCCGAGCGGCCCTTGCTCACCTTGTACAGCGGCGGCTGGGCGATGAACAAATGCCCGTTGCGGATGATTTCCGGCATCTGGCGGTGGAAGAACGTCAGCAGCA
>JAZKDH010000012.1:0-30968 GCA_040387665.1 Pseudomonadota bacterium | reverse complement strand
CCCGCCTTGTCGGAAACGGACAGCAGCGCGCGGGCGACGGGGACGGTGGTCATGGAGCGTATTCCTGCTTATCGATGTCTTTATCGGCGCCCTTAGGGAAATTGCGCCCGAAGTCCAAGGGGGCGGGGACCGTGAGTGCCAATTCTGAAAACCGGGATCGCGAGGCGCCCGGCAAAGAATATGTGACGGTGCGACCACCCGGGAGGAGGCGCAATGGACTGGTACTGTGCTTGCTGCTCACGCCCCTGTTTGCGGGTTTGCTGAATGGGGGCACTATTGTAACGGAAGCCCCCACCATGCTGAAAGCTTGCGTGATACTCGTAGGCTTGGTTTTTGGAGCGGTCTTGGCGTTCTATTTTTTCGTCCAAGGTCATTCTGAAGGCGCATCGGGGAAATTTGGCATGATTGCGATGCCAATAATGTGTGCTGTTTTATTTTCCTATTATCTAAGGCTTGGCGAGGAAATCATCGGATTCTGGAATGTCGTACCGAATGAAGCCATCGTCATGGCGAAAGTCACAGGAGCTTCCAGCGGAAAGAGCGGCCCCACGGCATACGTAACGCCATACAAGGGCGCGCGCGAGATCAGCATCCGCGTTTCCCGGCAGGTCTACTCGCGGCTGGAACCCATAAGGCTGCCCGGTCGGGACTGCCTGATCGTGACCATCCAATCGGGCCGGTTTGGCATTCAACGCACGTTCGTGCCGACCCCGCTCGATACAAGATGGGGACTGGAGCGACTTCGGGCCTGCAAGGTCAAGAACGATTATACGCAGCCCCGCCCGCTCACCCCATCTTCTTGAACACCCACGCGAAGCTGCCGCCGCCCCGGCTGACAAACCCTTGCACGACGATCTGCTGGACGCCCACGGGGCGGCCATGGGCATCGGCCCACAGCGATTCTTCTATTCCGACATCGCCGGTGCCGGCGCGGAATTGCCAGTATGTGCCGTCGGGCAGGGCCAGGCCAACACCTTGGCCGTCGTCGGACAGGCCGACGTTGATCCCGGGACCCAGGTGAAAGCGGATCGCGAACGACACCTTGCCCCGCCCACCCTTGCCTTTGGCCGGGACCAGCAGGTCTTCGCCGCGCAGTTCGGTGCCATCATCGCGCAGGATCAGGATGCGGCGGTGGGTCAGGCCATAGCGCGCGGCGTAACCATCGTGGCTGGCCTCCAGCCGGGTCGCGCCCGCTCCGCGCTCGCCCGCAAGGGCACGGCGATCAACCTCGACTTCGGACACGCCCCCTCCGATCCGCCCGTTGATCAGGATGGCGGTCGAATTAGCATCATCGAGCACCAGCGTCGAATGGGCCGCCGTGGCGCGCAGCGCCTGCTCCAGCCGGGCCGGAATGAGGCCGCCCGCCGCAGCGCCGCCGCCGCAGTTTACCACCAGCCGCTGGCGGGCGTGGCTGAGTTCGAACGCCAGCGTCGATGCGCAGCCGGCGCGCGCGTGCCTGGCCAGCGGCGGGGGGGCGGCATCGAACTGCAGCACCGTTTTCTGGGCGGCCACGCGCTGGTAGCCCCACTGGCGCACTTCGCGCAGCGGCCGGGTGCGCACGCCGGACGCTTCGACCAGCCGGGCGAGATGGTCGGCACCGATCGCCCAGCCGCCTTGCCAACTGCCCAGCGAGCCATCGCCATGCGTCAACGCGAGCAGCGGCGGGACCAGCAGGTTCAGCATGCCTTGCACCGCCTCGGGCGGATCGCGGCGCAGCGCGCGGTAGCACGCGCTGAGGCGCACCAGCAGCGTGATCGCCTCCATCTGCGCCAGCGGGCTGCGCGCCAGCGTGCCGCCATCGTCGCCCACCAGCTCGCCCAGCGTGCGGACCAGCCCGGCTTCGCCATAAAGCCGCCGCGCCTTGCCGTCGGGCAGCAGCACCCCGGCCGCGACGATGCCGCACCAGCCAGCGAGCTGCGCCAGCAAATCTTCTCCGCGATTGACGTTGCGATCCAGCCAGCTGGCCTGCGCAAGCATCGCGGCCAGCGTCCGGTTGCGCAAATTGCCGGACAGGATCAAAGGCGCATGCACCAGCCAGAGAAGCAGGCGCGATCCCGTTGCCGCGACTGACCACCCCCCGGTCTTGGCGGGTCTTCCCGGGGCGGCGGGATTGGCGTTCAGCCATGCCGAGAGGATCCGTTCGGCCACCGGAACGCCCTGTTCACGCGTGGCGGCAGCCTCGATATCGGCGAGCCAGCCAAAGCCATGGACATAGCGTTCGAGCGGAGGGGTCATCCGGGCAACGCCGGCAAATTCAACCTGCGCTACCGGCAGCTTCACTCCGTGGAGCAGGAAATGGCCAGCGCGCAGCGCCGTCCCCGCCACCTTGTCACCCGGCAGCGGGTCCAGCACGGTGGCGAGCAGGCGTTTCCTGGCGGCTGGCTTGCCAAGCAACTGGCCGCGCAGGCCCATGCCATAGGCGAACCGCAGCAGCCGCTCGCCCGGCGACAGTGCGGGCGGTGAAAAATCCGTCAGCGCCAGCATGCGCCCCGGTTCAACCACGCTGTCCCGGTGTTCGGCGTATTCGTCCGCGGGCCATGCGCCGGCTGTGGTCTGGCCATTGTCCAATCCGGCCGCGCGGTTCGAAGGCGACATCGCCGTGCCCTCGTCCTGCAGGATTTCGCTGCCCGGAACATCCGTGCCGCCAGCGGCGGCCGGGTGCGGGGCGGCGCCGGCCATCGTTCAGACCCTGCCTTTCAGGGCAGCGATATTGGCGGCATAGCGTTCCGGCCCACCGCGGAATGTCGCCGTTCCTGCCACCAGCACATCGGCCCCGGCGGCGATGCACTGCGGCGCGGTGACCTGGTCGACGCCGCCGTCCACCTGCAGCCGGATGTCCCGGCCCGATCTGGCAATCATCGTGCGCACCGCCTCGATCTTGCGCAACTGGCTGGTGATGAAACTTTGCCCGCCGAACCCGGGATTGACGCTCATCACCAGCACAAGATCGATCTCGTCGATCAGATAATCCAGCAGCTTGGCCGGCGTGGCGGGATTGAGCGAAATGCCGGCCAGTTTGCCGCACGCCTTGATCGCCTGGACGGTGCGGTGAACATGGGCGCCGGCTTCGGGGTGGACGGTAATGATGTCGGCCCCGGCATCGGCAAAAGACTGGATGAAGCCGTCTACCGGGGAAATCATCAGGTGTACGTCGAGCGGCTTGGCAGTGTGCGGGCGCAGCGCCTTCACCACCATCGGTCCGATGGTGATGTTGGGGACGAAGTGGCCGTCCATGACGTCAACATGGATCCAGTCCGCCCCGGCGGCGTCGACCGCGCGCACTTCCTCGCCCAGCCGTGCAAAGTCGGCCGACAGGATCGACGGAGATATGAGCGGGTATGCGAAAGGCGCTGACATGGTAACCGGCCTTACTGCACGGGGCCGGGCGGACAAGCCACTTTTCGCGATTTTTTCACACCAGATGACCCCAGGTCATTGCCCCGTGGATTCCATGGCAGGCGGCGGCCAGGGCGGTCGGACGGAGTCACCGGCCGGGCCAGGCCTGGTCCAGCGGAAACGCCGCGAACTCGGCAAAACGGTCGATATCCCAGCCGGTGACGATGGTGTCGCCAGCAGTCAGCCAGGCATGTGCCTCGAATGCTCCGCCAGAGTTGATGCGCCCGCCGATCCGGATCGCACTGTCGATACCGGATTTCGCCAACCAGCGGCGGGCGGCAAGGGCCTGGACCAGGCAATCCGATCGCCATGGCACGCGCCGCCCGACGCGCGGCACGACATAGCGCACGCGCGACACCACCGCCTGTTGTGCGGCCGTGAGCTGCTGCTTCGGGCCGCATCCGCCCAGCGGCAGATTGCGTACAGGCGTAAGCGCGTGCCGGATCCGGGCGAGCGCCAGTTCGGTGACCGCGCGCGCCGCGTCGGCAGCCGTGGACTGTCCGCCCCGGGCAACTCTGGCCAGATCCCGCACCGTTTCGCGCACCGCACTTTCCACCCACGCCGCGATTGCCCGCGGCAATCCCAACCGTGTTATGGACCGTGGCTGCGCGGGCGCAACCCGGCAGCGGAGGGTTTTGATGAGCGGGTTTGCAGTGATCGTGGACTTTTCCGGACGACCGGTCGAACCCGGCGCGTTGCAGGCGATGACCGCCGCGATGGCCTATCGCGGGCCGGACGGCATCACGCATTGCATGAAGGGCGCGGTGGCTGTCGGGCACTGTATGCTGCACACCACCGCTGAATCGCTGGAAGAAATACAGCCGCTCGCGAACGAGGATGGCAGCCTGATCCTGGCGATGGACGGATTCCTCGCCAACTGGGTTGAACTGCGCAGCGAACTCCTTTCGCGGGGGGCACGGCTGCGTACCCGATCCGATGCGGAACTGGTGCTGCGCGCCTATGAAGCGTGGGGCGATGAATGCCCCCGCCACATCGAGGGCGAATACGCCTTTGTCGTCTGGGACAGCCGCCGCCGCGAGGCGTACTGCGCGCGCGATCACGCCGGCATGAAGCCGCTGCACTATGCTTGGGACGGCGCACGGCTGACGGTTGCCTCGGACATTGCCGGTGTGCTGGCCGACCGCGCGGTGCCCCGCCGCCTGAACCGCGCCATGATGGCAGAGCACATGGCCAACGAGTGGTTCAGCCTTACCGAAACGCTGTGGCAGGACGTGCACCGGGTCGAGCCCTCGCACTGGATGCGCGTTGGCGCGCAAGGGATCAGAACCGGCCGGCATTGGTCGCCTCCAACGGAAGTAACGATCCGCCACGCCAGCGATGCGGACTATCGCGCGCATTATCGGACAGTGCTGCAGGACAGCATCCGCCGCGCGTCGCGCACGCACCTGCCGCTCGGCTGCGAGGTGAGCGGCGGCCTGGATTCCTCGGCAATTTTCGCGGTGGCGGACGGGCTGGCCCGCTCGGGAGAACTGCTGGCGCCCGATCTGAAGGGCTATACCTATCGGTTCGAGCCGGGATCGCCTGCGGACGAGGTCCGCTATGCCCGGGCAGTCGCGGCCCACGTCGGCCGCCCGGTGCGCGAGGTGGAACCGTTCCTGCCGGACCTGGCCTGGTTCCGCCAGCGCGGCCAGGCCGATCTCGATATCGCGCCGTATCCGAATGCCGCGATGTCGGTGAACATCGGCCAGGCTGCCACCGGCGATGGCTGCCGGGTCGTGCTCAACGGCGAAGGCGGCGACGAGTTTCTCGGCGGAAAGCCGTTCCATTACCACGAAGATCTGGTTTCACGCGATTGGTCAGCCCTGCGGCGGAGCGTGCGCGCCGAGCTTGGCGATTTCGGCGCGCCGGCCGCGCTGCGCCGGTTCGCTCGGTACGCTCTGGCGCCGATGCTGCCACGGGCCATGTTGGACGTGCGGCAGCGGCTGCGCGCGCGCAGGGGTCCCAACGAGTTTGCCAAAGCCTTCTGGCTCAGGCCCGAATTCAACGCATTGCTCAGGCAGCGGCGCGCGGCAGTCGACCGGGACCGTATCCATGCGATCGCCAACCTCCCGCGGCGGGCAATGGCCATGGCGATGTACGAAGCGTTTCTGGTGTTCGCTCGTGATTACCTTGCCCGGCAATGCGCGCGCGGCGGATACCAACTGCGCAGCCCGATGTATTCACGCGCGTTCATCGAGTTCGCTTTCGCTATTCCCGAACACGTCCGCCTGCGCGGTGGGGCAAAGAAATACACACACGCGCGCGCAATGACCGGAGTGTTGCCACAGATCGTTACGGATCGGACCGACAAGACTGATTTCATGATGGTATTCGAACGGGTCATCGGCGGGATGGAGCAGTATTTTTGCAACCACGTCTTGCAGATACACAAAGATATCTTTGATCCTGATGGAATGCGCGGGCTTTATGACCTGTTCAAGTACGGCGGATATGGGGAGCGGCCGAGTTGGGAACTTTGGGGCTGTTTTGCTTGTGAAAACCTGCTAGGGGCTTCCGCGTAGGACCAGACTGAGGGATCCAGGAGTAAGGGCATGACCAAGATCGGCGAATTTCCGGGTGCTGCAGCGAAAAAGGCTGCTTACGCCGCCCCGCGCCTAGCCGTCTACGGTTCCGTCCGTGAACTCACCGGCAACAATTCGGGCACCAAGGTTGGCGACGCCGGCACGATGATGTCTCTCTGACATCTTCGCCCGTCCGCCCCGTGAACGCGGGCGTATCGACCATTGGTCGGACGGGCCACAATTTGGTGTCGTAAAGATTGTGTTGCGGAACATCGCTGCGAGTGGATCGTGCGTGGTGAATAAGGTACATCATTCGGCGTTATGTACCCACCCGGCGAACCCGCAAGAGGGCTGACCTTCCGTTGAGTGCCACCTTGCAGGAACACATTGGCTACGTGTCCGATGCGGTCAGGACCGAGGCGTTCCGTCAGGCGATCACTCAAGCGGTAAAGCCCGGAGACGTTGTCGCCGATGTCGGCTGCGGCGTTGCTGTACTGGGCTTGATGTGCCTGGAAGCGGGCGCCGCGCGCGTGTGGGGGATTGATTGCACCGATGCGATCGAGATCGCGCGTGAAACAGCGCAGCGCGCGGGCTTCGCAGACCGGTACCACTGCGTTGGCGAATCGTCGTTTCGCGCGGTTCTTCCCGAACCGGTCGATGTGGTGATCTGCGACCATGTCGGATATTTCGGGATCGATTACGGGATCATCCAGATTGCCACGGACGCCCGGCGACGCTTTCTGCGTCCCGGCGGGCGGGTCATTCCGGGCCGAATCACGCTGCAAGTGGCGGGCGTCACGTCGCCTGATTGCCGGGCCAAGGCCGAAGCCTGGGCGGGTCCCGATGTTCCGGCCGCATTCCACTGGCTCCGCGATAGCGGCATCAACATCAAGTATTCGCAGCTTCTGGACCGCGAGACCGTGATCACCGGGCAGTCCGCGCTCGGCACGATCGACCTCAACGCCGAAATCCCCGATGCCGTGCGGTTCGATGCAGAGTTGGTCGCCGTCAGCGCCGGACAGCTCGACGGCCTTGGCGGCTGGTTCGATTGCGAGATCGTGGAGGGCGTCACCATGACCAACTCGCCGCTCGCAGATCGTCCGATCCGGCGGCCGCAGGTGTTCCTGGCATTCGACCGGCCGTTGACGGTGGACGAGGGAGACCGGATCAGCGTATCCGTCAGCATTCGCCCCGACGCCGCGGTGATCGCGTGGAGCGGCCGCAATTGCCGCACCGGTGAAGCTTTTCGCCAATCGACCTGGCGCAGCCAGATCCTGCGCGAGGAAGATTTTGCCCCGAAAGGCACGCAGATCCGATCCCTCACACCTGTCGGAGCCGCCCTGCAGGCAATTCTCGGATATGTCGATGGCCGGCGGACCGATCGAGAAATCGAGGATCTCGTCCTGCACAACCATCCCGGCCTGCTCCCCAGCGACGAAGAAGTGCGCAAGCTCGTCCGGAGCGAACTGGCGCGTAGCGCGCGGTGAGTTACCGCATCGAGCAGACCGAGCCGCGGCTTCAGGCCGAACTTCCGGCGCAGCCCTATGACAAGTGGCGCACGCTTGAAGGCGAGGTGTCGGTGCTTTTCTATCGCCAGCCCGGCGGTTTTCGGCTGCGATTTCCAGGCCGCGCCGACTTCTCGATCGAGCTTGCAGCCCGAACGGTGCGGTGCCGCCCGTGTCCGGACATGGTGGCAGAGGATCTGGCCGATCTTTATTTCAACCAGGTCCTGCCGCTGTTGTTGGGCCATGGCGGAGACGCGGTGCTTCACGCCAGCGGGATCGCGGTCGGCGGTAAAGCGGTGGGTTTCATCGGACCGACCGGCCGGGGCAAGTCGACGCTGGCAGCCGCGTTCGCGCGTGCGGGCCATCCGTTCCTGACCGATGACGGTCTGATCCTCGATCCCGCCCCGCCTGGGTTCCAGGTGCGCCCGCGGCGCCCGATCCTGCGGCTGTGCGCTGATAGCGAGGCCGCCCTGGTCGACCGGGCGGGGTCCCCTTCCGAGGTTGTCCTGTGGAAGGAGCGCGTCCACGCCGGCATCGACCTGCCGTTTCAGGATGAGCCGGTTCCGCTTTGCGCGCTGTACGTCCTGCGTGAGCCGTCGGGCTGCGATGCACCCGTGATCGCCGCACTGCCGCCCGCTGCGGCGACGACCGCGCTGATGAGCCATACCTTTATTCTGGATGTCGAGGACCGCGCAGCGGTCGCGGCGCTGTTCCATCGGCTGGGCGAGGTGGTGGACCGCGTCGCGTGTTTCGTGCTCGACTATCCTCGCCGCTACGCCGACTTGCCGGGCGTGGTGGACGCGATTATCGGGCACGTGCACAAGGAGGTACAGTGCAGCTGACTCTCGCATCCAGGCTGGTGGCAGCCCCATCGGTGGTCACGCGCGACGTGGGCGGAGACCTGATGCTGCTCGATCTCGACAGCGGCACGTATTTCGGGCTGGACCCGGTCGGAAGCGAGATCTGGCAGGCCGCCGAAGACGATCTCTCGCTGGGCGAAATGTGTGACAGGCTGCAGCCACGCTACGACGTTTCGCGCCAGCAGCTTGAACAGGACGTGCTGGCGCTTGCCGAGCAACTGGTGGCGCAGCGCCTCGCAGCGCCGCGTTGAGCAGCCCGCCGGCGCCGTCAGGCGTTGGCTATGGCGGCGCATTCTGCCAATTCGGGAATATCGAACAGCCGCGCCCAATTGGGCGGACGGACCAGTTCCCCCATCCCGCGCGGGATGAAATGCAGGAACAGCAAGTCGCAGAAATGTCGGTTTCCGTCCTGCGGAAGCGGATCGCGGTAGTGCCATTGGCTGCTGCCTGAAAACAGGATCGCGTCGCCCGGTTCCATCGCCACCGAACGGTATCGTAGCGTATCGCCGTGCCGGCCCGCACCGGCCGCAGGGTCCATCCGGCCGGCGGGCTGGTCGGGCCAGGGTACGGTCTGGCTGAAATGGATCGGCCAAGGCGCGCTCTGGTTCAGGCACAGGTCAAGCGTCCATTTCGATTCGGGAGAATCCAGGTGCGGCCGGCACACCCCGGCGCGCGTGTAGAGACTGAGAAAATTGTAACCCGGTTCGACCTCCTCTCCGGCCCATGCGGACACCCGGTCGACGAATTCATGCTGGAGCGCGGTGAACTGCGGCAGATTGTGGACCATCAACCGCCCGAACAGCGCGATCTCGCCCAGTTCGTACTTGTCTTGCGGGATCGATCGCACCGCGGCGCGCAGCTCTGCCAGGCGCGCCGGTTCGACCAGATCGGGTAAATGCCGCGCACAAAACCCCGGCGGCGTGCGCAGGCGGTCGAACGCGTGCACGAATTCGTCCAACCGGCCCGGCGCCACCCGGCGGACGATGTCCTTTGCCGCAAGGTAGGCGGTCAGCCACATCGAATCGTACCAGTCGGGGTCTGCGACTGCCATTGCGGTATCCTTTGTGCCGATCCGGCCAGGTACAGCGCTATCGCTGACGATGGTCCGGCGCAACCGCGGCACGGACCGGTCAATCCAGATGCGGCAGTACATTTTTCCCGCGCCGCCGCGAAAACCAGCGGTGCAGTGCCAGCACCGGCCCGACAAGCGCATACGCCGGAGCATAGCGGGCGCGCAGCCGCAGCACGGGGACATCGCGCGGGTCGGTTGCGGCGCGCAGCAGCTCGTACCCCTTGCCCTTCAGCCCGGGCGACAGGCGGGCGATGAACAGGCGGAACGCCAGCTCGCTGCGAAGCGTCCGGAAACTCCGCTCGGTCGGCAGGTCCTGCGGCGCTTCCATGTCGGCCACGATCCGGGCAACATGCCGCCGCCAACTCCGACGCGCGGCGGGGACCCCGCCCGGGCCGGATCCGTCTACCTCGGCCAGCACCTGTGATGCCAGCGCATCGGCAAGTTCGATATGCTTCTGGGGGAAGCCCCCGCTTGCCGGACACAGCTGTGCGGCAGTGCCGCCACCTTCACGGCGCAGCGCGCGGACGATGTCGCAGATCCACTTGAGCCGGAAGCCCGCATGGGCAAAAGCATGCCAGCACAAGTAACTGATGAGCTGCGGCCCATCGAGCCCGCGAATCGGACCCTGCGCGGTGTCGATCCGCACCGATGTGCGGTAAAGTTCCGCGAACCCGGCCGGGGTCCAATGCGGATTGAGCGTCATCCGGTGATGCAGCTCGACCAGTTGGCCCGTCGCCGGATGGACATAGTCGAACACGTTCGCCAGCAGCATGAACATATCCCGTCCGCGCTGCGGCGGGTCGGCTGCCGGCCAGCGGCGAGCAAACCCGGCTTCGCGCAGCACCCGGTCTGCGGCACCGATGTCGGACGGCGCGATCAGCAGGTCGATATCGCTCGATACACGCCAGTACGGAGTCGCGGGTAGAGCATGTGGGCCAGCGCCATGCCTTTGAGCACGATCGTGTGCACGCCGGCTTGCTCCAGCGCCGCGCTAAGCCTGGCGGCCGTTGCGGTCTGCGCCAGCTGCAGCGCCGCGCCGGCGTGAATGAACCCGCCCAGCGTCCTTGCCAGTGCGACGGGCGCGGGGTCGCTGGTCAGCTGCGGCAGCCGATCGGCCACCAGGCCGGCCATGTTGTGCTCGCGCGCCAGATGGGCCAGCCGGCTCCAGCACAAGTCCGACCGTGTCGCGGCATCGATCCGCTCCGCCAGTGCCGTGTCGTCGGCCAGGTCGCAGGCCGCCAACAAGCGAAGTTCTTGAGAAAGGATGGGAGGATCGCGCACGCGGGGCGTTCTAGCGGCGGCCCCCTGCTATTGACAGGGGGAACCGGATTGCAGAGGCAGCCTGTTGCGCGGCGGGGGAACACGGATGGCAGAAGCGGAGGACGGCCGAGAGGGTCACGGCTTGCCCATGGCGGTCGCCGGCCCGGGCACGGACCTGCTGCCCGAAGTCGATGTCCGGGCGGCGAGCCTGCTTGCGCTGTTAACGCTTGCGGCGGCCGTTACCGAAGGGGCGGGAGTAATCCTGATGGTGCCGATGCTCGCCGCCCTCCAGGGGGATGGCGCGGCGCTGCCCGGCTTCGTCCGGCGGCTTGGCGTGCCGCTGGACCTGCCGCCGCTGCTGGCGCTGTTCGTGGCATTGGTGGTGGTGCGTGGCGGCGTGGCGACGGCGCGGGACCTTGCATCGCTGCGGTTCGAGGCGCGGCTGGTCGACGGGCTGCGGCGCCGCGCGTGGGATGCGCTGCTGCGGTGTGATTGGCGCCGGATATCGGCCATGCGGCAGTCGGATATCCAAAGCCTGCTGGTGAGCAACATCGACCGCGTAGGCTATGGTGTGAACCAGCTGGTCGCGCTGTGCGTCAACGGCGCGACGCTGATGGCACTGGGCCTTGCGGCGCTTGCCATCGCCCCGGTGGTGGTGATCGCGGCAGCGCTGGGCGGCGGCGCGGTGTTGGCGGCGCATCGCGGGCTGCGCAGTCGTGCCCGGGTCCACGGCGCCGCCACGGGCCGGGCCTATGATGCGGTCCACGCGGCGCTGCATGATGCGCTGGGGGCCCTGCGCATCGTCAAGAGTTACAACCGCGAGGACCGCGCCAGGCAGGATCTGTTCAGCGCCATCACTGCGCTGCGGCGGGCAGAGCTTGCCTTCGCCCGGGACAACGGCCTGGCACGGATCGCTTTGCATGGCGGCGGGGCGGCGTTGCTGGCGGGGCTGGTATGGCTGGCAGTTGCGCGGTGGCATGTCCCGGCCGCGGCCCTGCTTCCGCTGGTGGCACTGTTTGCGCGGGCGCTTCCGCTGCTGGGCTCCGTTCAGGACGCATTGCAGAATTGGGCCCACGCCCGGCCTGCGCTGGAAGCGACGTCGGCCTTTCTGCAAGATGCCGGCAGCAGCGCGGAGGATGATGGTTCCAAAGACATGCCGGTAACCGCGCCGGTGCGCGAACTCGTTCTGGAAGGGGTCACGATCTGGCACGCCGGACGCGGCGCGCCGGCGCTGCATGAGGTGTCGCTGTCGCTGCCCGTGGGATCGACCACGGTCCTGACCGGGCCATCGGGCGCCGGCAAGAGCACCGCGGCCGATGTGCTTGGCGGGCTGATCGCGCCCGACTCGGGGCAATTGCTGCTCGATGGCGCCGCGCTGCGTCCCGGGCAGCGGCGCGCGTGACGCGACCGGGTTGCTTATGTCCAGCAGGAGCCGGCGCTGTTCCATGCGTCAATTCGCGAAAACCTGCGCTGGGCAGCCCCCGATGCCGACGATCTTCGGCTCGTGGCGGCGCTGCGCGCGGCGTCGGCCGAATTCGTGCTAGCCTTGCCCGCGGGGATCCACACGGTCGTCGGAGACCGCGGCGCGCGGCTGTCCGGCGGCGAGCGGCAGCGCATTGCCCTTGCGCGCGGGCTGCTGCGCGATCCCTCGCTGCTGATTCTGGACGAAGCGACCAGCGCGCTGGATGCAGAGAACGAGGCCGCCGTCAGCCGTGCGGTCGCTGGCTTGCATGGCCGCCTGACGATCGTCATCATCGGACATCATGGAACTCTGGCGGGCCTGGCGGACCGTGAAGTGCGGCTGGATCGTGGCCGGGTTATTACAAACCACGACGTTGCGCTGCCTTGAATCTTGGCTGCGTCTTACCAATTTCCATGCCTGCTGTCAGGCAATACCTGTCATCCAGCGGACAGGGCGAACCGGGATCGAGCGATAATGTCATTGATGAGCCGTCACACTTTTGCGGTGCTGCCCGCTGCCATTTCCGCAGCCGCGTTTGCTCTAACGCCTGCACCGGCGCGTGCAGCATCGACGGCGCCAGCCGGATGCACCGGGCCGGCCAGCAATACCTGGATTGACGTCGTTGTAGAAGGGGTGCGCAGCAGCACCGGGCTGGTTGCAATCACGTTGTACTCCGACAACAGCCGCAAGTTCCTGGTCAAGAACGGTTCGCTTTACGTCGAGCGGGTGCCTGCGCGTGAGGGGGCGACCCGCGGCTGCATCTATGTGCCCAAGCCGGGGGTCTATGCGATTGCGATCTATCATGACGAGAACGCCAATCAGGCATTCGATCGCAGCGGCTTCGGCTTGCCCGTGGAAGCTTATGGTTTTGCGAACAATCCCAGCACCCTTGCCGGCCTGCCATCGTTCAAATCGGTTCGCGTCAACATCCCGCGCCCAGGGCTGGTAACGCGCGTCCGGCTCACCTACCCGTAAATCAGGTGTAGAGGTGGGGCAGCCTGGCTGGCGCGTCGGCCTCCGCCAGCGCGTGGGCCCGGGGATCGTCCACGTCCAGCCACCACGATTGGCCAATGTCCATCGTCGCAGCGCGGCCAGCATCCGCCAGTTTCTGCATTCCGTCCGATAGGCTTCCGGCCTTGCCTGCCGCAATCGCCGCCGCAATCGCCGCCGGAAGTTCGGGCGTTGCGAGGAACGCACCGCAATCGACCGCGTCATACGCCGTGAGCGACTTGCCAATCGCCACGATGCGCCCATCCGGCGCGGTTCTCACCCATGTCGCATCGTCCGGATCGACCAACGGGCTGGTGACGTGCCGGTCGATCGCCAGCGTCACCCCCCGCGAGGGTGCCCCTTCGCTGGCAAGACTGACAAGGATTTCGCCGGAAAAGATGTGATCGGCCATCATGAGCAGGAAATCGCGCCCACCCAGCCGTGCCACCTGCTCTGCGCCGGCGATCACCGAATAACCGTTGGGCTTTGACCAATCGTGAACCCGCACCGGCACGATCTCGATGTTCGAGCCGTGCATCAGCGAATCGAGAAAAGCTTCGACCCTTGCGGCTTCATGGCCGGTAACCACCACCACGCGCTGCGCCCCGGCGCCGTGCGCCTGACGCACGCCCAGTTCAATCAGCGGAATGCCGGCCACCGGGGTCAGCGGCTTGGAGGTGGACACGTCGCGCAGCCGGCTGCCATAGCCGGCCGCGATAATCACCGCGTCCATCACCCATCCCCCGGTTGGTTGCCGTGCGGCTTATTCGGCAGCCAGGGCTGCGGTCGAGATGTATTCTTCCACCATCTGCGCCGCCGTATCGTCATTGAACTGCTGCGGCGGATGCTTGCAGAAATAAGCCGACGGGCCGATCAGCGCCCCGCCTTCGCCGCGCTCCAGCGCGATCTTGCAGCAACGGATCGCATCGAGCACGCAGGCGGCGGAGTTCGGGCTGTCCTCAACCGACAGGCGCAGCTCCAGGTTCATCGGGACGTTGCCCCACTGGGTGCCTTCGAGCCGCAGGAAGCACAGCTTGTTGTCTTTCTGCCACGGCACATAGTCCGACGGGCCGACGTGGATGTTTTCATCCTCGAGCCGCTGGGCAAGCATCGCCTGCACCGCTTCGGTCTTCGATTCCTTTTTCGATCCCAGCCGCTGGCGGTCCAGCATGTTCATGAAATCGGTGTTGCCGCCAGTGTTGAGCTGGTAGGTCCGCTCCACCGTCACGCCGCGCGCGCCGAACAGGCTGGACAGCACGCGGTGGACAATCGTCGCGCCGATCTGGGCCTTGATGTCGTCACCCACGATCGGCACGCGCTTTTCAGCAAAGCGGCGTTCCCACTCCGGCCGGCTGGCAATGAACACCGGCATGCAGTTCACCACCGCAACGCCGGCTTCGAGCGCGCATTCCATGTAGAACTCGGTAGCTTCCTCGGATCCGACCGGCAGGAAGTTGAGCAGCACTTCGGCGCCCGATGCCTTGAGCGCGGCGATGATCGATTCGCGAGTCGCCTCCGGCGCGTCGGCTACCACGAACCCGCGCTCGCCCATGTTGGTCATGTGCTCGGCGACGCCGTCAAGCACGCGGCCCATCATCACTTTCGCGCCCGATGCCGGAACGTCGGAATGAAACACCGCCGTGCAGTTCGGCGCGGCAAAGATTGCTTCGGAAATATCCTTGCCGACCTTGCGCGCATCGACATCGACGCCCATCACGAAATCTACATCGCCCGCGCGGTAGCCGCCGATCACATCGTGAATCAGCCCCTGCGACGAGTTGTTCTGCCGGTAATAGGCCACGCCCTGCACCAGGGAGCTGGCACAGTTGCCGACGCCGATCACGGCAACCTTGATTGGCTTCATCAAATCGATCCCTTTAGCAGAACGCGCCCGCCTGCACCGGCAGTTGCGCGTCCTCGGTTAATTGTTACAATGGAAGCAACGCTTTGGGCGGCATGCAAGGAGCTGGCGCCGATCTGCCGATCGTGCGATTCACCCATGGCTGCAACACCGTCTGACGCTGTGCTGATATTCCGAATCCTCTTTGCGCTGCACGGAAGGCGGCGCCTTGCGGCGCGTTCTTCCTCCCATTCCAGCACAGTGTATAGTTGCGGCGGCGATCCCCGCAAGAGCATAAGACAGTTTGATTACAAGACAAACCGGGGACGAAGGCGGATATGACAGCGGCCGGACAGACAGAAAACACTGCAGTGTCGCCCGCACGGCCGCGCCGTCCGCGCGAACTGCAGGATCCGTTGAACCATTATCTCTATCATCCGCTGGCCTGGCAGCTGGCCCGGCTGCTCACCCCCACGCCCATCACGCCGAACATGGTTTCGGTGCTTGGCGGGTGCTTCGTGGTGGCCGCGGCGGCGGTTTATGCCCAGCCATGGTGGCCCTGGTCTGCGCTGCTGGGAATGATGCTGCACATGATCTGGCACATCGTGGACGGGGCCGACGGAGATCTTGCGCGATTGACCGGCCGGTCAAGCCCGGTGGGCGAGATGGTCGACGGACTGTGCGATTACGCCAGTCATGTCGTGCTCTATGTCACGCTCGGCTATGTGTTGGCAGGCGGCCCGGACATCGTCGGCGGATGGTCGATGGCGGGGTGGACGCCGTTTATATGGATGTGGGCGGCAGGGATCAGCCACATCGTCCAGTCCAACCATGTCGAGGTGCAGCGCCGGCAATATCAGTGGTGGGTTTATGGCACGCCGTGGATCCGGCTCAACCACCGGGCCGATTCGGCCACCGGCAAAAGCGTGTTCGGGGGGATTGTGTCGTTCTACCTTGCGCTGGCCAGCGGGATGACCCCGCACGCGCTGAAGATCGATGCGGCGGTTGCGGCTGCCGGCGGTGATCCGGAGCGGCTGTCCCAGATCCGGTCCGCGGCCCGGGCAGAGGCGCCGCCGCTGCTGTTGCTGTGCAAGGTGCTGGGTCCCAATCCGCGCGCGATCGTGCTGGGCGCGTCGGTGCTGGCAGGCAGTCCGCTGTGGTATTTCATCTACCAGTCGATCCTGCTGAACGTCGTGCTGGCGGTATCGGTGCTAGCGCACAACGCGGCGGCAAAACGTCTGGCAGTCAAGCTCGGGGCCTGATCCCGGCTCGACTTGCAGCGTCAGGCGCGTATCATTGGCCCATGCTGCGCGACCATCTTCTGGCTCAGGCCAAGGACCTTGCCGGGGATATCACGGCTTTGCGGCGGGCGATCCACGCCGAGCCGGAACTGGGACTGCATACCCCCAGAACGCGCGACAAGGTCCGGGCCGCGCTGGCCGGGTTGCCGCTCGAATGGCGTGAGGGCCCTTCCACCACCGGTCTCGTCGCCACGCTGAAAGGCGGTGCGACGGTTGTGGGAAGCGGGGAGCCCCGCCGCGTGTTGCTGCGGGGTGACATGGACGCGCTGCCGATGCCCGAGGAAACTGGGCTGGAGTTCGCCTCTTTGGTGCCGGGCGCGATGCACGCCTGCGGGCACGATGCCCATACCGCGATGCTGGTCGGCGCGGCGCGGCTGCTCTGCGCGCGCGCAGGCGGGATCGCCGGAGAGGTCCAGTTCATGTTCCAGCCCGGCGAGGAGGGCTACCACGGCGCCCGCTTCATGCTGGAGGACGGGTTGATCGATCCATTGCCGGATGCGGCCTTTGCGCTGCACGTGATGCCCAATGCGCCGCATGGGGTGGTGGCGGGCCGGGCCGGGCCGTTGCTGGCGGCGGCGGATCAACTGGAAATCGTGGTGACCGGGCGCGGCGGCCATGCCTCTATGCCGCACCAGACGCTCGATCCCGTGCCGGTGGCGTGCGAGATCGTGACCGCGCTGCAGGCGCTCGTCACCCGCCGCTTCAACGCCCACGATCCGGTGGTGGTGACGATCGCGCGGATCGACGCGGGCAGCGCACACAACGTGATCGCCGATCGCGCGGTGCTGAGGGGCACGATGCGCACGCTCTCGCGCGAACACCGCGTGCAGTTGCAGGCGGCGATCCGCCAGCTCGCCACGGGCATTGCGGGCGCCCATGGGCTGAGCGCCGAGGTCACGGTGATGGACGGTTTTCCGGTCACGATCTGCGATCCGCGCGCGGTCGATTTCGGCGCAGCGGTCACGGCCGAACTGTGGAGCCCGGCCGCGTTCCTGCGCCTGCCCGATCCGATCATGGGCGCCGAAGACTTCGCCTATGTGCTCGACCTGGTGCCGGGGGCCATGTTCTTCCTGGGGGTGAGCCACGCCGGCGACGACTGGGCGCAGTGCTGCGGCATCCATTCACCGCGCATGATGGTCGATGAATCGGTGATGCCGCAGGGCGCGGCGCTGCTTGCCGGGCTGGCAGTGCGGTTTCTCGAGCGCGGCTTCGGCTGAAGAGCGCGCGCAAAGAGTCAGCGAAAGTCCCGCGAGCGCGGCAGGATGCGGACGTCGCGCGGGTGTCCCGGCGCCGGGGCGGGGCGGGCGCCGGCTGGCGGGGCAGGATCGCCGTTCGGGGCGGACAGGCGATCGAGCTGCGCGCTCCGGTCGGTCACGGTGCGCGCCATCAGGTGGACCACGCCCTCGGTGCTGCGCTGGATTTCGCCCTCCACCACCATCAGCCGGGCGGCCATGACCGCGCGCCGTTGCCGTTCCATGTCGCGCGCCCACAGCAGCACGTTCACGATGCCGGTTTCATCCTCGATCGTGATGAACACCGCGTTGCCCTTGCCCGGCCGCTGGCGAATCAGGACAATGCCCGCCACCGCCACTTTGCGGCCATCGGGGGCTGCATTGGCGGCGGCGCAGGTCAATATCCCCTGCGCATCGAACGCAGCGCGCAGGAACTGGAGCGGGTGCCCCTTCAGCGACAGCCGCGCGGTCTGGTAATCTGCCACCACTTCCTCGGCCAAGGGCATCGCCGGCAGGCTTGCATCGGGTTCTGTGCCCAGCTCGGGCGCCTGGGCAAAGGCGAACAGCGGCAGCTGTCCGGCGGGTGCGCGGCGCACCTCCCACGCGGCCTCGCGCCGGGAATGGCCGAGCGAACCGAAGGCATCGGCATCGGCCAGCTTGCGCAGCGCGGGCGCGGGCAGGCCGGCGCGGGCGGCCAGATCCTCCCATGATCCGAACGCGCATTCCCCGCGGTTGCGCACGATCGCCTCGGCCCAGGTCTTGCGGAACCCGTCGATCCGCGAGAATCCCAGCCGCACGGCCAAGGGCTGGGCGGCGTTGTCCCCCGCGTGTTCCAGCACCGAATCCCACGCGCTGGCACTCACATCGATCGGCCGCACGCTCACCCCGTGCTCCTGCGCGTCACGAACCAGCTGCGCGGGGGCATAGAAGCCCATCGGCTGGCTGTTGAGCAGCGCGCAAGTAAACACCGCCGGGTAATGGCACTTGAGCCACGAGGACACATAGGCCAGCCAGCCGAACGCCTGCGCATGGCTTTCGGGAAAGCCATATTCGCCAAAACCCCTGACCTGTTCAAAGCACCGCTCGGCAAAGTCGCGCTGGTACCCACGCGCCACCATCCCCTCGACCATCAGCGTGGTATAGTGATGGATCGTGCCTTGATTGCGGAAGGTCGCCATCGCCCGGCGCAGCCCGTCGGCCTGGGCGGGGGTAAAACCCGCCGCGACGATCGCCAGCTTCATCGCCTGTTCCTGAAACAGCGGCACCCCCAGCGTCCGGCCCAGCACCTCGCGCAGTTCATCCGGATCATGCGGCGGGGCCGGGCTGGGGAAAACCACGGCTTCCTCGCCGTTGCGGCGACGCAGATAGGGGTGGACCATGCCGCCCTGGATCGGCCCGGGCCGCACGATCGCCACCTGGATGACCAAGTCGTAGAATTCGCGCGGCTTCATCCGGGGCAGCATGTTGATTTGCGCCCGGCTTTCGACCTGGAACGTGCCGATGCTGTCGCCGCGCCGCAGCATCCGGAAGACTTCGGCGTCCTCTGCCGGCACGTTCTGCAGATCGTGATCGCCCAGCCCATGCGCGCGCAGCAGGTCGAAGCTCTTGCGGATGCAGGTCAGCATGCCCAGCGCCAGCACGTCGACCTTCATCAGCCCCAGCGCGTCGATATCGTCCTTGTCCCATTCGATGAACGTGCGATCGGGCATCGCGGCGTTGTGGATCGGCACCAGTTCATCAAGCCGCCCTTCGGTCAGCACGAATCCGCCGACGTGCTGCGACAGGTGGCGGGGATGGTTCAGCAGCCGGTCGCCCAGCACTTTCAGCCGGGCGATCTCGGGATTGGCCAGGTCGAACCCGGCCTGCGTAACGCGGGTTTCGGGAATGTCGTGGCCCCAGCTGCCCCAGATGGTGGAGGACAGCCGCGCGGTGACGTCCTCGGTCAGGCCCAGCACCTTGCCCACTTCGCGCAGCGTGCTGCGCGGGCGGTAATGGATCACGGTGGCGGCAATCCCGGCCCGCTCGCGCCCATAGCGGGCATAGATGTACTGCATGACCTCCTCGCGGCGCTCATGCTCGAAATCCACGTCGATATCGGGCGGCTCGTCCCGTTCCTCGGACAGGAAGCGCGAAAACAGCAGCTTGTTGGTCACCGGATCGACCGAGGTAACCCCCAGCAGATAGCACACGACCGAATTGGCGGCGCTGCCCCGGCCCTGACACAGGATCGGCGGATCAAGGCTGCGGGCATGGCGGACGATGTCGTGCACGGTCAGGAAATAGGGCGCGTACTGCTTGGCGCGGATCAGGCGGAACTCCTCCGCGATCGTGCTGCGCCACAGGTCGGGCAGGCCGGCCGGAAATCGGCGCTGCGCTTCGGCGAGCACGATATGCTCCAGCCAGTCCTGCGGGGTCCATCCGGCGGGGACCGGCTCGTGCGGGTATTCGTAGCGCAGTTCGTCCAGCGTGAAGCCTATGCACGAGAGGAGATCGGTGCTCGCGCGGATCGCCTGCGGGCAGGAACGGAACAGGCGCGCCATTTCGGCGGGGGGCTTCAGGTGCCGCTCGGCATTCGCGAGCAGGCGTTTGCCCGCCGCGGCGATGGTGGTGCCTTCGCGGATGCAGGTGACGATATCATGCAGCGCCCGCGCCTCGGGCCGGTCATACAGTGCATCGTTGGTGGCGATCAGCGGCACGCCCACGGCCGCGCCCAGCGCCTGCAGGCCAGCCAGCCGGCGCGCGTCGGGGCCGGTGCGGGGCATCGTCGCGGCCAGCCACACCGCGCCGGGACGGGCCTCGGCCAGCCGCTCCAGCACGGCGCGGTCCGCTCCCGTGGCAATCAGCAGCAGATCATCGGCATGATCCAGCAGGTCGGGCAGGTACAGCCGGCAATCGCCTTTTTCGGCGCGGCGGTTGCCCACCGTCAGCAGGCGGGTCAGCCGCCCCCAGCCGCGGCGCGTGGCGGGATAGGCAATGATATCGGGCGCGGCCTGCCCGGTTTCGGGATCGGGGGAAAAGACCAGCCGCGCCCCCACCACCAGCCGAAAGGCATCCGCCGGCCCGCAACTGGCCCGGATATCCCGCCAGGCCATGTGTCCGCGCACCACCCCGGCCACGGTGTTGCGATCGGCGATGCCCAGCCCGGCCATGCCCAGGCCGTGCGCGCGCAGCACCATCTCGGCCGGATGCGACGCCCCGCGCAGGAAGCTGTAGTTGGTGGCCGCGACCAGTTCGGCAAAGGGCAGTTCCGCAAAAGGCGGGGGGGCGGCCGGGGGCGAAGGACCGCTCATGCGAACATCCCGTGCAGATACCAGCCAGGGGTGGGCTTTTCGTGGTAAAGGCCGTGGCGGAAGATCCAGAAGCGCCGCCCGCGCACGTCCTCGATCCGGTAATAGTCGCGGGTCAACCCGCCCTTGGCGGTGATCTGGCCTTCTGCGTTCTGGCTCATGGGCAACCCCCACCATTCCGCTGCGATCCGTTCAGGCCCTTCGTACAGGCGCACCTCGTGCAGCTTGCGCCGCCAGCGGAAGCGGTGCGGCGGCCCGTCGGGCACTTGTGCGATGACCTCCACCGGCTGGGGCGGATCGAACAGGAACAGGGGCCGCAGCGGGGGCTCGCCGGCTGCAGGCTGGGGCCAACGGATCGGCGCGCGGCTGTGGATCGCGGGCAGGGCAAGCTGCGCCTGTTCGGGAATATGGCTATCCTGCGGGACAAGCTGGCACAGGCTGGCCGGGCCCAGGCGGGTGCTCAGCCGGTCGATCAGTTCGGCCAGGGCGGATGCGTCCGCCTGCGTGCCATCAAGCGCCGGCTGGCTGGCCGCCAGCGGTTCGGCAGCAGCAAGGAACAGGGTGATGCTGTCGTACCCGAACCCCGGGTCGAGCGGATCGGCCAGGGCCGCGATCCGTTCGTCGAACAGGCGCAGGACCACCGCCGGATCGGGCGTGGGCAGGCCGGTTTCGATATCGAGCCGGTGGCGGGCGCCGTCGCTCCGGAACAGGGCCAGGGCAAAGCGCTTTCCGCCCAGCCCGCGCTGTTCCAGCGTCTGCGCGGCCTCGTTCAGCAGTTCCAGAAAGACGGCGGCAATCGCGGCCTGATGCGCGATCGGTTCGGCAAAGCGCCGCTTGAAATGCAGCGGAACCGGCTGCGCCAGCGCGGGGAGCGGCGTCGCGGCCTCGCCCGTCAGGCGGCGCAGCGCGGTTACTGCGTCCATGCCGAACCTGGCGGCGATGCTGGCCGCGGGGCGCGCCGCAACGTCGCCTACCGTTTTCAGACCTGCCCGGCGCAGGGCCAGTGCCGCATCTTCCGCCAGGCCCAGCGCGGCGATCGGCAGCGCGCGAACGGCTTCGTCCTCGTGCGCAATCGGCAGCAGCGCGTGGCAAGGGGGGGCATGGCGCACCAGCGCCTGCGCGGCCTCGGCGGATGCGGCGATGGCCAGCCGGACGGTCATGCCGATCGCAGCAAAGCCTTCCCCCACTTGCGCGCTCAGGCCTGCTTCCCCGCCGAACAGGTGGTCGCTCCCGGCGATGTCGAGCGTGATCCCGTCGGGCGGGACGGCCGTGACCAGCGGGGACCAGCCGGTGCAGTGCCGGGCCAGGCGCTCCAGCCAATGGCGATCCGCCGCGTCGTCCATTTCGGCCACCAGCAGATCGGGCTGGCGCGCGCGCGCATCGGCCAGGGTCAGGCCGGGTGCGATCCCCTGGTTTTGGGCATGGCGGTCCACCGCGCGCAGCACCAGCGCGCCCTTGGACTTGGCCACGAACACCAGCGGGGTTTCAGGCGGCGTGCCGGCGGTGCGGACCGGGCGATCCGGTTCCTGGATCCGCAACCGGTCGGCCGACAGGAACGGAAACCACAGCGCCAGATACCGCCGTTTCACGGAATTTGCGTTGGTCACGGTCCCACTCCAGTCGCCAGTCGAATCCCGCAGGCCCCGACCGCTGGCGCAGCAAGGTGATGTCGAACGTCGGCAGGCCCGGCGCCTGGCCAGGCAGTGCGTGCGAGGGCGCGGCGGCCACCTGCCAGCGGGTCTGGGCAGCGCTGGGGATGGGCTCGGCATCGATGCGCAGCAACAGCAGCGGCACGCCGGATTTCGCGGCCGTCAGCGCCAGGCGGCGGGTTGCCGTGAGGTCAAGCTCGCGCATCGCGCCCCAACCTTCCACCACCACCGCGCCCAGGGCCGGACAGCGCAGGGCATCGACCGCGGTTCGCAGCTGGGTGATGGTATCCGCAACGGTCCCCAGCAGGCCAGTGCCCGGCGTGCCGCCCAGTTCGGCCCATCCGCTGGCCTGCAGTTCGCCGCCCAGGGTGATGGCACGGCGCGAGCGCAGCCACAGCACTGCCCCGCGCCGCTGGCTTATCCCTGTGGCCACAGCCATGACAAAGCCCTTCGCCGCCGCGGCGTCGGCAGTTTCTGCCGCATAGAACTCATGCACCCGGCCCCGCTCCAGCCCTCCGCCCAGAACCGCATCCAGCGCGCCGCTGCCGCAGGCCCACCGCAGCGCGGAGGAAACTGGTGGATCGGAACAGGCGGCGTGGGTATTCATATGTTCATGTTATGTTCTTATCAGAAGCAAGGCAAGTCGCCTTGCTGTCTAAAATATTCCTTTATAAACAAAATGATGTGCACTTTTTGTACACAGGCAGCCGATCGCCGAAGCCCACCGGCACCGGGCTCGTCACATGTTCCGGAGCGTGTCCAGCTGCTCGCGCATCACCGTCCGGGCAGGCCCGGCACCCGCCACCGCGCCCCCGCAACGGTCAATTTCGGCAAGGATTTCATCATCCTGCGTGAAATCATAGGTGTAGCCGTCACGCCCGCCATCGACGAACCAACGATACGAATCAGCCAGCCCTTCGGCCAAAGACAGGCGGGGCTCCCAGCCAAGCTGGGTACGCGCCTTTTCAATCGAAAAGACCATGCCGCCCCGGCTTGCCTCCAGCCAGTGGACGATCGGCGAGCGCATGTGCGCCGGCAGGTCATCGGGCATCACGACAAGCTGCGGCGTCACGCCCACCGCCTCGGCCATCAGCTGCATGTATCCGGCGATGCTGGAAAACTGTTTGCCGGCAACGTTGTAGATTTCCCCCGCCGCCACGTCCTTGCCCAGCACCGCCACCAGCGCCCGCGCGGCATCGCGAGTGTGGACGAAATGCACCATCGCCTCGGTCTTGCCGGCGATCAGCAATGGACGGCCCAGTTCGAGCCGGCGGAAGGTGCCCGGTTCGCGCGTAACCGCCGGGCTCATCGGACCGCAAGTGTGGGCCACCCGCAGCGCGGTGAACGGCAGTCCGCCATCCGCAAATTCGTGGGCCAACCGCTCCTCGCAGGCGACCTTGCCGGCCGCATAGGCGCCGTACAGCGCGGTCGCCGCATCGCGGCCGACCGCGCAGTTCTCGTCGATCGGCTGCGCCGCCGCCAGTTCGTACACCGCGATCGAGCTGGTGAAGACGTAATGCCGCACCCGCCCGCTAAACAGCGTCAGCATGTCGTCGAGATGTTCGGGGACATAGGCGGTGTTGTCGAACACCGCATCGAAACTGCCGCGCAGCGGGCCCAGTTTCTCCACCAGTTCGCCCGGTTCGTGACGCCGGCAGTGGATGCGCCGCACGGCCGGCGGCAGCTCGGCCGCGTGGCTGTTGCACACGGTCACCTCGTGACCCTGTTCGACCAATTCGCGCACCAGCTGCAACCCGATATACCGGTTGCCGCCCATCACCAGGACTTTCATGCGCGTCTCCTGCCACAGCGGCCGCGTTCGCCCGCCGCCGTGCCTTCACGGCCTGCATATGCCTCACCAGAACCGACATCATGCGACAATTGACGGAGTTCCGTCCATTCCCAATCGCTGGTAGCCCGGTACCACCACCGGGCCAGTGATGCGGCACGATGGCTGGCTATGCCTGCAGGGGCATGCCCCATTTGCTCATGCCGACGACATTCGGCCACCGTTGCTGCACAAGGATGCGCTGATGCCTGCCGGACCCATCGACCTGATCGTTCATCTCTATACCGACCAGCCGGCGTTTTCACGCAAGACGCGCGCGATGCTCGGGGTGAAGGATGCCCACTGGTTCGCCTGTGATCATCCCACGATCCTGCCCAAGCCCGAACTGGCGGTGCTGACGGGCGGTTACCGGCAGATCCCCGTGGCCCAGGTCGGCGCCGACATCTTCTGCGGAAGCGAACTTGTGCTGGATCTGCTAGAAGCGCGGATTCCCCAGCCTTCGCTGACCGCGCTGAGCGGGCCCGGCATCGGTCGCGGGCTGGCTTACTGGGCAGAGGACACGCTGTTCTGGCTAACCGTCCAGATCGTTTGTGGGTCAGGTTTCGAAGCGAGCGCGCAGCCGGATTTTGACGAAGACCGCAAGCAGATGCTGCCGGGCATTTACGACGTCGCCGCTATGGAGGCCGCGCTGCCTGTCAACGTTCCGCTGCTGCGCGGCCATCTTGACCTGCTTGCGCGCCAGCTGGACGATGGCCGGCGGTTCATGCTTGGCGACCAGCCCGACCTGGCGGACATTTCGCTGTGGATGCCGCTCGATTTCATGCGCCACTGCCGCAACGGAAACGAGAACATCCCTGCGGAATATCCCGCGCTGACCGCATGGATGCAGCGCGTCGAAGCAATCGGCGAGGGTCGCCGCGAGACGGTCTCACGGGCTGATGCCCTGGCGGTGGCGCGTGCGGCAACGCCCACGCAGACCCGGTGTTCGACCGTTGCAGAAGGGCCGCAGCCGGGCGACCGGGTGACCGTGCAATGGGCGGCTTACAGCCCTGTTGCGCTGTCCGGCGAAGTGATCGAGGCGCACCCGCGGCGGCTGGCAGTGCGCTGGTCGGCACCCGAAGTGGGCGACGTGGTTGTCCATTTCCCCCGCACCGCCGGCCAAGTCATAAGCGCCTGATCAACTCAATGCGTACCCGGCGCGCGCGTCAGGTGCCGGGAGTGACGTACTTCGGGTTGAGCCGCACCTTGGACTGGCCGGCGTCGATGATCTTTTTCATGGCGGCGTGGGCAGCAGCAGTCGTGCGCGCCTGCGAAAGGTAACGCCCGGCGCTCTGTTCCGCGGCGGCTCCGGTAATCGGCTCGACCCGGATGCTAGCGATGCGCGAGACCTCCAAAGCGCCCCCACCCTTGGGGGTAATGAACACTGAATTGGTACCCATCTTGCTCAGCGCCAAAGCGGCCTGGGGGTCCATGTTCGACGTGTCCAGCACGTTTGCAGAGCGGATGTACGTGATTTGCGTGCGGTCGAAGAGCGCCGTGATCTCTTCCATGGTGTTCAGCGGCTCCAGCATCTTGACGATTTCCGGATCGATCGCGGCCACCTGCAGCTGATCGACCCAGATGCGCTTGCGGTTGGCAAAAGTGGCGGGGTGATCGGCGACGTATTTCACCACCTCCTCGCGCGGGACCTGCGGAAGGCCGGCCGTGACATTGCGCTCCAGCACCGCAATCAGTGCCAGATCGTCAGCCCGCTTCAGTGTCATTGCACCGACCGGCGTGGCGTCAAGCTTGCGTCTAAGTGCTTCTGCCGCCAGCAGTTTGCGATCGATCATGCCTTGCAAGGTTGCCTGCTCCGCCGCTTTGCGCAAGTTCGCCGGGAGATCGGCACCAGCCATTTCCGACTGGACGTCCTTGTACAAGATTTCGTCCTCGCCGACTTTTGCGAGAATGCGATTGCCTGCCGCGTCCTGCGCGAGCGCCTGCGCAGCGATCAACAGCGCGGCGATTGCGCCTGCGATGTTCCTGGACCGTCTCATCCCGTTTTCCTTGCCAGCTTCCATGCGTGCTATGCGCCGATCATACCTGCCCGGGCGCCGGGCGACAGCGCCGCGACCATGCTTTCCAGAAACGCTCTTACCGCGCCGAACTCGGGAGCGCTGCCGCCGCGCACGGCAGACGCGCGTACCAGCACGCCATCTCCGACATAGCCCTGCATCGCTTGGCGCAAGTACACCAAGGTCTGTTCGGACGACGTGCGGGGCCGGCTGCGGCCCACCCGCGTCCAGTAAATGATGTCCTCGACGCGCCCCCTGGACCGCGCGGTAAGCGCCACCGCCGGGACCGGCCCCAGTCCGGGCGTCGATAGTTCGACGAACCGGCGCGAATCGATCTCGAAGCCGACGGCCGGATAACATGCTTCAGGCCGATGGAGCTGGAGGCCGTCGCTCTGCGCGCCCCCATAGGCAATAAGCAGCATGATATCGGGCTGGCTTCCGGATTCGCTGCGATAGACCCGGGCAAGCTGCTCGCGATAGAGCCGGGACGAAAGGCTGCCCGGTGTTTGCGGGATGACAATGTCCCCGGCGCCGCCCTGATGCCAGCCGGGCCAGCGGCCAGGGATCAGATCCGACAATGAGACCGCGGCGGGCATGAGCGTGAGCCGGCTGCGCGGCCGGAGCGCTTCGGCTGCGCCCAGCGCGCCGGCACATCCCAACCCGAGCATGATATCGCGCCGGCTAGGCATGCCGCGAAGCCCCCCGAAATCGCTGAAAAGCAGTGTCCAGCGCGAAGATCAGCACAATCGCGCCTCCATACAGGATCAGCCCGGTCGTTGCGTGCATGAACCCTTGGGCGGTCGCGTCACCGAAATGATACGTCACCAGTATCAGCGTCAAAACGCGCAGGATGTTTACCGCGATGGCAACGGGAATGACCACCGACAGCAGCAGCAGGCTGTAGCGCAACGAACTGCGATGGATGACGTAAATGTAGAACAGGCTGATCGCGATCAGGCCGGTTAGAGAATTGAGGCCGGAGCAGGCATCCTCCACCATGAACTGGTACTGTGCGACCACGATCGACACCCCCTGCCGGGCGACCGGGTATCCCGCTCCTTGCACTATGGATGAGGCCACCCAGCTGACCATGCTCTTGAGCGGCCAGGTGACATAGCGGACCAGCGCACCCGGCAGCGGGATGATAAAGGCCAGGTAGAACAACGGAAACGCCAGCCGGCGCAGTTCGACCGGGCCGAACACGCGGTAGGCAAGAAAGATCAAGACACCGTACAGCCCGGCGGTCTCAACCGCGAGGATGTCGAACGCGCGTCCGAATACGTAAAAAGCCAGGGAGCCGGCGAGGCCGGCGAACACGACTCGCCAATCCGCACCACTTTCGGGAACTGCCAGTTCCCTTCTGCCAATGTAGAACAGCAGCCAGGCACCGGTTGCCAGCACTATCGGACCGTGAGCGCCAACCTCGGTCGACCAGACTTGCCGGCCCAGGCTGATCAGCGTGGGTAGCGCCAAAACGAGAAAGCCGGCTGCGGCGGGAGCCCAGAACGGAAGCCGCCCCGCGGGACGTGCAGGCAAGAACCGAGCGACACCCTCGCCAGACGGCATCACGCTACGATCCTTTGGCAGGAGCAATGTCCACGCGTCCACGCCCGTTGCGGATGATTTCTTCAAGCCGCGCCCGCGTGCCTTCGCCCGCATTTCGGATAAGCAGCATTCGCGCCGCAAGGCGGGCCGGTTCCCCATCGAGCATTGCGGAACGACGGTCCGTTATCTGCAGTATCCGCATCGAATCATCGCTTTCCTGTGCGATCACCAGCGCGTTGGCCCCAGCCCTTGAGATTGCAGACGCTGTTTCCGGCGCAAGATACAGCGAATCGAGCACGACGGGGAAGCTTGTAGCGGGTATTGCCTGCGCAGCGAGATAGGCGTTCACAGCGTCCAGCGACGCCAACGTTCTCAGATGATTCGTGACATCAGAGTTGAGGCGACGCACGATGATCTGGTCGGCGCTGATCAATTCGCGCCGATTGAACGTGCTGGCGTGCGAATCAACGTAACGATCCACTTCGCTGTCGCTGGGCGAAAAGTCCTGCCCTCCGGCGAGGTCCCGGCGCAGCAGATCCACCAGCGCCAGATCGCGCGCCCGGTTGCGCGCAAACATGCCCTGCGCCGTCGTGTTAAGCTCGCGCGCTTGCGCTTCGGCCACCAGCAATTTGCGCGCGACCAGCGCGCGGATCATTGCCTTGCGCCTTGCCGCGTAAGCTTGCGGGTCGTCGCCAGGATCCCCCAGTTCCATATTCAATTCGGCAGCCGTGATCTCTTGGCCGTTGACCGTGGCCACCACCTGCCCGGTCGGCGCCTTGCCGTCGCTGCGGCCGCAGCCGGCGAGCAGGCAGCACATGATTGCAATAATCAAACCCCGACCCATGGAGTCTCCGAATCGTGACCTAAAAAACAGCGCTGCCGGGCCTAGAGCCCGGCAGCCGCCGCTTGTCCTGGGGAAGCGTTGGTAAGGCTTACTACATTGACTGCAGCACGCCTCGCGTCAACCTGCGTAGGAGACGCGGTAGTTGATCGCGCTGGGTCGGCGCGAGCGCTGACGACGCATCGCAAAACCGATTGCGCCAAAGCCAAGGATCATGAGCGCCCACGTGGTTGGCTCGGGAACAGCGCCGGCCGCGAACGACAGCGTGCCCGAATACGATCCATTGCCGTTTGCTCCCGGGGCGGAACCCTTGACCTGAAGCTGATATGTGCCGGGGCCAATCAGTTGCCCGGAAATCAGGCCGAATTCCAGACCGTCTGGGTTGGTAACCTTCGGCACCACTCCAGCGGGCGTGCTGAGCGAGGTCTTGGTGATGTCAAAAGGCACCGTGGAACCGCCGGGGCCGTTGACGCGCGCCAGCGTAAAATCGACATCGTTCACGCTGTGGATGCCGATGGTGGTCAGGGTGGCGTTAAGAACGCCGCCTACCGCAACGGTGAAGCTCATGAACAGGTCATCGAAGGTCGCGCTGGGCGCGCCATTCTGGAAAGCGGCCGTAAAGCTGGGGCCGCCGCTGCCGGTGTTATAGGTGATTGTGGGTGCCGCCGATGCCGCCGTGCCCGCGGTAAGCGCGAACAGGCCTGCAATCGTGGATAACGTTTTGATCATCGCTTGCCTCCTTGTAAGGACAATGCCCCCGCCCCTGGCTGTTTAATGTTCTACATTGCATTTGGTTTCAAGAGGGATTTTCACATTCTTAAGAATGTCTAAACGTCCCATGATGAAACAAAGACTATGTCACGCCCCGATTCTCGGCCGCAGCACGTAGAACACATACACCATCACCAGAACAATGATGACAACTGCCAGAATGCCTTGTCCATGGTTTCCGAGGTAATTCGCCGCAGCGCAGCCTATTGCCGGTGGCAGATAGTGCCACACACGGTCCGTGGGTTCGTCTGCGGCCGAACGCTGCAGGTACAGCACGGCTAGTGCACCGAACAACAGCACGGTCAGCCAATCATAGATTGTTTCCATGCCCGTTACTTGCCCCCTTCGTAATCCATCAATTCGCAGCTTTGCCTCCCAGACCTGGAAAACTGGCCCACGTAAAGCCGCTTGTGATCACATGGCAATAGCTGCTTGGGATCGATAAGTCACTCGAAATGCTGGTAATCAGCATCGCCGCGTTTGCCTGTTTTGCGAAGAACCGGAAATAAACCGCATCGTTAAAGCGGTGCTGGCACCGGATCTTCCAGTTTGTGGACAACGGTATCAGCGCCTGATGACAATCCAGGTTTCTGCGCGGGAGTTGCTTCGGCACATCGCATTGTCCGCCCAAGCGAGGCCGGACGAATGGTTGCACACTACAATCAGTGACATCTCCCGGTCCGGCTTCATCCTTCCTGGGACGTCAGCTGAGGCGAGGCGAGTTGATCGAGGTGTGGCGGGAAGCCTTCTCTGTAATTGGTCAGAGCCGCTGGGCATGTCAGGGCAGGTGCGCCGTGTAGACGCAAGAACCCCTTGCTCTCGAGCAACTGGAGGTCGGTAAGGCCTTACCCAAGCACTCCCGTTCATGCGGGACTGCGGCATCTGTACTTGCACGACAATTCACGCCCGCGCCGCCGTCAGAGCGCGAACCCGGCACCGTCCCGCGATCAATCATATAGTGATAGCGGCTCTGCCGATAGGGGCAGTTGCCGCCTTGAGAATTTCTTCAATTCAATCTTGAAGCCCGTGGATATCGCCCGATTCAGGACTGCATCGCAGCGCCGATCTGGTGCACCCGACAGGATTCGAACCTGTGACCTCTGCCTTCGGAGTGGACATGTTTATGAAAATTAAGCAATGAAATCAATAACTAATAGGGCTATGATTCTTCCTGTCTATAATTTGTTAATTCTCACCTCTAAGCCATTCGTAATGCGAATGCGATCCGAGCGACGGTATCAGTCGACAAGCACCGGCCCCAAGCCTTGCGCGAAGCCTACGTAAAATCTGACGACCGCAGCTTGGAGTGTCTTGAGTCTCACCATTGGGCCCCCGCGAGTTGACGAGGCGATTCGCACCGGGCCGAATTGCGGCGGCTCAGGATTATCATCCCTGTCGCCATCTCCACGATTCACCAATCGGACTTTCGCGCGGACTATCACGTCCCTGTTGCGCGATTACGATCTCCTGGCCAGCCATCCCGGTAAGTCGGCCCCGATTCGCGTCCAGCCGAAGCCTGCATCTTATGCTCCTTGGAGCGGCGCGCGCCGTTTCATGTGAAAAAGCCGCTTTCGAAAACCCCTCGCCGTGGG
>JAZKDH010000011.1:40237-53311 GCA_040387665.1 Pseudomonadota bacterium | reverse complement strand
CTCGGAGCCCCGCCCCTCACCGGGTGGGGTTTCGTTTTTCTAGGTCACGCTGCGGCTCCTCTGGCTCGTTCCGTACATGTTCGCATGAACCCGTGCTAACGTCCCGTCGTTCGGTCGCAAGCACGAAAGACGCTCGATCGCTCGAACTTGGGGAAAAGTGCGCGAACCATCGCTGCGGGGCTCAAAAGGACAATGGTGAACCATGGGGTGTTCATCTGGTTACGGCCCACGATCGCGTTAGGGCAAGCCGGTTGCTGCAGATAAACAGAAATATTCTGCCTTGACTTGGCTCCCGCGCGCAAATCTCCCATGGCGCTTCGCGCTGGACCTAGTTTCGGCCTCTGAGACTACACCCACTTTGCGCGGCACGCGCGGATTTTTCGCCGCGCCCGGCTGCTCCAGCAGGTGCACCAGCAATCACTTGCCCGGTACTGCACTCCGTTCCTGATTGAGCTGGAACAGGCGGGCAAGGATTTCTTCGTCGGTCAGCAGCCCGGCGCGGTAATCGTCGCCCCAGCCGTAGCCGGGCCACCGCTTCAATCGGACGGCTACCCGCTATCCGGCTCTACGCTGTCACCCAGTGCAACGCTGTTGCAGTCTATCGTGTCCAATCTCGCGATTGATGAAGGGGTATGGGTCTAACCGGTCCCTGTCCGAAACGCCGTCACGTTGCTGCCTTCCGTCCCGACAATCCCCAGCCCGGCGGTGAATTTCCGCACCGTGTCGCCGACATAAGACGGAGACAGGTGCGCATAGTGCTTGCGGGTAATCCGCTCGTCCTTGTGCCCCAGCGCCTGGGCGATGACGGCCAGCGGCACGCCCTGCAACGCCAGCCGCGCGCCGAATGTCCGCCGCAGATCGTGGAAGGCGGCGGGCGGGCTGACCTTGCCCCCATCGCACGCTGCGGTCATGCGCCGCATTTGGGTGGAATCCGTCCAAGGTTTTCCATTGGGGGCAGGAAAAACTGGATCGCTCCCTAGTTTGCCGGTTATCTGCGCTTTGAAAAGCGTCAGCCCCTCGCCTTCAAGATAGCAATCGCGCGGCTGGCCGCCTTTGGTTTCGGTCAGGCGCACTGTTGCGGCGCGCAAATCCACGTCTGCCACTTTCACGTTGCGTAATTCACCCCAGCGCGCGCCGGTCAGCAAGGCACCCTGCACGATAGGACGGAACTCCGCGCCAGCCGCGTTCACCAGCCGCCGCGCCTCGTCGTCCGACAGATAGCGCAGCTTCGCCCCATCGACGTTCTTGTAGGGTTTCACCGTCCGCCACGCATGATCGGTAGCAATCCGGCCATTGGCAAAAGCGAGGTTCAAAGCTGCCTTCAAAACGGTAAGGTCACGGTTAGCTGTCGCCATGCGCTTGCGCTTTGCCTCTGGTGTGTCGAGCGGGCGCAGCTTTTGTTGTTCGCCGTTACGAGTACGCAAGCGGGCCGGTGTGTTGGCACGGTCATTGAGAAAGCCGCGAACCTGCGCAGCGGTCAATTGCGATAGCTTCACGTTGCCCAGCGCTGGACGAACGAAATGCTCCACTCGCCTGCGCGTGTTGATCAGATCTTTTTTCGTGAACGCCTTTAGATAGTCGTCGAGAACATTGCCGACCGAATAGCTGGCGGTAACGGCAACGCCTCCTTCCACCGCTCGAAGCCATGCGCGCGCTTTGTCCTGCGCTTGTCGGTAATCAAGAATGCGGACGCTATCGGCATCAGACGTGTCGTCTGCCTCGCCGAGCGTCGTTTTCTTATATGCCGCCCCTGCCCCCGGCGCGCGATGCCGCGCAACCCATTTGGCCGATTGCTTCCCCCGGTAATAACCAAGGTGAAACCCTTCACTCAGCAGCATCCAATAGGGTTCAGCCCGCTGCGCCAGCCGGGCGCGCGCTGCGCGGGTTTCAAGTCGATAGTCGCGGACGGTACGGGCCATAGATCACCTTCGGGAATATTTCGGTAATATGCGTTACCGAACGAGGGTGAACAAGGATGAATGTGTTTTATAAAAACCCTTGTTTTCCGGCGTTCATGACCGTTCGGCTACGGTCATGTTTCGGCCCTCTCACGGCTGAAACACGGGTTCGATTCCCGTAGGGGTCACCAAGCGAGATCAACAGTTAGGTTGAGATGCGGCACGTCAGCCGATGCGCCGTTGTTGACGCGCTTTTCGATCATGACTAGGCACATATTGCCTGGTTTCGGTTCCCTTTTCCCAACACCCAGCCGTTACTCCGTCCGTTCGCGTTCGCTCCGAACGACCCCGTCCAATTCGGGGCGAAGCACGCTCCTGTCACTCCGCTGGATACGCGCATGCTTGAATGGCTCGATCGGTTCTTGGCAGTGCGGGGGCTTGCCCCGCATGGTTACTGCCTGCTGTGGGATCCGGCCCTGGTCTGGACACACGTGGTTTCAGACACACTGATCGCCGCAGCGTACTTCTCGATCCCGGTGGTTTTGTGGAGACTGCTCGCCCAGCGACGTGATCTGAAGTTTGGCTGGATACTCGGCGCCTTCGCGATCTTCATTTTGTCGTGCGGGATTACGCATGTCATTTCGATAATCACGCTCTGGGTGCCGGCATACGGGTGGGAGGCACTGGTGAAGATAGTAACCGCTGGTGCTTCGGTGGTTACCGCGGCGCTGCTTATACCCCTTTTGCCCAAGCTGGTCGCAATCCCATCGCCGGCGGCGCTGCAGCAGGCGAACGACGCCCTGCGGGTCGAAGCCGAAGAACGCGAAAAAGCAGAAGCGATGCTCCGTCAGGTCCACAAGATGGAGGCGGTCGGGCAGCTCAGCGGCGGGATAGCGCACGATTTCAACAATCTGCTTGGCGTGATCATCGGCAGCCTCGATCGGGCCAAGCGCAAAGGCGCAGATACCGTCGAAGGCCAACGCTCCATCGACAACGCACTTGCCGGAGCGGAGCGAGCGGCGAAGCTCACCCATCAGTTGCTGGCATTCACACGGCGTCAGCCGCTCCATCCGCAGCCGCACGACCTTAACGACATCGCTGGCAGCACTGCCGAGCTGCTGGCACAGACCGTTGGATCGCACATTGAAGTGGTGCTCGACCTTAGCCCGCATCTTCCGCCAGGCTTGGTGGATCGCAACCAGCTTGAAAACGCGCTGCTCAACCTTGGCATCAACGCCCGTGATGCGATGCCCGCGGGCGGGGTCATCGCCATTTCAACCCGAGTTCATTCCGCCGAGATGATCGAACTGGCCGTCGCCGACACCGGCATCGGAATGGATTCAGTAACCCTGCAACGCGCGGCGGAGCCGTTTTTCACCACCAAGCCCGTGGGCAAGGGATCGGGCATGGGGCTGAGTCAGGTGTTCGGCACAGTCGAGCAGCTGGGTGGAAGGGTAGAATTGCAATCTCAACCGGGAACCGGAACTACTGTACGATTGTATATGCGCGTCGCATAAAACGTTGGGGAGCGTAGACAGGGGGATGAACGCGCGGATTTGCCTGGTTGAAGATGAAGCCATGCTGTTGGAAATGACGCAAGCGGATCTTGAGGATCTGGGCCTTAGGGTATTCCCGGCGGTCAGCTGCGACGAAGCCTGGCAAGCGATAAGTTCACACATGCAATTCGATGTACTGGTGACCGATATACGCACGCCAGGAGAGCGGGACGGCTGGGAACTCGCGTGTAGCGCGCGCGCCCTCCTGCCGGGTCTGGCGGTGGTCTATGTCAGCGGATTTACCGCGGAAAAGCCAAAACCCGTGCCGGGATCAATATTTCTGTCCAAGCCATATCGTCTGACCGAACTAGAGCATGCGCTCAGGCGACTCGGAGTTATTTAAGACTATCGCGCCGTCCGGTGTCTGGACCAAGCGCCCGGCACCGCATCACGGCAATAGTGCAACCTCGGTCCGACGTCCGCTGCATGCGGCGGCATACGCCAACGTCTTGGCAAGGTTCATGTCTGCGGAATCCCAGAACTGCACGCTTTCAGTCCATACCTTGTTAGCAAGCATGCTGATTTCGTCCTCGGTCGGCTTGCGTCCATCGCGGATACACCCGACTAAAGCCGCTGGAAATATTCGCTCCACGTCCACTCTCCAACATCGGCTCCTTGCGGACGACTAGCTGTCTTAACCAGCCGAACGCGAACTGGTTCCAAATCGCTATACAAATCCATGGCTATGGCCATTCTGCGCAGCTAAAGGCCCGCATATGACGGGGATGAAATCCTACCCTTGGCCGGGGATAGCGCTCGCGGTGACGGGGGCAGTCGCCATGCTGTTCGCGGGCGCAGGCGTCTGGCTTACGCTGAGTGTTCTGGTGGTGTGGATCGGATCGCTGTGGGCCGTCCGCCCGCACGAGATTGCTGTCAGCCCCCCTGCAGACATTACCGGATCTGCCGCCGAACCGATGCGGACGGTGATCGAACCCGTCGGCTTCCCCCTCATCCTGCTTAAGGGCGAGCGCATAGTGCTGGCCAACGCGGCTGCACGCAACGCGCTGGGGGCCCACATCGTCGGCCAGGATGCCAGGATCGTGCTGCGTCATCCCGAAGCCATCCGCCTGCTTGAACTGAGCAACGACGAGAGCGTGACCGTGCCGGGCTTTACCGGCGGGCGGAGCTTGTGGCAGCTAACGCGGCGCGCGATCGACAGCAGGTTCTGGCTAATTGAACTGCTGAACCGGACCGCGGAGGCGGACGTCAGCCGGGCGCATACCGATTTCGTCGCCAATGCCAGCCACGAACTGCGCACCCCGCTCGCGGCGATCATCGGCTATGTGGAAACGCTTGTGGATGCGGGCGACGCAGTTGACGGTGAAACGGTGAACCGCTTTCACGAGACCGTGCTGCGCGAGGCCCGGCGGATGGAAATGCTGGTGGGCGATCTAATATCGCTGTCTCAGGTAGAGGCGGAAAAACACGATGCGCCGACTGACGAACTGGACCTGGGCCGGCTGGTGGAACGCGTCGCGGGCGAAGTCAGGTCGATCTTTGGCAGCACGCGGGTTCAGGTTTCGGTACCTGAAGATAGCCTGACAATACGCGGTGACCGCGTCCAGCTGGAGCAGCTTGTCCGCAACCTTGTCGATAACGCGCTGAAGTATGGCGATGCGGCGGAACCCGTCCGGGTTACCGTCGCGCAGAACGGGGGCGACGGTGTTCTTGGCGTAGCCGATCGGGGACCTGGGATTTCATCCGAACACCTCCCTCACTTGACCCGCCGGTTCTATCGGACCGATCCCGGCCGGAGCCGCGCAGCCGGAGGAACCGGGCTCGGTCTGGCGATCGTCAAGCATATCGTGGAACGCCATCGCGGCACGCTCGACATCACCAGCGAACCGGGTGTCGGCACAACCGTGACGGTAACCCTGCCCGCGGTTAGCACTGCAGACGCCCACCCCGCTGCACAGCTTCAGCCCCGGGATGTCGCAACACTGTCATGAAACTGTCATCATACTCAAACACAGGCAGGTCACGATGCGTTACTGGAGGGGACTTTCCGTGGACATGACTGCAATCAAACGTGTTGCCATCGCGGCGACGGCAGTGGCTGCCTGTGCACTGGTTTCGGCATGCGGCGGCGGACAAAGCGGCTCGCGCGATCAAATCCGGGCGGTCGGCTCCTCCACGGTCTACCCGTTCGCCAAGACGGTCGCGGATTCGCTCGCCAGGGCGAACCCGGAGTTCAAGTCTCCGATCATCGAATCGACCGGGACCGGCGCCGGGATGAAGCTGTTTTGCAGCGGAGTGGGTGCGCAATATCCCGATATGGAAAACGCCTCGCGCCGGATGAAAAAGTCCGAGTATGACGACTGCGCAAAGAACGGCGTCGACAAGATTGTTGAAATCCAGGTCGGCATTGATGGCCTGGCGTTCGCCGAAGCTGCAGGGGGGCCCTCGAAGTTCGACCTCACCCCGGCCGACATTTACAAGGCGCTGGCCGCCAACCCGTTCGGGAAGCCCAACACGTACAAGCTGTGGTCCGACGTGAACCCCGCCCTGCCCAAGGAGCCGATCCTGGTCTACGGCCCGCCCACGACTTCGGGCACCCGCGATGCGCTGAAGGAGCTGATCCTTGCGAAAGGCTGCGACACCAATTCCGAAATGGCAGCGCTCAAGAATAGCGACAAGGACAGGCACGAGAAGATCTGCACCGAAGTCCGCAACGACGGCGCTTATGTCGACAGCGGCGAGAATGACAACCTGATCGTCCAGAAGCTTGAAGCAAACACGGCGGCGGTCGGAATTTTCGGCTATTCATACCTTGAAGAGAACACCAACAAGCTGCGCGGACTGCCGATCAATGGTGTCGTTCCCACCTATGACACGATTGCCGATTTCAGCTACCCGGGGGCGCGCCCGCTGTACATTTATGTAAAGCACGCGCACCTCGATGCGATCCGCGGCCTTCGGGAATACGTAGCCGAGTGGGCAAAGTCCTGGGTCAGGGGCGGATCGCTGGCCAAGGCCGGAATGGTGGTCTCGCCGAATGACGTCCAGGCTGCCAATGCCAAGGTCGCGGCCGATCTCACGCTGCTCGATCCAGCAACGCTGAAGTAGGGTGCGTAGAATAGAGCCCGAGGAACTGTAGCGCAGTGTCACCTGCCATTCCCCTGCTGTTGGTTCTCGGCCTCGGCGTCGTCAGCTGGCTCATGGCGCGTGCGCGCGCGCGCACGTTCCTGGTCGCGGCGGGGCCGCGCCGGATACATTCCCTGCCGGGATATCACGGGTGGTTCGTGGCTTTATGCGTGGCGGTCCCGGCCGGTCTTTTCGCCTTGGCCTGGAACGCAATCAGCCCGGGTCTGATTATTGCCGAGGTGACCAACCACCCCGCCGCCGCGCAATTGCCGGCTTTCGGGATCAACCGCGATGCGATCCTGTCCGAAGCACGGGCACTGGCCTTCGATCCCGGCGCTCCTACTTTCAACGCGGTTTCGCGCGCGCTGGTACCCGCGTTTCAATCGGCAAACCTCAAGTTCGGCACCATCGGCATCATCATAACGCTTGTGCTCGGATTTGCCGGCGGCAGTGCGGCGTTCCTGCGGCTGCGTCCGGAGTTCACCGCCCGCACCCAGGTGGAGCGGTTCATCATGGCCGCGCTGCTGATGGCATCGATGGTTGCCGTTTTGACCACGTTCGGGATCCTGGCGTCGCTGATGTTCGAAACCTTCCGGTTCTTCGAGCTGGTCTCGCCGCTCAAGTTCCTGTTCGGCACGCACTGGTCGCCCGATCCCATGTCCGCGGCAGGCGCCGCCGACGGGGACAGTTACGGCGCGCTGCCGCTGTTCTGGGGAACCATCTACATCGGCGCGATCATCGCGATGCTGGTGGCAATCCCGCTGGGGCTGATGAGCGCCATCTATCTTACCCAGTACGCCAGCCCCGCCTTGCGTAAATGGGCCAAACCATTGCTCGAGATTCTGGCGGGCGTACCCACGGTGGTTTATGGCTATTTCGCGGCGCTGACAGTCGCCCCGGCGATCCGTGATTTCGGGCAGGCGATCGGCATCGGGAGCGCTTCGTCGGAAAGTGCGCTGGCGGCGGGATTGGTCATGGGGATCATGATTATCCCGTTTGTATCCTCCATGGCGGACGATTCGATCGCCGCCGTGCCGCACGCAATGCGCGACGGCAGCCTTGCCATGGGCGCCACCAAATACGAAACGATCCGCCGCGTGCTCGTGCCCGCTGCACTGCCGGGGATCGTCGCTGGCGTGATGCTGGCCGTCAGCCGTGCAATCGGCGAGACGATGATCGTGGTCATGGCGGCCGGGGCAACCGCCCGGCTGACTGCGAACCCGTTTGAAACGATGACCACGGTCACCTTCCAGATCGTCGCGATGCTGACCGGCGAAGGTAGCTTCGATCATCCTGCCACGCTGTCAGCCTTTGCGCTTGGCATGGTCCTTTTCCTGGTCACGCTCGCACTGAATTTCATTGCGCTCCGTGTCGTCAAGCGGTTCCGTGAAGCTTATGAATAACGGAGATGCCCTGGTCATGCCGGCAAGCGCGAACGAGGGTGCGCAGCCCGATAGGGACTTGGCCGCGTCCGCGACGCGGCTGAAAAAGCGGTACGCGGCCGAACGCCGATTCAGGCTTCTGGGATTAGGCGCGGTGCTGTTCTCATTGGGCGTGCTGGCCTTCCTGCTGATCACGATGAGCGCCAGCGGCGTCGCCGGCTTCCAGCGCAGCGAATTGCAAACCACGATTGATTTTTCTGCCGGCACGCTAACGGTCGATCCCGCCCAGTTGCAAGGCGATGACGCGATCCGCATCCTTGAAGCTGCGGGTCTGAAAGAAATCGTGTCCTACGCGGCGGCGCGTTCGGTAGGGCCGGACGCGGCAGCCCAGCTCGCACCCGATGCCTGGCGCGAGGTCGGCAATCGCCTGATCGCAGATCCCACGCTGCTGCAACAGCAGGTTGCTGTATCACTGCCCGTTACCGATGACATGGCCGCTGCCCTACGCGGTGAGGGAGACCCCGCACTGCGTCCGCTTGCGCGCCGCCTCCATGAACAGGGGCAGCTTGTTCGCGCATGGGACTGGGGTTTCCTCAGCCGCTCCGACGCGACGCATGCACAGGCAGTCGGGATCTGGGGGGCGCTTAAGGGTTCGCTGTTCACGATGGCGGTGACCTTGGCCCTGGCCTTCCCGATCGGCGTCCTGTCGGCCGTGTACCTTGAGGAATACGCGCCGCGAAATCGCTGGACCGAACTGATCGAGATTTCGATCAACAACCTTGCTGCCGTGCCCTCGATCATCTTCGGGCTGCTGGGGCTGGCGGTGTTCCTCACAATTTTTCCCAACTGGCGATCGGCCCCGCTGGTCGGCGGAATGACGCTGGCATTGATGACGATGCCGGTGATCGTCATTTCGGGGCGCAACGCGATCAAGGCCGTCCCGCCCTCTATCCGAGATGCCGCGTTGGGCGTGGGCTCCAGTCGGGTGCAGGTGGTATTCCACCATGTGCTGCCCCTGGCGCTGCCCGGCATTCTGACCGGAACCATCATCGGCATGGCGCGTGCGCTGGGCGAAACCGCCCCGTTGCTGATGATCGGCATGCGCGCGTTCGTCGCCAGCCCGCCCGACGGAGTGACCTCGCCGTCGAGCGTGCTGCCGGTGCAGATATTCCTGTGGTCGGACGAGATTGATCGCGGTTTTGTCGAACGGACCAGTGCCGCGATCATCGTCCTGCTCGCATTCCTCCTCGCGATGAATGGCCTGGCCATTTACCTGCGCAACCGTTTCGAGAAACGCTGGTGACTACATTTCACGAACTTGACCCCGTCGATGCGAAGATCTCTGCACGCGACGTGTCCGTCTTTTATGGCGACAAGCAGGCGCTCGACAATGTTTCGATCGATGTGGCGACGGAATACGTAACCGCGTTCATCGGCCCGTCAGGCTGCGGCAAGTCCACGTTCCTGCGCACGCTCAACCGCATGAACGATACGATCGCCAACGCCCGCGTCGAGGGTGAGATCAAGCTTGATGGCCAGGATATCTACCGCTCCGGCATGGACGTGGTGCAACTGCGCGCGCGGGTCGGGATGGTGTTCCAGAAACCCAATCCATTTCCGAAATCGATCTATGAAAACGTCGCCTACGGTCCGCGCATCCATGGGCTGGCCTCGGGCAAGGCCGATCTTGACGCCGTGGTGGAGCGCTCGCTGAAGCGCGCTGGCCTATGGGAAGAAGTAAAGGATCGTCTCTCCGACAGCGGCACTGCGCTTTCAGGCGGCCAGCAGCAGCGCCTGTGCATTGCGCGCGCCATCGCGGTCGATCCGGAGGTGATCCTGATGGACGAACCCTGTTCGGCGCTGGACCCGATCGCAACTGCGCGGATCGAAGAACTGATCGATGATCTTCGGGGCCGCTATGCCATCGTGATCGTCACGCACTCCATGCAGCAGGCCGCGCGCGTGTCCCAGCGGACCGCGTTCTTCCACCTCGGCAAGATGGTGGAATACGGCAAGACCTCGGAAATCTTCACCAATCCGCGCGAAGAGCGAACCAAGGATTACATTACCGGCCGTTATGGCTGAGCTGCTCCGTCGGCAACACACGGCCTGGGCATCAAGGATTGGGTACCGCAATGGCGCATGAACATACTGTCAAGGCATTCGATGTGGACATCACGCGGCTGCGCGGACTGATCGCCGAAATGGGCGGACTGGCCGAAGTCGCGCTGACCGATGCACTCGAAGCGTTGATCCGCGGCAGCGAGGAACTGTCGAAGAGCGTGATCGCGCGGGACAAGCGGATCGACGCGCTGGAAGCCGAAGTAGACAAGCTGGCGGTGCGGGTCATCGCGCTACGGGCGCCCATGGCTGTCGATCTAAGGGAAGTGATCGCGGCGCTCAAGATCGCCGGGGTGCTTGAACGCATCGGTGACTATTCGAAGAACATTGCCCGCAGCGCGATGCGGGTCGAAAACCGCAAGAAGTTCGAACCGCTGACCCTGATTCCCGCAATGGGCAAAATCGCCGGCGAAATGGTCCATGACGTAATGACCGCTTTCGCCGCGCGCGATCCCCACCTGGCGGCGGACGTCGTGGGCCGAGACCAGAAGGTAGACGCGTTCTACGACAGCATCTTCCGTAATCTGGTCAGCCACATGATGGAAAACCCGGCTTCGATCACCAGCGCTGCGGAACTGCTGTTTGTCGCCCGCAACATCGAACGGATCGGCGATCACGCCACCAACGTTGCCGAGATGGTCCACTTCGCCGCCACCGGAACGTATCTGGCCGACCGCGAGGAAAAGCCGGCTGGCTGATGGCGGCGCGTCCCAAGTTGGTCGCAATGACAGGGGGATAACGTGGGTCAACCAAAGTTGCTGCTGGTCGAGGACGATCCGGCATTGGCCGAACTCGTCGAATTCCGGTTCAAGGCCGAAGGATATGCCGTCCTGCGCACCAGCGATGGTGAAGAGGCACTGCTGCTTGCTGCGGAAGAAGCCCCGGATGTCGTGATCCTGGACTGGATGATAGAGGGGATCAGCGGCGTCGAAGTCTGCCGCCGCATGCGCCGGGACAAGAATACCGCGCATGTGCCGATCGTGATGCTGACCGCGCGCAGCGCCGAGGATGACCGGATTCGCGGCCTGGAAACCGGCGCGGACGATTACGTCACCAAGCCGTTCTCGCCGCGTGAACTGGTCGCGCGGGTCAACGCCATCCTGCGCCGAATCCGTCCGGCGCTGGCGGGCGAGACGCTGATCGTTGGCGACCTCACCCTTGACGCAACCGCGCATCGCGTGACCCGGCGCGGGCAGGTTCTGGCGCTTGGGCCAACCGAATTCCGGCTGCTGCGCCACTTCATGGAGCATCCCGGCCGGGTGTTTTCGCGCAACCAGCTGCTCGACGCGGTATGGGGAACAGGCAGCGATATCGAATTGCGCACGGTCGATGTCCACATCCGCCGCCTGCGCAAGGGTATCGAAACGCCCGATGCGCCAGACCCGGTACGCACGGTGCGCTCTGCGGGCTATGCGCTCGAGGCGGTCTGACACGTCGCTGCCGACCAACCCGTAGACAGTCGCCGGACGTTATTCCTGAAAGGTGCGGGGAACGGCTGCGCTGTTGACTGATTGACCCGCTGTAACCGGGCGCAGGAGACAGCCGATGCCGATGATCGATACCCGCGACGGAACCCGACTTCACTTCAAATCCTGGGGCGAGGGTCGGCCCGTCGTTCTCATCCATGGCTGGCCGCTCTCGGGCGATAGCTGGGATCCCATATCCCACGCACTGGCCGAAGCCGGTTTCCGGGCCATTGCGTATGACCGGCGCGGGTTTGGCCGGTCGGACCAGCCATCGGGCGGGTATGACTACGACACCTTCGCCGATGACCTTGCCGCGGTGATCGATCAGGCGTGCGGTGGCCGCGAGGCGGCGCTGGTCGGGTTCTCGATGGGCGGCGGCGAGATCGCGCGTTATATGTCGCGCCATCGCGGCCACGGCGTGAACCGGATCGCGTTGATCAGCTCGGTGGTCCCGTTCATGAGCCGGACCGACGATAACCCCCAGGGCGTGCCAGCCAGTGTGTTCGCAAAGATGACCGAGGACATTACCACCGACCGCGCGCACTTCCTGAACGGGTTTTTCCGGGATTTCTATGGCGTTGGATGGATGGACCGGCCGGTCAGCGACGAAGTCCTGCGGCATTCGTGGACCATGGCGATGATGGCAGGCCTGCGCCCCACGCTGCTGGCCGCAAAGGCATTCGCCACCACCGATTTCCGGGCCGATCTGCAGCACATCACGGTGCCGACCCTGCTGGTCCACGGCACCGCCGACCAAACTGTGCCGATCGATGCCACTGCCCGCGCCGTGGCGCGTGCGGTCCCGCATGCCCAGCTGGTGGAATACGACGGCGATGCCCACGGCGTCTTCGCCACGCGCACCCAGCGCCTCACCGAAGACCTGATCGCGTTTTTTGACGATCGCGCGCTGGAAGACCGGCAGGATGTGCTGGACGCGGTCACTGCGCAATCGCTGGTCGCGCCGCCGATTTAGCATGCCGACTTGCCCGATCGGGCGGGGAACCCCTGCCCCGATTTGGCCGTTTCATGCCAAACCCACGAGCCCGAGAGGAACTGCTGATGAAATACGGTGAAGGCGACCCGCACGAGATGCGCGACAAATTCTGGCACGCGATGGATCACTCTCCGTACGTGATGCTTCAGCTCGATGCCGATCCTGACAGCGCCGCACCGATGACCGCCAGTCTGGACAAGGACGCGAACCACGCGATCTGGTTCTTTTCATGGCGCGACAATCGCTTTGCGCAGCTTGGCGCCGCAACCGCGACGTTTTCAAGCAAGGGCCACGATGTATTCGCTCGCTTTTCCGGCACGCTGACCGAAGAGACCAGCCGGGAACGCCTCGACAAGCAATGGTCGAACACGGTCGAAGCCTGGTTTCCTCAAGGCAAGTCCGACCCCAACCTGCTGTTCATCCGCATGGACCTTGGACCGGCGTCGATCTGGATCAGCGATCTTGGCGTAATCGGAACCGCAAAGATGCTGGCCGGCATGGACGTGCGGGACGACGTCAAAGGCAATCACATCGAAACGACGATCTGATCTGAAGGTAACGAACAAGCGTCGG
>JAZKDH010000011.1:0-40227 GCA_040387665.1 Pseudomonadota bacterium | reverse complement strand
CCGCCCGGCAATGGTGCCACCGGCTGCGGCGGCGCATCGACATCGTCCTCGTGCACCTCGATACGACCCCGGCCAACATGGCTATGGCTGCGGCTATAGGTGAAATACACGATCAGCCCGATCACTGCCCAACCGGCGAACAGCGCCAGGGTGTAGCCTGACAGGCTGAAGAACAGATACACGCAGCCCAGGATCGCGAGCGGTGCGACCACGCCGACCGCCGGAGTCCTGAACGGACGATGGCGCGTCGCATCGGTCTTGCGCAATATGAGGACAGCCAGGGCGACCATCGCGAACGCAAACAGCGTTCCCGAATTCGATATGTCGGCCAGCGCGCCCACCGGGAACAAAGCGGCGAACACTGCCACCACCACCCCGGTGATCATCGTGACGATATGCGGCGTATGGTACCGTGGATGAACCTTGCTCAGCGATTCCGGCAACAAGCCATCGCGGCTCATCACGAAGAAGATGCGCGTCTGGCCGAACATCATCATCAGGATGACCGACGGCAGCGCAAGCCCCGCGGCCAGCCCCACAAGGTTGCCGATCTGCGTCCAGCCGATCTCGCGCAGCGTCCATGCCAGCGCCTCCTTCGAACAGACCACGACCTCTCCGGCCTGCGCGGCGCAGGCAGCAGCCAATTCAGTGCTGCCAGGGGCGATCCCGTTGCCCGCCGCGTCAAGCAGTGGAGACGCGCCGACGCTGCCGATCACGCCTGCAGCAACCAGCAGGTAGAACACGGTGCAGATCCCCAGACTGCCAAGAAGCCCGATCGGCATGTTCCGCTGTGGATTGCGCGTTTCTTCCGCGGCCGTGGAGACCGCGTCGAACCCGACATATGCGAAGAAGATCGACGCTGCCGCGGCGGAAATGCCGCTGAAGCCAAGCGGAGCGAACGGGACGAAATGGTCTGCCTTGATCGCGGGCAGCGCGAGCACCACGAACAGCGACAGCGCCGCCACCTTGATCAACACCAGCACCGCGTTGACCGCCGCGCTTTCACGCGTACCGATCACCAGCAGCCATGTGACCAGCAGCGCAATCACGAAGGCCGGCAGGTTGATCAACCCGCCGGTGGCGATCGCGGTCTGGATGGCATCGCTGTCGACCGCTCCGAAGGCTAGCTTGGCATGGGCGATCAGCGCATCGGCATTCACGATCTCAGCTGGCAACACCACGCCGAGGTAGCTGTTGAGCAATCCGACGAAATAGCCGGACCATCCTACTGCCACGGCGCCCGCCGCGACCGCGTATTCAAGCACCAGCGCCCAGCCGACCAGCCAGGCCATCAGTTCCCCCATCACCGCATAGGAATACGTGTAGGCCGAGCCGGACACCGGAACCATCGAGGCCATTTCGGCATAGCACAGCGCGGCGACCGCACAGACAACGCCGGCAATGACGAAACTGAGCATCATGCCCGGCCCGGCCTTCTGCGCGGCCTCGGCCGTCAGCACGAAGATGCCGGTGCCGATCACCGCGCCTATTCCCAGCATCGTCAGCTGGAATGCCCCCAGCGAACGGTGCAGCGATTTCTTTTCGGCAGTTGCAAGAATGGCATCCAGCGACTTGATGCGTCCAAACATGCAATGACCCTCATGTTGCGGCCGCGTGTGATCCCTCCACGGTCCGCAGGAACTGAAGGCCGCAACGCTAGCGCGACCCGTTCGGCGCGCAAGGGGTATTTGCCCGATACCCCCCGATCTTGATCGGCCCCCATCCTGATCGGTTCAAACTTGCGGGGATGCGCCGCCCCACCTTCCCGTCCGGGCATGCTGCCGCTAAGACCGCAGGATGTCCACGACCTTCCAGCTCGATACGAGCACAAGCCGCGCCACCCCCACCCCGGCGCCGATGAAACGGTTGACCGTGCCTGCCATCCGGCGGCGCAAGCAGGATGGCATCACGGCCGAGCCGATCGTCATGCTGACCGCATACACCGCGCGCCAGGCGCAGTTGCTCGATGCCCACTGCGACTTGCTGCTGGTCGGGGATTCGCTGGGACAGGTGATCTATGGATTGCCGTCGAGCGTTCCTGTCACGCTCGACATGATGGCCGCGCACGGCGCGGCCGTGGTGCGGGGATCCTACCACGCGGTGGTGATTGTGGACATGCCGTTCGGCACTTACGAAAGCTCGCCCGAGCAGGCATTTGCCTCGGCGGCGCGGCTGCTGAAGGAAACCGGCTGCGCAGGCGTGAAACTTGAAGGCGGCGAGGCGATGGCCGAAACCGTGAATTTCCTGACCCGGCGCGGCATTCCGGTGATGGGACACGTCGGGCTTACCCCGCAGGCGGTCAACGTGCTGGGCGGCTACAACGCCCGCGGCCGGACCGACGCCGAAGCCCGGAAGATCGTCGAAGATGCGCGCGCGCTGGATCAGGCGGGCGCGTTCGCCGTGGTGTGCGAAGGCGTGGTGGAACCCATTGCCATCGCCGTGACCGAGGCGGCCGGCTGCCCGGTCATCGGCATCGGCGGTTCGGCACGGTGCGATGGCCAGGTGCTCGTAACCGAAGACATGCTGGGCATGTTTGACCGCGTTCCGCGGTTCGTGAAACGTTACGAGGCAATCGCCGAAACCATTTCGGCAGCAGCGGCGCGTTACGCCGAAGAGGTCCGGTCGCGGACTTTCCCGGGGCCAGAGCAGACCTACCAGCCAAAGTAGGCTATCGCTCGCGGCCGGTCGGACAAGGCGCCGGCGCCGGCGCCAGCTTTTCTCGCGGATCCGTCCGGACCGTCTGTCTAAATCCCAGCGTCGAAGTGAGGGTGCAATTGCTGCAGTATTATAAAGGTTCGTTGTTGTTCACCCTAGCCTGCTTCGCTGCGGCGGTGGTCTATGGCTGGTCCCGGCTGGGCACGGTCGGCGGCACGCTGGAGATGCTGTGGATCGTCGTTGTCCTGGCGGTGCTGGAAGTGTCGCTGTCGTTCGATAACGCCGTCGTCAACGCTACCGTGCTCAAGGACATGGACAAGGTCTGGCAACAGCGGTTCCTTACCTGGGGCATGCTGATCGCGGTGTTCGGGATGCGGATCATCTTCCCACTGGCGATCGTCGCGATTGCGGCCGGGCTTGGCCCTGTGGACGCGATCAGGTTGTCGCTCAACGATCCCGAACGGTACGAAGCGGTCGTCAGCAGCGCGCATGTCGGCATCGCCGGTTTCGGCGGGGCGTTTCTGGCCTTGGTGGGTATGCGGTTCTTCTTCGATGCGGACAAGGAAGTGCACTGGATCCGCTGGGTCGAAACGAAGTTGAGCACCATCTCGACGATCCGGGCTGCCGAAATCGCCGTGCTGCTGCTGGCGCTGTGGGGCATTTCGCGCTCGCTCGACGATAGCGAGGCGCTCGTGTTTCTCGTGGCCGGCCTGCTCGGCACCGTCACCTTCATCGTGGTGGAGGCCATCGGCACGTTACTGGAACTGCACGAAACGGCGCAGGCTGCGGTGGGTGTTACGGTGCGGTCGGGCCTCGGCGGTTTCATCTATCTCAACGTGCTCGATTCCTCATTCAGTTTCGATGGAGTGATAGGGGCATTCGCGCTCTCGAACAACATGGTCGTGATTGCGCTTGGGCTCAGCATCGGCGCCATGTTCGTACGCTCGATGACGATCATGCTGGTGCAAAAAGGAACGCTGAACGAATACCGGTATCTGGAACACGGCGCGTTTTGGGCAATCCTCGCCTTGGCGGCAATCATGCTGCTGTCGGCGCGCTATCACATTCCGGAAACGTTCACGGGTCTGATCGGCGCAGTACTCATTGCCGCATCGCTTGCGTGGTCTGTCCGCTTTCGCCGGCGTCACCCGGAGGCAGCAGAGGCCTGACCGATTACCGCCGTCTGTGACTTTCATGCAACGTGCGCAAGTTTTGTAACGGACTCCAGTTCAGCCACTTGTCTGCTGGACAATTTAAGCTATTCACGCGCTTGGAGTCTTTGGAGAGGCCCAAAAGGGCAGCCGTAACAGCGGCTGCCCTTTTTCGTGCTTGCGCGCGCCCAGCTGTCGCCACCGGCCGGATCAGACCTGCAATTCGTACTGCTTCAACAGATCATAAAGTGTCGGGCGACTGATGCCGAGCAGTTTCGCGGTGCTGGAAATGTTGCCTTCGCTGCGAGCCAGCGCATGGCGGATTGCCTTGCGATCGGCCTGCTCGCGCGCGGCCTTGAGGTTGAGCGACGTGGCCAGCTCACCCTCGCGCGGGCCAAGGTCCAGATCGGCAGCGCAGACCAGCTTGCCATCGGCCATGATGACCGCGCGCTTTACGCGGTTTTCCAGTTCCCGGACATTGCCCGGCCAGCGCCATGCATCGATTGCTGCCAGCGCGTCTGGCGCAAAGCCTTTTACTTGCGGGTTCATTTCCCGGGCGAACTTCTTCAGGAAGACTTTGGCCAGCAGCACGCCGTCGCCGGGGCGCTCGCACAGCGACGGGATTTTCACGACAATTTCGGCTAGCCGGTAATACAAATCTTCCCGGAACCGTCCCTCCGCGATCATCTGGTCGAGGTTCTGGTGCGTCGCGCACACGATCCGCGTGTCGACATCGATCGATCGACGCGCACCAATTCGCTCGATCACGCGTTCCTGCAGGAACCGCAGCAGCTTGACCTGCAACTGGAGCGGAATGTCGCCCACCTCGTCCAGGAACAGCGTGCCGCCGTTGGCCTGTTCGATTTTGCCCTCGGTGGTTTTCACCGCGCCGGTGAACGCACCTTTTTCATGACCGAACAGCTCGCTCTCCAGCAGGCTTTCCGGAATCGCGGCGCAATTGATGGCAACGAACGCGCCGCCCGCCCGGCGGCTGGAATCGTGCACCCCGCGCGCCAGCAGTTCCTTGCCGGTGCCGCTCGCACCGAGCAGCATGACCGACGCGTTCGTGTTGGCGACGCGTTCGATCGTCCGCGCTACTTTCACCATCTCGGGCGCGCCGGTTATTAGCCGACCAAGCACCTGGTTATCCTGACCCGAGCGGGTTGCGAGTACGCGGTTTTCAGCTTCGATGCGGTGCAATTGCAGTGCGCGCCGGACGATCAGACCAATCGCATCGATGTCGACCGGTTTCTGGTAGAAATCATAGGCTCCGCGGGCGATTGCCTGAAGCGCGCTGTCCCGCGCCCCGTGACCGGTGGCGACGATGACTTTGGTATCGGGCTTGAGCGCCATGATCTCGTCCAGAACCGCGAACCCTTCGCTGGTCCCGTCGGGATCGGGCGGAAGGCCAAGGTCGAGCGTGACCACCGGCGGCTCCTCGCTGCGCAAGGCAACGATCGCAGAGGCCCGGTCGCTCGCGACCACCACGTCGAAGTCCGGATAGGCCCACTTTAGCTGTGCCTGAAGACCGGCGTCATCCTCTACCACCAGCAGCTTGGGTTTGCTGTCAGACATCATGCGACCTTCTGTTCGGATCGGGAGGAATGGCGCGGCGCGTCTGCCTGGTTCAACGGCAAACGGATGGTGAAGCGCGTGCCGAACCCTTCGGCGCTTTCAACCTCCAGCCGGCCGCCCATGGCCCGGACCAGCTCGCGCGCTTCGCACGCACCGATGCCGAACCCTCCGGGCTTGGACGACACGAAGGGCTTGAAGAGGCGGGTGCGAATGAATTCGGGGCTCATTCCGGTGCCCGAATCAACCACGTCGATACGTGCGCTGACTGCATCGTGGGTAAGCGTCAGGAAAACGGGATCGTCTGGACTGCTGGCATCGATGCCGTTTTGCACCAGATGGAGCAGCGCCTGTTCGAGCGCGTCGCGGTTTGCGTAAACCACCGCCTGCTGGCACTCGCTGACGATCACCCGATGGCCATTGGCGAACTGCCCGGCAACAAGGCGGACAAGTTCGGCCACATCGAAGTCGGCCGCGCCGTCGCCAGCTCCCTTGCCATAGCGCGACAAGCGCGCGATCAGCAGGTTGAGCTTCTCGGCCGAGCTGCGCAGCGTGACGATCATGTCCGCGCGAAACGCCGGGTTTTCCGCATGATGTTCCGTGTTGCGCGCCAGCAGGCTGAACTGGCTCGCCAGGTTCTTGATATCGTGCATCACGAACGCAATGCGGCGGTTGAATTCATCGAAGCGGGCTGCCTCGGCCAGCGCGTCCTGGCCGGCATGTTCGGCCAGATAGCTCGCAAGCTGCTGGCCGACGACGCGCAGCAGATCGAAATCCTCCCAGTCGAGCTTGCGCGTCACCGCCGGACGGCCCAGCACCACAACGCCCACCAGCCGGTCGTAGTGCAGCAACGGCACCATCGCCCATGCGTGCGGCTCGGCGCGCAGCCAGTCGGGAACGGCAGCGTATTCGCCCTGGTGATCGATGCCCGACCGGACCGCATCAAGATCCACGATGTGCCCGTGGGCTTCAAAAAACCGGATGCCAGCCGATCCGATCGCCGCGCTTGGCACCTCCGCCGTCGGCCATTGCCAGCGCGCGGCCAGGGTCAGATCATCATTTTCACCTGGCACCAGCAGCAGCCCCGCCGGGCTATCGGTGATGTCGCAGGCCGACTGGATCGCGCGTTGTTCGAGAGGCGCCCCGGTCGCTCCGGAATGGTGTTCTCCGCCGCCGCCGATGGTCTTGTTGAAGCGCAGCCATTCGGCACGATAATCGTACCGGTGCTGGAACAGGTGCTTTACCAGGGTCACCTTCAGCCAGCTGCGCAGTCGCTTGGACGGCAGGACCAGCAGCGCGGCGACAATGCCCGCGATCAGAAAGCCGAACTGGAACAGCCGCGCGAATTCACCGCCGATATAGGATAACCAGCGTCCAAGCAGGACCATTCCGATGAGATAAAGACCGATCCCCAGCAGCGAGGCGAATTCGAACGCCACCGCGCGCGACGGGCTGAACCGAAGCTGGGCGCGGCGTCGGCCCAACGCGGGAAGCAGCGCGAGGAGCGCCGCCACCAGCACGATACCGCGCAGCGATGCCAGCTCGAGCGGCCATCCCCCCGTCATGTACGCGACGGTGTAGAGATTGAGATCATACAGCCACAGCAACGCCAGCGCTGCCGTGGACCAGCGCAGCACGGCCCGCGTCTGCTGGGACGCGCCGCCGTACAGGTTATGAAGCAGCACCAGTCCGCCGATCGACATCATCAGGCGGAACATGACCGTCATGTGGAACAGCGCATCGCGCGATGTATCTGTCAGGTGCAGATCGCGGACCAGTATGATCTGCAGCACCTGGAACAGCTCGATCGCGGCCAGCGACAGCATTACCGGGCGGATCGGACGTACCAGGGTATGGCGGTTATCCGTGCTGAACAGGCTGTAGATCACCACCAGCCAGCTGAGATTGCGCACCGATTCGCCGATATGGGCTGCCGGACTGTCCACCCCGGCCGCCGCTACGGCCAGGGCCCATACGGCGCTGAGCCCGAGCGCAATGACCATGGTGGTTCCGACAGAGCCCACGGCCCCGCGCCGGCCGGCCACCCAGGCGGCCAGCGTGACAGCCGCGCAGGCACCAAGCAGGTGCGAGATTTCTGCCAGGAGGAGCCAGCCCTGCATCATGGTGCGTTCCTCATGCTACCGTGCCCCTTCCCGCCACAGCACCACCCGCACGGTCTGGATCAGGATCAGCCTTGCGGTTGATCGCTTCCGCAATGACCGGGCTCTGATCGCTCATCCCCACATACCCGGCGATGGCATAGCAGCATTCCGGGCGCTCACTCAGTTGCCGCAGCCGATCGGCCCGGCTGCGATCGATGAACTGCGCGCCGGTGTGGCCGATCTGCGCGGCGCGGATCCGCCAGCCCAGTTCGGCCGCGGCCAACAGCAGCAGCACGTCGAGCAGGCCCAGCAGCAATACCGCATGCGGGACGTAATGCTTGAACAGGCGAACCATACGCGTTTGCGGCCTAGGGCCCGGACAGTCCGGACCGTGAATCAAGAGCTACGCGACAGGGGTAAATTGTAAGTAAACTTTACAGCATCGAGGCGGCATCACCCTCTGCAAAGGCCCAAATGCGGAGCATTTTTCGCATGCACCGTCGGCCGAGTTTACATCCGTCGGGATGAAGCAGATCAACGCCAGACGTCGCGCGCTGCGTCCTTAAGCCGCGTGCCGGACGCTTTCCGCCGCCGCGCCCACGTGCTCTGCGGCAGCGCAGCGGGATGTGGTGCCCCTGGCCCGACTCGAACGGGCACGGATTTCTCCAACCGATTTTGAGTCGGTCGCGTCTACCATTCCACCACAGGGGCTCGCCATCGGCGAAGCAGATCCTTAGCCGCCTCTCCCCGCGGCATCAACTCACTTGAGCGCAGCCGCCACCAGCTTGTGCAGCCGGGAATGAATCGCATCGTTTCCTGCCAACACCTGCTGCGCGCAGATCGGTTCGGACTGGCCCTTGTAGTTGGTCACGAACCCGCCAGCCTCGCGCACCAGCAGGCACCCTGCAGCGCTGTCCCAGATCTCCAGGTCGGATTCCCAGTACCCATCGTACCGACCGGCCGCCACCCAGGCCAGGTCCAACGCGGCCGAGCCGAATCGGCGGATTCCGGCAACTTGCGGCCCGACCGCACCGTAGATCCGAACCCAATCGGCCACCTCTCCCCGTCCGGCAAACGGGATGCCGGTTGCGATCAGCGCTTCGTCCAGGTTGCGACGTGCCGAAACCCGCAGGCGCCGGTCCTGCAACCACGCCCCGCGCGTCTTTTCCGCCCAGAAGCTCTCGTCGGTGACCGGCTGATAGACGAGCCCGGCAACAACATCACCCCACCCGGTGCCGTCAGGCCGAGGTTCCTGCACGGCAATGGAAATCGCAAAGTGCGGAATGCCGTGCAGGAAGTTGGTGGTGCCATCCAGCGGGTCGATGACCCAGCGTGGCCTGGCCGGATCGCCTTCGATCACGCCGCCCTCTTCCAGCACAAAACCCCAATCGGGCCGCGCCGTGCGCAGTTCTTCCCACAAGGTCCGCTCGGCCGCCTGATCGGCCTTGGACACGAAATCGGCCGGCCCCTTGCGGCTGACCTGCAGGTGTTCGATCTCACCAAAATCGCGGCGCAGGCGCTGACCGGCCTTGCGGGCGGCTTTCTCCATCACGCGGATCAGGCCGGAAATGACTGCCATGAACGATCAGCCTACCTTGCCGACATAGGTGCGATCGTAGACGTCCACCACGATCCGGGTGCCGCTGCCGATGTGCGGCGGCACCATCACACGCACGCCGTTGTCCAGAATGGCGGGCTTGTAGCTCGACGAGGCGGTCTGCCCTTTCACCACGGCGTCGGCTTCCACGATGGTCGCTTCGACCTGTTCGGGCAGTTGCACCGAAATCGGGCGCTCGTCGTACATTTCAAGCAGCACCGTCATTCCATCCTGCAGGAACGCGGCGGCATCGCCCAGCAGGTCCTTGGGCAGGTTGATCTGTTCGTAGGTTTCCACGTCCATGAACACCAGATCATCGCCCTCTGCGTACAGGAACTGAAAATCCTTGGTGTCGAGCCGCACGCGCTCGACCGTGTCGGCGCTGCGGAAGCGGACGTTGGTCTTGCGCCCGTCGATCAGGTTCTTCATCTCCACCTGCATGAAGGCACCGCCCTTGCCGGGCTGGGTGTGCTGGATCTTGGCGACCTTCCAGATGCCCTTTTCGTATTCGAGAATGTTGCCGGGACGGATGTCCACGCCGCTGATCTTCATGATCGATGCCTTCGATTGGGAAAGAGCGAGTAACCGGAAAGGCGGGCCCTTAGCGCGCGGCGCGGCGCAGGACAAGCCGTGCCCCGCCGGGCTGGAAGCATCCGGCCTTGTCTGTTAGTGCTGCGCCTTATGGTTCGGCTGACGTTTTCGCTTATTATCGCCTGCGCCCTTGCTGCGTCGGGCGCGCATGCTGCCCCGGGCGGCCCCATCGGTACGTTGCCGCTTGGACGATACATGTGCGAGCTGCCGGGAGACGCCGCCGGGCCAGCCGGCATTCGCCGGCCGGCGGAGGATTTCGTCGTCACCAATGCTTCCAGCTACCGGGCAGGCAGTGGCAAGGGGATCTACCTTCTGACAGGCGATCGCATGGTGTTCACCAGCGGGCCGCACAACGGGGTGAAGTATCACCGCACCGCGGCCGGATTCCTGCGCCGGACGCTGCCGGATGGCCGCGACGGCCCCCTGCACTGTGTCCGGCAGCCTGGCAGCAGAGGGTGACGCGGCCCGGCGGCCGGACTTGAAATAGTCTTCTGCCGACGTACAACACCCGCCGGAACGCAGGCGCACGCACGCCCGTCAGTAATGGAGGCTCGCCCGAATGTCTGAAATCCTGGCGCAACCGCTGGCGCTCGCCTGCGGCGCAACGTTGCCCAACCGGCTTGCCAAATCGGCCACTCAGGAAGGGCTCGCCACACCGCTGGGGCACGCCTCCTACGCCAACCTGACGCTTTATCGGCGCTGGTCCGAAGGCGGCGCGGGCCTGCTCATCACGGGGGACGTGATGGTCGACATGACTCACCGCGAGCGTCCCGGCAACGTCGTGATCGACGGCAACGGCGGCCTTGCCGAACTGCGCGCCTGGGCCAGGGAAGGACAGTCTGCGGGCAACCACCTGTGGATGCAGATCAACCAGCCCGGCCGGCAGACCCCGGCTGATATTCACCCCCAACCGATGGCCCCGTCAGCAACGGTCGACGGCTTGCCCGCGGCCGGATTTGCCATGCCTAGGGCGATGACCGAACCCGAAATCCTGGATCTGATCGCGCGCTATGGACGCGTCGCGGCAATTTCCCGCGAAACCGGCTTCAGCGGGGTGCAATTGCATGCGGCGCACGGCTTCATGGCCTCTTCTTTCCTCAGCCCGCTGGCCAATCGGCGCACGGACGACTGGGGCGGAAGCCTGGAGAACCGTGCCCGCTTTCTGATCGAATCGTTGCGCGCGATGCGGCGCGCGGTGGGCGCGGATTTTCCGCTGTCGCTCAAGATGAACTCCGCCGATTTCCAGAAAGGTGGCTTCACCATGGAAGATTCGATCCGTGTGATCGAAATGCTCAACTCCGAATCGATCGATCTGCTGGAGATCTCGGGCGGCAACTACAGCGCACCGGTGATGATAGGTGCCGACCAGAACGAAGAGCCGGTCCAGATGGTAGGGGCCGGCAATGCCCTCGCCCGGCCAAAGGCGCAATCGACCATGCGGCGCGAAGCCTATTTCCGGGAATATGCGGCGCGGGCGCGGCCCGTGGCAAAGATGCCGCTGATGATGACCGGCGGCTTTCGTGACGTGTCGGTGATGGAAGAAGCGATCACGTCGGGCGATACCGACGTGATTGGGTTTGCCCGGCCGTTCTGCGTTTCGACCGACTTCTGCGCGGCGTTGCTGGATGGATCCAGCCATGAGGTCCCGGCAGTCGAAGAGCTTTTGATGCTTGACCGCGCGGCTTGGCCCGAACTGGACGACCGGGCGTTCAATCTGTTCGAATCCGATCACCAGCTAGCGTGGATGTACCTTCAGCTCGTGCGCCTCGGCGATGGACTTGAGGTGGACTGGGATCTTCCGATAAACGAAGCACCAGAGCGCTTTGCGGCCTCCGAAGCCGCCCGCGAGGTGGCCCGGCGCGATGCCTTGACTTCGGATATGGTCACCGTCTGACCGCGCGCGGCCTGCATCACAACGGCAGTCAGGCTTCGAACAAAACGTCGGTGCCGGGCCGGACCATTTGCGCCAGACGAGCGGCGTCCCAGTTGGTTAGCCGCAGGCAGCCATGGCTTTCGGCGCGGCCGATCGTTTCGGGCCGCGGAGTGCCGTGAATTCCGTAGTGGGGCTTTGACAGATCGATCCACACCACGCCGACCGGACTGTTCGGCCCCGGGGGCAGCATGGCCTTCTGATCACCGGCGTCCGCATCCCAGAACAGGTCCGGGTTGTAGTGGAACTTGGGATTGCGCGCGACGCCCTTGATCTCCCATGCGCCCAGCGGCAGTGGATCGTGTTCGGAACCCATCGTAGCGGTATAGACCGCCACCAGCTTGCCGCCCCGATCGTACCCTTTGAGCGTACCTGCCGACTTGCTGACCACGATCCGCCCCACCTGGGGCTGGCCGGTGCCGACACCCAGCGTGCGCAGCGTGGTCAGCCAATCCGCATTATCTTTGACCATTGCGGCATCGATGCGGTCGTTGCCGATGTTCGGCACCCGCACCTGCTGACCTGCGCGGAACATCGGGGGCGGCGGGGCCTCTCCGGCGGCGGGTGCCGCGGTTGACACAGATTCTTGCGTTGGCCCAGGCATGCCCCCGACACCCGCGCCAGCGGCGGACGAGTCGCTTCCCGCGCCCGCCGGTGTTCCGCCCGGATTAAGTTCGCGCAATGTCGCGACAGAGGTATGGAAACGCTCGGCCAGCTTCTCGTCGAGCGAGGCATATCCCAACGCCGGAAGCGCAGCCTGGCTCGCCGGATCTTCCGGAACCGGCACGAACGACCCGGCGGCAAAGTCAGCCGGAATGGTAACCACGCGCGTTGCCGGTATCGTGTTCCATCGCGCCAGCCGCTCTCGAGTAGCGTCGTCGAGATCGCCAGTCACGGGCATTCCGTTCGCTTCCTGGTACCCGGCAACGGCGTTCTTGGTCGACAACCCGAGCCTTCCATCGATCACGCCGGGCGTAAATCCAAGTCGGTCCAGTACGACCTGGGCCTGCATTACCGGCCGGGGCCCACTGTCGGGCGTGGCCTCTGCGATGCCGTCGTGCGCGGCAAAGGGGTCGGCCGTCCGAGTGGCTGCCGCGGTTGTCGGCACGACGCCGTCGTTCACGGATTTCTTGCAACCTCCCAGCATGGCCAAGATAGCCGCCAGAGGCACGACAAGCCTGGCAAATTGCATGAAATCATCCCGTGAACAGCGCGCAGCGATCCGGCGCAATGTATAAACGCACGAGATCGCAGGAATGTCCTAGATCAGCCGCAACGCCTTGGCGAATTCCTGAACGGCGGCGGCCTCGTCGCCGGTCCATACGGCTCCGGCAGCCGCGATAAAGTCAGCGCCCGCCTCGGCCAGGGCGGCGCAGCGGTCGGGCGTAATCCCGCCGATTGCCACACAGGGCAGTTCGAAGAACGTCTGCCACCATTCCAGGATATCGGGCTCGGCCTGGTGCTCCACCGTCTTGGTTGTCGTGGGAAAGAAGGCCCCGAACGCGACATAGTCGGCCCCCGCCTCGCCCGCTTCCATCGCCAGGTGCCGGCTGTCGTGACAGGTCACGCCGATCTGCACGGTTCGCCCGAGTTCGTCACGCGCTTCCTTAACGCTGCCGTCGCTCTGCCCCAGATGGACCCCGTCGGCTCCCAGCCGCTTGGCCAGACTGACCGAATCGTTGACGATAAAGGCAACCTCGCGCGCCGCGCAGATTTCCTGCAGCGGTGCGGCCAGCCGCGCGGCCGCGTGTTCGTCGATTTCCTTGACCCGGAACTGGAACGCGGCCACCGGCCCCGCATCGAGCGCTCGGGCCAGCCTGCCGGGAAATTCGCCGCCGACATCAAGCGGCGAGACCAGATACAGCTGCGTTGGAAGGCGTTTGATTTGGTAAGCCATAGGCGTCGCCCTAGCTCAGGCGGCACGGTTCGGGAACAGCCGATGACGCTCGCCGGTTTCGATGCAATGACGCGATCCTTATCCGGTGCAGCGATTATGCTAATCTGCGCGCTGGTGGGCGGCTGCGTGAAGTTCAGGACGGTCGATGATGGAATTAGCCGCGCCCGGATCAACGAAAGCGTTACCGTCGGTCCCGCGACGGTCATGCCGCTTGCGATCCTGGAGGACAGCCGCTGCCCGGTTGGCGTGCAGTGCATCGCGGCCGGGCGCGTCCGGCTCGCCGTGCGGATCGACCCCTCAGGCGCTTCGGAATTGGGCACCGACAGCCCTGCCGGTGTGGCCGGGGGAACGGTATCGCTGGTCGAAGTCTATCCTGCGCGCCGTCCGGACGTGACGCTGTACCCGGACGAGTACCGCTTCGGCTTCAGATTTTCTCCCCGGCCATGACCAGGATATGATCCCATTCCTCGGGCCGGACCTCCGCCACCGACAGGCGTGACAGGCGGACCAGTTCCATCTCGGCCAGTGCCGGATCCGCCTTGACTTGGGCCAGCGTTACGGGCCGCGCCAGCTTCCGGACAGGCCGCACCCTGACCGCCGCCCATTTGCCTTCCGCATCCGTAGGGTCCAGCAATCCGGCCTCGCTGATCCTGGCGATGCCCACGATCTCCTTCCCGATGTTCGAATGGTAAAAGAACGCGAGATCGCCCTTGTGCATCGCGCGCAGGTTGTTGGCCGCGCGGTGATTGCGCACGCCGTCCCACGTCCCCTCGCCCTGCGCCACCAGATCATCCCAACCATACGCGTCAGGCTCCGATTTCATCAGCCATAGCCGGCCGGAAAAGCCCCTGGCGCCGATGCTGCTTTTGCTCATGAAACCCGCCTCTGCTACCGCTTCGCGTGCCCTATCCGCAAAGTCGGGACCGATGACAATCATGGATCTTGCTACATTACCGATCATCTCCCTTGCGGATGCGCCCGGCCGTGTTGCGGCGGACATGGGCGCATCGTTCCAAACGTTCGGCTTTGCCATCGTGCGCGACCACGGGCTGGACCCTGATCACCTCGCCCGCGCGTGGGGGCTGACTCAGGCGCTGTTCGCGCTGCCAGATGCGGAAAAGCGGCGTCATATCGTGCCGGGCAGCGGCGGAGCGCGGGGCTTTACACCATTTGGACGCGAAATCGCCAAAGGTGCATCGCGGCACGATCTGAAAGAATTCTGGCATGTGGGGCGCGACCTCCCGCACGGGCACCCGCTCCGCTCGGATTCGATGCCGCCGAACGTCTGGCCCGACCAGCTGGCCGGTTTTCAGGAGACCTTCAGCCAACTGTACGCGGAATTCGACCGCATCGGCGCGGTGATCCTGTCCCGCATCGCGGTCTACCTGGGGTTGCCTGCTGGATGGTTCGAAGACGCGATCGCCGATGGCAACTCGGTGCTGCGCCTGCTGCACTATCCGCCCCTGAACGGCGACGAAGACGGTGCCCTGCGCGCCGGCGCGCATGAGGACATCAACTTGATCACCCTGTTGCTTGGCGCCGAAGAGGCGGGCCTGGAGCTGCTGACGCGTCAGGGCCGCTGGATCGGCGTCGCGCCGCCTGCCGGTGCGCTGGTGGTCAACATCGGCGACATGTTGCAGCGCCTGACGAACAATGTCCTGCCGTCCACCACCCATCGCGTTCGCAATCCGCAAAGCTCGCGCGCCGGTTACAGTCGCTACGCAATGCCTTTCTTCCTGCATCTGCGCAGCGATTACCGGCTGGTCACGCTGCAGCAGTGCATTTCAACGGATAACCCGGACAGATATCCGGTCCCGATAACCGCCGACGAATATCTGCAGAAACGGCTGCGTGAGATCGGGTTAAAACGCTGAACAAAGAGCGTAATTATTCCGGGCGAGTAGTCTGGAGCAGTAGCGGACAAGATGGCCGCCAATATCGCGTTAACTGAAAATCAAGCCTGATCGCTCATCTCCTGTTCTTCAGACAGGTGGGGATGCGTCGTGCCGGGAAGCGACAACGTAGCAATCGATCGGGGCAAGGTGGCAAGGATAATCGAACGGGCTGGCGGCGGTGTGGCGAGGGCCGATCAGGACATGCTGGTCCTGGCGATCGGATTTACCGCCATCGTCATGTTCGCCAGTACCGGCGGCAACATCATGCCGCAGGTTATCCGATCGCTGCAGGGTATCGGCCTCCCACCCGACCGGCTGCTCTCCAGCGCGTTTCTGCTCAACATCGCTCTGGTGATCTTCGGTTGGCGGCGGTGCCGCGATCTTTCGCGCGAGATCACTGAACGGCGCCGCGCCGAAGAGCAGGCGCGCGAACTGTCGGAAACCGATCCGCTGACTGGCTGCCTTAACCGGCGGTCGATCGCGCCGGCAACGATCGAGCTGGCCGAGACGTGCGCCAAGCGTGGGGAACTGGCCGCGTTCGTGATGATCGACATCGACAATTTCAAGCGGATCAATGACGCAAACGGGCACAGCGTCGGCGATGCTGTCCTGCAGGAATGCGCGCGCCGTATCGGCGATCTGCTGCCCGAACGTGGCCTGCTCGCGCGGCTGGGCGGAGATGAATTCGCCTGCGTGATCCCGTTCCGGCCGGGAATGGCCGACCGGGTCAGCGATTTTGCCGGACGCATTACTGCAGAAGTCGGGCGGCCGGTCATGCTTGGCTCGTCCGCCATCGAAGTGACGGTATCGGTCGGCATCGCCCGTTCCGATTCCTCCACGGATGCCTCCCACGGACCGGATCCACAGGAATTGCTGCACATGGCAGATGTGGCGATGTATCAGGCCAAAAAGGCGGGCAAGAACCGCTATTTGTGGTTCGAACGTCCGATGGAGAGCGAACTACGCTTTCGCAGCGAACTCGAAACGGCAATGCGCGCTGGAATCTCGAGCGGCGAATTCGTGCCCTATTACGAACAGCAGATTGATCTCGACACAGGCCGGATTTGCGGGTTCGAGATGCTGGCCCGCTGGGAATCGCCGCGCTTCGGCGTCGTCGGCCCGGACGTGTTCATCACGGTCGCGGAAGAGATCGGCCTCATTGCCGAGCTGTCGGAATGCGTGATCCGCCGGGCGCTATCCGATGCCCGCAGCTGGGACCCGGGATTGACGCTGTCCGTGAACATATCGCCGATCCAGCTCCGGGATCCGTGGTTCGCGCAAAAGCTGCTCAAGATGCTGTTAGAAGCACAGTTCCCGCCCGCACGCCTGGAAATCGAGGTCACGGAACGATGCCTGCAGGAAAATCTCGGGCTGGTCCGTTCGCTTATCACCAGCCTCAAGAACCAGGGCGTTCGTATCAGCCTGGACGATTTCGGATCGGGATACAGCTCGCTTGCCCAATTGCGCAGCTTGCCGTTTGACCGGATCAAGATCGACCGCAGCTTCGTGACGGCCATGCCCGGAAACCGGGACAGCGCCTCGATTGTCCGGGCGATCACGTCGCTTGGCGCGGGCTTGGGCATGCCGGTGACGGCGGAAGGCGTGGAAAACGCCGAAGTGGTGCGTGAACTGCGCCGGATCGGTAACTTCACCGCGCAAGGCTATTATTACGGCCGGCCGGAAACGGCCGGAGAGACGACCGCCCGACTTACCGAACTGGGCATGCTGGCCGGCAGCGGCAACGGCAATGCAAAATCCGGTCAGGCAATTGCCCCGAAGGTGGCAACCGCCTGAGGCTGGACGCCAGCGCGCCGAGCGCCTAGATCGCGCGCAATGCGCGTTCCCTTCATCAAGATGCACGGACTAGGCAACGATTTCGTGGTGCTCGACAATCGTAGCACTGCAGTCCCGCCAATGGACGCAAGACTGGCGGCCGCGCTTGCCGATCGTCACGCCGGGATCGGCTGCGACCAGTTGATCCTGCTCGAGCCGTCGGACGTTGCCGATATGCGGATGCGCATCTTCAACGCCGATGGCGGCGAGGTTGCGGCCTGCGGCAATGCCACGCGCGCCGTGGGGCTGCTGCACGGGCGCAGTGCCCGGATCGAAACGCTTGCCGGTATTCTGCAAACCGACGCGGCTGATGGTGGCATTACTGTAGACATGGGCGAGCCGGCGTTCGGCTGGTCGGAAATTCCGCTGGCCTATGCAATGGACACACTCACGATGCCTGTTGGCTGGGAACAGCTTCAGGCACCGTCGGCCGTCAATGTCGGCAATCCGCATGTGGTCTTTTTCGTCGACGATTGCGATGCCGTCGATCTTGCCCGCCTGGGCCCCCTGATCGAGACTGATCCCTTGTTTCCCGACCGGGTAAACGTCAACATCGCCACGATCGACGGCCTTGGCGCCATCCGGCTCAGGGTGTGGGAACGAGGTGCCGGCCTGACGCTGGCGTGCGGTACCGGGGCCTGCGCGACTGCCGTGGCGGCGATGCGGCGCCGGCTGGCCGGGCGCGATGTTCTCGTTACCCTGCCCGGCGGTCAGCTGAACATCGTCTGGGGGTCGGACAACCGCATCCGGATGACCGGCCCTGCCGCCGAAGCGTTCCGCGGCACATTCGATCCCGCCGCCTATGGAGTGCCGGCGTGACGGTGGAAGTCGTGTCGCTCGGGTGCCGCCTGAACCTGTCGGAGAGCGAACGCCTGCGCGCCATGCTGGCCGAGGCCGACGATCTGGTGGTGGTCAATTCCTGCGCGGTGACCGCCGAAGCGGTGCGCCAGACCCGGCAGGCGATCCGCAAGGCCCGCCGCGCCCGCCCCGACGCGCGCTTGCTGGTGACCGGGTGCGCCGCCGAAACCGATCGCGCGGCGCTGGGCGCGATGCCCGAAGTAGACGGGCTGATCGCCAACGCCGCGAAACTTGATCCACGTGCCTGGAACGTGCCGCCTGCCCGCACTAATCCTCCGCCTGCCGCCTATACCCGCGCCTACATCGCGGTTCAGACCGGCTGCGATCATGCCTGCACCTTCTGCATCATCCCGCAAGGCCGTGGGCGCAGCCGTTCTACTGCGACGCGCGACGTGCTGGTCGATATCGAAGCCCACCTTGCCCGCGGTGCGCGCGAGGTCGTGCTCACGGGCGTGGACCTTACCTCGTGGGGCCACGATCTTCCCGGCGCCCCGCGGCTTGGCGCGCTCGTGGCGGCAATCCTTGCGGCTTTCCCCACGCTTGCGCGGCTGCGGCTGTCGTCGCTCGACGGGGTCGAAATTGATCCCGCCCTGCTTGATCTGATCGTTGGCGAACCACGCGTGATGCCGCACGTCCACCTCTCGCTCCAGCACGGACACGATCTGATCCTCAAGCGGATGAAGCGGCGGCATTCGCGGGACGATGCCGTCTCGCTGGTCGAACGGCTTCAGACGCAGCGCCCGCAAATTGCCGTCGGCGCCGATCTGATCGCCGGGTTCCCGACCGAGACTGCGGACATGCACGCCGCCAACCTGACGATCGTGCGCGAACTGGGGGTCGTTCATGGGCACGTGTTTCCCTATTCCCCCCGCCCGGGAACCCCGGCTGCCCTGATGCCGCAAGTCCCGGCGCCGATTGCACGCGCGCGGGCCGCGGAACTGCGCGCCGCGCTGGCCGAAACACGCGCGCGCTGGCTGTCTTCCCTAGTTGGCACGACGCTGTCGGTGCTTGCAGAGCGCGATGGCACCGGACACGCGGAAAACTTTGCCCGGGTGCGGCTCGTGCCCGGCACAGCCCCCGGCACTGTGGTCGAAATGGTGCCGACCAGGATCGAGGAAGGCCTGCTGGCATGAGCGCCGATACATGGACCGATCGCGTGTTCGGCGGCTTTCGCAAGACGACCGAGCGCTTGTCCGAAAACCTCGCGGGGATTGTCGGGAAGACCCGGCTCGACGATGCCCAGCTCGATGAAATCGAAGATGCGCTGATCCTTTCGGATCTCGGACCGCGCGCCGCGGGCCGCATCCGCGCCCGCTTGGCCGATGAACGGTTCGAACGCGGCGCCGACGAACGCTCGATCCGCGAGGCGGTTGCGAACGAAATTGCCTCCATTCTTCGGCCGGTTGCAAAGCCGCTTGAAATAACGGCTTTTCCCCGGCCACAGGTGATCCTTGTCATCGGCGTCAACGGATCGGGCAAGACCACCACCATCGCCAAGCTTGGCCACGTGTTCCAGGAACAGGATTATTCGGTGATGTTCGCCGCGGGCGATACCTTCCGCGCTGCCGCCATCGGCCAGCTGGCGGTATGGGCCGACCGGATCGGCGTCCCGCTTGTCAAGGGCGCGGAAGGCGGCGATCCCGCATCGATCGTGTTCGACGCGGTTCGGCTCGCGACGGCACAGGGGATCGATGCGCTGGTCGTCGACACGGCCGGGCGGTTGCACAATCGGCGCGAACTGATGGACGAACTGGCCAAGGTTCGCCGCGTGCTTGGCCGGCTGAACCCCGAAGCGCCGCACGATGTCGTGCTGGTGCTCGATGCCACCAACGGCCAGAACGCGTTGCAGCAGATCGAAATTTTCAAGGAGGTTGCCGGCGTGACCGGAATCGTGATGACAAAGCTGGATGGCACCGCGCGGGGGGGCGTGCTGGTCGCAGCGGCGGAACAGTTCGGACTGCCGATCCACGCGATCGGGGTGGGCGAGAAGATCGATGATCTCCGGCCGTTCGATCCCGATCTGGTGGCCCGCGTCATTGCAGGCGTCGCGTGATGACCGAACCTGCTGCAGCGCCCGCAAAGCCCAAGTCCAGCTGGGTCAACCTGGCGGTGGACTATGGCCCGATCCTGCTGTTCTTCCTTGTGTATCGGCACTACGCGCCGCCCGACCACGAAAACGCGCTGGCGGAAGTCACCGCCGTCATCGCCGGAACGGTCGCATTCATGGTCGGAGCAGTCATCGCGCTCGGTGTCAGCCTGGTAAAGTTTCGCCGGGTGGCGCCGATGCTGTGGCTGTCGACCGCGCTGATCGTGTTCTTCGGCGGGCTGACGGTGCTGCTGCACGACAAGTTCTTCATCCAGATCAAGCCGACCGCGATCTACCTGATCTTCGGGCTGGCGCTGCTGGGCGGCTGGCTGAAGGGCAAGGCGCTGCTCAAGACGCTGCTCGAAGCGGCATTCGAAGGGCTCGACGAAGCCGGATGGATGCTGCTGTCGCGCAACTGGGGCGTGTTTTTCCTCGTCCTGGCCGTGTTGAACGAAGCGTTCCGGTATTGGCTGACGTTTGGCGGGTGGTTGCAAACGAAGCTCTATGTGTTCCTGCCGCTGTCGTTCCTGTTCACGTTCGCGCACATGCCGATGCTGCTGCGTCACGGCCTCGCCTCTGGGGCAGAGGAGGACGTGCTGAAAAACCCGCCGCACGAGTGAAAATCGCTGCCCACCGCCCGCATGAAAAGCGGGTGACAAGCGTGCGTCGATGTCGCATTAACCGCCAGTGCCGGAATTCCGTCGCCGGCTGGAACAAAATTCACTGCAAAATCATAGGGGGAAGCAATGGCCAAGTTTTTTGGTAACCTGCACTTGGTGCTTGTCACGGGCCTTGTGTTGGCCATCGTGGTAATGGTCGCGTTTGCCGATGCCATTTCGGTCGACGCGAACTCGATATCGCGTTGGCTGCACGTGTTCTTCGGCATCCTCTGGATCGGCCTGCTCTACTACCTGAACTTCGTCCAGGTCCCGACCATGCCGACCATCCCGGCCGAGCTGAAAAAGGGCGTAACCGGCTTCATCGCGCCGAAAGTATTCTTTTTCTTCCGGTATGCCGCGCTGCTCACCGTGATCACTGGCCTGGTGATCGCGTGGGTCAACGGCTACGCTCACAGGGCGCTGACATTCCAGGGCGCCTCGCCGAACGAAAACCTGATCGGTCTGGGCATGTGGCTGGCGCTGATCATGGCCTTCAACGTGTGGTTCATCATCTGGCCGGCGCAGCAGAAGATCCTTGGCCTGAAAGAAGCCACGGACGAGGAAAAGGCTGCCGCAGCACCGCGCGCTCTGGCCGCCAGCCGCACCAACGTGCTGCTGTCGTTGCCGATGCTCTACGCCATGGTCAGCGCCAACCTCGGCTGAACATGCACGCATGACGACCTGCCACGCGGCGTTCCCTTGCGGGAGCGCCGCGTTTTTCTTGTGATGGCAGTTGCTGTGCGCAGTGGCGCATTCCCGGACAGAGTCTGTCGATGAAGCAATCCGGACGGGCCTGAACCCGCCGTCAGATCTCTACCTGGCTGCCCAGCTCCACCACCCGGTTGCTGGGGAGCCGGAAGAATTCCATCGCGCTGGCGGCATTGCGCAGCATCCACGCGAACAGCTTTTCCCGCCAGATCGCCATGCCGGGCTTGGACGCAGCGATCAAAGTCTGGCGCGACAGGAAGAAGCTGGTCTTCATCATCTCGAACGGTGCGCCGCAGATGTCCACTCTGGCCAGAGCAGCCGGAACGTCGGTCTCCTCCAGAAAGCCGAAGCGCAGCGAAATCTTGTAGAAGCCCTCGCCAAACTGCTTGACCACCACGCGCTCGTCATCGTCCACCACCGGCACGTCCTGGATGGACACGTTCAGCACCACGACGCGTTCGTGCAGGACTTTGTTGTGCTTGATGTTGTGGAGCAGCGCCGACGGTACGCCCGCTTGGGTCGAACTCATGAACACGGCTGTGCCGGGGACCCGCGCCGCGCTGGAGTGTGCGCTTTTGGCGAACAGCTCGAACGGAATTGTGCCCTCCGCCATGTTCTGCCGCATCAGCGAGCGGCCCTTGGACCACGTCGTCAGAAGCGTGAATATGATCAGGCCCATGATCAACGGAACCCACCCCCCGTCCGGTATTTTGGTCAGGTTGGATGCCAGGTACGCGGCATCCAGAAGGACAAACGCTACCAGCAGCGGTGCAGCCTGCCACCATTTCCAATTCCAGAGTTGCAGCAGAACCACCGCCAGCAGGATGTTGTCGATTGCCATCGCGCCTGTCACCGCGATGCCATAGGCCGCGGTCAGGTTGGACGAACGCTCGAACACCAGCACCAGCAGGATGACGGCGATCATCAGCGCCCAGTTGATAACCGGAATGTAGATCTGCCCGGCGTTCACGCTGGTGTACTTGATCGTCATGCGCGGAATGAAGCCGAGCTGGATCGCCTGCTGCGTGACCGAGAACGCCCCCGTGATCACCGCCTGCGAAGCGATCACCGCCGCCGCGCTGGCCAGTGCCAGCAACGGCCACTGGAACCATTCGGGGGCCAGAAAATAGAAGGGGCTCTGCAGCGCCGCGGGGTTGCGCAACAGCAGCGACGCCTGCCCCAGGTAGTTCAGCACCAGCGCCGGCAAGACGAACACCAGCCAGGATACGCGGATCGGCTGCCGGCCAAAATGGCCCATGTCGGCATAAAGCGCCTCGGCGCCGGTTACCGCAAGGACGGCCGAACCCATCGCAAGGAACCCCCGGAACGGGTCCATCACAAACATACGCGCCGCGTGGTGCGGACTGAGCGCTTCGATCACTTGCGGAAAGGCGGCGATACTGAGCGCGCCGAGTACGGCGATGACCGCGAAATACAGCAGCATGATCGGTCCGAAGAACGCCGCAACGCGCGCCGTCCCCCGGCTCTGGATGAAGAACAGAAACACCAGGATCGCGACCACCATCGGCACCACGGCTCCGGCTAGGCCAGGCTCGTACACCGCCAGGCCTTCGATCGCGCCCATCACGGAAACCGCCGGAGTTATCATCGAATCGCCATAGAACAGCGCGGTCGCGAACACGCCCAGCAGCACGATCCCCGACGACCAGCGCCTGCCAGATATGTTCTGGTTGATCAGTGCCAGCAGGGCCAGGCTGCCACCCTCGCCCTTGTTGTCCGCGCGCATGATCACGGTCACGTACTTCAGTGTCACGATGACCATCATCGACCAGAACATCAGGCTGACGATGCCGTATATATGCAGTTCGTCGAGCGGCAGGCGGTGGTGGCCTGCGAACGTGTCGCGCATCGCGTACAGCGGGCTGGTGCCGATGTCCCCGAAAACAACGCCTATCGCCCCGACCGCCATCTTCATGATGCCGGTGTGACGGTCATGGTGGCCTTGCGCGGGGCCGCGCGGGGCTCCGGCCGCGGCCGGGTTCGAATCAACCACGATCGTGACCGCCGCTTCGCCGATGGTAACGCATGTCTGCGGTTGCCCCTTCACGTTGTGCGACCCGGCTGGGCTTGGCCATGGCCCCCGGCGCCGGGCCTCTAGCACCCGGCTGATCCGGCGGCAACGTCAAGCGTACCGGTGCTACACCCATCATTCCCGCGGGCCGGCTCGGGGCGGTTCTGCAAGCGCCCCTGTTTCGTCCTGGCGCGCGATGAGCGCATCCAGTTGCCCCAGTCGCTGCTCCAGATCTCCTCGCCATGGCGCATCAGCCGGACTGCGCGCCAACAGATCGGCCCAGACGGCGCGGCCTTCGCCGACCCGGCCCGATCGAAGCAGTGCCAGTCCAAGGAAGAACGGCGGCCCGGGGCTGGCCGGCTCAGCCCGGGCGGCACGACCGAACGCAAAGATCGCTGCCGGGGAAATCGTGCCTTCGGCATGACCGGTCAGTGCATTACCCATCGCCAGCCAAGCTTCCGCGTTGTCCGGGTTGCGCTCAACCGCGCCGCGCAGCACCTCGGCCGCCTCGGCGAACTGCCCGTGACGGGCAAGCGCGTCGGCGATGATCATGTGCTGGTCTCCGGCAAGGCCGGCGCCGCCCATCTGCTGGCGCGCGGCGACAGCGGCCGCGCCGGTGCCATCATCCCTGCCGCCTTGTGCAGGCGTCTTGGGCGAGCCAGGCCGGTCCGGCGCGCCCTGCACCGCATATCCGGCCAAGCCCACAAACAGGGCCGCGCCGACAATATGCCAGGTCGATCGCGGAGCCCGCAGAATGAATGCGAAAACCGCAAACGCGGCCAGTGCCAGGGCGGCAATCGCTGCCCAGGTCATGCGCTGTCACCATCGGCGTCAGCGCGACGACCGAACCGGTTGCGCAGCAACAGCGCCGCGATCAAGAAGACCGCCAGCGGCGCTGCATACAGCGGCCAGGTCAGCGCAGTCATGCGCGGGGTGTAGGTGATATAGTCGCCATAGCGCGCCACCAGCCACGCACGGATCGCCTCCGGCTCCTCGCCAGACTTGATCCGCTCGCGGATCTGGCTGCGCAAGTCGCCAGCCATCGACGCATCCGAATCGGCGATGGACTGGCTCTGGCATGTCAGGCAGCGAATGGTTTCCATCAACGACCGGGCCTGCGCTTCCTGATGGGGATCGTCCAGTTGCCGATAGGCATAAGGTGCCGGGGGCATCGCATCGTCGGCGCGCGCGGTGACGGGCCCGCTCGCCCAAAGCAGCACCGCCAGCAGGATGAGCCAGCGGTTCATTCACCCGCCTCCTTCAGCTTCTGCAGCAGGAGCGGAAGATTATCGCCGTTGATGTCGCCGATATGCTGGTACCGGATAACGCCTTTGGCATCGATCACATAAGTCTCGGGCACCCCGGACGAGCCGATCGCAAGCTGGACCGTGCTGCGATCGTCGGCGCCGATCCGCGCATAAGGGTTGCCGTTGCGCGCAAGGAACGCCGCCAGATCGTCCCGCCGGTCACGCACCGCCACGCCGTTGATTTCCACTCCCGCTGCGGCAAGTGCCGCCAAGTGCGGCGCCTCTGCCGCGCACGGGATGCACCAGCTGGCAAATACGTTGAGCAGGCGCGGTTCGGCGCCAACCAGGTCGCTGCGATTGAGCCCAGGGCGGTCTGCCGCCGCGGCCGGAAGGTTGAATACGGGCAATGGCTGGCCGATCAGGCGGCTGCGCACCTCACGCGGCGGCGGCTTCAGCAGTCCCCACGTCACCAGCGCGGCAATCAGCGCAAACAGCGCCAGCGGCAGCCACAGCGTCCAGCGCGATCCTGGTCGTTGATCGGCGTTCATGGCGCGCCCCCTGCGCGGCCTTGGCGCAAGCGCCGATAGGCAATCTTTTTGCGCGCGATCAGCCGCCTGACGTCGCTCGCCACATGACCCAACAGGGCCAGCAGCCCACCCAGTGCGATCATCACGCCGCCCAACCAGATCAGCGGCACGAACGGCTTCCACCACAATCGCAGCTGCCACCGCCCGGCATCCGCCTGATCGCCCAGCACCGCATAAAGTTGGCCGTTCCAGCGCGTGAGCAAGGCGCTTTCGGCGGTGTTTTGCGGCGGCGTCCAGAACGTGCGCGCCTGTGGACGAACGGCCGACGGCGAGCCGCCGGCATAGCTGGCCTGCAAGTCCGCCTCCAGCGCGGTCCAGTTCGGACCGGCGACGGGCGCGATTGCTGCAACCCTGATCTGCCACGGGCCCACCGGAACCACATCTCCGACCCGCGCCGCAACGAGCCGTTCGACGGTAAAGGCACTGTCCGATGCCATTCCGAACAGCGACACCGCCACGCCCAGGTGCGCCAGCACCATGCCCCAGACCGGCAGCTTGGTCCGCCGCAAGCTGCGTCCGCGCAGTGGCATCACGCTGGCCACGGCCAATGCCGGGGCAAGCGCCAGCCCGATAATCGGGAGTATACTGCCGGGCGCGACAATCACGGCCACGATCGTTCCAGCTGCCACCAGCGCTGCCAGCACCAAAGCGGTCGGCCGGATCCGCCGCAGATTGTCACGCCGCCACCGCAGCAACGGACCGACCGCCAGCACGATCAGCATCGGCACCACAAAGATTGCCGACATCGGATTGAAGTAAGGCGGACCGACCGAAACCTTCTCCCCGAAGGTCTCGGTCAGCAGCGGATACAGCGTGCCCAGCAGGACGATACACAGCGTGCCCGTCAGCATCACGTTGTTGAACACCAGGCTGGATTCGCGGCTGCTCACCGTAAATCGCTCACCCTCGGTGACGGTGTTCGCACGGACCGCGAACAGCGCCAATGCACCCCCGATGTAGATCGCAAGCAAAGCGAGGATGAACGCGCCGCGCCGGGGATCGACCGCAAACGCATGAACGCTCGTCAGGATGCCGGATCGCACCAGGAACGTGCCCACCATCGACATGGAAAACGCAACGACGCCCAACATCACCGTCCATGCGCGTAACGCGTTGCGGGCTGCCAGCACGCTGGCCGAATGGAGCAGCGCGGTCGCCGCCAGCCACGGCATCAGCGATGCATTTTCCACGGGGTCCCAGAACCACCAGCCGCCCCAGCCCAGCTCGTAATATGCCCAGTACGATCCCGCGGTGATGCCCAGCGTCAGGAAAATCCATGCGCCCAGCACCCAGGGACGCATCGCCCGTGCGAACGCGGGGCCAACCTCGCGCGTTACCAAAGCGCCGATGGCAAAGCTGAAGGCTATCGAAAGCCCGACATAGCCGAGGTAAAGCGTTGGCGGATGGAACGCCAGGCCCGGGTCCTGCAGCAACGGGTTGAGCCCCTGCCCATCGATCGGCACGGGATCAAGCCGCTCAAACGGGTTCGACGCAAACAGCAGAAACACATAGAATCCCAGGCTGACGAACGCCTGGCCGGCCAGCGTTGCCAGCATCGCGGGTTCGGGCAAACGCCTCTCGACCAGCGCCACAAGCCCGCCCGCCAGCCCCATCACCGTCACCCACAGGAGCATCGACCCCTCGTGGTTACCCCAGGCGCCGGCCAGCTTGTACAGCAACGGCTTTGCGGAATGCGAATTCATCCCCACCAGCTTCACCGACAGGTCGGTTTCCGCAAACACCAGCAACAGCGCGATGAACGAAACCAGCGCAAGCGCACCTTGCACCATGGCGGCAGGGCGAACCGCACCCGCAAGCGTGCCGCCCGGGCCTTTGAACGCCAGCACCCCGGCGCCCAGCTGCAGCAACGCCAGCGCGGCAGCCAGCCACAAGCTTGCAAGGCCGAGTTCGGCGATCACTTCGTTTCCTTAACCGCCGCTCGCGCGTCCGCCTCGGTCATGTCCTTCATCTCGCGCGGGACGTATTTTTCATCGTGCTTGGCCAGCAGGTTGTCCGCAACGAAAGTGCCGTCCGCCCCCAGGCGCCCCTCGGCCACAACGCCGGATCCTTCCTTGAACAGGTCGGGCACGATCCCCCGGAAACGGACGGGCACCTGCGCTTTTCCATCGGCTACCACGAAATTCACGGTTACGCCGTCCGGCGCGGTCATGATCGAGCCGTTCTGCACCATCCCGCCAAGCCGCACCGCACGTCCGGCCGCGGGGGGTTCGGCGGCGATATCCGCCGGCAGATAGAAGAACGAGGCCTGGTTGCGCAGCGCCCACGCCGCCAGCAATCCGGCTCCGATCAGCGCCGCCAGCGCGATCAGTACCAGGATCAGGCGCTGGTGCTTGGCCTTGATCGCGCTCACCCACTCGGCCTTTCGCCGCGGCGCACATTGTCTCGCCGAGCCTCTGCCTTGCGCATCGAGAGCCAACTGTGCATCACGAGACCGATCGTCCCGCCAAGCCCGATCGCATAGGCTGCGACGACATACTGCCACTGGTCCAGTGCTTCATGTTGCATGTCAGGTGGCCTCGGCAGCCGACCAGGCCTTGCGCCGCAGCCGGACTTCGGCCTGCTGGTGCGCCAGGATCGCACGCATCCGCGCCAATACCACCGCACCGAATACCAGCGAAAAGCCAGCGGCGGCGCCCAGCAGTGGCAGCAGGAATTCTGCCGCCATGGCCGATTTGCCCACCGTGATGCTCGGCGGCTGATGCAGGCTGTTCCACCAGAGCACCGAATAATGGATGATCGGGACGTTGACCGCGCCGACAAGTCCGAAAATAGCCGGGACGCGCGATGTTCCCCCGCTGTCGCGCTGCGCGGCATCGGCCAAGGCGATATAAGCAAGGTACAGGAACAATAGCACCAGCATCGACGTCAACCGCCCGTCCCAGACCCACCATGTGCCCCACGCCGGCCGGCCCCACAGCGATCCGGTGATCAGGCAAAGCGCGGTAAACACTGCCCCCGGCACCGCAATCGCCCGGGCTGCAATGCCCGCAAGCGGATGACGCCAGACGATTTCGGCAAGGCTTGCCAAGGCGATCGACATCCACCCGCCCATGCCAAGCCAGGCCGTTGGAACGTGAAGGTAGACGATCCGAACGGTTTCGCCCTGCAACGCGTCGGCCGGGGCGCCGAACACGCCCCACCCAAGCGAAGCAGCGCACAGCACGCTACCCAGGCCCAACAGCAGCGGTGTCAGCCACCGAGCCAGGCGCAGGAAGCGAGCGGGATTGGCAAATCCGTGCATTGGTCTGGCCGTGGGTGCTTTCAAGCGGTCTGCGCAGCTGCGCCTTTGGCAGTTGCCGCAATTTCCGGCAAGCGGACTCTTGGTTGGAGCCGCCGATTTGTTCACTGTTTGGACGCAGCCAAAATCCGGCGTCCGGAGGAACGTCTAGAGATTGAAAATGGGGCGACCGATGGGGTTTGAACCCACGACCTCCGGTACCACAAACCGGCGCTCTAACCAACTGAGCTACGATCGCCATAGACGTCCGGCAGGCACCGCACTTGGCGGCTCCATGCAGGCGCGGGCCTTTCGCACAGGGCGCCGCGATTGGAAAGCAAAATCTTGGGTCGATGACATGCGCGGATCGGGTGCTGCCCCGCCAGTGTTGGGGCAACGCGAACCCTACAAAAAGGGCGGCACAAGCCGCCCTTTTCGCAACGCCCATGTGCCGAATTATCAGCCTTTCTTGAGCGAAAGCCCGCCAAAGCGCTTGTTGAACTGGGCAACGCGGCCGCCCTGGTCAAGCTGGCGGGTCCCGCCGGTCCACGCCGGGTGCGACGTCGGGTCGATATCCAGCGCCATCGTGTCGCCTTCCTTGCCCCAGGTGGAGCGGGTTTCGAACACGGTGCCGTCGGTCATCTGCACCTTGATCATGTGGTAGTCGGGATGGATATCGGCCTTCATGATACTGTCTTTCGCTGACAGCCGGTTCCGACCGGCCTGTAGAACATGCGCGCGCATAGCGGCGCCAGGACGCTATGGCAAGGCCCGCCCCGGTTCGCTCAGGCCTGGGGCGGGTCGGCGATCATCGCGGTGAACTTCACCTCACACGCCACTTTGTCGCCCAGCATGGCCTTGCCCCAGAACTTGCAGACCTTCGCCCGCTTCTGGACGAACCCGACCCGCAGGTCGAGCAGGACGCCCGGTTCCACCGGCGTGCGGAACTTGGCTTCCTCGATCGCCATGAAATAGACCAGCTTGCCGGTGCCCGACAGGCCCAGGCTTTCGACTGCCAGAATGCCCGCGGCCTGCGCCAGCGCCTCGATCTGGAGCACACCGGGCATGATCGGGCGGCCGGGGAAGTGGCCCTGGAAGAACCCTTCGTTGAAGCTGACCGCCTTTACCGCGTGGATCTCCTCGTCCGGCACGAGGCTAACCACGCGGTCGACCAGCAGCATCGGGTAGCGGTGCGGCAGCGCCGCCAGGATCGCCTTGATATCAAGCGACTTCGCGGCCACTGCCGTGGCGTCACCGGCCAGTTCGGTCATCCCTGCCCCCTGCCTGCCTGATGCCTCAGCGGCCGGACGGCTGCTTGGAGGTCGTGGCCGGAGCGGCGGCGGGCGCCTGCTGCTGGCCTGCCTGCTGCGCGCGTGCCTCGCGCACCTGGCGTGGTTCCCACCCGGCCGGCGGAACCAGCTGGACTGACGGAGCCGCGGCGTTCAGTTCGTTCAGGATATCCTGGTTGAGGTTGTATGCCGGATTGGCCGACAGCACGTTCTCGGGATTAACCAGCAGCGTGATCTTGCGCTTGGTCATTGCGGCGTTGACCGCAACCGGCAGCTTCTCGCCAAGCTGTTCCTGCACGTAATTTTCCGAGAGCGCCGCCGGCTGCAGGATCTTCTGCAGTTCGCCCTGTGCTGATTCCTGGATCTGCTGGATCGTCTGCGCCTGCTGCTGCAGCGATGCCTGGTTCGGGCTTGCGGCCGCACGGTCGGCGTTGAACTTGTCGACCAGCGGCTTGATCTGGGCCGCGATCTGCGCGCGCCGCGCTTCGGCCGCGTCGTACTGGGCCTTGTAGGTCGTCGGGCGCTGGCTCTGCGCGGTCTTGTAGGCGTTGCTGTTCACCATCACGGCTTCGAGATTGGCGATGCCCAGCCCTGCGACGATGGGGCCGGCCGGCGCGGTCGGCGCGGCGGCGGGGGCACGCTGGGCCAAAGCCGGCTGAGCGACGGAAACGGCGAGAGCGGCGATCGCGGCCGCCTTGATCAGGTGCTTGCTCATCAGAACTGGGTTCCTACGTTGAAAGAGAAGGTCTTTACGTCATCGCCTTCCTGTTTCATCAGGTTCTTGGCGAAATCGATACGGAACGGCCCGAACGGCGAGTTCCAGTTGAAGCCGACGCCGACTGAGATGCGCGGTTTGTAGGTGTCGCCGACGAATTGCTCGTCATAGGCGTTGCTGAACTGGTAGCCGTCCGAGGTGCCGGTGCAAGTGCCCGGCTTGGCCGGCAAGCGCGAGGCCGGCGTCGGTAGCGAACCTATCGGGGCGCCCGAATCTGCTATCTTTACGTTCTCGAGCGTGGCGACGCCGTTGCAGGTCAGCACATAAGCAAAGTTGATCCCGCGTACGTTCGGGGCCCTGACTCCCCAGACCGAGCCGATGTCCAGGAACAGCGACGGGCGGATGCCCAGTTCCCGCGCGCCCGATCCCAGCGGAATCTCCAGTTCGGCCCGGCCCTGATAATAGTTCTTGCCGCCAATCGCGTCATCGCGCCACTGGTCACGGTTGGTTGAAAGCGTATCGATCACGGTAAGCGTCTTGGTCGCGTCCGCCGGATCGGGGATCTGCCGCGTCAGGTACTGCTTGCGCAGCACCCGCGGGCCAACGCCGCGGATGTCGAAGCCGCGCATTTCGGGCTCGCCCAGATAGAACCGGTCGGTAAGGTAGACGTCTTCGACCCGGTCGCCGTTTTCGTCGAACCGCTTGTTCAGCGCCCGGATCGCGCCAGCCTCGGCCGAGAGCGAGAATACCCAGCCGCCGCCCAGCGGGAAGTACTTCGCCGCATTCAGCCGCAGCCGTGCATATTTCACCGAGCCGCCCAGCCCCGCGAAGTCCGCACTGACCGAGGCGGAGTTGCCACGCGTCGGCCGCACACGGTTGTCCAGCGCGTCATAAACCAGCGACGCGCCCAGGATCGAACTGGTCCGCTTGCCGATCGCATCGCACAGATAGATGCCGGCACGGTCGGGATCGCACTCGCCGGCCGCGTTGTAGTACGTGTCCTGGTCAAGCTCCACGTTGTCCATGTTGAGCGTGTAACGGCCGATCAGGCTCATATACTCGGTCAGCGGCACGCCCAGCCGCAGCTGGAACCCGGTGGTCTTCTGCTGGTACAAGTTGTTGCGGTTGGAATTGAGGTAGTTGAAGCTGTTGTAGTCGCGCCGGTAGATGTTGGCGCCGAAGGAAACGTTGCGGTCGAACACATAGGGCTCGGTGAAGTTCAGCTCGACGCTTTTGGAATAGCGCGAATAGGATACGCTGGTGCCCACCGTCTGGCCGCGGCCGCGGAAGTTGCGCTGCTGGATCGAGGCCTGCAGGATGAAGCTCTCGATCGAACTGAACCCGGCTGACAGCTGGAGCTCGCCGGTCGGCTTTTCTTCCACGTTGGCTTCCAGCACGATCCGGTCCGGTGCCGATCCAGGCTTCTGCTCGACTTCGAACTTTTCCTGGAAGTAGCCCAGCGACTTGATGCGGTTGGTCGAGCGCTTGACCTGGAGCGAGTTGAACGCATCGCCCTCGCCCAGCCGGAACTCCCGGCGGATGACCTTGTCCTGCGTCAGCGTGTTGCCGTTGACGTCGATCCGCTCGACATAGACGCGCGGCGCCTCCGCGATCTGGAAGTTGATCCCCATCGAGAGATCTTCCTTGCTGCGGTTGTAGTCCGGCCGCACGTCGGCAAACGCATAACCGAACGCGCCCGCGGTCTGGTTCAGCTTGTCGATCGTGTCCTCGACCAGCTTGGCGTTGTACCAATCGCCCTTCTTCATCGGGAGCTGGGTCGCCAGCTTATCGCCGTCGAAATCGCGCAACTGGCTTTCGACTTTCACGTCGCCGAACTTGTAGCGTTGCCCTTCCTCGACCACATACGTGATGATGAAGTCATGCTTGTCCGGCGTCAGTTCGGCCACCGCCGAAACGACGCGGAAATCGGCATAACCCTCGGTAAGGTAGTACTGGCGCAGCTTCTGCTGGTCATATGCCAGCCGGTCCGGATCATAGCTTGTCTTGGAAGACATGAAGCGGAACGAACGCGCCTGCTTGGTCACCATCTGGCTGCGCAGCGCGCCGTCATCGAACACCTCGTTGCCGATGATGTTGATCTGGCGAACCTTGGACTTGGGCCCTTCGCTGATCTCGAACACGATGTCGACGCGGTTCTGGTCAAGCATGACCATCTTGGGCTCGACCGTCGCGGCAAACCGGCCCTGTCGCTTGTACAGCTCGATCACGCGCGCCACGTCCGCACGCACCTTGGACCGGGTGAAGATCTGCCGGGCCGCCAGCTTGATTTCGGGCGTGATCTTGTCTTCCTTCAGGCGCTTGTTGCCTTCGAAGACGATCCGGTTGATCACCGGGTTTTCCTTGACCTGGATGGTCACCCGCCCGCCTTCGTTGCGGATTTGCACGTCGGCAAACAGCTCGGTGGCGTACAGGTCCTTAAGCGCCTGGTCAGCCACCGTCTCGGTATAGGACTGGCCCGGACGCAGACGGATGTAGGACAGGATCGTATCGGTTTCGAGCCGCTGCGCGCCCTGCACTTCGATCCGCTGGATCACCTGGGGCGCTGCCTCGACCGCGACGGGCGTGGTTGCCGTAGCGGCAGGTGCCGCCGGGACGCCTTGCGCAACAGCTGCCGCCGGCGCAAGGAACGACGTGCCGAGCAGCCCGAAGACCAGCGCCCGGGATCGCCGGATCGCGCCGCTCTGAACCATGTTCCGTCCCATCATCGACACTGGTATCCCGATCTTGTCTGCGGCCATCAGGCTGTCATTGGCCAAGCAATCTATGGGGCCCGCGGACAGCCGCTGCCCTGTGCCCGATGCCGAACCGCCAATCAAGCGATCTGTCCGATCCCGAACTTACGCGCCGGAAGTAGTCCCCCACTTCCTCCGGCGCCCTCCCCGACGCCGCTACTTTACAATCCCGCGAACGGAAGCAGCGATGCCAGGTCGTTCAACGTCACGAACAGCATCAACGCCAGCACGAACGCGAACCCGGTGCGATATGCCCAGTCCTGGCTACGCGGTCCCAGCGGACGCCGCCGGATGGCCTCTGCCGCGTAAAACGCCAGGTGCCCACCATCAAGCGCCGGAATTGGCAAGAGGTTGATGAACGCCAAGTTAATTGAAATGAACGCCGCAAATGAAACAAATGACAGCCAACCCAAGCTCAATTGTTCGCCGGAATATTTTGCGGTCTTGATCGGTCCGCCAAGCTCGTCCATCGATCGTTCGCCTGTGACGATCTGGCCGATGCCAACCACCAGCATCCGGATCACTCCCGCGGTCTGGTCCACGGCCAGGGTCACTGCCTCAACCCCGCCGACCGGCTCGATCGATGGCTGGGCCGCTTTTACGCCCAGCAATCCTACGCGGGATTCGTTGCCGAACTCGTCTTTCAGCACTTTGCTTGCCGCTTGGATCCGCACCGGGAATTCGCGGTCTTCGCGCTTGACCGTCAGCGTGAAGCTTCCGCCCGGATAGGGCAGCACACGCTGGCGAAGCCGGTCGAAATCGGCAATCGGCTCCCCGTCCACCGCGACCACCCGGTCCCCCGGCCGCAGGCCGGCGGCCCGGGCCGGCGAATTCGGCATGAAGCCGTCGATCACCGGCGGCGCAACCAGCCTTCCGAATGCAAGATTGAATGCGGCGAAAATCAGCACCGCGAACAACAGGTTGGTAAACGGCCCGGCTGCAACGATTGCCCCCCGCTTCCACAGCGGCTGGACGTTGAACGTCACCGCACGCTCTTCCGGGGTCAAACCGGCCAGCGCGCCGTCATCAGGCTGCGAGGCGGGGTTCATGTCGCCCGCGAACTGCACATATCCACCAAGCGGGATCGCCGACAGCTTCCAGCGGGTTCCTCTGCGGTCGGTCCGCCCGAACAATTCCTTGCCGAACCCCACCGAAAACGCTTCCGCTTTGACGCCGCACCAACGGGCCACAAGATAGTGTCCAAGCTCGTGGATCACCACCAACGGCCCGAGCAGCAACACGAACCCGATGATGGTGACAAGCAGAGAGGGGGATTGGGTCAAGTCAGGCAGGCTCCAGCATCTCTCGCGTGCGAATGCGCGCTTCGGCATCGACCGCGATGACTTCCGCCAGCGATGTCGGGGCCGGCGGCACATAGCGACCAAGCACTTCCTCGACGTGTGCGGCAATCCGGGTGAACGCCAGCTTACCGGACAGGAACGCCGCTACCGCAATCTCGTTGGCCGCGTTGAGGACCGCGGGCGTCGCACCCCCGGCAGCAGCCGCCGCGCGGCACAGGCGCGTCGCCGGAAAGCGCACTTCGTCGGTAGGGCGGAAAGTCAACTCGCCAATCGCTGCAAGATCCAGCGGCGCACATGGTGTATTCATCCGCGCAGGCCAGGCCAGCGCAGACGCGATCGGCACGCGCATGTCGGACGGGCCAAGCTGCGCCAGCGTCGATCCGTCGCGATACTCGACCATCGAATGCACAACGGATTGCGGATGCACGATGATCCGCAGGCGCTCGGCTCCCACCGGGAACAGATGGAACGCCTCGATGAACTCCAGCCCCTTGTTCATCATCGTCGCCGAATCGACGCTGATCTTGGCGCCCATCGACCAGTTGGGGTGGCGGACCGCTTCCGCCGGAGTGGCACTTACCAGCCGTTCCAGCGGCCATTCGCGGAACGGGCCGCCGCTTGCCGTCAGCGTGATCCAGCGCACATCCGCAACGTCATTGCCGCTAAGGCATTGGAAGATGGCATTGTGCTCCGAATCGATCGGCAACAGGGTGGCGCCGGTCCGGGCCACCGCCGCTGTCATCACTTCTCCGGCCGAAACAAGCGCTTCCTTGTTCGCCAGCGCAACCGTGCGCCCCTGCTCGATCGCGGCCATCGTCGGTGCCAGCCCCGCGCAGCCAACGATTGCAGCCACAGTCACATCGGCCGGGTGTGATGCCGCCTCCACCAGCGCGTCAGCGCCCCCGCTGGCAATGATGGACGTACCCCCAAGAGCGTCGCGCAATGCCGACAGGCAGCTTTCATCGGCAACAACCGCAAGCTCGGCGGAAAACTCGCGGGCAAGCTCGGCTAGCTGGTCCGCGTTGCCGTTCGCGGTAAGGGCGACGACGCGCCAGGCATCGCGGTTGCGACGGATTAGATCCAGCGTGGACGCGCCGATGGACCCTGTTGCACCAAGGATCGAGATGGAGCGCGCCATCACGACCAGCCCGCCCCCCGCGCCAGCAGCCCGGCAATGCCGCCGACCGTCAGTACCGCCATCAATCCGTCTACCCGGTCGAACAAACCGCCGTGGCCCGGAAGCAACCGCCCGGAATCCTTGACTCCGGCGCGGCGCTTCATCCAGCTTTGGAAAAGATCCCCGGCCTGGGCGATCACCGCGATGGCGATGCCAATCGGCACCGCTGCGGCAAGCTCGCTCCAGTCGGCCGTCGCGGGTGATGCCGCACTGCCCCGCAGCGCCGGGTCGTGTGAGGCGAACACTGCCAGCACCACGAGCGACGCGCCGACCATGCCGCCGCCTAATCCGGCCCATGTCTTGTTCGGGCTTATCGCAGGGGCGATCCGGGGGCCGCCGATGGTGCGGCCGGCGAAATAGGCGCAGACATCGGTGGCAACCACCGAGAGCAGCACCGCCGGCACGGTCCAGATCGAAAACAGATCGCTGCGCAGGACCAGCAAGGTGGCCGCGCCAAGCGCGATGTAGACAAACCCGGCGGCGTTCCACAGGCCCAGCTTTACCGGGGATTGCGCAAACGCGCGGGACAGGTTGCGCCATTCCCACAGCACGCCCATCGCCACGATGCCCACGAACACCGTCCACACCCACCCGCCAAGCCACCATGCCGCGCCGGTGACCGCGACCATCGCAATCCCCGAGGCGGCGCGGACCGGAAGGTCGGTGTTGGCCGCGTTAACGTCCACCATAGCGCCGGCTCCGCTGCGCGAACGCATCAAGCGCCTCGGCCAGGTTTTCCTCCCCGAAGTCCGGCCAGAGCACATCGGTAAACAGCATTTCGGCATAAGCCGCCTGCCACAGCAGAAAGTTCGACAGCCGCACTTCGCCCGATGTACGGATCAACAAATCCAGCGGCGGCAGGTCTGCGGTATCGAGTTCGGCGGCGATGGTCTCGGGCGTGATCGGTCCCTTTGCCGCCGCCTTGGCCGCTGCACGCGCGATCTCGTCGTGCGAGCCATAGTTGAGCGCCACCGCCAGCGTCATTGCAGTATTTCCGGCCGTCCGCTCCAACGCGCCGTCGATCATCGCAACGACGTCAGCCGGAAACACGCTGTAATCGCCGATCACTTGCAGCCGGATTCCATTCGACGCGAACTCTTCCAGCTCGCTCAGGATGAAACGCTTGAGCAGGCTCATCAGCGCTGAAATTTCGTCCTCGGGCCGCCGCCAGTTCTCTGTTGAAAACGCGTAAAGCGTCAGCGCCTCGAGACCCAACTTGCGCGCCGCCTTGACGACCTTGCGCACCGCGTCGCCGCCGCGCTGATGGCCCACCGCCCGTGGCAACCGCCGCTTTTTCGCCCAGCGACCATTGCCGTCCATAATGATGGCGACATGCCGCGCCCCGCGGTCGTAACCGCCGGATTGGCCCTCGGGGTGCCGGCGGTCGGCCTGGAGCAGCGTCACTTGCCCAGAATTTCCTTTTCCTTCTGGGCTGTCACATCATCCGCCGACTTGATCGCATCATCGGTCACTTTCTGCAGTTCGGTCTCGAGCCGCTTGCGCTCGTCTTCCGAAATTTCCTTCTTGTTCTCGTCGGCCTTGAGCGAGTCCATCCCGTCGCGGCGGACGTTGCGGATCGCGATCCGCGCCTTTTCAGCATACTGACTGGCCAGCTTGGCCAGTTCCTTGCGGCGGTCCTCGGTCAGGTCTGGGATCGGCAGGCGCAATGTGTTGCCGTCGTTGATCGGATTCAGACCCAGCCCGGCGGAACGGATCGCCTTTTCAACCGGCCCGACATTGGACTTGTCCCACACCTGCACTGTCAGCATCCGCGGTTCCGGGGCCGAAATCGTCGCGACTTGTACCAGCGGCGTGCTCGAACCGTAAACCGTGACCATCACCGGCTCGAGCAGCGCGGTATTCGCCCGTCCCGTGCGCAGGCCCGACAGGTCATGCCTCAGGGCTTCGACGGCGCCCTTCATGCGGCGCTCAATGTCGGCCTTGTCAAATTTGGCCATGTGTCAGGCTCCTTTCTGGACGATTGTCTTCGTCCCCTCGCCGCGCAGCACGCGGGCCAGATTGCCCTGCTCACGGATGGAAAAGACGATGATCGGAATGCTGTTGTCGCGGCACAGGGCAACGGCGCTCGCGTCCATCACCTGCAGATTATCGGCCAGGACCGTATCGTAATCAACGGTGTCATAGCGCCTGGCAGCGGGGTTCTTCTTGGGGTCGCTATCATAGACCCCATCGACGCTCGTGCCCTTGAACAAAGCGTCACAGCGCATTTCGGCCGCGCGCAGCGCCGCGCCGGAATCGGTGGTAAAGTACGGCGCCCCCACGCCGGCCGCGAAAATCACCACGCGGCCCTTTTCAAGGTGCCGCTCCGCCCGGCGGCGGATCACCGGCTCGCACACTTTATCCATCTCGATGGCCGACTGCACCCGGGTCGGCACGCCGATCTGTTCCAGCGCGTTCTGCATCGCCAGCGCGTTCATCACCGTGGCGAGCATGCCCATGTAGTCCGCCTGCGCCCGGTCCATGCCCCGGGCCGCGCCCGCCATCCCGCGAAAGATGTTGCCGCCGCCAATCACCAGGCAGATTTCCAGCCCGGTATCCTTGGCCGCCTTCACTTCCTGAGCCAGCTGCGCCACAAAATCGGGATCGATGCCGAACGCCTGATTGCCCATCAGCACCTCGCCCGAAAGCTTGAGTAGGATGCGCTTTGAAGTCGGGGCGGTCATCTGATTATCACTCATGCTTGCTGCGGCTCTTATAGCCGGCATGCCTTGCCTGCCAAGGGCGCCTTCCCCAGTCCTGTAACGGAAGGCCTTGACCGGAACCCCGGAGCTGCGAGGGCTGACCGGGCCCAAACGTCAGGTCGCCAGCCGTTGACGAGCGCATCCCCGCGCCGACGTTCCAACAAGGACGCCGGCGCGGGGACGATGTTAGCACAGTGCTCAGTTCAGGCCGGCAGCCGCCGCCACTTCGGCGGCAAAGTCGGTCTCTTCCTTTTCGATGCCTTCGCCAAGCTGGAACCGGACATAGTCCGTCAGCACGATCTTGGTGCCCGCAGCCTTGCCCGCCTGCTCGACTACCTGCGCGACCGGGGTCTTGTTGTCCATCACGAACACCTGGCTGAGCAGCGCGTTTTCCTTGGCGTACTTGGCCACTGCACCATCGACCATCTTGGCCTGCACTTCGGCGGGCTTGCCACTTTCGGCCGCCTTTTCTGCAGCGATCTTGCGTTCGCGCGAAATCAGCTCGGGATCGAGATTGTCGGCGTTAAGTGCCAGCGGGAACGCGGCCGCAATGTGCATCGCGATCTGCTTGCCCAGCGGCTCCAGCACGTCGGCGCCGGCTTCGGATTCAAGCGCGACCAGCACGCCGATCTTGCCCAGGTTCGGGGCGGCCGCGTTGTGCATGTAGGGCACCACGATTCCGCTGCCGACCGTCACGGTCTTCATGCGGCGCAGCTGCTGATTCTCGCCGATCGTGGCGACGTTGTTGGTCAGCTTCTCGGTCACCGTCCCGCCGTCTGGATATGCAGCCGCCTTCAGTGCCTCGATATCGTCCGAAGCCGCGCCCAGCGCCACTTGGGTCGTCTTGCGCACGAAATCCTGGAATTGGTCGTTCTTGGCAACGAAGTCGGTTTCCGAGTTGACCTCAACCGCTACGCCCTTGGTCCCGGTGACCGCCACGCCCACCAGACCTTCGGCCGCAGTACGGCTCGACTTCTTGGCGGCAGCAGCCAGGCCCTTGGCGCGCAGCGCGTCGACCGCGGCCTCGATGTCGCCGCCCGTCTCGTCGAGCGCCTTCTTGCAATCCATCATGCCGGCGCCGGTGCGCTCGCGCAGGTTCTTCACGTCAGTGGCGGTATAGGCCATCGCGTCTGTCCTCGGTTATTTGAATGATCAGCAGCCGGGCCACGTGGACCCGGCGTGCTAAGGTTTTATGACGAAGCCAGAATGCGGCTCTTCGCATGCGGCATTGCGGAATCAGCCCTCGGCTGTTGCTTCCGGGGACGCCTCGGCAGCAGCATCGGCAAATGCGGCCGGCGAAACTTCGCTTGGGGCGGGCGGTGCCACGTCCAGCGTTTCCTCAACCGGTTCGTCCATCGCGCCGATATCGGCACCCGAATCGACTATTGCTTCGCGACCGCCCTTCTTCGCGGCCTGGGCAATGGTTTCACAGTACAAACGCAGCGCGCGGCTGGCGTCGTCGTTCGCCGGGATCGGGAATGCAATGCCATCGGGCGAGACGTTGGAATCAAGGATCGCAACGACTGGGATGCCAAGGACGTTGGCTTCCTTGATCGCCAATTCTTCCTTGTTGGCATCGATGACGAACATCACGTCCGGAATGCCGCCCATGTCGCGGATGCCGCCCAGCGACATCTCCAGCTTGTCGCGCT
>JAZKDH010000010.1:14230-51393 GCA_040387665.1 Pseudomonadota bacterium | reverse complement strand
ACGTTGATCGCGGGGAACGGCAGCTTGCCGTCCTTGGCGATCTGGTACAGCCGGTGGACGCCGGTGGTGGTTTCTTCCGAGACGCCCTTGATGTGCGCGACCGACATCGTGAGGTAGCCCGGCTTCGCCTTGAGAAACGCCTTGAGCGCGCGGACGAATTCGATTTCCTCGGCATTGCTCGGCTCGAACAGTTCATCGCCCGCCTCGACCCGCGCGCCCCACAGCGCGAACATCGTGGCATCGCCGCCATCGTCGAGGATCATGTTGGCGGTCTGGTTATCGCCCCAGTCAAAGATGCGGCCGACATAGTCCCAGTAGTCGGCCAGGCTTTCGCCCTTGATCGCGAACACCGGAATGCCCTGTGCAGCAATGGCGGCGGCGGCGTGATCCTGGGTGGAGAAGATGTTGCAGGTGGCCCAGCGGACTTCGGCCCCGAGCGCGACCAGCGTTTCGATCAGCACCGCGGTTTGGATCGTCATGTGCAGCGAGCCGGTGATCCGCGCGCCCTTGAGCGGCTGCGAAGCGCCGAATTCCTGCCTTAGAGCCATGAGGCCCGGCATTTCGGTTTCGGCAATGGCGATTTCCGCGCGGCCGAATTCGGCCAGGCCAAGATCGGCGATCACATAGTCCTTGGCGATGTCCAGAACGGCAGACACGGCATTCTCCTGCAGACGGGGTGGCGGGCACCGCAAGCAGAAGGCGGCACCGCAATGGCACCGCCCTTAGCTTCTTCCAGCATCAATATAAAGAAGTCTTTATATGCTTCGGCCGTCGCGCTGCGTGCGGGTTCAACGGCTCGCCATTGCCAGGTTCGCACGCGGATCGGGCGAAAGCAGCTGGTTGGCTGCCTCTATCAGCGCGTCGCGGCCCTGCATCCTGGCCAGGGTGCGGGTCGCCATCTTCAGCTGGGCGCAGTTCAGGCTTGGATGCCCTTGTCCATAGCGGTTGGCCATCGAGGTGCTGATCCGGTCGAGCGCGCGGCTTGCGCCCGCAGCGCCGTGGCTCCTGACCAGCCCGGCGCGCAGCGTGGCATTCGCGGCATTGAGGTCTGCCAGATGGGCAGCCTCGAAGCGCTGGAAATCGCGCTGGAAATCGTCTGACGTGGTCCGGCAGCGCAGCCCCGTGACCATCAGCATGATGTCCAGGCGTCGCAACTTCTCGGCATCAGCCGGCGCGTCGGCCCGTGCCGGCATGGTCAAAAGCATCACGGCGGCGGCCAGCGCTGCTGCGACGTAACGTGTCCTGGTCATGTTGGTGTCCTCCGGTGGTGTCCCCACCGCACCAAGATTGCCCGGGCGCGTTTACCGGTTCTTCAACAAGCAGCGTGAAGCGCGGTTAACCATCCGGGGCCGCAACTGCGTCCGCATGCCGATCGGCTGTTGCGATTCACGCGCGAGCCGGGATAAGGCTGCACGCCCGCTTTCTGGCGGATCAAGGAAGGATCGAGAGATGACCATTTCTGTAGGCGACAAGCTCCCCGACGTGAAGCTGACCAAGGTGACGGCCGATGGCAACGAATCGGTCCAGACCGCAGAGTATTTTGCCGGCAAGAAGGTGGCGCTGTTTTCCGTACCGGGTGCCTTTACCCCGACCTGTTCGGCCAAGCACCTGCCCGGGTTCGTCGAAAAGGCGGCCGATATCAAGGCCAAGGGTGTCGACGAGATCGTGTGTACCGCGGTCAACGATCCGTTCGTGATGAAGGCTTGGGGCGCCCAGAGCGGATCGAATGACATCACCATGCTGGCCGACGGCAACGCCGAATTCGCGAGCGCGCTGGGCCTGACGATGGACGGTTCGGGCTTTGGCCTGGGCACGCGCGGGCAGCGGTTCTCGCTTGTGGTCAATGACGGCGTGGTGGAACAGGTGAACGTCGAAGGGCCCGGTGAATTCAAGGTCAGCACGGCCGAGCACATCCTGGAACAGCTCTGACGCACGGCGGAGCGCAGCCGGGCGGCATTTTTGGCACAGGGCAAGCGATGATCGATCCGGACCTGCCGGTGCGCGTGGCTGCGCTCTATCAGTTTGCCCCTTTTGCCGATCCGGCGGCGCTCCGCGCGCCACTGCTGGCGCTGTGCCGCAAGGCCGGCGTCAAGGGCACGCTGCTGCTGGCCCGCGAAGGGATCAACGGCACGATTGCCGCGACCCCGGCCGGGATCGACGCCGTGCTCGATCACGTGCGTACGCTGCCCGGGTGCGGCCGCATCGAAGCCAAGCTGGCGGGTGCGCACGCGATGCCGTTCCACCGCATGAAAGTGAGGATCAAGCGCGAGATCGTCACCATGGGCGAGCCTGACCTCGATCCGCTGGCCAGTGCGGGCCACTATGTCGCGCCCGAAGACTGGAACGCGCTGATATCGCAGCCGGGCACGATTGTGATCGACACGCGCAACGATTATGAAGTGGCGGTCGGGACATTCGCCGGCGCGATCGATCCCGCGACACCGTCTTTCCGTGACTTTCCCGCGTGGTTCCGGGCCGAGCGGGCGCGGCTGCTGGGCAATGGCGGGCCGCGGCCGAAGGTAGCGATGTTCTGCACCGGCGGCATCCGCTGCGAAAAGTCGACCGCGTTCCTCAAGGCGGAGGGTGTGGACGAGGTCTATCACCTGCAGGGCGGGATCCTGAAGTACCTGGAAACGGTCCCGCCGGAAAACAGCCTGTGGCAGGGCGAATGCTTCGTGTTCGACCAGCGCGTGGCCGTCGGGCACGGGCTTGTGCCGGGGACCCATTCGCTGTGCCACGCGTGCCGACGCCCGGTCAGCCCGGCGCAGCGCGCGTCGCCCTTGTTCGAGGACGGGGTGAGCTGCCCCACCTGCCACCCTGAACGAAGCGACGGACAGCGCGCCGGATATCGCGAACGGGCACGTCAGGAACTGCTTGCCGCAGCCCGCGGCACGGTTCACGTTGGAATGGAGCTGTCCGCGCCAGACAGTTGAATATATTGGCGGTGCGGCCCGATCAGCTCAGCCCGCCGCCAATCGCACGGTAGACGCTGACCAGGTTGTTTGCGCGGTTTAGCCGGGTGGTGACAAGGTCGCGCCGCGCCGCATAGGCGGTCCGCTGCGCATCGAGCGTGATGAGGAATGATTCCACGCCGGCCCGGTAACGCGCATCGGACAGGCGCGCCGCCACGATTGCGGAATCGGCCCGCGCGGCCCGTGCGGCAAGCTGCTCATCAATCGTACCGCGCGTTGCCAATGCATCCGCGACATCGCGGAACGCGGCCTGCAGCGTCCGTTCATAGGTCGCTACCGCGCCCTGCTGCGCCGCGCGCGCCGCGGCCAGGTTGCCGCTACGCCGGCCGAAATCGAAGATCGGCAGGGTGGCGCCCGGACCAACCGACCAGGCCCTGCTGTCCGACCCGAACAGTCCCGAAAGCGCGGTGCTGACCGTGCCGAAGCTGGCGGTGAGCGAGATCGTGGGGAACATCGCCGCACGCGCCGCGCCAATGTCGGCATTTCGGGCAATCAACTCTCGTTCCGCCCGGCGAACGTCCGGGCGTCGCAGCAACACGGCCGATCCCAGGTCGCCCGGCAGCTGCGACAGCGTGTAATCCTGCGTTCCCAGACCTTCGGGCAGCAGCGCATCGGCAACGGGGGCGCCGGCCAGCAGGTTGAGCGCGTTGCGATCCTGTTCGATCTGCGCGCGCAGTGCCGCGATGTCGTTGCGCGCAGCCTGATAATTCGTATCAGCCTGCCGCACTTCAAGCTCCGATATGACGCCAACGCGGAATTGCGCACGCGTCAGGTCAAGCGATTGACGCGTGCTTTGCAGCGTATCGTTGGCGATCAGCAGCAGATCGCGGTCCGCGGCCAGGGTCAGCCAGGCCGATGCGAGTTCCGCAATCAGGCTGATCCGGGCGGCGCGCTGTGCCTCCTCGGTGGCGAAGAATTCCTGCAGCGCGGCCTCGTTCAGATTGCGCAGCCTGCCCCACAGGTCGAGCTCGAACGCGGAAATGCCGACGTTAGCCTGGTATATCTCCACCGTCTGGCCGCTAGCCGGAATGCCCGATCCGGTGGTTGCGGAAACGCCGCGGGCGTCCCCCACCTGCGCAGAGCCGCCGACACTGACCGTGGGCAGGAGGTTTGATCGCTGGACCCGGTACTGCGCGCGCGCCTGCAACACATTGGCCGCCGCCACGCGCAAATCGCGGTTGTTCTCCAGCCCCAGCGCGATCACCTGGCGCAGCCGGGTATCCGTGAAGAACTCGTTCCACGCGATTGCCGACAGGTCGCTGCCGTCAGCCAACATGGCCGGATACGCCCCCCCCTGCGGCAGCACCGCGGGAATCGCCCCCACCGGGCGCTGGTGCCGCGGGGCAAAATTGCACCCGCCCAGCGCGGTCGCCGCCAGCATCACCAACACAGTTGCGCGATTGATCATGAGTTGGCTGGACCTTGTGCAGCAAAGCCGCCCGCGCGGAAGCGATTGCGCACCAGCACGAAGAACAGCGGGATGAAGAAAATCCCGAGCATCGTGGCGGTCAGCATGCCGCCCACGACGGCCCGGCCGATAGCATTTTGTCCGCCTGCGCCCGCGCCGGTCGTGATCGCCAGCGGCAGCACGCCGAACACGAAGGCCAGGCTGGTCATCAGGATCGGGCGCAGTCGCAGCCGCGCGGCGGCGACGGCTGCATCGAACGCGCCCATTCCGCGGCGCATCTGCTCTTCGGCGAACTCGACGATCAGGATGGCGTTCTTGGCCGATACGCCGATGGTGGTGATCAGTCCGACCTGAAGGTAGATGTCGTTGCTCAGGCCGGTCAACCCGGCAGCCAGCAGGGCCCCGATGACGCCCAGCGGCACGACCAGCAGGACCGACGCCGGCACCGACCAGCTTTCATACAGCGCGGCCAGGCACAGGAACACGATCAGCAGCGACAGCGCATAAAGCACTGGCGCCTGCCCGCCAGACAGCCGCTCCTCGTACGACAGGCCGGTCCATTCCAGCGCAGTGCCCGGCGGCAGCTTGGCGTGGATTTCCTCGATCGCGCGCATCGCGTCGCCCGTGCTGATCCCCGGCGCCGCGCCGCCTTGTACCTGAAGCGCGGTCTGGCCGTTGTAGCGAGTGAGCTGCACGGGAGCCTGTGCCCAGCGCACCGAACTGAACGCGCCGTAAGGAACCATCGCCCCATCAGTGCCGCGCACGAAAAACGCATTCAGATCCTCTGGCTTCATCCGGTACGGCTGGTCGGCCTGGATATAGACCCGCTTCACCCGTCCGCGATCGACGAAGTCGTTGACGTACTGTCCGCCCCATGCCGCCGCGATCGTGCTGTTCACTTCTCCCAGATCGACACCCAGCGCGCGGGCCTTGTCCTGGTCAACCTCGATCTTCAGTTGCGGCGCATCGTCCAGCGACATCGGCCGCACCTGAGCAAGACGCGGGTCCTGCATGGCCATTCCAAGCATCATGTTGCGGGCTTGCACCAGCTTTTCATGGCCCATGCCCACCTGATCCACCAGTTGCAGATCGAACCCGGTGGCATTGCCCAGTTCGGGCACGGCCGGCATCACCAGCGCGAAGATCATGGCATCGCGAAATTGCGAAAATGCGCCCATCGACCGGCCGGCGATGGCCGCCGCCCCGTTTTCCGCGCCGTTCCGCACGCTCCAGTCCTTGAGGTTGACGAAAGCGAGCCCGCTGTTCTGGCCCACGCCGGCAAAGCTGAAGCCGTTGACGGTGAATACCCCGTCAACGTTATCTTTTTCGGCCGTCAGGAAATGGTCGCGGACCGTCGCCAGCGACTGCGCGGTGCGGGCGGTGGTCGCTCCCGAAGGGCCTTGTGTCAGAACGATCAGGGTGCCCTGATCCTCATCCGGCAGAAACCCGGTCGGTAGACGGGTAAACAGCACGCCCATGCCCAGCAGGATTATCGCATATACCAGCAGCGACCGCTTCCAGTCGCGGCCGATGTTTCCGACGCCGACTTCATACCGGGCGGCATTGCGATCGAAGAACCCGTTGAACCACCGGAAGAACCGGTCAAGCAGGCCGTCGCCGCGGTGCTTGGCCGGATCGTGCGGCTTCAGGATGGTCGCGCATAGCGCGGGCGTGAGGATCAGCGCCACCAGCACCGACAACGCCATGGCAGAGACGATCGTGATGGAGAACTGGCGGTAGATAACCCCGGTCGACCCGCCGAAAAATGCCATCGGCAGGAACACGGCCGACAGCACAAGCCCGATCCCGACAAGTGCGCTGCTGATTTCGTCCATTGACTGGCGGGCGGCCTCGAGCGGACTGAGATGTTCGGTCGTGATCAGCCGTTCGACATTTTCCACCACCACGATCGCATCATCCACGAGCAGGCCGATCGCCAGCACCATACCGAACAAGGTGAGCGTATTGATCGAAAAACCAGCGGCCATCATCACCGCAAACGTGCCCAGCAGGACGACCGGCACGGCGATCGTGGGTATCAACGTGGCCCGGAAGTTCTGCAGGAACAGGAACATCACGAGGAACACGAGCACCACCGCCTCGAACAGCGTCTCGACGACCTGTTCGATCGACAGCCGGACGAACGGGGTCGTATCGTAGGGGAAGATCGCCTTGACGCCCGGGGGAAGCGTTCGCGCCAGTTCCCCGACCTGCGCTTTCACGGCATCCACAGTGCTTAGCGCATTGGCGCCGGGCGCAAGCTTGATCCCGATGCCCGACGCCGGCTTGCCGTTGTATTCTCCGATGATGCCATAGCTTTCAGCACCCAAAGCAAGGCGCGCGACGTCCCGCAGCCGAACCACGGCACCGGCCGCATTCGTCTTCAGCCGGATTTCGCCGAATTGTTCAGGGGTCTGCAGACGCGACTGGACGGAGACCGTAGCGTTCAGCATCTGTGATGCCGGCGCCGGCTGCGCCCCCAGCTGCCCGGCCGAAACCTGCGCATTCTGTGCGCGCAGTGCGGTCACCACGTCAGCGATCGTCAGCTGGTACGCGGTCAGCTTCAGCGGATCGACCCATACACGCATCGCGTATTGCGATCCGAATAGTTCGATATCGCCAACCCCGTCGATGCGGCTGAGCGGGTCCTGGATGCGCGAGATGAGCATATCAGACAGGTCGGCGCCGTCATGACGCCCATTTTCGGAGACGAGGCCAACCACGAGCAGGAAATTCTGCGTCGCCTTCGCCACCAGGATGCCCTGCTGCTGAACTTCCTGCGGCAGCAGCGGCGTTGCGGCCTGCAGCTTGTTCTGGACCTGGACCTGCGCGATGTCCGGGTCCGTGCCCTGTTCAAACGTCAGCGTGATCGTGACGCTGCCAGACGAGCTGGAGGACGAGGAGAAATACCGCAGGTTGTCGATGCCCTTGAGCTGCTGTTCGATCACCTGCGTAGTGGTGTTTTCCAGCGTCCGCGCATCGGCGCCGGGATAAACCGCGGTGATGCTGACCGACGGCGGGGCTATCGACGGAAACTGCGCAACCGGCAGGGTGCGCAGCGCGAGCACGCCCGCGAGCATCAGGATGATGGCGATGACCCATGCAAAGATGGGCCGGTCGATGAAGAAGCGCGACACTGCCCGTTATCTTCCGGCCGCCGGGGCGGCTGGCTTCGCCGCGCCGTCACGCCAAGGCACGGCCTTCACCGGCGTGCCCGGCTGAAGATTTTGCGCGCCTTCCACCACCACCCGTTCGCCAGAGCGCAGCCCGGCCGTTACCAGCCAGCTATCTCCCACGGTGCGCGTCGCGGTGATCGGACGCGGCTGCAACTTGCCGTCGGTGCCGACAACGTTGACCACGGCTCCGCCCTTGTCATCCCGCGACACGGCGCGTTGCGGCACCAGGATCGCCTGCTGCTGCGTGCCCTCGATGAATTCGGCCCGCACGAACATTCCGGGCAGCAGGAGCGACTGGGGATTGCCGAACACCGCGCGGATCGTCTGGCTGCCCGTTGCGGGATCCACGGTGACGTCCGTAAACTTTACCCGCCCTTCGACCGGATAAGTCGTCCCATCCTCAAGCTTCAGCCGTACCCGCGCCGAACCGCCATCGCGTGACAACGTGCCGGCCAGCAATTGCTGCCGCAGGCGCAGTTGATCGGCGCTTGATTGCGTAATGTCGACGTAGATCGGATCAAGCCGCTGGATCGTTGCCAGCGGCTCCGTCTGCGCAGCCGAAACCAGCGCACCCGTGGTGAACGCAGACCGTCCGATTCGGCCAGAGATCGGCGCACTGACCGTGGTTCGCCGCACGTCGATCTGCGCGTTGCTCAACGCTGCCTGCTGCGCCGCCACGTCTGCTCGGGCCTGCTGGGCGACGGAAACCGCATTTTCATAATCCTGGCGCGATATCGCGTTGATCTTCACCAGTTCGCCATAGCGACGGGCCAATCCCTCGCTTGACGCGATGGCCGCCCGCGCCCGCGCCACTGCGGCGCGAGCACTGGCGATTTGCGCCTGATACGGAGCTGCATCGATCCGGTACAGCGGCTGCCCAGCGCGGACCTGCCCGCCCTCTTCAAATAACCGATCTTGAATCAACCCGTTCACCTGGGGCCGCACGTCCGAAGTCTCGTACGGCGCCGTCCGCGCCGACAGTTCGGTGCTGAGCGTAACCGGCTGGACGCTGACGGTGACCACGCCCACCTGCGGAGGGCCAGGCGCCTGCTGGGGCGTTTCGCCACCGCAGCTCGCCAGTCCAATCGCGGCAATTGCAGCGACCATCTTCCGCATCGGGCATTCCTTTGCTAAAGCGTGAGTGAGCGATCACTCACCTTTGACTCGGGTGACTAGCGAGATCGCAACCGTAAGGCAAGGACCAGCGATAATGTCCGTCGAATTCGTGGGCGAACCGGGCGAGTGCCGCAGCAGCCGCGGGGCCGAACGCCGCCGACGGATTGCCGATACGGCGCGCCGGCTGTTCGTGGAGAAGGGTTTCCACGGTACCGGGGTTGCCCTGATCGCCGCCGAATCCGGCATCGGCGTGGGGCAGCTCTACCGCGACTTCGCTGGTAAGGAAGCGATCGTGGCGGACATCGTCCATACCCATGTCGGGCTGTTCCTGGACGAGGACGGGCTCCACGATGCGGCCGCGCGTGATGACGCCCGGGCGGCGCGCCGCTGGTTGAGCCGATTTCTTGAAGAAGGCGGGCAGACAAAAGACGGCGCCGCCGGCGATTGCGCGCTGTTTGCCGAAGTGCACGCCGAAGCATCACGTAACGAACGGGTTGCCGCCATCGTCCGGGAGACCGACGCGCGCGTGCGGGACAACATCGCAACCGCGCTGGCAGTGCTCGCCCCCGGGGAGCGGCTGGCGCGCAGGCGCGAGCTGCTTGCCGGGGTCATCCTCTCGCTGGCGCACGGACTGTGGCACCGGATTATCACCGATCCCGGCGCGCCGCAGGTCGAACTGGCCCAATACGCGTCACAATTGATGCAGCGGGAAATCGACGCTCTGGTCCGGGACAGCCGGGAGGGCTGACCGCGCACCAGCCGGACGGATCAGCTTGCCGCGTTTGCTGCCAGCCGCGCCCCAAGCTCCGCGAACGCAGCGCTGTCGAAGTATTCCTCGATGCGGGTGATCTGACCATCGCGCACCCAGATGAACAAGCAGGCATGCAGGGCCGGCATTTCCGTTCCATCGGTGAACCGGCCGACAAGGCTGTGCTGCTGGACCACCCCTCCCTCGATCGGCTGGCGGCGGATGTTGATGTACTCAAGCTCGGAGGTAACGGCGAACACCGCGTCCAGCAGACCGATGTTCTGGGACTTGTCCTGTTCTGCATTGGTGCTGGCGTGCCATACGGCGATATCATCGGCGTACAGGGTCTGGAGCAGCGCCACGTCCCGATCGCGGATGGCCTTGCCCAATTGATCGACGGCAGTGATGGCGGTTTTTGACATTTCAGCTCTCCGGATTCTCAAGGATCAAAGGTGTTGGGCCGTCAGAACAGGCGCGCGCCCGCCTCGGGCGCGGTCTTCCCTTGCGCGGCTTGGCGGGCGTACCACCGCACAGCCATCGAGATGTCCCGCACCTGCTGGTCGGTCAGCTCATCGAACTGCGGCATGCCAAGCGGCGCCAGCGCGCCTTCACGCACGATCTGGCGCAGCGTCTCGTAATCCTGCGCCATCGCCGATTCGCGCAGGTCCGGCCAGTTGGCATTGGCCCCGCCCGGCGTGTGGCAGATCGAACAGTTGCGCAGCCACACTTCGCGCCCGCGCGCGGCCGACACTTCGTCGATCTTGAACGCAGGATCGTCCAACGGCTTCACCGCGAAGGTCGGCGGCGGGGTCGGCGGCAGCTGCGCCTTGCCGCCGAGCTTGAAGGTCAGCACCCGCGGCAGGTGCTTGCCAAAGCGCCAGCCCGGATCGTCCGGCGCCGCGGCGCCATAGCCAACCAGCAGCGTGAGGTACTGCTCGCCGCCGACCAGGTACGTTATCGGCGGCGCGAGAATGCCGTTCCTGGCATTGAACTTCCAAAGTTCCTGGCCGGTCTTCCCGTCAAACCCCTTTAGCCATCCGTCAGCCGTACCCTGGAATACCAGACCCGACGCCGTGGCCAGCGTGCCGCCGTTCCACCCGGTCTTGTGCTTGACCGTCCAACGCGCCTTCTGCGCGACCGGATCCCATGCGTCGAGCCCGCCGGTGCCGTCCTCGGGATCGACCTTGGCCAGGCTGAACCGTGATCCCAGCGCGAACTCGTAGTGGCGCGCGCCGACGGTGAATTTTTCGGCCTCGGTAAATTTCTGCTGGTTGGTCCAGTAGGTTCCCGGCTGTTGGAGCGTCGGAATGTAGACCAGCCCCAGCTGCGGATTGAACGAGGCCGCCTGCCAGTTGTGGACCCCAAGCTGCGAGGGGTACAAAGTGACCGGCTTATCATTGCCGTATCGAGCATTCACCGCTTCGACCGGCCGTCCCGTCTTGAGGTCGACGCGTTCCGCCCACGTGACCTTGCCAAACTTTTCCGCCGACAGCAGTTTGCCGTCGCGCCGGTCAATCACGTAGAAGAACCCGTTCACCGCCGCCTGCATCAGCACCGGGCGCCGCTGGCCCTGAATATCCAGATCGGCCAGGATGATCTCGTTCGTGGCCTTCCAGTCCCACGCCTCATTGGGATTTAGCTGGTAGTGCCAGATGTACTTTCCGGTTTTCGCATCGAGCGCGACGATCGAGGCCAGGAACAGGTTGTCACCGCCCTGCGGACTGCGCTGCGCCGGGTTGTAGTTGGATGCGTTGCCGACCCCGATGTAGACCCGGTCCAGATCCTTGTCATACGTCATCGCGTTCCACACAGTGCCGCCGCCGCCCCAGCGCCACCATTCCCCCGACCACGTCTTTGCGGCCATCGCCTGGGCTTCATCCTCGAACCCATTCGCGGGGTTTCCGGGCACGGTGTAGAACCGCCACAGGAACTTGCCTGTCTTGGCATCGTAGGTCGTGACATAGCCGCGCGTGCCGAAATCGGCGCCGGAATTGCCGACGATGACCTTGCCGTCAAACACCCGCGGCGCGCCGGTGATGACCTTGCGGGTATCCTCCTCGTCGATGGTGTCGACGATCCAGTTTGGCTTGCCGGATTTGCCGTCCACCGAAACCAGCCGGCCATCGAGCGTGGCCAGCAGGACCGCGCCTTCATGCCAGCCGATCCCGCGGCTGCCCTGGTGCGACGTGCGCAATGCGCGCGGATGCTCCTTGCCCACTTCGGGATCGTATTCCCACAATAGCTTGCCGCTTGTCGCGTCCACGGCGTAAAGCTTTGACAGCGATGTCGAGAAATAAAGCGTCCCGTCGATCGCCAGCGGCGTGCCTTGCATCGATCGGGCCTGGGCCGGGAGTTCCATGGCCCAGGCAAGGCCCAACTGATCGAGTGTCTGCGCGTTGATCTGCTCGAGCGGACTGAAGCGCTGCTCTCCGCTGTCCTGGCCATAAAACGTCCAGTTACCATTCCCGGGGCCCGCTGCGGTCAGCCCCTGATATGAGCCGAGCAGTGCTGCACCGCCCGCCATCGCCACCAAAATCCGCCAACCGTACCGTTTCATATCCATCCGCCCATGTGCCACCCGCCGCGGGATTGGTCATCGTCGATCGGGTACAGCTATATCGCGTGGCTCGGGCCGGTCAAATGACCGGTCGGCACATCCCGGCAGATCGCCGCATTGTGCAATCAATTGCCCTGAGACGGTTTGTCAAAGCCCAGACAAACGGTTACCACACCATTAGCGCAGGTAAGATAATCGGGCACATCGACCGCCCGCCAACCTGGCTGGAGAGACGCGCATGACCGCAACGCCGGCGAGCGAAACTGCCACGATCGAAGGACTGGCCCGGCGGATCGCGCTCATCGAAGACGACATGGCGCTGAACCGGCTGATCCATAGCTATCTGTCGCTGGCCGATAGCCGCCAGTGGCAGGCGTGGTCCGAGACCTTCACCGAGGACGCGAATTTCGATCTGCCCAACAGCTTCGGCCTGATGCGCGGGCGCCAGGAGATTTACGATACGTGCGTCGGGAAGATGGAAGGCACGTGGCAGGACACGCAGCACAACATCGTGAACACCAATTTCCAGATCGACGGCGACAGCGCCGCCGGCACCGCCAACATCATATTCGCCGCGGTGCCCGCCGGGGGCGAGCCCAGCGACGTCTATCTGATGGGCGGCCGCTATCGCTGGAAGTTCGCCCGCACCCCGCAGGGCTGGCGGATTGCCGACGCGTGGGAAGAATTTTTCTGGAATAACGGCACGCCGATGAAGGACGTTTTCGAAGCGTGATGTCCGGCTTGGGCGCGTTGTTCACGCGGCGCACCACGATTGATTGCTGAGCAGGTTGCAGGAGATCATATGAACGAAATCCCGGCGGCATTCACTGGAAAACGCGGTGATCTTACGGAGCGGGCCGGGCTCGATCAGGGGCCGGTTCCGCTCTATCCGTACCGTTCGCAGGCGTTCTTCGAACTGGAGCGCGAACGCGTGTTCCGCCGCGCCTGGCTGATGGTCGGGCGGGTCGAGGAACTGGCTGACGCCGGGTCATTCGTGGTACGCCAGATCGATCCTTGCGCGGTTTCCGCGCTGATCACGCGCGACAAGGAAGGACGGGTGCAGGCGTTCCACAACAGCTGTTCGCACCGCGGCAGCAAGATTGTGGACGTAGCCCAGGGCCGGCAAAACCGTTTCGTATGCCCGTATCACGGCTGGACTTATGCCAACGACGGTCGCCTCGCCAATGTCCCGGACGAGCGCAACTTCTTTGACATCGACAAAGCCAACTGCGGCCTTAAGAAGATCGCGACCGAAGTCTGGGACGGCTGGATCTTCGTCAACCTGTCACGCACACCGGAAGTTACGCTCGCCGAATTCCTCGGACCGCTGCGTGACCATCTGGCGGAATATGTCTGGTTGGGCGCGGACTCTCCGGTCGTGTTTACCACTACCCTGAATGCCAACTGGAAGGTCGTGAGCGACGCCTTCATCGAAACCTACCATATCCCGTTCATTCATCCCAAAACGATCGGGCCAACTTTTGCCTCCGACGATAATCCGTTTGGGCGGTTCCTGACTGCCAAGACGCTAGGCCCGCACGGTTATGCCTCCATGTACGGCAACGGCGGTTATGCGACGCATGCCGACCACCATGTCGAGCGGATCGCATATCAGTCAGCCGCCAGCGTGATCGCCGCAGCCGGCACCAGCGAGACAGAGCAATTCCTGAGCCATCCCGCAATCAATCCGACCGGCTCGGCCAACTGGTCGATGGACGATCACTTGCTGTTTCCTCACGTCCAGATCGGCAACGGCCCCGGCGGTTTCTGGACTCATCATTTCTGGCCGCTGACCGTCAACACCTGCCGCTACGAAGGGCGGTTCTACATGACCAAGGCAGCCAACATGCGCGAACGGTTCCAGCAGGAGCTTTACGTCGGCCGCGTGATCGAGGTGATCCTGGAGGACCTCAAGAACGTCAGCTCCACCCAGGCCGGGATCGACAGTGGCGGGCAGGACTTCATGCAGTTGCAGGACAGCGAGATCTGCATCCGCCACAATGTCAATCAGATCATCCGCTGGGTCGAGTCTGAGACGGTAAAGGAAGCGCTGTCATGAACGACGCCCGCAGCACCAGCGGGGACCGGTTGCCCCCCGCTTTTGCCGAACTCCAAGGTTTCGTCGATCACTGGGCCCGGGCCACGACCAACAAGCGGGTTGCGGCCCGCTCGGTCCTGTCACAGTCGGATATCCGAACCTTCTACGATGCAATGGTCCCGCGGTTGAACGAGGCGATCGACTACATCGACAGCGTCGGCCTGCACTCGCTGACGCCGGAGGCGGAAACCCTGACCCGGTTGGTACTAGGCCTTGGCCAGGCTTCCATCGCGATCGAAATCCACGGCGCCCCCATCAAGCCGGGCACGGTGTTCCCGCACGGCATCCACGTCGATCGCGGGCCGGTACCGTTCGGATGAGCGTGGCGGCAACGGACCAGACGGCACTGGAACTGGCACAGCACCTGGAAAGTCGCCGCGCCCGAGCGGTGATGGACCGCGATATCGACACGGTCGATGCGTTGATGGCCGATGGCTTGCTGTATTGCCATTCCACCGGCCTGATTGAGGGCAAGAGCTCCTACATCGCCAAGCTGGCCGAGGGGACCGCCACCTATCACGAGTTCCGCGCCGAGGTGGACCATGCGGCCATGCCTGTGCCCGATCTGATTATCGCGGCCGGCCGCCTGCACCTTGATGCCACCGTGGCCGGAACCCTCCACGAAGTTCGCGGGCGGTTCCTGACGGTGTGGCGCCGTGACGGTGACGAATGGCGGATGGAAGCGCTGCAAGGTGTGCCCGGCTGAGCCTACGGGAAGCAATTCATAGTGAAACCGCGGGAGAATTGGCATGCCGGCGACACCCGTACTGATTGCATCGTACTTCACCCTGGCAGGCAACCTGATCCCCTTCGCCTCCACCGATCCGAGTCCGTTCGATCTGGCGGCGCGGGCGGATGCGGCGGCGCGTGCCGGGTACGCCGGGATCGGGCTCGAAACGGGAGACCTGCGCCACTGCAAGGATCGCCACGGCTACGCCGGCATTCGCCGCATTCTTACCGATGCCGGACTGACGTATCTGGAATTCGAGGTGCTGACCGACTGGTTCACCTCTGGCGAGCGGCGCGCCGCTTCCGATGCGCAGCGGGCATTCCTGCTGGAGGCGGCGGGCGAACTTGGCGCGCAGAAGATCAAGACGATCGGTGACGCGCACGGTGGAATGGACAACGCGATCCCCCGCGACTGGTCGCTGGAACTGCTGGCCGACGCTTACGGCCAGCTTGCGCGCGACGCGGCGCGGGTGGGCTCGATGGTCACGCTCGAACTGGTGCCCGGCACCGGCGTGCGCGATCTGCCAACCGCACGAGCCATCGCGGAAGGGGCGAATGAGCCGAATGCCGGTCTGCTCATCGACATCTGGCATCTGGCACGCGGCGGGATTGCTTATGAGGATGTGCTTGCGCTGCCCCCTGCCCTGATCAACGCGGTGGAGATCGATGACGCGATGAGCTGTCAGGAAGGCTCGATCTTCGAAGATACGATCCGCCGCCGCAAGCTCCCGGGCGAAGGCGAACTGGACGTGCCGCGCTTTTTGCGCTGCCTGATGGCTACCGGGTACGATGGCGTCTACGGCGTGGAAATGGTTTCCGACGAACACCGGGCACGCAGCCTGGAAGACGCCGCACAGCGTTCGTTCGCAACCACCATGAGCCAGTTCAACGCTGCGATGGCCGCGTCAGCCTAGATCATTGCCTTCGCGCCCGGTCGTGGGCTTGAGCCCCAACCCTCCGGTCGCGCCGCTCATCGCATGGCCGATGGCTGGGTCGGCGTCGGCAAGTTCGTTGCCGAACATCTCGGCGGTCGAGCGTAGCGGCACAAGCTCTCCTTCTGCCATCAGTGCTGCCTGGTTAGCGGCCCAGCTTTCCGGCGTGCTGTCGGCAATCCGCACGGTTGGATAGGCGGCCATCACCAGCCGCCCGGCACGCCCGTCGCTGACCTGACGCTGTTGTGATCCGGAACCGCGCGGCCGCCGGCCGCCCGGATCTCGTCCACAACCGCTTCCGCCACGCTGCTTTCGCTCGGTGCTCCGGCCAGGTCGTTCACCACCACCAGCGCCCCGCGCGCGGCGAGCATGAGCGCATGGCTGCGCCCCGTGCCCCGCCCTGCTCCGGTCACCAATGCAACGCGGCCTCCGAAATCAAGCGCCATCCTGTCCCGATCCTATCTGCTTTCCGGATCGAACGTCGCACCCCCAAGGCGGCGGGCAAGCTGGAAAGCATGATTCAGGCGGAGACCTTTTGCGGCAGGCTGACGCGGGGAGCCACTTCCTTGGCGCACAGCTCCAGCGAATAGAACCACGGCGATGGATCGTCGTAATAATCGTGGGATTCGATCTGCAGGGTGCCCCACCCGCCGCACTGATCGAACAGGTGGTTCAGCTTCTCGACCACGGTGTCGGGCGATCCAACCACGAACACCTTGTCGACCAGGAATTCGAGGTCGGCATCAAGCGGGTCTATTCCAGCATCCTTGGCAAACCCATCCATCATCCCGAAGCGGCGCCAGATCGGGATCAGGTACCGCTCGAAGCAATAGCCGATCGGGCCTTCCATCACGAGGCGCTTGGCCTCGGCATCAGAATCGGCACAGAACACTGTCTGCGACACCGCGTGACGAGACCGATCTGGAGTGAAGCCGGCGGCGATGTTGGCCTCCGAGTAGATTTCCCAGTGGCGTTTGAGGGCATCCAGCCCGGAATAGATCGAAACCGGCTTGAAATTGCGTTCCCCCGCCAACTTCATCGAGGGCGAGTTCATGCTGAAACCCGTGACGGCGAATTCGGGGAATGCCCCGTTCCAAGGAGCATAATTGGCCAGCCGGTGCTGTTCGTCCTCCTCGGTGTGCGCCGGCTCTTCCTCGGGAAACCCCGCGTTCCAGAACCTGCCTTCGTAGAAGAACGGTTCGCGTGCCCAGATCTTTTCCATGATGAACAGCGATTCGCGCACCATTTCATTAAGGAATGCGCTGTCGCTGCCGTTCTTGATGCCGTGCATGTACGACGCCAGCGGATAGGCGCCTGCGCCGATTCCCATGAAGTAGCGGCCTTCGAGAATCTGCGAAAGCCAGCCGACCATCATCGCCAGCTTGGTTGGGTGCTGGTGCGGCAGGATGTGCGCCATCGGTGCAAACTTGATCTGGCTGGTCTGCAGCGCGGCGGCCGCCATGATCAGTTCGGGGTTCGGAATGTTCTCCCAGATTTGCGACGCATGCTCGGAGATCATCATCGAGGTGAAGCCGATCTTGTCGCAGTGGACCGAGCTTTGCACCCCCCACTCGAACGTCTGCCGGGCGGTCCGATCAGGACGCATGTAGGGATGGAAAATCAGGCCGGTGTCCATGGTCATCGCTCAAACTCCCAGTGATCGTCATTTTAAGCCATTTGGCTTAGAATGACGGCGGCGGTTGAGCTGGTCAACCGGATTCAACCTGCGCGTTGACGCGGCGCGCGGCAGTGTTGACGGAAGGACCGCGGCAAGTCAGATGCAAGGGATGCTTCGCAGCAACGCTGATCCTGCGGCCAGCAACGGGGCGGTTGCCGTCAGGGTTCAAACACGCGAACCGGACGCCCCGAAACTTGCGCTGATACTTGCGGCAGAAGTCCTGTTTGCACGCAGCGGGATCGACGGCGCCTCGCTTCGGGAAATCGCCGCGCTGGCGGGACAGCGCAATCACCATGCGGTGCAATACCATTTCGGATCACGCGACGCGCTGGTCCAGGCGGTGTTCGATTACCGGATGCACCAGATGGACGATGCGCGCGGCGCCATGCTGGCGGCGGCGGAGCAGCGGGGCGCCGTGGGTGACTTGCGGACCATCGCCGAAATCGTGTTCATCCCCCAGATCGACCTGATCGACGCGCACGGCGATCATTCTTATGCTGCGTTTCTCAGCGCATACCTGCTGCGCCACCAGGCCAGCAGATTTGGCCAGTTCGGCGGTGGACGGGCCGCGCCCAATCTGGACCTGACGCTGCGGATGCTGCGGCAATGCCTGGGTGCGCTGCCCGAAGCGGTCGCTCAGCGGCGGCTGGTCACCGCCTGCTTCATGTTCCTCAACATCCTTGTAATCCACACCCGCGGCGCGCCAGACGCTGGGGAACCGTTTGACACGGCGGTCCGCGACACGCTCGACCAGATCGTTGCGGCGCTTGCCGCTCCTTACGCCGGGGCCTGATCGAAGAACGTTTCCTTCGCGTGCAGCGTGTCCATGTACTCGCGTACCTCGGACACCTTCCCGCCGCGTAGCTCGACCAGGAAATGGTACTGCGGCCGGTACACCCGCCCGTCGTTCAGTTCGGCATGGCCTTGTGCTTCGACCGCGACCTTGCATCCTTCGGCGATCATCGAAACCGGGCGGATTTCCAGCGTGCCCGACTTGTACAACGAGCGGGCGCCCGCCAGCAGGGGGCCGAACGCGGCCTTGTCATAACGGCCGGACATGCCCTCCAGCCGGCCCATGACCACCCAGTTGCAATCGTCGGTCATACTGTCCAGCAGCGCGGGCAGATCGCCGCTCGAAAACGTTGCAAAAAACTGCGTAACCAATTCCTTGTTTGCGTCCGTGGCGGTCATCATTGTCATGTTCCGGTGTGCCGTTGGAGCGGGTCCAACGCGGTGTCAGGCGGCAGCCCGTCGCTGAAATCACGGACAAAGCCGACATTGTCGCGCGCCTCGGCGAAGGCAGGGTCGCTCAGGCTGTAGCACGATCCCTTGCGCGATGGCGGAGGCAAGAACTGCTGATCGGCGGCATCGACGATGTATGACCGCGCGACCGAGACGAACAGCGCCATCTGTGCCACCCGCCACAGCCGCGCCTCTGCCGGCGCAAAAGTCTCATCCACCCAGCGGGCAAAGCCGCCGAACATCCGGCGGCCGCGATGCTCCTCGGGCGAAACCACGCAATCATCCTGCAACTCGCAATGCAGCACGGATACGCCATCGACCAAGATGCGCAGGTCCTGCCGGTCTTGCGCGTCGCGGTCGGTCACGGCCGCCTCGATCACCTGCCGCGTCCCGTCCTCGCCGTGCCACTCCAGCGCCAGCGCGGCGAGGTCGACCAGGTGCGTGCAGTTCACGCGGCGATCGACCCCGGACGCCGGGGCCGCGTCTGTGCGTATTCCCAGCAGCGCTCCCTTCAGCGCGGCGACCGCGCCGGGACAGGTGGTCCGGGGGAACCGGTCCATTCGCCCCGTCACCTCTGTCACCGTGCCGCCTTCGATCCGCAGCGAAATCGTCATTTCATGGCAATCGTCGAGCAGTTCAGCCGACCGGACAGAGCCCTGGCGTGACAGCACGATCCGGCGGCGGAAGGTCCCGCCGCCATAAGAAGGGTTGGTCGGATAGTAGGTCAAGCTGCGGGCCATGGCGCCTTGATGCCACGGCAGGCGGGTCGGAGTCGAGACCGCCGCGCTGTCGCCAACTCGGCGCGACAACCGGTCCGCGGCACTTCAGCGACCGGACCACACCGGCTTGCGCCGCTCAGCGCCGGCCATCTCGCCTTCGCGCTTGTCGTGGCTTTCGGCGTACTGCTCGATTTCCTCGAACCGGCTCATTAGCGCCACTTCGAGCGGATGCCCCAGCCGGCCCAGCGCCGCGGCCTTGGCCGCCTGGTTGGCGAGCGGCGAGGCGGCGTTGATCTTGTCCGCCCACTTCTGCGCGGCGGCGGCGAGTTCTGCAAAGGGCACGACCTCGTTGACCAGACCGAACCGCTCGGCCACGTCGGCCTTGATCCGCTCGCCGGTCAGGATCATCGCCATCGCGATGTGGTGAGGCAACTGGCGCATCGCGCGGTGAACCACGCCGCATTCGCCGATGATGCCCACTTTCGTTTCCGGCAGGCCGAACTGCGCGGTATCTGCAGCCACGATGATATCGGCGCACATCGCCAGTTCGAACCCGCCGCCGACGCAGAAGCCCTGCACCGCCGCCACCAGTGGCTTTTTCAGCGTGACCAGCGGACCGCCAATGCCGGTCAGGCCGCCGCCAAGCGCCATGCGCATCTTGCGCTCTGCCCCGCCGGACACGTCGGCGCCGATGCAGAAGCCCTTCTCGCCCTCGGCCGACAGTACCGCGCACCAGATATCGGGATCCGCGTTGATCGTGGTCCACGCCGCCAGCAGCAGGTCGTCCATTTCCTGCGTGATCGCATTAAGCCCCTGCGGACGGTTCAAACGGACGTGCGCGACATGGCCGTCGCGGGTGAACTCTACGTCTGCCATCAATCTACTCCTTCGGCGCGACGAGCGGGGTCGTCGGCGCCACCTTGTATTGCTGGATCACGGCCTTGAGACCCTGTTCCTTCATGCGTTGCCGCACCTCGATCACCGCCGGCGCCAGATGCAGCAGCGCGTCGATCTCGGCGATGCCCGACAGGGCCTGGCGGAAACCCGCCGCCTCGGCGGCACGGTTGATCGACAGCTTCTTCAGCCGCAGCACCTCGGGCGGGGTCAGCGCGATCCGCTCGGCCAGCGAACGTACGGCCGGGATCAGATCGGCGGCCGGAACGCAGTGGTTGGCCCAGCCCCAGCGGACCGCGGTTGGCCCGTCGATCCAGTTGCCCGGCACGAACGCGAATTCCTTGGCCCGCTTGGGACCGACCAGATGGACCCACGTTGGGGCGATGAACCCGCCGCCGATGGGGATGGTCGGCTCGCTGATCCGCACGTCGTCAGCCACCACGGTAATGTCGGTGAACACGCACATCTGCGCCGCCGCCGCCATGCAGAACCCGTGGACGGCCGCGATCACCGGCTTGGGATGATCCCACATCAGCAGCCAGCGTTCGACGTTGGCGCGCAGGCGCGCGGCGTCGGCCATCGGATCGGCCGGGCCGGCATCGCCTTGGCCATAGCTGCTCAGGTCCATCCCCGAACAGAAACCCCGGCCCTCGCCGCGGATGGCGATAACCGGGCCGCCTTCGGTCCGCAGCCGCTGCAAGGCATCGGCAAACTCGTCAACCAACGCCGGAGACAACGCGTTGGCCGCCTCTGGCCGGTCCAGCACGATCCAACTCAGCGCCGGTTCGTGTTCGATCCGGATCGCGGAATATTCGCCCGCCACCGGATCAGGCGATCCGGTCGATCGGGTTGAACGCCCGCACGTGATAATCGGTGGTCATCGTGGTCTTCAAGATCCGGGTCTTGAACTTCCAGCGCCCGTCCTGCTTCACCACCACATCGTGGTATTGCCCGTAGAGCACGCCGTCGGGGCGTTCCTTGGTATAGCGATGGATCGCCAGCACCACTGCGCGCACGCTCGCTTCGCTGACGCTGACCCAGTCGATCACGATGTTCGAGACATGGTGCGAGGTGCCGCGAAAGAACGTTCCGATCCCGTCCAGCGTCTGCTTGTATGCCTCGATCCCCTTCGCCCCAAAGTTGGGGGCATAGCTCACCTCGCACTCGTCCACGAACAACTCCGCCATCTGCTCCGGCATGTTCATGTCGAGATAGTACGCGTAGTCGAACAGGATTCGCTCGATCGCCCGCTCGTCCAGCAGCCGGGCCAGTTGCACGTCGCTCATACTTTGCTCCCTTGATCGTTGCTGGCCTGAATCCGCTCGCTCAGACGAACGTGCCTTCGGCGTCCTTGTTCGCAAAGCGCGGCGCGATCTTGGCCATGAACTCGGTCAGTTCATGATTGTTGATGTCAGGCTCCAGATGACCCTGCCCGAACATCAGGAACAGGTCGTTGAAGCCCAGCTTGTCATGCGCGGCGCCGATGCGGTCGATGATGTCATCGGCCGATCCGATCAGCACGTTGGGCGGACGCTGGCCCAGCGGGATGAACCATTCGTCCCAGAACCACATGTGCTCGTCCATCAGCTGCTGCTGGCGGTCCTTGTCGTTGGTCAGCATCAGGAACCCGCCCCAGGCGATCGAATCGCCCCGGTCCGGCGTGTGCCCGGCGCGCAGCGCGCCATCGTACCAGCGGTCCGCCAGGTTCTTGCAGAAATCCAGATCATCGGCGAGCACGATCGGGGTGCCATTCTCGCGCGCCCACATGTCGACCGTGCGCATCGTGCCGGCAAACCCGCCGAAAATGCGCGGGTGCGGGTCCTGGTAGCATTTGGGCGCGATGCCGACTTCGTGGACCCGCCCGTCTTCGCCCTGGCCCTTGCCGTACTTGGCGTACGCCGGATGGCCGGTGGATCCGCCTTCGGGCGGGAAGTGCCAGTGCTTGCCGTGGTGGCTGAACACGTCGCTGGTCCAGGCCTTCTTGATCACCTGAATCGATTCCTCGAACACCTCGCGGTTGAAAGTGTCCTGGTCATCCTTGGCCTTGGCATTGGCCGGCGTGGTACAACCGACGCCCTTCACCGCCGCATAGGAATCGACCCACCGGGCGTGATAGCCGCGCGTGAAGGCCACGTTCAGCCGCCCCTTCAGCATGTGGTCCAGCGTGGCGATTTCCTCGGCCACGCGCAGAGGATTATGGGTTGGCAACGTGTAGCCCATGGCCGAGGCATACATGCGCTTGGCATGGGTGCCGACGAACAGGCTGAACATACCCGGATGGTTGTTCGCCTCGAACCCTTCGATCTGCAGATGGTGTTCGGGCTGGGCATAGCTGGCATAGCCAAGCTCGTCCGCCAGCTGGACGTAGCCCTTCACCTCCTCGAGGAAGCGCTGGTACAGGTCCTTGCGCTGGCCGGCCATACCGGCCTCGATCTCATGGCGCCGGCCGACGACGCCCGTCTGCATCAGATGGAATTTCACGAACCGACATCCTTGCGCGTTTGATCAACACCCGCGTTGATAAGGTGCGGCCCGCTGCATTGTCAACGCCGATCGTCACCTTCCGCCCACCTATCAACCCTTGCGTTGACAAGGCGCCCACCAAACAGCATCGTTCGCGGAAACTAGGCGCCGTCGCGGGAGAATGCGGTTGAGTTTCAAAGAATGGAGCGAGGTCTGCCCCCTTGCGGATTTGCTGGTCCGCAGCGCCGCCCTGTTTCCGTGCCGGACCGCGCTGGCGATGCCCGACCTGCGGCTGACTTATGCAGAGCTGCTCGATGCCTCGGTCGCGGTGGCGCGCGGCATCATCGGGCTGGGGATTGCACCGCGGGCACATGTCGGCATTCTAGCCAACAACGGCCGGGAGCTGGTGACGGGGCTGTTCGGCGCGTCGCTGGCGAATTGCGTGGCAGTGCCGCTGCACGCCAGGCACCGCAGCGCGGAGCTCGCCTACATAATCGAGAATGCCGATCTCGCGCTGGTGCTGACCACGGCCGCAGATACCCGGTTCGTCGATTTTACCGCCGTGCTGACCGACGCGCTACCGCTGGCGGGCGCACTTGCGGACGGCGCCCCGCTCAATCTTTCGGGCTTTTCCCGCTTGCGTCATCTGGTGGTGCTGGAAGGACCGGCGCCCCGCGGGTTCCTGGAGTCCGGCGCCTTCGCTCAGGCCGCGGCGGCGGTTTCCACCGAAGCTGTGGACGCCGCGCGCCGGGCTACCCGCGTGCGCGATGAGGCGCTGATGATCTACACCTCGGGCACTACCGCCAATCCCAAGGGCTGCATGCTAAGCCACGAAGCGGTCACCCGAGGGCCGGTGGAGAGGGCCGCCCACCGCTTCCGCAGCCGCGAGCACGATGTGACGTGGGGCGGCGGGCCGCTGTTCCACATCGGCTCGCTCGCGCCGTTCATCGGGGTGATCGGCACCGCCGGGACGTATGTCACCGACGTCTTATTCGACGCGGGTCGTGCGCTGGAGCTGATGGACCGCGAGCAGGTGTCGGTCGCCTGGCCGTGGTTTCCCGCCATTCTCCAGCCCTTGATCGACCACCCGGAGTTCGGGCCCGAACGCCTCGCCAGCTGGCGCAAGGCGTTGCTGATCGCCCCCCCTGCCCTGGTCGAGCGGGTGCAGCGAATGTTCCCGCAAGTGGAGTTCATGCAGGCCTGCGGGATGACCGAAACCGCGGGCATCTTCGCACTGTGCGGGCCGGAGGAAACCCCGGAGCAGCGCGCGGTCAGCCATGGCAAGGCGGTGCCGGGGATCGCGGTCAGGATCGTCGATCCCGACACCGGCTGCGAAGTGCCGGACGACACTATCGGCGAAATTCTGGTGCGCGGTTACTGCGTGATGGACGGCTATTACCGCGCCCCGGCCAAGACAGCCGAGGCGCTGGATGCCGACGGGTGGCTGCATACCGGCGACCTTTACGCGAAAGCCGCGGATGGCCGGCTGACCTTCAAAGGGCGGGCGAAGGACATGCTCAAGGTTGGCGGCGAAAACGTCGCCGCGATCGAGGTGGAGTCGTTTTTGTGCAACCACCCGGCCGTGCGGATTGCCGAAGTGGTCGGCCAGCCTGACCCCCGGCTTGACGAGGTGCCGGTGGCCTTCGTCGAATTGCAAGCGGGCTGCAACGCCACTGCAAGCGAGCTGATCGAATTCTGCCGGGGCCGGATCGCCAGCTACAAGGTGCCCCGCGCGGTCCATTTCGTGGCCGAGGGGGACTGGCCGATGTCCGCGACCAAAGTCGACAAGCGCCAGTTGCGCGCGCGGCTGTCGGATCGCCTGTGATCCCCCCTGCCAGATGAGCCGGTCAGCGCGCCTTCATGCCGTCTAAGAAGATTTCGCAGAACGCGTCGGAGATTTCTTCGGCACTGTGGGCACCGCCGGGCTGATACCAGCGGTGGGTCCAGTTGAGCATCCCGAACACCGCGTTGGCCGCCACTGACACGGCAATGTCGCCGCGCATCTCGCCGCGGCCGACGAGCTCGCCGATCAGCCCCAGCACAATTTTTTCGAACGTCCGGGTCTTGGTAATGATCCGCTGCGCCCAGGCGCTTTTCTCGCTGGTTATGCGGCTCATCTCTTCCTGGATGTAGACGTACATATGCGGATAGTATTGATCGTAGGCCGCCATCAATTGCTTGATCACCGCGCGCAACTTGTCTTCGGCCGAACGCGCCGGATCGTTGAATATACGTTCGCATTCGTCAATATTCGCATCCACCCCCACGCGCAGACATTCGCGGAAGAGTTCTTCCTTGCTTCCGAAATAGTAATAGACCGTTGCCCGGTCGAGCCCGGCCTTGTGCCCGATCTCGGCAAGGGTGGTGGCCTTGAACCCGTTGGCCTTGAACTGGCGCCCCGCGATCTCGACCAGTTCGATGCGCTTGGCCAGATAGTCGGCGCTGCCTTCCTCAAGCGCGGACTTGCGGCGGCGGGAGATGTTGCTGGCCTGGCTCATGCGCGAGTGACTATCCACCACGCTGCGCGATGGCCAGATTTTTCGCATCCCTAAAGACAGACAGGAGACGAGCCAATGGGCAAACTCGACGGCCGCACGGCCATCATCACCGGGGCGCGCGCGCGAGATGGGCGCATCGCATGCGCGCATATTCATCGCAGAGGGCGCAACGGTACTCCTGACCGACCTGCACGCCGATGCCGGGTCCGCACTCGCCGCACAACTGGGCGCGAACGCCCGGTTCGTGGAGCACCACGTGACCAGCGCCGCTGACTGGGCCAAGGTGACGCGCAGTGCCGAGGAGTTTTTCGGGCCGGTCGCTGCGGCCTTACCCTTGCCGGCGCGGGAAATCTGACGCCACCGGCTCCGCGCCCGGCCAGCGGACGTTGCGCGGATCGACCAGCGAACGGGCCATCTCGTCCCAGCTGGACAGGTGGACCGTTCGCATATCCCGCACGGCGATCCGCCAGCTGTTGCGCTCGCGCCGGTAGACGTCGTAATAGCGTACCGCGCCGTAAACGGTCGTGCCGCCGATGCCGATTTCCAGGTGGGCCATGACGGTGCCCGTGGCGCTGTCTGGCCCATCGAACGCGATCTGGACATAGTGCGGGGTGTGGACGGTTTGCGTCATCGCCGCGCGGGCATTGGCCAGGAATTCCATGATGCCGGCGCGGCTTTCCCCGCCCACGAACCCCGACGCGACGAACCGGGCATCGTCGGTGAAGCACTCCGCCAGCGCGGCAAGGTCGTCATCGTCGGTGACCTGGAAATAGCGGGCGACCAGATCCTGGATTTCGGCCCGGTCTTCCAGCTTGCGGATGCGCGCCTCCAGCGATTCCATCACGGTTCTCCTTCAAGCGTCAACGATGGCGGGCACGCCGCGCCCGATCAACGAAGAAGTTGACACAAGCGAAGGCGCCCGGAATGCTGCGGCGATGGACAACGTGACCGTTGCCAATCTGCGCGCCGAGGCCGAGGCGCTTGCCGCCGCGCTTCCGGCGGGGGAGCCGCTCGACCCGCAGGCGGCCGCACTGATCCGGCTGGCGGTTGCGGTTTCGGCCAGTGCGCTTGACCGCGCAGGCACCGCCGAGGCCACCCGCCAGGCGTTCGATGCCGGCTCCAGCATCGCACAGGTGCAGGAAGTGATTGCGCTCGTCTCTGGATTGGGCGTGCACAGCCTGATGATCAGCGCCGCCGATGTGCTGGCCGAAGCCGGCCAGCGCGGGTTGATCGATCCGACCGCGCCATACGACGCCGAGCGGCAGGCACTGTGGGACCGGCACGTCGGTACCGATCCGTTCTGGACCGGGTTTTCCGAGCAGCTGCCCGGCTTTCTCGACGCGATGCTGCGGCTATCACCGGACATTTTCGCGGCGTTTTTCGCGTATTGCGCGGTTCCCTGGACCAGCGGCACGGTCCGCGCCCGGGTCAAGGAACTGGCGGCAATGGCGTGCGATGTTACGCCCACCCACCGCTTCCGTCCGGGATTCCTGGTGCACCTGCACAACGCGATCCGTCTTGGCACGGGGCGCATCGCGATCCTGCACGCGCTGAATATTGCCGCGGCTGCGCCGGAGCACCGCGGGAACGCCTGAACGGTGCGCGCACTCCGGCAAGCCGTCAGTACGGCATCCGCACTTTCGGGCATACCTCGCCGGCCAGCCGGCGCAGCGATTCCTCCCAGGGGGCCGGATCGTCGATGCTGTCGTGCTGGTTGGCAACGATCATGCCCCAGCCGCCGCATTTGTCGGCCAGCGCTTCCAGCTTTTCGATCACCGTTTCGGGCGAACCGCACAGGATCACGTGATCGATCAGGAAATCCTCGTCGAGGTCGGCCGGCGCAATGTCGATGCCGCTGTCGGCGATGATCCCGCCGAACAGGCCGAACTTGACGTAAATTTCCTTCAGGTACTTGTGCCAGGTCTGCATCAGCCCGGTCTGGCGCACCAGCCGCCGCGCCTCGGCGTCGGTGTCGGCGATGAACACGTCGCGGCACACGCGAAAACGCTTGCGGTCGGGGGTGAAGCCCGCCTTCTCGTTGGCTTCGGCCCAGGTGTTCCAGTGCGCGGTCATCTGCGGAGTGCCGCCGAAGAACGATACCGGGCTGTAGTTGCGCTCACCCGCGAAGCGCATCGACGAGGAGTTCATCGACAGGCCGGTGACCGCAATTTCCAGCGATTCGCGCCCGCCATAAGGATTGTTGTCGGCCAGTTCCACCCAGTATTCGGGCATCGTCTCAGGCCCGGGGAAACCCGCCTGGAAATACTTGCCCTTCTCCACAAAGGGTTTGCGTTCCCACACCTTTTCCATCAGCGCGATCGCTTCCAGCTGGCGCGCGGGCAGTTCGCCAATGCTGTCAAACCCGTGCAGGATGGCGTCGGTGTGATGCCCGCCGGGCCCGATGCCCAGGAAATAGCGCCCCTCCATCACCTGGCTCAGCCAGCCCACGCGGATCGCCAGCGTGGCCGGGTCGTGATAAGGCAGCAGATGCGCCATCGGCGCAAAGCGGATGCGGCTGGTGGTCTGCGCGCAGGCAGCGATGATCGCCTCGGGCATCGGGATGTTTTCCCAGGCCAGCGTATAGTGTTCGCCGATCATGAAGTCGGCATAACCGGCCTCGTCCGCGATCCGGGCGATCCCGGTCGCCCAATCGAACACCTGCCGCGGGGTGCGGCTGGGCGGATTGTACGGCGTCATGAAGATCCCGCACTGCATTCCGGTGGTGGTCATGCGCTCTCCCTCGCCCGGTTGGGTCCGGGCCTGTCCGGTGCGGCCGGCCCGGGGGGCGGGCACGCGTCAACGACCATGTTGATATGCTGGACCCGGCGCGGCTGTCAACGCGGGACTGGCAACGCGCGGCTGGCAACGCGCGGCTGGCAACACGGGACTGGCAACACGGGACTGGCAACACGGGTCTTCGACCGGGCATCTGGCTGCCAGCCCGCGATGCGAACGGTCCGTCAGTCTGTCTCGATCAGGTCGCTGATCCTGGTAATCAGCGCCTGGATACGCTCGGCCGCTTCGGTAAAGGTCTTCACGTCGGCGCGGTTGCCGTTGCCGCGTGCTTCCTTGGCGGATTCGACATAGCCTTCCATGTCCGCTTCAAGCGCATCGACAAGGATTTCGGCCTCGTCCTGGGTAAGGGTCAACTTGATCGGCTTTGCCATTGCGGTTCCTCGTGCCAGAAATCCCGGCCTTAGAAGGGCCGGGACGCGTTGCGCAAGCCGGATTGCCGAAATGCCGACTGTTCAGCGTTCCAGGATACCAGTTCAAGAATGTTGCCGTCCGGATCGCGTGCATAACAAAAGTCTGCCCGCCCGACGCCGGTAATGGTGCCTGAATCGACGATTTCCCCTTTAACGCTGCCGCCCGCCGCCAGCATCTGCGCCAGCGTTTCGTGCGCGTTGTCGACCTCGAAGCACAGATGCATCAGGCCAGGTCGAGTGACCTGTCCGGGTTGTGGCGATTCGGCCCCGGCCACCTTGAAAATCTCCAGCCGCGGCCCGGGATCACCGTGTCCGGGCATGCGCAGCATCAGCCCGGTGATGTGCGCGTCCGGCAGGCCGGTGCCGCGTTCGATCCAGTCGCCGCGCAAGTTGCGGTCCGGCCCGTCGCGGACGCAACCGAACACGTCGATGTAGAATTTCGCCAGCCGCTCGGGGTCGTGCGAAACGATGTTCACGTGATGAAAAACCGCCGTCATGTCGTTCTCCTCGCGTTGCGATCCCCCGTCCCGTCCGTCTCGTGCAGAGTATTTACAGCATCCGCTGCGCCATCGCACCGACGATGTGGTCGGCCTGACGGATTGCCAGCGCGACGATCGTCAGGGTCGGGTTTTCGGCGGCGCTGGTGGTGAACTGGCTGCCGTCCGAAATGAACAGGTTGGGCACCTCGTGCGCGCGGCCCCAGCGGTTCACCACGCCGTCCTCTGCCCGCGCGCTCATCCGGCACGTCCCAAGGTTGTGGGTGGAAGGGTAGGGCGGGGTCTCGATCGTCCGGTTGGCTCCGGCCGCCCTGTACAGCGCGGCCCCGCGTTCGTAGGCATGGCGGCGCATTGACTCCTCGTTCGGATGATCGTCGTAATGGACGTTGGGGATCGGCATGCCGAACCGGTCCTTCTCGGCGGCATGTAGCGTGACCCGGTTGGTTTCCTGCGGCAGGTCCTCGCCCACCAGCCACATCCCGGCCATGCGGTCATATGAATCGAGCGCCGAGGTAAATTCGCGGCCCCAGCCGCCCGGCTTCAGGAACGCCGCCATGAACGGCACCCCGAGCGAGATCGTTTCCATCTCGTATCCGCCCACGAACCCGCGCGATGGATCATGCACCGCTTCGTCGCGCACGATCCCGGCCATGGTCGTGCCGCGGTACATGTGGACCGGCTTGTCGAACACCCCATAGACCGACCCCGTCATGTGCCGCATGTAGTTGCGGCCGACCTGCCCGGAGCCGTTGGCCAGCCCGCCGGCGAAGCGGTTGCTGGCTGAATTGAGCAGCAGCCGCGCGGTCTCGATCGAATTGGCCGCCACTGCCACCACCCGCGCCTTCTGGCGGTGCTGCTTGCCGTCTTTGTCGGCATAAACCACGGCGGTCGCGCGGCCAGCCGCATCATGCTCGATCCGCAGCACATGGCAGCCCGGGCGCAGCTCCATCCGGCCCGTTTCCAGCGCGGCGGGCAGTTCGGTGTAAAGCGTGGACCACTTGGCCCCGCTCTTGCAGCCTTGGAAGCAGAACCCGATCTGCTGGCAACTGGCGCGGCCGTCGCGCGGCTCGCTGTTGATCGACATGTTGCCGGTGTGGACATCCTTGTAGCCCAGCTTGCCGGCACCGTGCGCCATGATCTTGAAGTTGTTGTTGCCCGTCAGGCGCGGAATGCCGTTCGTGCCGGTGGTGCCCATCTTGTGTTCGGCCTTGGCGTACCACGGCGCGAGGTCGGCCGCGGTGATCGGCCAGTCGAGCAGGTTGGCACCCGCGACTTTGCCGTACGTCGACAGCGCCTTGAACTCGTGATCCTGAAACCGCAACGACGCGCCGGCCCAATGGATTGTGGTGCCGCCCACCGCCTTTACCGTCCACGCCGGCAAGTTCGGGAAATCGCGCGCCACCTGCCACGATCCCGAGGTCGTGCGCTTGTCGCCCCAAGACAGCTGGGCGAAGCTGGCCCACTCGTCGTTGATGAATTCCGGGACGTCGATCTGATTGCCCGCCTCCAGGCAGACCACCTTCACGCCCTTTTGGGCCAGCTCGTTGGACAGGGTGCCCCCGCCCGCGCCTGAACCGATCACCACCACCACGTCGTCATCGTTCAAGTCGAATTGTGCGGCCATGTCCGTCGCTCCCCCGTTCAGGCCGGCAGCCAATTGATGTCATCAAATCCGCGCTCGATGTAGCCGCCGTGCTCGACGGACGATCCTTCGTAGCCCAGCAGCGTCCAGATCTCGGGCTGGTTGTACAGCGCCGTCACCAGCCCGCCGCGCACCTTCTGGAAGAACGGCGTGGTCTCCATCGCGTGCAGCAAGGCCACGCGGTCGGGTTCCTGCGCCACCGCCACATAAGCGGAGCCGAACCGCGCCCGGGCCGCAGTATCGAGCGCGGCGATGCCATCGGACAGCAGGGCCCCGCCGCCCGGTTCGGCCGCCAGCGAGGCGTCGATACTGGCAATCGCGGCCGCGTAATAGGCATCCGGCACGCGGTCGTGCGGGTAGATGTCCCGCGCCATCTTCAGCAGCGTTGCCGCCGCCTCGGCCGAGCTGACCGTCCTGAGCGTGGCCGCGAGCGCCTGCGCGGCGTCGATCTCGCCGGTAAGCCCCGCCAGCAACGCTGCGCCGGCCGACGCGCCGAGGAATTTCCGGCGGCCGACGGCAACTCTCTTGTCCAGTGTGCGCATGTTCCTCTCCCAGTTCCCGTTATTCCGGGAATACCGTTGGCGCGCAGCAGCGTCAGGTCATTGATAGCGGCCGTGACGTTGCAGCACTTCAATCTTGTACCCATCCGGGTCGGTGATGAAGAAGAACCGCGCCATCAGCGCCCCCTCGCGGAAGAACTCCTTGATCGGCGTCGGCTCGATCCCGGCCTGCACCAGCCGCGCATGTTCGCCATCGAGATCGTCCACCACCGTCGCGATGTGGCCATAGCCGGCGCCGTGCGAATACGGTTCCTCGCGGTCATGGTTGATCGTCAGCTCGATCTCGAAATCATTGGCCGGGTTGCGCAGATAGACCAGCGTGAAACCATCGAAGGGATAGCGATCAGCCACTGTCATCCCGAGCGTGGCGTAGTAAAATTCCACAGACCGCGCCTCGTCCATGACGCGGATCATTGTGTGGATTACCTTTTGCATCCTGTCCCTCTCCGCCTGCCGGTTGCTACCGGTCCGGTACGCCAGTGTTATCCGCCGCGGCGGCAATTGCAATGGCGGAGCCAGCTCCGGAGCCACTGCCACTGCGTTGCGATACATTCTCGATAAATTTGGCTTAATGCTATTGCGACCGCCTCGCAATAGCGCTAGGCGGCCTCCCGAAGCATCTCAAAGGGGCATCTCGTGAAACATCTGCTGTTGCTGTCTGCCGCCATCTTCGCCCTTCCCGCGGGCGCGTCCGCAGCCGAGGCCGATGCCGCCGAAGCGGGCGATTCGATTCTGGTGATCGGCAAATCGCACGGTTACGTCGCGCTGGAATCGACCACCGCGACCAAAACCGACACGCCGCTGATCGACGTGCCGCAGACGATCAACGTGATCACCCGCGAACAGCTGGACGATCAGGCGCAGCACAGCATGGCCGATGTATTGCGCTATGTCCCCGGCACCACGGTCGGCCAGGGCGAAGGCAACCGCGACCAGATCACGCTGCGCGGGCAGAACACCACCGCCGACTTTTTCATCGATGGCGTGCGCGACGACGTCCAGTATTTCCGCAACCTTTACAACATCGAACGGGTCGAGGTGCTCAAAGGCTCGTCAGCGCTGATATTTGGGCGCGGCGGCGGCGGCGGGGTGATCAACCGCGTGCAGAAGGCGCCTTCGGCCGACCGCCTGTTCGGCAGCGTCAGCGGCAGCGTCAACACGTTCGGCAACTGGGACGTAGCCGCCGACGTCAATCTACCCATATCCGCAAGCGGTGCGCTGCGCGTGAACGGCTTTTACGAAAACCTCGACAACTTCCGCGACGCCTTCGGCGGCGAGCGCTATGCGGTAAACCCCAACATCGCGTTCGATCTGGGTGGCGGCTGGAAGGCCGGCTTGTCCTACGAATATGTGCACGACGACCGCGTCAACGACCGCGGCATTCCGTCACTCGCCTGCGTACAGCCCTGCACGCCGGGCCCGCTGACCGGTCAGCGCGACACCTTCTTCGGCGTGGAAGACGTCAACCGCACGGCCGTGGATGCGCACATCGTCAAGGCGCGGGTCGATGGGCAGCTGGCCGAAAACGTCCTGTGGTCTACCACGCTGCTCTATGGCGATTATGACAAGTACTACACCAACGTATATGCCGATGGCGCGGCGACATCGCCGACCAGCACCGTTAAACTGGCAGGATATTACGACCCGACGAAGCGCGAGAACTTCATCGCCCAGACCAATCTGGTGTGGGACGTCGCGCTGGGCGGGGTGACCAACAAGGTCCTGCTCGGGCTGGAATACGGCGAGCAAAAGTCCTTCAACCAGCGCCGCACCGCGGTGCTTTCGAACAGCACGTTCGATCTATCCGCCCGCATTTATCCGACGGTCACCTTCCCGACGCTCAACCGCAACACCGCTTCGAAAGTGAAGACTTTCTCCGCCTATGCCCAGGACCAGATCGGCATCGGCGAGCATGTCGAACTGGTCGTCGGGGTGCGGTTCGACCGGTTCGACATCGAGGGGACCGACTTCGCCGTTACGCCGGCACGTCCGTTCGCGCGGGTGGACGAGAAAGTATCGCCCCGCGTCGGTCTGATCATCAAGCCGCGCGAGAACATCTCGATCTATGGCAGCTACAGCCAGTCGTTCCTGCCGCGTTCGGGCGATCAGTTCCTGAGCATGACGGTAGCGCAGGAAAGCCTCGAGCCCGAGAAGTTCACCAACTATGAGATCGGCGCGAAATGGAATATCCGCCCCGATCTGAGCGCGACGGTGGCATTGTTCCAACTCGATCGTGACAATGCGGTAATTACAGATCCGGCTAATTCCGCCAACACGATCATCATAGACACCCGCACGCAAGGCGTCGAAGCAGCGCTGACCGGACAGATCACGCGCGATTGGCAGATCAGCGCGGGCTATACGCACCAGATCGCCAAGGCACGCGGCAACGACTACTGGCGCCTCGGCCAAGTGCCGCGCCACCAGTTCGCGTTGTGGAACCGCTACAACTTCAACCGTTGGGTTGGCGCCGGGGTTGGCGTGATCCACCAGAGCAGCCAGTTCGCCGCACTGCGCACGCTGCCGACGACCACGCTGCTACCCGCCTTCACCCGGGTCGACGCGGCGATGTTCTTCAACGCGAGCGAGCGCCTGCAATTCCAGATCAATGTCGAGAACGTCCTGGACGAAACCTATTTCGGATCAGCCCACAACAACAACAATATCTCCCCCGGGGCACCGATCAACGCGCGGTTCACCGCCCGCATGCGGTTCTGACGCCTGACGGCTGTCTTTCCACAAGAGTACCGCGGGGGCTCTTGCGGGAAGGCGGCTGAGCGCGGATTGGGCAAGGTGAGCCGGCACGAAAGCAATCCCTCACCATGCCCCAATCCGCCCCCGCAGCGATCGCCTGGCCGAAAAGCCGGACGGTCGGCGCGTTGGGACTGTGGCTCGCCGGGTTGCTCGCGCTGCTGGGCGCGCTGCCGTTCGCGGTGGTCCGGTATCCGCAGATGGTCGACTACCCGTCGCATCTCGCCCGCTACCATGTGATGCTGGACAACGGCGGAAGCGCGCATCTGGGACGGTTCTACGCGTTCCAATGGCGGTGGTCGGGCAATCTCGGCGTCGATCTGCTGATCGGTCCGCTGGCGCGGCTGACCGGGCTGGAAACGGCCGGGTGGTTGATTGCAGCGCTGATCCCGGTGCTGACCGGCGCCGGGCTCATCGCCATCGAATGGACCTCGCGCCGGCGGATCGGGATCGGCGCGGTGCTGGCGATGATGGCGATCTGGTCACCCGCGCTGCGCATGGGCTTCCTCAACTTCACGCTCGCGCTGGCGCTGGCGCTGCTGGCGTTCGCGGGGTGGATCGCGCTCGCCGGCCGGCGCTGGCGGCCGGCGCTGTTCGTGCCGGCGGGGCTGGCGGTGTGGCTGTGCCACATGTCCGGCTGGGGCGTGCTGGGGCTGATGGTGCTGGGCCACGAATGGCACCGCCAGCGCAACCTGCCGCGGGCCGTGCTGGCGACATGGCCGCTGTGGACGCCGCTGGTGCCGATGCTGCTGCTGGGCGGGGCCGCGTCGGGGCTGAACTGGGGCCCGGACGTGCTGGCGTACAAGAAGGACATCCTCGTCCAGGCGCTGCGCGGCGACTGGCGGCTGCTGGACATCGCCTGCGTCGGCCTGCTGATACTGGCGATGGTCGAGGCGCGGTCGCGCCGGGCGCTGGACTGGGGGCTGATGGCGCCGGCGCTGCTGGTGCTGGCGGCGGCGCTGGCGCTGCCGCGCCATCTTGGCGGCGGAGACTTTGCCGACGCGCGGCTGGTTCCCGTGTTCCTGATGCTGGGCTGCCTGGCGATCGACCTGAAGGTGCCGCGCCGGGTGCTGCTGCTGGCGGCGGCGGCGGTAGCGCTGCGACTGGGACTGGCCGCGGCCACCTGGGACGGCCAGTCGCGCGAGCTGGACCGGCTGCTGACGACGCTCGACCACGTTCCGCCGGGCGCGCGCGTGGCCTCGGCAGTGGCAGACGATACCGCAGCCTGGTCCTATCCAGTGTTCAGCCACATCGGGGCCTATGCGACGCTGCGCCGCGGGGCGCTGGTCAATGCGCATTTTGCGCTGCCGGGGGTGCACATGCTGCGCCTGCGCACGGTAGGCCCCTGGTTTGCCGACCCGTCGCAGCGCGTTGCGTGGCGCAGCGGCCAGCCCGTGGACCTGTCGCGCTTCGCTCCGGCCGCCGAGGCGGAGTACCTGTGGTACGTGGGACCCCGCGACAAGTTGACGCTGCCGCCGGGTGCACGGCCGGTGTTCACGACGGACCGCTCGCTGCTGGTGCAACTGGCTCCTGGATAGCGACGATCCGGCAGCCGGCGCGCACCGCCTCGTCGTGCAGCCTGCTTTGGCGGGGCGACGGGCCGGCCGCCGCCAGCTGGCCGAATACCCGGTCGAGCGGGGCGAGCCGGTCGCTGTCGGCAAACGCGATCGTATGCGTCCGGCACAGCGCGGGCAGCGAACCGGGCCGCAGCCGCGAGGCCGAGAGCAGGATGGGCCGGTTCGACAGGTCGGCGCGGTTCAGCACGAGATCGAGCGAAAATGCCGCCGCGCCATCGTCGACAATGACGATCCCGGCCGGCGCGCGCTCCAGCCAGGCCGAGGCGGCGGCGTAGGGGGCGATGATGCTGCGCGCCATCCACACGTGCAGCGGCAGGACCAGCAGCAGCGACAGCGCGGTCGCCCAGCGCAGCGCCCGGTGCGGGGCCAGTACGCTGCGCTCCAGCCGATGCCAGCCATAGCCCGCGACCAGCACCGCGCTGCCGATGAAGCCGTGGAGATAGCGATAGCCCCAGCCGTGGACCTGCATCGGCAGGATCAGCGTCATCACCGCGATCAGCCCGGCGATGCCCAGCAGCAGCGCGCGGCACACCGGATCGCGGTCCTGCCGCAGGCGCAGCGCGGCGATCACCAGCGGCAGCAGCAGCAGGTGCTGCCAGGCGAAGAACCGCAGCAGGTTCGCGCCCATCAGCCACAGCGAGTTGGGGGTGAGCGGCATCGCCCCGCGCAGCAGCCGGTCGAAGAAGCTGACACCCGCCACGTCAAGCTCGGCCGGCACCGGGTGGAGCCCCTGCGCGCTCATCCAGGCCGGCCAGCCGAGCCAGAACAGGCCGATCGCGCCGTAGCCCAGGGCATACACAGCCAGTCGCCGCCACTGCCGCTCGGCCAGCAGCCACAGCAGGAACGGCCCCGCGAACAGCGGATGGAACAGCGGCTGGTGGATGCCGGTGGCCAGGAACCCGGTCGCCAGCGCCGCGCCATCGGCCAGCGGCCGGCGCTGCAGGAACAGCCACAACCACACCAGGTTGAACGCCAGGTGGGTGGTCATCGCATAGGCGGTGGTCGCCATCAGCAGCACTTGCGAGGAGCCGGCGAACAGCAGCAGCACCGCGGTGCGGGTGGAGGCGCTGTCTGGCCACAGCCGCAGCGCGATCCTCCACAGCGCCAGCCCCGCGACCAGCAGCTGCACCGGCGAGGCGGCCGCCGCCGGCAGGGCGTGGCCGAGCAGCGCGCGCAAGGCGGCGTTGACCGGCAGGTAGCCCGACACCCACCCCTCGCGGTTGCCGACGGGCAGCGTGTAGAGCGTGTTCAGCGCCTCGTAGCTGTCACGCCAGAACGACGCGATCGGCGCGAACAGCCGGCCGTCAGTGAAGATCGCGATGTCGAACGCCACCAGCTTTTCGTCGCGGCTGAGATCGAAGTCGAACAGGACCAGCGTGCGCAGTGCCCAGGCGATCAGCGCGAAGCCCGCCAGCAGCGCGACCGCCTGCCGGGTTCCGAGCACCGACTTCACGCCATTGCCGATCGCCCGGGCGCGCGCTCCGAACAGCGCGAAGAACAGGATCATGCCGGCAACGACCGGAATGTCCTGCCGCGCGGCGAACCACTTGGCGAGCATGATCGGCGACTGGGTTTCGGCCGCCGGCTTGTGGACCAGCATCGCCAGTGCGGCCAGCGCCGACAGGATCAGCGTGGCGCCGAAGAACAGCGGCCGGATATGCGGATCGCGCGCCGGCGCGGATTGCTCGCCCTCCCCCGTC
>JAZKDH010000010.1:0-14130 GCA_040387665.1 Pseudomonadota bacterium | reverse complement strand
TCCCCCGTCACCGTGCCCCCCGTCTCCATGGCGCCGACCGTTCGCACGTTCCGCCGCGCCACGAAACCCGGTTTGTGCGGGCGGCGGTTCGGGCGCGCCGGGAAGCGGGTTATTAACCATTACCGCCTAGCATTCCGGTAAGGGACGGGCTGCGGGGGCATCAGGGGCAATGCACATATCGGTCGAACGGCTGGCTCACCTGCCCGCGCCGCGCGTGCGGCCGCTCGACGTGGCAGTGCTGCTGCCGTGCTACAACGAAGGGCTGGTGATCCGCACCGTGATCGAGCGGTTCCGCGCGGCGCTGCCGCAGGCGCGGATCTACGTCTACGACAACAACAGCACCGACGATTCCGCCCGCGTTGCACGCGAGGCCGGGGCGATCGTGCGCAGCGAGCCGCGCCAGGGCAAGGGCTTTGTGGTGCGGCGCATGTTCGCCGATATCGACGCCGACGTCTACGTGATGTGTGATGCCGACGAAACCTACGACGCCTCCATCGCGACGAACCTGGTTGCGCGCCTTGCCGACGAGGGGCTCGACATGGTGGTGGCGACGCGCATGGACGTGAGCGGAACCGCCTATCGCCCAGCGCACAAGTTTGGCAACTGGCTGCTGACCTCGCTGGTGCGGCTGATGTTCGGCAGCGGGTTCAGCGACATGTTGAGCGGGTACCGCGTATTCTCGCGCCGGTTCGTCAAATCCTTTCCGCTGATGTCGCAGGGGTTCGAGATCGAGACCGAGCTGACGATCCATGCGCTGCAACTGGAGATGCCCGCGCGCGAGGTGCCGAGCCGGTTCAAGGACCGCGTCGCCGGATCGGACAGCAAGCTGCAGACGGTGTCGGACGGGATCCGCATCCTGTGGACAATCCTGACCCTGCTGAAGCAGGAGCGGCCGATGTACCTGTTCGCGCTGGCGGCGCTGCTGCTGATGAACCTGTCGCTGCTGCTGGGTTATCCGGTGATCGCGGAATACGCCCGCAGCGGCGCCGTTCCCCGCCTGCCCACCGCGGTGCTGTCGATGGGCGTGATGATCCTTGGCTTCCTCAGCCTGTTCAGCGGCCTGATCCTGGATACGGTGACGCGCGGGCGCAAGGAGGCCAAGCGGCTGCGGTACCTGGAACTGCCGAGCGTACTGGCAACGATCGAGGCCGATGCCGACCTGCGGGGAGAAGCGCGATGACCTGTGCCGCAAACGCTGGATACGCCTGCGAACTGGTCTCGCTCGGCGCGTTTCTGGACCGCAGCGACAAGGTCGGCGCGGTCGAAGTCCGCCAGTGCCGCCATTGCGGACACGGCGTAACCTTCCCCCCGCTCGCCGACGTGGCGTTCCTGTACGGAGACCGTGAGAGCCAGGATTATCAGCCCGACACCCGCAACACTCTGGCGCGGCGGATCAAGGACATTGCGTTCCGCCGCCAGGCCCGCACGCTGCTGCGGCAGATCGGCAACCCGGGGGCGCAGGCGCTCGACTTTGGTTGCGGCAGCGGGCAGTTCACGCGGGTGATGGGTGAGCTGATCCCGGCCACGCGGTTGACTGGCAGCGACTTTTTCGACGCCCCCCCGCCCGACCTTGCCGGGCGGCCCTATGCCCACAGCGACGTCATCGCGCAGCAGCCGGACCGCTACGACCTGATCATGGCCATGCACGTGCTGGAGCATGACGATGATGTGGACGGCCTGCTGGCCCGGATCGTGAGGCCCGCCCGCAGCGGCGGCACGGTGGTAATCGAGGTGCCGAACATCGAATGCTTCTGGGGAAAGGTGTTTGGCCGGTTCTGGGACGCCTGGTACCTTCCGTTCCACCGCAGCCATTTCAGCCGGCGCTCGCTGACCGCGCTGCTCCGACGCCACGGGCTGGAGATCACCGCGGTGCACGGGCTGACGGTGCCGACGATGGGCCGCACGGCGGCGAATCTGTTCGGACGGCGCAACAACCTGTTCTGGCTGCTGATCGGCATCGCGCTACATCCGCTGCAACTGCTGGGCGAGGCGCTGAGCGGCCAGAAGACGGTGATCCGGGTGATCGCCAGGAAACGCTGACCTACAACGAAGGGCTGGCCCGTCCCCGCCGCACGAGCGCGGGAAGCAGGGACAACAGCACGGCGAGCGCCAGCGCAAGCGACAGGATCGTCAAGACGATCCGGTTGCCCAGTACGAACAGCACAATCTCGTCAGAGGGCACCCCGAAGCGGGCGAGAACCACAGAAAAGCTCCATTCCGAAACCCCGAACGCGCCGGGCAGCATCGCCGCCGAAATCGCCAGCGTGATGAGCGGAATACCCACCATGATGGCCGAAACCGTAGCCGCCCCGGTCATCGTGTGGATCGCCAGCGTCATTGCGGTCAGGTTAGCGGTGCGCAGCAAGGACAGCGCATATATCTGCACCAGCAGCCGCCGATTGAGCCGGGCGGAAAGCGGCCCTGCCCCGGCGGATGGCCACAGCCGCGCAGCCGCGCGCGCCAGCGTCGGCAACGCCATAGTCAAAGCCAGCCCGAGCAGGCCCATCACCGCGATCCCGAGCAGATAGATCCGCACATCGCGGTGCACGAACGCGATTGCCGCCGGAACCGCCAGCAGGATGATCACCGCCAGATCGGCCGCCTGGTCGATCCCGCCGGACAAAGCGCCACGCAGACCGCTTGCGCCGCTCATCCGGTTGCCGATCCCGCGGCAGGCCACGTTGACAATCGGCGCGGGCAGGAACGTGCCGAGGCCGAGTGCAAATGCGCCTGCGGCATAGGCATCGCGAAAGCGCGGCCGCACGCCGCCGAGGCCCACCTCGATCAGCGACCAGCGCCAGCTTGCCAGCGCGACGTGCCCGGCCAGAAGCGCGAACAGCAGCGGCGCGGGCCACCATGTAAGGCGCGTCGCCAGACGGTCCATGTCCTGCGACGAAACCCCGAAGCTGCGCAGCCACAGCCCCATCGCCAGCACCGCCGCGACGATGGACAGCGCGATCAGCGCGGTGCGCGTGCGGCCGGTCATGCAGCGCTGCGAACGGCGGGCGGTCGCGCTGGGTGCGCCATCAGGGCTTCTACCACCGCCAGATAGCGGGCGGTTACAGCCGCGCCCGAACATTCGCGCGCCACGTAACCGCGCGCCTGATCGCGGCCCGCGGCGGGCTGGCGGTCCAGCGCTGCGGCAAAGCGGCTGGCCGTGGCGGCCACGTTGCCCAGGTCCACCGCTTCGGTCAGCAGGAACGGGGAGAGGCCGGGGTCGGTGTCGAGGATTTGCGGCGAACACAGCACGGTGCCGCCCGCCGCCAGCGCTTCGCGCACCACGAGCGAGAAACTTTCGGACTGGCTGGGCAGGACGGTGACGTCGCTGACCCGGTAGAGCCGCGCCACTGCCTGCCGGTCGAGCTGGCCGAAGGTAATGACATTGCGCAGGTTCCACCGCGCGGGGTCGACCGGTCCGGTCCCGGCAATTGCGAACGTCCAGTCCGGCCGCGCCCGCGCCATCGCGGCGACCACGCCGATGCCTTTGCTTTCGGTCAGCCGGCCGACGAAGCAGGCGACGCGCCCGTGATCAGGCAAGCCCAGCAGGGCGCGGTCTGCCATGCGCTCCTCTGCACTTTGCGACGGGCGAAATGAGTTGGTATCGATGCCGTGCCCGATCGTCAGACAGTCCTGCCCGGGCCGTTCGTTGGCGAAATAGCCGGACACGACCGGGCTGACACACACCACCGCATCGGCCCCGCGCACCATCGGCCGCGTAGCCAAACGCTCGCCCAGCCGCATGACCGCGCGCGCCACCCGTGACACGGTGGACGGTTCGCCCACGTGCTGGACCAGCAGCGTCGGGCGGCGGCAAAGCCGGGCGATGACAAAAGCCGTGACGCTGAGGACAAAGTTCGCCTCCACCACGATCACCACCCGCGCCTCCCGGATTGCCCGCACGATCCGTGGCAGCGCCCAGGGCATCGGCAGCGGCAAGGGCACGCCGCTCAGCGCATAAACGATGTCGGTGCCCGGGACAGGCCGGCAGTGCGGGGCCAGGTCGTCCTGCGACACCCCCTCTGCCTGAGACACCCCGTCCGCCTGCGATACCCAAGTCACCCGCATCCCGGCCGCAAGCAGTGCGCGCACCAGATCTGCCGTGGCCAGTTCCATCCCGCCGCCGTGCGCAAGGTAATAGGCGCTGAATACCGCAACCCCACGGTCATTCCCGGCCCCACCCCGATTGATCGCACCGCCCCGCCTCATGCCAAAAGCCTTAGCCATGCCCCGGCGCCGCGGCAACGGCTGTCGGCGTGGGCGTCGGGATCGGGGCCGATGCAACCTGGCGCACGGCAATTTATGCCAATGAATTGGCGGACATTGTCATGGAATTTGGACGCGCGACGCAGCAGAATGAAAAAATAGAAGACGCACATCATGCGTAGAGATTCTACTGGAGCATGCAGCTTCGGTGCGGAGCTGCATTTCAGTTCGCTACGGGGGTCACGTATACTCGCTGTGCCGATTTAACATCCGGGCATTACAACAGAATATTAAAACGGGGAGAGCACCATGAGCAATATGTCTCGATCGCATCTGTTGGCGTCGGTAGCGGCCACGCTGGCGTGCTGTGCGATGCCGGCAAATGCGCGCGCCGCGGAAAACGAGGATGCGGCCGCCCTACCCGCCACCGGCGAGATCATCGTCACCGCCAACAAGCGCAATGAAAGCATCAGCAAGGTCGGGGCCAGCATCGCCGCGTTCGACACCGCGATGCTGGAGAACCGGAACATTGCCCGGCCCGAGGAGCTGGCCCGTTCCATCCCGGGGATGACGCTGGCGCCTTCCACCCACGGCACGCCCGTCTTTACCTTGCGCGGGATCGGCTACAACGCAGACTCGCTTGGGGTCTACCCGGCGGTCAGCGTGTCGATCGACCAGGCGCCGATGCCGTTTCCGGTCCTGGCCAATCGTTCGATGTACGATCTCGAACGGGTCGAAGTCCTGAAAGGTCCGCAGGGCACGCTGTTCGGCCAGAATTCCACCGGCGGCGCGATCAACTACATCGCCGCCAAGCCGACGCGCGAACTGGAGGCCGGGTTCAACATCGATTACGGGCGCTTCAACGAAGTGCACGGCACCGCCTACGTCAGCGGCCCGCTCGGCGATCAGCTGGGCATGCGCCTGGCGGTGAACGGCGCGCACCGCGACGCGTGGCAGTACAACTTCTTGCGGCCCGACAAGAACGGCGAACAGAACTACATCGCAGCGCGGCTGATCACCGTGTGGGAGCCGTCGGACGGGCTGAAGTTCGAGCTGAACCTTAACGGCTCGATCGACCGGTCCGAGCCGCAGGCGCTGCAGATCATCGCCTCGCTGCCATCGAACCCGGAAGCGCCGTCGTTCGAAGAACTGAACGCACCGCTGACCCCGCGCAACTTGCGCGCGGCTAACTGGTCGAATTCCGGTCGCCCGGGCAATGCGCTGCAGTCCGCCACCGAATCCGGGGAACCGCGCGGCGACCGCAAGCTGTTCCAGGCAATCCTGCGCGCCGACCTTGATGTGACCGACACGATCGCGCTGACCTCCATCTCCACCTTCAATCGGCTAAGCCAGAAGATGGCGTTCGATCTTGACGGGTCGCAGTACGAACTGGTGGATAACCCGCAGGGCGACGGCACCATTTCCGACTTCAGCCAGGAACTGCGCCTGTCCAACGCCTCGTCCGGCGCGCAGCTGCGCTGGACGGTCGGCGCCAACTACAACCACAGCAAGGTCGACGAGTACCAGGACATTACCTACGGCGACAATTCGCTCAGCAACGCGGGTACCAATTTCATCCACATCAGCGGGGTCGACAATCGCGGCCGGATGGACTCGTGGGCGGTCTTCGCCAACGCCGAATACGACATCACCGACCAGATCACGCTGAAGGGTGCGGCCCGCTACACCCGGTCAATCAACCACAATTCGATGTGTAACCTTGATTCGGCAGACGACCGCAACGTCTACGAGCTGTTCGAACTGCTTGGCACGCTGCTGGGCGGCCAGACCGTCCCGCTTGCGCCGGGCGACTGCTACACGCTGAATTCGGACAGCCTGCCGGGCGACGTGTTCGTGAACCGATTGTCGGAAGACAACGTATCGTGGCGGGCGGGCATTGACTTCAAGGCCACGCCGGAAACGCTGCTTTATGCCAACGTGTCGCGCGGGTACAAGGCTGGCAGCTTCCCCGTCATCACCGCATCGCTGCAATCGCAGCTGCTCCCGGCCCGGCAGGAATCGGTGACATCTTACGAAGCCGGCTTCAAGACCCGCCTGGCCGACAACGCGATCCAGCTGAGCGGCGCGGTGTTCTATCAGGATTATCGCGACAAGCAGATCCAGGGGACCGTGTCGACCGGGCTGTTCGGCCTGCTCCAGCGGCTCGACAACGTGCCCAAGTCGTACATCTACGGGGCCGAGGCCGATCTGGTGTTGCGCCCCATAACGGGCCTGACGCTGACTGGTTCGGCCAGCTATCTGAAGAGCAAGGTTCAGGAATATTCGGGCACCACCGTGTTCGGGGCGGACAAGAACTTCGCCGGCAGCCGCCTGCCATTCGCGCCGTCGTGGACGCTGGTGGGCGACCTTGATTACCGCATCCCCATGGGTTCGGGCGGCGCGGTATTCGTCGGCGGCGCGGTCAACTACCGGACCGGCGTGGATGCCTACGTCGGCGGCAGCGAGCTGGCGATCCCGGACAACGGCGTGAACCGCTGGACGCGGCGCGTCCCGTTCCAGATTGACGGCTATGCGCTGGTCGATGCCCGTCTTGGCTACGAATTCCCGGGCGAACGGGCGACGGTTTCGATCTGGGGCAAGAACGTGTTCAACCAGTTCCACGTCCAGAACGTGATCTCTTACAACGATATCATCACGCAGTCGGTCGGCATGCCGGCAACATACGGCGTGTCGCTGAAGGTTCGCTGGAACTAGTTCATCGGGTTTTGGTGAACCGAAGGGCGCGTCGCAGCAATCGGCGCGCCCTTTGTTATGGTATTTGGCTCTGGGATTTGGCAGCTGTACCATCAAACCAGCAACCGGAGAGATGGGAATGACCAACAAGATGGCCGATCGGGCCACGGCATCTGCGACAGCGACAACCGATGCACGTCAGCAATCGCTTTCGGGAATGCTGCGGCGCTCCGCTGCGCGGCATGGCGACCGCATGGCGATCATCTGCGGCGAGACGCGCTGGAGCTATGCCCAATTCAATGCCATCGTCGACCAGCTGGCGGCCGGGCTGAAGCACCTCGGCCTGCAACCGGGCGACCGGGTGGCGGTGCTGGCGCGCAACAGCCACGCCTTCATGGCGCTGCGCTTCGCGATCGCCCGGGCCGATACTGTGCTGGTGCCGATCAACTTCATGCTCAACGCCGAAGAAGTCGGCTACATCCTCGAACATTCGGGCGCCCGCATCCTGTTTGCCGACCCGACCACGATCGAGGTTGCGCAGGCGGCGCAGGGCGGCAGCGTTGAGCAAGTGTTCGGCATCCCGGGTGAAATCTCCGAGGCACCGGCGCAAGTACCATCGTGGGAGACGCTGCAGCTTGACCGCGGCGTGCAGCACGAATGCAGGGGCGGCGAAGACCTGTTGCAGATCGTGTACACCAGCGGCACCGAATCCCGTCCTAAGGGCGCGATGCTGTCGCACAACAGCGTGTTGTGGGAATACCAGAGCTGCATCATCGACTGCGAATGGACCCGCGACACGGTTGCGCTCCACGCCCTGCCCTTGTTCCACTGCGCACAGCTTGATGCGATGATGGGGCCGGCGCTGCAGGTCGGCGCGGTAAATGTGGTGACCGGCAACCCGGCGCCGGAAAATCTTCTGAAACTGCTGACGGAGCACGGCGTAAGCTCGTTCTTCGCGCCGCCGACGGTGTGGATTTCCCTGCTCCGCTGCCCGGCGTTCGCGCCTGCCGAGCTGTCAGGATTGCAGAAGGGATACTACGGCGCGTCGATCATGCCGGTAGAGGTGCTGCGCGAACTGTCGGACAAGCTACCTAGGCTGCGGCTGTGGAACCTGTACGGGCAGACCGAGATCGCCCCCGTGGCGACGGTGCTGTTTCCTGAAGAGCACGCGCAGCGCCTTGGATCGGCGGGCCGGCCGGCGCTGCACGTCGATACGCGGGTGGTCAACGACGACATGGCCGACGTGCCTGTGGGGGAAATCGGCGAGATTGTGCACCGCTCTCCGCAATTGCTGAGCGGATACTGGAACGATCCCGAGCGAACCGCGGACGCGTTTGCCGGCGGGTGGTTTCACAGCGGTGATCTGGGCGTGATGGACGCAGACGGTTATATCACGGTGGTGGATCGCAAGAAGGACATGATCAAGACCGGCGGTGAGAATGTGGCTTCGCGCGAGGTGGAAGAAGCGCTGTATCGCCACCCGGCGATCAGCGAGGTAGCCGTGATCGGCTTGCCCGATGCCAAGTGGATCGAGGCGGTTTCGGCAGCGATCGTGCTGCGCGATGGGCACGGGCTGTCAGCAGCCGAGGTGCACGCCCATTGCAGCCAGCATCTGGCGGGATTCAAGGTGCCGAAAAACGTGTTCTTCGTGGATAACCTGCCGCGCAATGCCAGCGGCAAGATCCTCAAGCGTGAATTGCGCCTGTCGCTGATCGATCAGCCAGCCGGCAGCTGAGCCAGGCTGCCCCTCATGAAAAACGGCGCCCCGCAGACCGGGGCGCCGCTTTTTCTTCGGTCAGCCCGAACGTTCAGGCGTTGACCTTGTCCTTCACCGCCTTGGCGGGGGCGAACGCGAGCTTGCGCGACGCGGCGATCTGGATAGCGGCACCGGTCGAGGGGTTGCGACCTTCGCGGGCCGGGCTGTCCTTGATCTTGAACTTGCCGAACGCGTTCAAAGAGACTTCTTCGCCGCGGGCGGCTGCTTCGGTGATCGCGACGAATACGGCGTCGATCAGCTTGCGGGCATCGGCCTTCGAAACGCCTTCGGTTTCGGCAACGGCTTCGGCGAGTTCAGCAGTGTTCATGTGGTCAATCCTCCGTGAAATTCCCGCTGTCGGTAGCGGGCCTTGGCAATTCCGTCCAGAGCGGCGTGTAGCAGGGCTGCCGCCTGCGGAAAATCGGGTGGAAAACTCTGTTTCGCGAGCCATGTGTGGCGACAGCCCAGGCGGGCCGGGTATCAGGTCATCAGCGCCCGCCGCACCGCTGTTTGCCATTCCCCCAGCAGACGCACCCGCTGCAAGGGATCCATTCGGGGGGAAAAGTGCATGACGCGTTCATCGGCCGGCGTTGCAAAGGCATCCGCCCACGCGCCGCTGGCGTGCGCTGCAAGCATGGCCGCCCCAAGCGCGGTCGCTTCGTGGCTGGCAGGCCGGTCAACCGCGAGGTCGAGAATGTCGGCCAGGAACTGGCATAGCCAGTCATTTGCGGCCATTCCGCCATCAACCCGCAATACCGCGGGGCGCCCGGCCCCGTCTGCCGCCATCGCGGCAACCAGATCGGCCGTCTGGAACGCCACTGATTCAAGCGCGGCGCGCGCAATGTGCGGAACGCCTGTGCCAAGCGTAAGCCCGGTCAGCAGGGCGCGGGCGGCGGCGTCCCAGTGCGGGGCGCCCAAACCGACGAATGCCGGCACCATGTAGACCCCGCCATTGTCAGGCAGCGCTTGGGCGTGCTGCTGCGTTTCACCCGGATCGGTGATGATGCCCAACCCGTCGCGCAGCCATTTGACCGCCGCGCCGGCGACGAACAGCGAACCTTCCAGTGCATAGGCAACCGTGCCATCGATGCTGGAAGCGATGGTGGTGAGCAGGCGGTTGCGGGACTGGACCGGCGCCGGGCCGGTGTTCAACAGCATGAAGCCGCCAGTCCCGTATGTGATCTTCGCTTGCCCGGGCAGGCGGCAGGACTGGCCGATCAGCGCCGATTGCTGATCGCCCACCATGCCGCAGATTTTGATCCGTCCGCCCAGAAGCCCGGTTGCGCCAAGATCGCCGGTATTTTCGCAAACCTGGGGCAGCACTGCCGCAGGCACCCGGAACAGGTCCAGCATTTCGGGGCACCAGCGCCGGCGGTGGATATCGAACAACAGGGTGCGGCTGGCGTTCGTGACGTCGGTCTTGTGCTCCCGGCCCTCGGTCAGGCGCCACAGCAGGAAACTGTCGATCGTGCCGAACGCAAGCTCTCCTCGTTCGGCGCGTGCTCGCGCACCGGGTATTGTATCCAGCAACCAAGCCAGCTTCGTGGCGGAAAAATAGGGGTCGAGCAGCAGGCCGGTACGTTCCTGCACCAGAGGCTCGTGGCCCTGGGCGCGCAGTGCGGCGCAATTCGCGGCGGTCCGCCGATCCTGCCACACGATGGCGCGGTGCACCGGTCTGCCGCTCGCCCGGTCCCACAGAACCACTGTCTCGCGCTGGTTGGTAATGCCGATGCCGGCAATGTCCGCCGCGGCCAGGCCGGCCTTGCCGAGAGCGTCGCGCGCGGTCGTCAGCGTGGTGCGCCAGATATCCTCCGGATCCTGCTCCACCCACCCGTCCGCTGGATAGTGTTGGGCAAATTCCTGCTGTGCCGCTGCAACGATCTGCCGGGCGGGGCCGAAGATGAGCGCACGGGTAGATGTAGTGCCCTGGTCGATCGCGAGAATGTGGCCGCTCATCCCGCGCCCCTGTGGCACCCGGCAGATTGCGCCGGGACGTTGGTACCCAGCCATGCTTCAAGGCGCAGCGCGGTTTCCGGCGCACATGTCAGTCCAAGCTTGGTGCGCCGCCAGAGGATGTCCTCGGCCGACACGGCCCATTCCTGCCTGACCAGCCAGCGTGCTTCCGCCTCGGTCAGCCAACTGCCGAAATCCTCACCCAGATCGTCCCAGGTCGTCGCTTCCGCCAGCACGCCCTCGATCCGCGTCCCGTACGCCCGTGCCATTCGATCTGCGGCAGCGGCGGGCAGAAACGGCCAGCGCTGCCGGACCTGCGCGAGGAACGGGACAAAACCGCCCGCAGGCAGGTCTCCGCCGGGCAGCGGCGTCGTTGCTGTCCATTCCCCCCGTGCGTGGGGCAGATGCGGCGCTGCCTTGGCCAGTGCATGTTCGGCCAGCCGGCGGTACGTCGTCAGCTTGCCGCCAAACACGTTGAGCACCGGCGGCCCGGCAGTACGATCGAGGTGGAGTACATAGTCGCGGCTGATGGCGGTGACGTCGGCCTTGCCATCATCGAACAGCGGGCGCACGCCCGAATAGCTCCACTGCACATCGTCTGGCGCGATCTCCCGCTTGAAGTAGCCGTTCACCGCGGCGCACAGGTAATCGACCTCGCCGGCCGTGATGTGCGGCCGGGCGCGCTCGTTCGCCTCAGCCGGAAGCTCGGTGGTGCCGATCAGCGTGAACGCGTTCTGATAGGGGATCGTGAACACCACCCGGCCATCGCTCTGTTGCAGCAAGCATGCATGCTCGCCGCGATAGAGCTGCGGCACGACGATGTGGCTGCCCTTGACCAATCGCACTTCGCCATCGCGGTCGACACCGTCCAGCATGCCGCGCAATGATCCCGCCCACGGGCCGGCGGCGTTGATGATCATCCGTGCCCGGACCTGCATCGGCGCCGCATCGGGGCCATCGCTTGCGCGCAAGTCCGCCAGCCACATTTCACCTTGCGCGCGCGCGCCGATCAATCCCGTTCGGGTCAGGATCGTCGCGCCGCGCTCTGCCGCATCGACCGCGTTGAGCACCACCAGCCGCGCATCGTCCACCCACGCATCCCAATAGGCAAAGCCGCGGCGCACGCCCGCGATCAAGCCTTCGCGCCATTGCAGATTGTCTGGCCCCATGGCCTGCGATCGCGGCAAGGTCTGCCGTCCGCCGATCCGGTCGTAGAACCACAACCCCGCGCGAAGCATCCACGCCGGGCGCGACCCGTGACGAAGCGGGATGACGAACTGCAACGGCCGACTGATGTGCGGCGCGATATGCAGCAGACGCTCACGTTCCTGCAGCGCCTCGCGAACGAGACGGAATTCATAGTACTGCAAATAGCGCAGTCCGCCGTGCAGCAGCTTGGTGCTGGCGGACGAAGTGTGGGATGCCAGATCGTGCTGTTCGACCAGCAGGACATCCATGCCCCGCCCGGCGGCGTCGCGGGCAATCCCCGTCCCGTTGATCCCGCCGCCGACCACGAGCAGGTCGTACTGGGCAATCCGCCGGTCGTCGGGACTGGGATTAACCGCCACAGAGCCCGGCATTGATACCTGCACGCACCACGGTCCGCTCCCTTGCTGCGACCGGTCATATCATCGCCCCGGCACCCGGCATAGCGCGATGGCCGCCCCCCGCGCACGCCGTGGTGACAGGGTGGTGCAGCGCTGCTAACGGGCGCGCATGACCGAGCTTGCCAAGATCCGCAATTTTTCCATCATCGCCCATATCGATCACGGCAAATCCACCCTGGCTGACCGCCTGATCCAGTACACCGGCGGCCTGTCGGAGCGCGAAATGAGCGCACAAGTGCTTGATAGCATGGACATCGAGCGCGAACGCGGAATCACGATCAAGGCCCAGACGGTGCGCCTGCGCTATATCGCGGACGACGGCGAGGAGTATGAACTCAACCTGATGGACACCCCGGGCCACGTCGACTTCGCGTATGAAGTCAGCCGCAGCCTGGCGGCGTGCGAAGGGGCGCTGCTGGTGGTGGACGCCGCGCAGGGGGTAGAGGCGCAGACGCTGGCGAACGTATATCAGTCGATCGAGCACGATCACGAAATCGTGCCGGTCATCAACAAGATCGACCTGCCGGCGGCCGAGCCCGAGCGGGTCAAGGCCCAGATCGAAGAGATCATCGGGCTGGACGCAAGCAACGCAGTGCTGACGAGCGCGAAAAGCGGCATCGGCATCGCCGAAGTGCTGGAGGCCGTGGTTACCCGCATCCCCCCGCCCACCGGCGACCGCAATGCCCCGCTCACCGCGATGCTGGTCGACAGTTGGTACGATCCGTATTTGGGCGTGGTCATTCTGGTCCGGGTGATCGACGGGGTGATCAGGAAGGGCCTGCAGGTCCGGTTCATGGCCGGAGGGACCGAGCATCTGATCGACCGCGTGGGCTGCTTCCGCCCCAAGATCGAGCAACTGCCCGAGCTTGGCCCCGGCGAGATCGGGTTCATTACCGCGCAGATCAAGGAAGTTGCGCAGGCCCGCGTCGGCGACACGATCACCACGGTCAAGAACGGCTCGACCACCGCGCTGCCCGGCTTCAAGGAAGTTCAGCCGGTGGTGTTCTGCGGGCTGTTCCCGGTGGACGCGGCCGATTTTGAAAAACTGCGCGAGAGCATCGCCAGGCTGCGCCTGAACGACGCCAGCTTCAGCTTCGAGATGGAAAGCTCGGCCGCGCTGGGGTTCGGCTTTCGCTGCGGGTTCCTGGGCCTGCTGCATCTGGAGATCATCCAGGAGCGCCTGAGCCGCGAGTACGATCTCGACCTGATCACCACCGCGCCTTCGGTGGTCTATCGCCTGACGATGAACGACGGCACCACGCAGTACCTGCACAACCCGTCGGACATGCCCGACCAGGTCAAGATCCGCGACATGGAAGAACCGTGGATCAAGGCCACGATCTATACCCCGGACGAATACCTCGGCAGCATCCTCAAGCTATGCCAGGACCGGCGCGGAATGCAGCTGGGGCTGACTTATGTGGGGGGCCGCGCACAGGTGCAGTACGAATTGCCGTTGAACGAAGTGGTGTTCGATTTCTATGACCGGCTGAAGTCGATCAGCCGCGGCTACGCCAGCTTTGACTATGAGCAGATCGGGCTGCGCGAAGGTGACCTGGTGATGATGAACATCCTGGTGAACAACGAACCGGTCGATGCGCTGAGCATGATCGTCCATCGCAGCCAGGCCGACAGCCGCGGGCGCGGGCTGGTCGAGCGGCTGAAGGATCTGATCCCGCGCCACATGTTCAAAATTCCGATCCAGGCCGCGATCGGGGCCAAGGTGATTGCCCGCGAAACGATCAGCGCGATGCGCAAGGACGTGACCGCCAAATGCTATGGCGGCGACATCAGCCGCAAGAAGAAGCTCCTGGAAAAGCAGAAGGAAGGCAAGAAGCGGATGCGCGAATACGGCAACGTCCAGATCCCGCAGGAAGCGTTCATCGCCGCGCTGCGCATGGGCGAAGAATAGCGCCC
>JAZKDH010000009.1:11187-17558 GCA_040387665.1 Pseudomonadota bacterium | reverse complement strand
ATCGTAGCCATGCTTATTCTCCTGCGGAGGACCGGCCAAGGATCAGGTCGCCGGCTTTCTCGGCGATCATGATCGTGGCGGCGTTGGTGTTGCCGGTGATGATATCCGGCATGATCGAGGCATCGACAACGCGCAGGCCGTCGAGCCCGTGGACCTTGAGATCGGGCGCAACCACGCTGTCGGTGGGGTCCGGCCCCATCCGGCAGGTGCCAACGTGATGATAGACGCTGATGGCCGTGCTGCGGATGTAGGCGTCCAGGTCCGCGTCGCTGGTGCAGTCCGGCCCCGGCGCAAGCTCCTCGCCGCGCAAGTCGGCCAGCGCCGGCTGGGCGATTACCTCGCGGGCGATGCGGATCGCCGCCCGCAGCGCGCGCATGTCTTCGTCGCTGCTCAGGTACTTCGGATCGATCACCGGCGCGTCCGCCACACTGGCTGAGCGGATGCGCACCGATCCGCGGCTGTCCGGCTGGCAATCGGTGGAGTGGAACATGAACCCTTCGCGCTGCACGATCTGGCGGCCATGGTCCGAATACATCAGCAGCGGCAGGTGGTACTGGATATCAGGGTATGCCAGATCGGGGCGGCTCTTGACGAAGGCCATCGCCTCAAGCCCGTTGCTGAGCGTGGGGCCGGATTTGAAGAACATGTATTGCAGCAGCGCCTTGGCCGCGGCGAGCGGCTGCACATAAGCCAGCGCGCCCCACGGCTGGGTCATCGTTTCCTGCACCGTGACCGCAAGGTGATCCTTGAGATTTTCGCCCACCGCACGCAGCGCCGCGATAACTGGAATGCCGTGCTGGGCCAGCAGTTCGGGATCGCCGATGCCCGACAGTTGCAGGATCTGCGGGGAATGGATGGCGCCGCCGGACAGGATCACCTCGCGCGCCGCGGTGAGCGTTTGCCTTCTGCCGCCGCGGACGTATTCAACCCCGGTGGCGCGGCCGCCGGAAACGACGATGCGGCTGACTTGCGCGCCGGTCAACACGGACAGGTTGGGGCGGTCCAGCACCCGGCGGACATAGCACGCATACGCACTCTGCCGGATGCCGTCGCCGAAGTTGCCGCTGGCGGGGCCGAACCCGTCCTGGAATGCGCCGTTCTGGTCAGGATTGTAGCGGTGCCCGGCTTCGACCCCCGCTTCGACCATCGCCTTGGCAACCGGGCTCATCGCCGACAGCGCAGGCCCTTCCGATACTTTCATCGGCCCTTTATCGCCATGAAATTCAGACGCTCCGCCGGCATAGTTTTCGGAGCGCTTGAAGAAAGGCAGGCAGTCTGCAAACGACCAGCCGCGATTGCCCATCTGGGCCCAGCGGTCAAAATCGCCGGGGTTGCCGCGCACGTGGACCAGTCCGTTGATCGCGCTGCTGCCGCCCAGCACCTTGCCGCGCGGCACGTACATCGTGCGCCCGTTGAGGCCCGGCTGCGGCGTGGTTTCATAGTTCCAGTTGCCCTTGCCGGTCTGCATCAGGCGGAAGAACCCCGCCGGCATACGGTAGAACACGCTGTTGCTTTCAGGGCCCGCCTCGATCAGCGTGACCGATACCGACGGATCGGCGCTAAGCCGGTTGGCCAGCACGCATCCGGCCGATCCGCCGCCCACGATGATGTAATCGGTCATAGTTGTTCCACTCCCGCCCTCATCGCGCGATCTGCCCGGCGCTGCGCATGCTCGCGACGTGCAGCTTCAGCAGCGCATAGACATCGGCGATGGTCGGGGTGGGCAGATCGGCGATCTCGCGCATTGCCTCGATCGAATCGACCAGCACGTCCAGCTCCAGCGGACGGCCGCGCTCTACGTCCTGCAGCATCGACATCCTGTGGCCGCTGGCGTTGCGCGCGATCGCGATGCGTTCGTCGATCGTGAGCGGGGCGGGCGCACCCAGCCGGGCGGCAACCGTGTCGGCCTCGGCCATCATGCGGTGAACCATGTCGACCAGCCGCGGCTCGGCAATGATCTCGCCCAGCGTGGCGCGGGTCAGCACCGCCACCGGGTTCCACGCCAGGCTGCTGATCATCTTGATCCAGATCCACGCGCGGATGTTGTCCACGGCCGGAGAATCAAACCCGGCGGCCGCCAGCACGTCCGCCAAGCGCCGAAGACGCGGGGACAGCGAGCCATCGGGTTCGCCGACCGGCATGCGCACGCTGGATCCATCGTGATGCACCACTCCCGGCGCGGTGCCTTCGCACGCGAACCAGTAGACCACACCAAGGACCTGGCTGACGGGGAGCGCGTTCCACAGCCGCGCGCCAGGATCCAGCCGGTCGATCGATCGCGGGGCCTGCCCGGGTAGATCGTGGAAATACCAATAGGGAATGCCGGTCGTGGGCGGAAGCACCACGGTGTCTGGCCCCAGCAGCGCGGTGATCTGCGGCACGGCGGACAGCACCTGGTGCGATTTTAGCGTGATGAAGACATAGTCCTGCGGGCCGAGTTCGCGCGGATCGTCGGTCGCAAGGATCCGGGCGTTGACGTTGCCGGTAGGCGAATGGAGCTCGATCCCGTTCGCGCGCACTGCGGCAAGCTGCTCGCCCCGCGCGATCATCGATACCGTGACGTTCGGCACCTGGCTTAGCTTGGCCGCGATCAAGCCGCCGATAGCGCCTCCTCCGAACACGCAGATATTCATCCCGCGCGCCCCGCTGGTTCGGCTGGTTGCCGGCCGATCATTCGCTCACTGTCCTCTCCATCCCGGAACGGTATTGCAGCCGCGCCGGCGGTGTGCGCGCTTGTACTGCTCAGGCAGGTTAATCTGCCAATGCCGCGTGCGCCAGCACCCAGCGCGCATCAGCACCAACGTTCACATCTGTGAACAGCTCGGCGCCTGCTCAGTCGAATGTGATAACGGCGCGCCCGGTCAGTTCCCCGTCGCGCAGCTTGGCATACGCCGCCTCTACTTTGCCGAAAGAGAAGCGTTCAAGGTCGATGATCAGCCGGCCTTGTGCCGCAAGGTCGCAGACCTCGCGCAGATCCGCCCGGGTGCTGCCCAGTGATACTGCGAATTCGCACGTCGTCGCGATCGTGCCCCAGCCGACCTGCAGCGTGCCACCTTCAAGCCCGACCAGAACGATCTTGCCGTGCGGGCGCGAAACTGCTGCCGCCAGCGCGAGGGTGCTGTTGCTTCCCACCAGGTCGATGATCGCGTCCGCTCCCCGCCCGCCGGTCATGTCCATGATAGCTTCGGCGGCATGTCCGTCGGACAGCAGGCAGTGATCGGCCCCATAGCGCAGCCCGTCCGCCAGGCGCCGCTCGGTCTGGTCAAGCGCATAGACCGTCGCCGGCGAAAGCAGCTTGAGGAACTGGACGGCGTAGGCGCCCAGGCCGCCCAAGCCAATCACCACCGCGTTGGACCCCGGCACCAGCCGGCCAAGCACCGACTTGACCGCGCGATACGATGTGACCCCGGCGTCGGTCAGCGGCGCGACCATCACCGGATCGAGCGAGCCGAGCGACACCAGTTCGTGCCGAGGAACGATCATGAACTGCGCAAGTCCGCCGTCGATGCCGACGCCCCGCGTCATGCCGATCGCGCCGCGGGCAAAGGTGCGGCAGCTTTGCTCGTGCCCATGGTGGCAGAATTCGCAGTGCCCGCAGCTGTGCATGTGATGGACCACAACGCCGTCACCCGGCTTCAGGTCGGTCACCCCGTCGCCCAGCATCTCGACGATGCCCGCATTCTCATGCCCCAGCGTAAATCCGGCCGGAACCGCGGCGGCATAGGGCTGACTGCCTGGCTGCGCGTCGATCATGTCAAGGTCCGACCGGCACAGCCCCGCGCCGCGCATCCGCACCAGCACTTCCCCCGCACGCGGATTCGGAACGGGCACGTCGACGAACTCTGCCGGTCGCCCCCATTCGATGATGCGATATGCCTGCACTGCGCGCTCCCTGCGTTGATCGTCGTATGCCCCGGTCCTATGCCCGGCCGCCCCCGGGCGCCATCCAATCGACAACAATTCACTTATGTGAACTCATCTTACTGGCAGCGCTGCGTTGGAACCGTTGCATCACGGCCACAGCCGGGCGCGGAAACGTCGGCGCTGGGCGAGAGGCATTGAATGGACGCCCGACCGGATATAAATCGCGCCCTTGAAGTCAAACGCGTTGAAACAACGGGTTTTAGAAGCCGAACGGAGCGCGCGGAGATGGGGTCGGGCACGGATTGCGGTTCTGCCGACAGGACCGGAACGGCCGCATCGAATTACGCGGGAATCAAATAAACCGGTTTACCGGACAGATGTCATGTTATACGGGCCTCGGGCCAATTCGCGAGAGCCAATAGCTCCGACGCGATGAGCAATTGCGCGTCTTCAATGGGAGGGAAATCCAAGTGAACGTAAAGCAGGTTATCGTTTCTGCGCTTCTGGCGGGAACCACGCTCGGATATGCGCCGCTCGCCGCAGCTCAGGAGCAGCCGCAGGCAGCTACCGACGCACCCGCTGAAGAATACAGCGCGACCGACATCGTCGTTACCGCGCAGCGCCGTTCGGAACGCCTTCAGGATATTCCGGCCACGATCTCCGCGCTCGACAGCCAGGCGCTGCGGGCCGCCGGCGTGCTCGACATCAGCAACATCGCGCCGCGCGTCCCCGGCTTCTACGCCGGCGGTTTCGGCGCCAGCCGTCCGCAGCTTTACATCCGCGGCATCGGTACGCGCCAGTTCGATCCGGGTTCGGAATCGTCGGTCGGCGTGTTCGTCGATGAAAGCTACCTGGGCCGCACCGGCGGCGTGCTGGGCGTGCTCAAGGATATCGAACGCGTCGAAGTGCTGAAGGGTCCGCAGGGCACGCTCTATGGCCGCAACACCATCGGCGGCGCGGTCAACGTGATCACCAAGGCACCGACCAGCGATTTTCACGTCGAGGGCGAAGCCGGCATCGGCAACTATGACAGCTACGAGCTGTTCGCCGCCGTTTCCGGCCCGATTGCGGGTGACGCGATCAAGGCGCGTCTCGCCGGCTGGCGTTCGTACCGCGAAGGGTACATCACCAACCTGACCACCGGGAACAAGGCCCAGGGGCTCGACAACTACGGCGGCCGCGCCCGGCTGGAGCTGAACCCCACCGAGAACCTCAAGATCGACCTGATCGGCGAACTGGTGCGTGACGAGGGCCCGTCGTTCCAGGGTGTCAGCCAAGGCACTGTCGCCAACCCGAACAGCATCCTGCTGGACCGTTCGGACGTCACCCCGCCGATCCGCTCGGCCGATCCGTTTGCGCAGTATTACACCAGCGATCCGGCCTATGACCGCCACATCGATGCTTTCACCGGCAAGGCGGCGCTCGATCTGGGCGTAGGTACGTTCGTTTCGGTCACTTCGTACCGCAAGCTGAAGTACACGGACGATCGCGACTTCGACAACACTAACCTCGACGTGATCCGCCAGATCAGCGACGAGACCTCGAAGCAGTTCTCGCAGGAACTGCGCTTTGTGTCGGAGCCGGAGGGCGCGCTGTCGCTCGGCGGCCGGATCGACTGGATTTTGGGCGTCTACTATTACAAGGACACTAGCTTCCACCAGGACACGTTCCAGTTCGGCGTGGACAGCGTCCCGGCGCAGGCATCGCTGGATGGCATGACCCCGCAGGTCGATACCACCAACGGCAACTACCGGACCGAAAGCATCGCGGCGTTCGGCCAGGCAGCAATCCACGTCACCGACACGGTCGATCTGACGCTGGGCGGCCGCTGGACCCAGGACCTCAAGCAAGCAACCCTGCGGGGTACCACCACCGACGCCCAGCCGCTCGTCACTGCAGCGTTCGTGCAGGTCAACCCTAGCGTGAAGTTCCGCTCGTTCGACCCGCGCGTCGTGCTGTCGTGGCAGCCTACACGCGATCTGAACTTCTACGCCAGCTGGAGCCGCGGGTTCAAGTCGGGCGGCTACCAGTACACGCCGCTTTCCGCGGCACAGGCCGCACTGGTATTCCGTCCGGAAAAGCTTGATGCTTTCGAAGCGGGGATCAAGTCGGTGTGGCTGGATGGCGCGGCGCGGATCAATGCGGCGGTCTACCACTACAACTACCGCGATCTTCAGGTCTCGACCGTGGTCGATCTCGGCGGTGGCAACACGCCCAGCCTGATCTCCAACGCCGCGAGCAGCAAGGTCGATGGCGCCGAACTGGACGTCACGCTCGAGCCGACCAAGGGCCTGACCTTCAACCTCGGCTATGCCTACACCAACGCGAAGTACAGCAAGTACGTCGGACCGGCGGGAGTAGACTATTCGAACACCGTCCTCGTTCGTGCGCCCAAGCACTCGGTCAACGTCAGCGGGCAGTATACCTTCCCGATTGGCGAGGACACCGACGTGACGCTGCGCGGTGACTACGCGCTGCTCAGCGACTTCTACCACGAACCGCGTCCG